>NZ_JAUOQQ010000001.1:0-607719 GCF_030547675.1 Photobacterium sp. 2_MG-2023
CGAACCTTCGAAGGCGGAGCCGTCAGATTTACAGTCTGATCCCTTTGGCCACTCGGGAATCCCTCCACGGGATTTTTTACGTATTGTCTGGCTTTATCAGCCGTGAAAGCCGTACAGCGTACCACTTTCATAAAAAAATGGTGGAGGGGGAAGGATTCGAACCTTCGAAGGCGGAGCCGTCAGATTTACAGTCTGATCCCTTTGGCCACTCGGGAACCCCTCCACAAGTGCGGTGCGGATAATAGCAAACAGGTGAAGACTGTAAACCCTTTTTCTGAATATTCATCGTTGCTTGCTGGATTTTTCGTCGTTTTGCAAGTTACGTCTGCGGTTTGTGCTTTTTTGTGAGGAAAACTTGCTTAGCTTTACATTTCTTTACCCCGATTATTCTGTGGGTCAGATATGATTAGCCCATAACAAAGAACAGGATGCGTAAGCATGAAGAAAGTTGTTTTGGCCGTTGTGGTAGCGGCATCCCTGGCCGGCGGGGGGTATTTCTATTTTCAGCAGCAGTCTCATGCTGCCCAAGCCGCCAGTCAGCCCAAGCCTGGTCGCAGCGTGCCGGTTGCGACAGGCGAAGTAACGTCACACGAAGTGGTCAGTTCTGTCTCTCTGGTGGGTAAACTGGCCGCTCAGCGTTCAGTAACCATTGCCACGGAAGTGGCCGCCAAGGTGGATCGCATCGTGGTGGATACCGAGCGGAAAGTGACACAGGGGCAGTTGCTGGTTCAGCTCGATAACGCCAAACCCAAGGCCGCTTACGACGAAGCGAAAGCCTATTATGACGACGAAAAGCGGAAATACACCGAATATCAGCGGTTGGTGAAGCGCGGGGCGCTGACCCAGACCGAACTGATAGCGCAGCAGGCGAGCGTGAGTATCGCCAAAGCCCGTCTTGATGCGGCCAAAGCAGAGCTGGATGATCACCAGATTCGTGCACCGTTTACCGGCACTGTTGGCCTGATTGATTTCAGCGCAGGTCATACCGTGACGGTAGGCAGTGAGCTGTTTACCCTGGATGATCTGTCACAAATGCGCCTTGATGTACAAGTGCCTGAGCAATATCTGTCGAAACTGGCACCTGGTATGGCGGTACTGGCGAAAAGTCAGGCATGGCCGGACGACACCTTTCACGGCACGATTCAGGCCATTGACTCACGGGTGCAGGCCGAATCACTCAATATCCGGGTGCGCGTCTCGTTTGACAATGCCAGCGGCAAGCTCAAACCCGGCATGCTGATGGCGGCAGCATTGGATTTTACCCCGCAGCAGGCCGCGATTATTCCGGTTCAGGCGCTGGAGTATTCCGGCACCAAGCGTTTTGTTTACCTTGTTGATGCCAAAGGCATTGCACACCGAACTGAAGTGACGCTGGGCGCCAGAGTGAAAAACGAAGTGGTGATCGAATCGGGTATTCAGATCGGTGATCGTATTGTGGTTCAGGGACTGGTCAATATGCGCGACGGTCTGGCCGTGCAGGACGTCAGTCTTGGCAACCCGTCTGAGACCAAAGCGGCCAGTGTAGTGCAAGCGGGAGATAATGCCTGATGTGGTTATCTGACGTTGCAGTAAAACGCCCTGTAGTTGCAATTGTGCTGAGCGTGCTGCTGGTGGTGTTTGGTCTGGTGTCATTCAGCAAACTGCCGGTCCGGGAAATGCCCGACGTTGAAAATCCGGTGATCAGCATAGGTACTTCGTACGAAGGGGCATCGGCAACCATCATGGAAAGCCGTGTCACCACTGTGCTTGAAGACGAGCTGTCGGGCATCAGCGGCATTGAAAGCATTACTTCTACCACCCGTAACGGCAGCTCGCGGATCAGCGTTGAGTTCGAAATGGGCTGGAACCTGACCGAAGGGGTCAGCGACGTACGTGACGCCGTTTCCCGTGCCCGGCGCAGTCTGCCCGATGGCGCAGACGAGCCGATTGTCTCCAAAGATGACGGGTCAGGCGAAGCGGCTATCTATATCAATCTGACTTCAAGTGAAATGGATCGCTCGCAGCTGACGGACTACGCCGATCGGGTGCTAACCGACCGGTTCAGCCTGATCAATGGTGTCAGCTCAGTGCAACTGACCGGCGCGCTGTATAAAGTCATGTATGTCCGCCTGTTGCCTGAGCAGATGGCAGGACGCGGCGTGACTACCACGGATATTATCGACGCCCTGCGTGATGAAAACGTCGAGCTGCCGGGCGGCGAAGTGCGTAACGATGCGACCACTATGTCGGTGCGCACCGCGCGTTTGTACCGCACCGCAGAAGATTTCTCGTACCTGATGGTGCGGCATACTGAAGACGGCACGCCGATTTACCTCAAAGATGTCGCCGATGTGGCCATAGGTGCGCAAAACGAAGATGCCACCTTCAAGAGCAATGGCGTATCGAGCCTGAGCTTGGGTATAGTGCCGATGTCAGACGCCAACCCGCTGCAAGCCGCCGATGCGGTACAAAAAGAAGTGGACCGATTACAGCGTTTTCTGCCGGACGGTACCCAGTTGGCAGTGGATTATGACTCGACCATCTTTATTGAACGCTCGATCAACGAGGTCTACAACACCTTGTTGATCACAGGCGCGTTGGTGGTGCTGGTGCTGTATGTCTTTATCGGCCAGGCAAGGGCGACCCTGATCCCGGCGGTCACTGTTCCGGTGTCGCTGATTTCCGCCTTCATGGCCGCTTACTATCTCGGTTTTTCCATCAACCTGCTGACCCTGATGGCCCTGATTCTGGCTATCGGCCTGGTGGTGGATGATGCCATAGTGGTGGTCGAAAACATTTACCACCATATCGAAAGGGGCGAGCCACCTTTGCTGGCTGCCTTTAAAGGCACCAGAGAGGTCGGGTTTGCCGTAATTGCCACCACACTGGTACTGGTCATGGTCTTCCTGCCTATCGGTTTTATGGATGGCATGGTGGGACCGCTGTTCACCGAATTTTCCGTGCTGCTGGCGATGTCTGTGCTGTTCTCCTCCCTGGTGGCACTGACCTTAAGTCCGGTGCTGGGCAGTAAGCTGCTCAAAGCCAATGTCAAACCCGGGCCGTTTAACCGCTTTGTCGACCGTCAGTTTGCTGCACTGGAGGCTGTGTACCGCAAAGCCGTCACTCAGGCCGTTCGCTGGCGCTGGGCTGCGCCATTGCTGATTGTCGCTGTGGTAGGCGCCAGTGTCTGGCTGTTCAAAATGGTCCCGAGCCAGCTTGCGCCCTCTGAAGACAGAGGGGTGATCTTTGCCTTTGTCCGCGGCGCGGAAGCGACCAGTTATAACCGCATGGTCGGCAATATCGAGCAGGTTGAGCAGCGCTTGTTGCCCATGGTAGGCAAAGGGCTGATCCGCTCTGTCAGCATCCAGACCCCGGCCTTTGGCGGCCGGGCCGGGGATCAGACCGGTTTTGTGATCATGCAGCTGGAAGACTGGGAAGATCGCGATGTCAGCGCGACTCAGGCGCTCGGGGTGATCCGCAAAGCCCTGCAGGGCATTCCGGATATCCGTGTCTGGCCTTTCATGCCGGGATTCCGGGGCGGTTCTTCCGAGCCGATGCAGTTTATCCTCAATGGTGCCGATTACGACGAGCTGTTTGCCTGGGCCACCAAACTGAAAGATGTCGCGCAGGGCAGCGGCATGATGGACGGCGTGGACATAGATTACGCCGAAACCACCCCAGAGCTGGTGGTGACGGTTGATCGCCCCCGGGCAGCCGAGCTGGGCATTCCGCAGTCGGATATCGCAGAAACGCTGGAAGTCATGCTGGGCGGGCGCAGTGAAACCACGTTTGTTGAGCGTGGTGAAGAATACGATGTGTATTTGCGCGGAGATGAAAACAGTTTTAACAATGCAATGGATCTGAGCCGGATTTACGTCCGTGCCAAGAACGGTGAGCTGGTTTCGCTCAACAGTGTGGCGAAAGTCGAAGAAGTGGCGGCGGCCCGCAAGCTGAGCCATAACGAGAAGCAGAAGTCGATCACCATTTCTGCCAACCTGCTGCCCGGCCATACCTTGGGTGAAGCGCTGGACTTTATGGATGAGCAGGCTTTGTCTATGCTGCCGAGTGATATTGTTATCGACTATGGTGGCGAATCGAAAGATTTCCGCGAGAACCAGAGCAGTATGGCGATGATCTTCGGTCTGGCGTTGCTGGTGGCTTATCTGGTACTGGCGGCGCAGTTCGAAAGCTTCATTAACCCTATGGTGGTGATGCTGACCGTTCCGCTGGGGATCTTCGGCGGCTTGCTGGGACTGATCCTGATGGGGCAGAGTCTGAATATCTACAGTCAGATCGGCATGATCATGCTGATTGGTATGGTGACCAAAAACGGCATTCTGATTGTTGAATTTGCCAACCAGCTCAGGGATAAAGGCATCGCCTTTGAGCAGGCCATTGTCGATGCCTCAGCACGGCGTTTACGCCCGATTCTGATGACGGCATTCACCACCTTGTTTGGTGCCTTGCCACTGCTGCTGTCGACTGGCGCAGGTTATGAAAGCCGTATTTCGGTCGGTACTGTGGTGTTCTTCGGCATGGCGTTTGCGACTTTGGTGACTTTGTTCGTGATCCCGGCCATGTATCGCCTGGTGTGCGCGAAAACCCAGTCACCGGGTCATGTCGCGGCGCAGCTGCAAAAAGCCCTGGAGCATGATTATGTCGGACGTCGGTCTCACGGCGAACTGCCATTGAATGAAACAGGTAAATAAATATAAAGGGGCGTAAAGCCCCTTTGTCTTACTGAGTTTCGTTTTATGGTTTGGATGTGATCAGAAGCGATATCCTACCGCTATTTGAGCGCCCTGATAGTCGAAGTAATCACTGAAATCATCCAGTGAACTGTCTGCTAAATTTGTCAGGTATTCGCCGCGAATCATAAAGTTATCATTGATATTCCATTGGATACCCACACCACCATCCAGCATGGCACCAGTATCGCTGGAGTTTAATGTGTAGCCATTCAGGCTTGAACCGGAAACTTCTGCATCGGCACTGACCATAGAAGCGTTCAGGCGTGCGTAAAGTTTAATGCCTGAATTACCCAGTTCACCGGTTGACGGCACAACACTGACGCCAATCTGGCTGAGTGAAAGCTCAATTTTAGTATTATCATAAGGATTCCATTCATTGGAATATTCTGTCGAGCTGAAACTGATGAAGGTTTCCAGAGCAAGATATTCACTGAACTCGTGACCCAACCCCAGAGAAAGGTTTGGTGTAATATCTTCAGTAATTGCATCGGGTTTGTCTTTCATCGTCAGGCCGATAGTACCAATACCACCATAAAAATACGTTTTGTTGGATGAGACTGTCTCGGCGGGTGATGATGTCTCTGCAAAAGTAGGGGCGGAGGCCATGAAACATGCAGCAGAAAGAATAACGATTGATTTCATTGATATAACCAACTTTGTATTAAAATGTTTAATGTAAAAAAGCGAGAAGCTTAATACCAAACCCATTAAATGAAATCAAGCGAACTGATATCTAATGCGTATTATGAGGCAGTGAATACCATGGGTACGCCTTTTTTGTATCTAAAATGACGCATTGGAATATCAAACGTTGAGTGAAATCAATCTGATACTGTGTAAAGGATTGATGAGTCAGTCTGTTTCGTTGTTCATTAGATGTTAAAGCATGGAAATTCGACTATTTTTCAGTAAAATCCCTGCTTCCGAACGCGTTGTGAAACGCACAATGAAGAAGATCATCATGCCAGAAAATAAACCTCAGTCTCGTAATGACGCACCATCCTCAGACACCAGTCTGGTTCGCCTGAATAAATTTATCAGTGACACAGGTTACTGCTCGCGCCGGGAAGCCGACAAACTGATTGAGCAAGGCCGGGTGCTGATTAACGGCCAGCAGCCAGAAATGGGGGTGAAAGTCGGCCCGGATGATGAAGTACTGGTGGATGACAAACCGCTGCGCCGCAAAGAGCAGCCTGTTTATATTGCGCTGAACAAGCCCGCCGGGATCACCTGCACCACGGAAAGGCATGTTGAAGGGAATATTGTTGACTTCATTGGCCACCGCAAACGTATTTTCCCGATCGGCCGGCTGGATAAGGCGTCTGATGGTCTGATTTTCATGACCAATGACGGCGATATCGTCAACAAGATCCTCCGCGCCGGTAACTCGCACGAAAAAGAATATGTAGTGCGGGTGGATAAACCGGTGACTGAGGCGTTTCTGGCCAAAATGGCCTCCGGTGTTGAGATTCTCGATACCGTCACTCTGCCTTGTAAAGTCACCAAAGAAACCACCTATTCCTTTCGTATTGTGCTGACGCAGGGCCTTAACCGCCAGATCCGTCGTATGTGTGAAGCACTGGGCTTTGAAGTGTATAAACTTCGCCGCGTCCGCATCATGAATATCACCATTGACGGTCTGACAAACGGTAAATGGCGCTATCTGACCGATGATGAAATGGCAGAGATTCACCGTTTACTGGCGCTGTCGAGCAAGACAGAAGAAGCGTCGCGGGTCGACAGCCAGGGGCAGGCCATCAGCAAAGCCACAGACGCTAAACTGTACGATGCCCGCCAGCAGAGTGAGCAGGAAGCGCCGGTCAGGTACAAAACCTATAAAGGTAAAGGCGAGGTCGAGCGTCGTCGTCCGGGCGGCAAACCGGGCAAATCGCCGCAGCGACCGCACGATAAGAAATCCGGCGGGCAAGCGGGCAAAGGGCCGAAAGGCGGCCGTCCGGACCGTTCAGGTCATGAGTCGACATCGCCCGGCATAAAAAAATGGAAGTCTAAGAAAGACCAGTAACGGCTCAACGCCGATTCTGCTTGCATTCCCCTGCGCAACTTTGCACTATTCAATGATTACAAAAAGCCAGAAGCAAAGTTACAGGGGAAGTCATGGCAGGCAACACAATTGGACAAGTTTTTCGCGTCACCACCTTCGGCGAAAGCCATGGTCTGGCGCTGGGCTGCATCGTTGATGGTTGCCCTCCGGGGTTGGCACTGACAGAAGCCGACATGCAGCACGATCTCGACCGTCGTCGGCCGGGAACCTCTAAGTACACCACACAACGCCGTGAGCCGGATGAGGTCAAAATCCTGGCCGGCGTGTTTGAAGGCCAGACAACCGGTACTTCTATCGGTCTGATGATCGAAAATACTGATCAACGTTCAAAAGACTACTCCCAGATTAAAGATCTGTTCCGTCCCGGCCATGCTGATTATACCTACGAGCAAAAATACGGCGTCCGCGATTACCGCGGCGGCGGCCGTTCTTCCGCCCGTGAAACCGCGATGCGGGTAGCGGCTGGTGCAATCGCTAAAAAATACCTCAAACAGGTTCACGGTATCGAAGTGCGTGCTTACTTATCGCAAATGGGCGACGTCAGTATTGATACGGTTGATTGGGATCAGGTCGAGCAGAATGCGTTTTTCTGCCCGGATGCCTCGAAAGTCGACGCGCTGGATGAGCTGATCCGCAAACTCAAGAAGGAAGGCGATTCCATCGGTGCCAAACTGACAGTCGTGGCTGAGAATGTCCCGGTTGGACTGGGTGAGCCGGTGTTTGATCGCCTGGATGCCGACATTGCCCATGCGCTTATGGGTATCAACGCAGTGAAAGGCGTGGAAATTGGCGATGGCTTTGACGTTGTGACACAGCGCGGCAGCGAACACCGCGATGCTATGTCACCGCAAGGTTTCAAATCAAACCACGCTGGCGGTATCTTAGGCGGGATTTCCTCCGGTCAGGACATCGTCGCCCACCTGGCACTCAAGCCCACATCCAGCATTACCGTGCCGGGCGAGACAATCAACAAGCAGGGCGAAAGCGCTGAAGTGGTGACCCGTGGTCGGCATGATCCGTGTGTCGGCATTCGCGCCGTACCTATTGCAGAAGCCATGGTGGCTATCGTCCTGATGGATCACCTGTTGCGCCACCGCGCGCAAAACGCCGATGTGATGACCTCGACGCCTAAGCTGAAAGAAATAGAATAATCTGATTCAGAGCGGCAAGTTAAACAAAAAGAGGACGTTGGGGCGTCCTCTTTTTTTGTTGTTCGTTACTGTTTCAGACAATCGCCAGCGGCTCTTGGGCACATAAAGTGGCTTAAAAGGGAACGAATACCGTCTAAATCTGTGTCAGCACAATATTGGCTGAGTTGGTTTAAATAGGCTTCTGTTTCAGACCATGGGCTCGGTTCTTCTGTTAATACCATGATTTTGGGATGCACAGTTCTTTTTGCATTGTCTGTGATAAGCGGCTCTTCCTCGAGCTTTTCTCCAGCCCGAAGCCCGGTGAAAATGATTTCTATCTCGGGGCTGGCCTGGTGAGTATTCACCGGGTGAAATTGCTGAATCAGTCGTTTAACCAATGTTAAAACTTTAATCGGTTTCCCCATATCAAGAACGAACAGCTGTCCGTTTTCGCTCATTCCATTTGCTTGAATCACCAATTGCGCAGCTTCTGGAATAGACATGAAGTAGCGAGTTGCATCAGGATGCGTAACAGTTACTGGTCCGCCTTGCTGGATCTGCTGCCTGAATAACGGTACGGCCGAACCGGAAGAATCAAGCACGTTACCAAATCGTACTGCTGTAAATAGTGTTGTGTTCTGATACTGAGCCAGAGATTGCACTATAAGCTCTGCCAGTCGTTTGCTGGCACCCATTATATTAATAGGTTGTACGGCTTTATCGGTAGAAATCAGGGTGAAGTGGCTGATTTTAGTCTGTATTGCTGCTTTTGCTAATGCCAAAGTACCAAAGACATTATTATACAATCCCTCAATGATGTTTTGCTCTTCTTCAAGCATAGGGACATGTTTGTATGCTGCAGCATGATAAAGGTTATCTACCTGATGTTTTACCATCAGCGATTGAGTTCTCTGCTGATTTTGAACAGAACCTAAAGCTGCGACCAATGGAATCTCAAGGCCCAGGTTTTTGAGTTGCAAACTGATTTCCTGATGAATGCGGTATAAGTTAAATTCATTTAACTCAAATAGAACTAATTTTCTGGGTTTCAGTGGGATGATCTGTCTGCATAACTCTGAACCAATTGAACCTCCAGCACCCGTAATCATCACGGTTTTGCCGGTAATATTTTTTGACATAAGCGATGTCAGAGGCAGCACTTGCTCACGGTCTAACAATGTTTCGATGTTTATAGTGGTTTTTGGCATGAGTGATTCTGTGAGCATGGAAAATCGCGATGTCGATATTACGGGCAACAGTATGCTTGGATAATAATTTGCATTATCTTGCTACTAGGCGTTCAGGAAGGCTGCATCATACCATGGGCTTCAGTGCTAGCGTGAGTCTCCTCGTGATGTAAGGCTTATGTGTTGCGGTTAGCACTATGATCCCAAACCCGCTATAATCGGCGGCATTCTTGCGGGAGGGGCTGGGATAATCAGCGCGACCTCCCAGATGTTAAATGAAGCCACACAGTCCATGCCTCACGATTATAACGACCTGATAACACTCTTTAACCGCACTTTCTTAACCAGCCTCAACACCGAATTGGTGCTGGGCGGTGATGAGCCGGTTTATCTTCCTGCCGATACTGGGCACCCGCATCACAGAATTGTGTTTGCCCGTGGTTACTTCGCCTCTGCACTGCACGAGATAGCGCACTGGTGTATTGCCGGCCCCGAGCGTCGCTTGCTGGAAGATTATGGCTACTGGTATTTGCCAGACGGGCGGGACGCTGATCAGCAGGCAGTGTTTGAGCAGGTTGAAGTGAAACCTCAGGCGGTAGAGTGGCTGTTGTCGGCCAGTTGCGGCTTTCGTTTTCAGGTCAGCTGCGACAACCTGAGTGGTGATCATGAGCCGGATCGGGTAGCATTTACCCGCAAAGTCCGCCAGCAGGTGCAGCATTACCTGAATGGCCATACACCGGAGCGAGCAGGCATACTGTCAGAAGTGTTGCGTCAGCATTATGGTGTCCAACCGCTCAGCGCAGACGATTTTCCTGAGCCGCTTTGATTCGCATCACAGCAATGCGTATCAGTGGCGTGAGTAAACCTATTCTGATCCGCACAGGGCCAGATTCAGATAAAACGAAAGAGTGACGAGATGATCCAGCAATACGAAGAAAAGCTGCTCACCCTGATTGACCTGATGGTGGAAACCGCATCGGATGACGAGTTATTTGCAGGCGGTTACCTGCGTGGCCACATTTCGTTGTCGGCAGCAGAGTGTGAACGTGACGGCATTGCGTCTTTGGAAGCCATGAACCAGGTGGTGAATGACAGTCTGAAGCATGCGCAGTCTGAACTGAACCCTGCCGATCAGCAGCTGGTGAAATCACTGTGGCTTCAGCTACAACAATCAGCGGTTGAATAGCTGCTCTGGTTCGATTGCCGTAATCCAGGCACATTGCCAGTAACTGAAACAGAAGTACAAATAGATACAAAAAGGCCAGTCCGGGTAACGGACTGGCCTTTTTGTTTATGCCGTCTCTGATTGCTTGTGTTGGCAATCAGTCGTGATTTCTGAACGCAGAGCGAATCAGAACAAAGGCCACAGCCAGCATACCGCCCAGCAGGGTGGCGATCACTACAATCAGTGAGCGTTTAGGTTTGTCTTTGGTCACCGGCTTTTCTACGTTTTCAAGAAAACGGTAGGTTTTGAATTTGATATTTTTATCCAGTTCAGTGCCCTGCAGCAGCGACAGACGCGCTTCTACCTGCTGAATGCGGGGTTCAACCACGCTCAGGTTTTTTACCGATTCCAGGGCACTCACTTTGGCCGCCAGTGCTTTGGCACCTAAGTTGATGGCAAAGATCTCGTTATCACCCAGGTTCTGAACCGGCTGATTGACATCCGCGGCGCTGGCGATATTCAGGGCGTATTGGGTACGCTCTTTTTCAACCTGCAGATAACTGCTGGCCTGACTGCGCAGTACCTTAAGCTGTTGTTTCAGCTCATACTCTTTGGCTGACACCAGCGCCTGCACGTTAGCTAATGTATCGTTATAGACTTTAGCTGAAACGAAATCGATGTACTGTTTCAGCATATCAAAGCTACTGTTGCTGGTGGTGGCCTGC
The DNA here is from genome assembly GCF_030547675.1 of Photobacterium sp. 2_MG-2023. Lineage (NCBI taxonomy): Bacteria > Pseudomonadati > Pseudomonadota > Gammaproteobacteria > Vibrionales > Vibrionaceae > Photobacterium > Photobacterium sp. 2_MG-2023. The sequence continues at coordinate 11,000 of NZ_JAUOQQ010000001.1, forward strand.
AGGTTAATCACGAAGGTATCGGATTCCTGCTTGCTGGCTGGCTGAGCGGTGATTTTCTCGAACCAGTCTTCTAACTCTTTGTCAGTGTCTTCTTCAGCGGCGACATTATTGTCAGTCAGAAACTGCTGAAAATCGCTACTGTTCATTAAGAATGCCTTCTTGTTTTCCAGCGAATTAAAGCCGTTGATGAAATGCTTAAACAGCACTTCGGCATCAGCTACATCCAGAAGCTGGGTGCTGACCAGTACTGTACCGTCGGCCTGATAAACATCAAAGGCAGGCTGGAAGGCACTAATTTCGCGTTGCAGCTGGGCAAAGTCGGTGATCTGAGGTTGAATCACTTTGGCTTTGGCCGTCCACCATTCCTGCGCGGTCAGTGCGTAGGCAACACCTGCGATGGCGAAAACAACAGTAATCAGCGCTATCAGCAGCTTTTCTTGCCACAGTGTTCTTACCAGCTGGACGAGATCAATTTCATCAGTGCTGTCTGGTGTTGGCATAGTTTGATTAGATTGATGAACAAGTTGAGGGCCTGACGGGACGGCTTTTGTGTGTGTATCTGTCACTATGACACTTCCATTGATAACTGCAATTTGTGATGCGATAAAGAAGAAAAGTAAAAAATTATCTTTGTAATTTTATCTTAATGTGTTCAGTAGAGCATTAGAATTAAGTAAATATGTACTCACAAGGCAAATTATAGGTGGGTGCTCTTAGCGGAAGCAAGCAGCCATAGGCCACTTGCAGGAAATTATTGAACAAGTTTCTACTATCCGTGATCCCTGACAAAAAAATCGGGATAACCGAGGCTCATCAAAAGTTACTTTTTATACAAAAAAGCAACATTCCCTTAAGCGTGGCCTAAAGGCACGGGATGCCGAGCCCCGCTCTCGCTTTGATTTGCGATGTTCGCTTTCATTTGCAATGAATGTCAGGGTCAATCGACTGAATAGGGGAAGCTGATATATTTGCGCCGGTAGTTTGACGAACCAGCAAAAAGAGTCAGCAGGAACATGACGGCCAATAACCCCAAACTGAACACGATATCCTCCTGAACTACCAGTTGGTAACAGCAGGTGGCAAAAAACGCGATCGCCAGCAACAGGTTGATTTTATGCAGTACGGGAAATGTTACCGAAAAAACAGCATATTTTCTGAACATATTTCTACCTCACAAACGTCGATTACGAGATCACTCCATCAGTTCAGGAAGGCGACAGTATTCGATGAAGATTAATATTTAGCCACTTTTTATATAGTCGGTACGGGATCCCGGTGCAACGGCTCAGCAGAGTGACTGGGAGCGTAGTAGCGCAGAGGTGCAATAAATCCATTCATTTTGCAGGGTTAATTGTTGGCGAAATCAGACACACAGAGCAACTAAAAAGAGTTGAAAGGATATAAAGAAAGCTAAAAAACAGGAGAAAAAGCGAAGAGGGCAGAAAAGCAGGAGCGGTTGCGATCTCAGCAGTAAGCTGACCCGCCGAGGCGGGCCATCCAGTGTCACCTGACTATAAAGTCATGATCCTCATACTTATTCCGCTTGCATCATTTTCCGGCTGTACCAGGGATAACGCGCATCGGTAATGTTATAGAGCTGGTACTTACGGTTGAGCATCTGCCCGCCGTCGCGCGTCAGAGGAAGCCAGGAAATATTGGCGCGGTTGCGGCTTGGTTTTACTGTCATCAGATCGTAAGGGATCGAGATGTAAAAGCCTTTATTGTAACTGCCCTCACCAAATTCTTCGGCCGACAGGTTGGTTTTGGTCACAAAGGCACCGGCAATCACCCCACTGTCAAACTGCTTGGAGAAGTCGAAGGTTACACCCACATCTTCTGTCAGGTAGCGCCCGGCACTGATTTTCATCAGCGTATTGGGTAACAAAGACCACTGCGGCTGGTAATAGAAAGTGGCGTGGCCGGTTAGCGCGCCAGTTTGCACTTTGTAGTCACGTCCTGTGATGGGGTCAAAATGCACCTCGTCATGGAAAAGACCAAACTGGGTATCCGGGTCTCGCTGAATCACGTAGTTCATATCAGCACCCAGCGCCCAGTTTTTCCCCATAGGGCGATAAAGCACTTCACTGCCGGCACCGGCAAACATCATTTCCAGGTAACCTGTGTACGCTTGCCCGTACCAGTTATCCGCCAGTTGATCCATCCAGGTCAGCTGAAGATTGTTGACCCGGATCGGATTGCCATCAATGTACTGGCGAACCAGAGTACGAACACGTTTTAAATCTGTGCCATCGGGCGGCACATCGTAGAGGAACTTATCATAGTTATCGAACAGATTGAGATAGACGCTGCCGCCCAGTTCCCAATGGTCTGTCATGTGGTAACTGGCACCAGCCGTCACCCCTAAGTTGTACAGATAAAACCCTTCCGAGCCACCAAAAGACTGCTGAAGGGTCGGGGACACACTCAGGTCCCATTTGTCAGTGTCTGTCGCAATCAACCGGCCTTGTGGTTGTGCCGGTACCTGATGAGTGATGGCATCATCGATAGAGGCATTGACATAGCTGTGACTGGCGACCTGATCAAATGCCTTCACATTCACCCGGGTTTCTTTGACCGGCAGCTTGTTGCTGGTTTCGATCAGGCGGTACTCGCTATAAAGCGGCAGGCCGGTGTCAGGATCTGTCGGTAACTGATTGCTGAGCAGGGTCGCCGCACGCTGATAGCCCTGGTCACGATCCCGGTATTTGTTCTGCGGCGCCTCTACAGTCACTGTATGGTCATCTGCGTACAGGGTCGGGTTTTCATAACCGGCGTTGGTATGCAACTGATTTGCGATGTTCTGCCAGTCTGCGCTGGTGGTGGACCGTTTTTGCCTGTCGGGCGCATAAGTGGTGGCAGGTGTATCGCGCCAGGAGGTTGTCAGCTGATTAAAATTGGTATTAAGGTTAAAACCGGCGGTCCAGGTATTGCCGCGCTCATAGCTTATTCGCAGATCACCCCAGTCGCCCAGGCGGTATAACACCCCCAGGTTTATCGGGCTGTCCTGAGACATATCCGAGTCCGCACGGGTTACAGGAAAATCACTGGTATAGTCGTTGCCGTCATATTCCAGTTTCAGTCGCAAAGGCCGCCAGGGTGTCTGGTATTCCACCCCGCCAAATAACGCCATGCAGCCGGAAAACCAGCGCTCGAAATCGACACTGCCGCCTTTGCCTTTATACTCGGTATTTCGGCCGCAGTCGCTGCTCAGGCTTTTATCGCCGGACAGATTGGCGCCGTTGCCAATGTAGCCCCAGCCCAGCCCCAGGGTAAAATCCAGCGCTCCCCAGTGTTTGCTGGCCGCAATGTATTCGCCGTCAAACAATCCGGTACCGCCAAAATCACGAATACCGACAGAGGTTTCTGGTATCCAGAAGCTTTCTTCTAATAGCCTAAGCTTAAAGTCTATGCCTTTGTCAGTGTATTTGGTGTCGCCACTGAAGTCCTCGTCCTCACTGTAGAGAACATCCTGAACTAGCGTGTAGCGTATGGTGGTTTCCAGCCAGGGGAACAACTGCAATGACACATTGTAATGCAGGTAATCCTGGTTATAGGTGGCACCAAAGGTGAACTCGCCTTCCGGCGCAACACGACCGGAAGGCATTTGGATCAGGCCTACGCCACCAAAATCGGATTGGGAAACGGAAAAATCAGGATAACTGAAGTCATCGGCATGGGCCGCAAGGGTGATAACCCCCAGAGATAATCCTGACAGAAAACGGAGACCCGGAAAACGAAGACCCAGGCGCTTGGTACAGGAAGACATAACAGGCTGATCCATCAGAAAGGCCTTTGTGAAAGCAAATGAATAATTTGAGTATTTAACGACTTCGCACTTGCTGGCAGATCGGTAAACGCAAGATAAAGAATGGCACCCGGCGCGATATCTTTATGTTGCCGGTTCCAGTACGCGATGCTGTGTTGTTCGGCTTTGCCGTCGGGCTGAATCACCCAGACGTAATCCCGGTTGGCCACCGATAACGCTTGTATCTGTTTCAGATAGCCTGCGGCATCCTGCCTTTCCTGCCACGGCAGGGAAAGATCAGCCGTATTGCTGCCGGTCGGCAGCTTAAGGGCCCCTGTCACCTTAACGGTATTGGGCCGGGTGGCGAATCGCAACACAAAAGGCCCGTTCAGCGCAGGGTTGTTGTCCGGCACAATACGCACGCGATCGCTGTCTAACGGAAGAAAAATGCGCTCACCAGGCAAAGGTGAGGCTAAACTTTGTGCCAGCTGAATAAGAGTCTCACTGGCAGCCGGGCGATGGTAGCGCCAGTGATCGGCCAGCGCTCGGATCTGCTTGTCTACGGTTTGCTGCTGCAGCGCGAGGGTCTGCTTCGCACGGTGATCGGCTTTCCATAAAAAGGAACCGCTCCAGTACAGAGCCTGAGCCGTCTTGTCTGATTTTGTCGTTAACTGGTATACATTGGCTAGCGCGTCTTGTTGAACCCGATCCAGGCGGACAGTTTGCGGGTAGCGCAGTTGCAGTTCTTTTTCGCCGCTGTCCAGCTGTACTCTGACGAAGGTGGGTGCCGCCTCAACAGGCGTCGCCATGGCGGGCGATACAATTGATGAAGCTGTTAGTATCAAAGCCGTCAGTTTAAAAACAGCCGGTATCAAAGCGGCGTTCATCATAGATCCTGGCGCGAAAAGCCATGTCTGGCGAGGCGAAAACATCCGCTGCAAGTGATTATCTGGATTCATAAACCGTTATCGTCCGTAAGCTTTAAGCAATTGTGTTTCGACTTCAGGTAAGCCGGGTGCGATAAGCTGGCGACTTTTCAGTACCTGACCACTGGCGGGCTCAATCCAGAAAGCGTTGTCAAACTGCAGATCCAGGCTGGGTACATTGACCGTCTCAACAAAATAGCGTGCAGACTGAATAATATTGTTGATCCTAATAGTCACCAGCCCTTTGTCCTCAAAGCGGGAGGTGAGCTGATAACCAAAGTGATAGCCGGGCTGCCAGTCGATGCGGCGGATCCAGGTTGTCGGCGTAGTGGGTAGTTGCAATCCGAGTGCGACCGGGTCTGGCGTTTCTGCCGTAACCTGTACCAGATTACCAAGAGGCAGGTTCAGGGTTTTCACCAGCCGCCCGTGCTCTGTCACCAGCATGCCCTTGTCGGCGGCCAGCCATTTCAGCTGCATGCTCGGTTCTGCGGCTACCGGCTCAGTTGTCTTTTGCCCGGTAGCTTCTGACTCAGTCGCTGTTTTTGACGATGTCAGAACCGCAGCAGGCTCTGCCAGTGCCAGCACCATAAAGGCCTGAGGTCCGTCTCCGATACGGGCGTACATACTGGCGTAAGGGAGCTGTTCAATCCAGGCTGCGGATTTTACTGTGTCATCATCACCGCGAACAGCAAGACGAAAGGTATCCGACACATTCTGAAATTTTTGGCTGCATCCGGATAAAAAAAGCGGTAACAGGGCGATGAGTACCAGAAAGCGTCTGTTTACAGAAAGACGGGCGTTGAGCATTAGGTATCCGCTAGTCGTAGGTCAATGGGAGTCACAGGTCAATAGTAGTCACAGGTCAATGACAGAAATAAAAATAACCGCACAGATGTGCGGTTATCGAATCAGGGACAGCAAAGCGTGTTTGCTTAGCCCCGATTTACAGACGTTGATGTCGCTGTGTCGTTGTCGTTGGCATCAATAACAGCTACGGCTGTTACTGCCACGGCAGCGCCTACAGCAACAGTAGTCGCAGTGATACCGCCAACAGCGGCAGCCGTTGCACCCGCAGTACCGGCTGCAGTACCGGCCGCAGCCGTTGAAGCTGTAGTTGCTGTGGTCGTAGAAGTAGTAGCTGTTGCAGTACCTGTGGTGCCGGTAGCTGCAAACGCTGAACTGGCCATTAGCAATGCAGCCAGAGAAACGATTACCTTGTTCATCCTATTCCCTTATTGATTTGTGTTAAGTGATAAATACTAAAGATTGCGGCTTGTTGATAACGCAAAACGCTTTTCAATGATATTTCGATATATAAAGGATAGCAATGTATAGAATGTGAAGATTGCTGATTACTGCGCTTTTAAAACAAAACATTCAGTTAGAATATTTGTACTAACTATATAAGAGGCGTTGTACTTACTGGTAAGTTCAGGAGGTTCGGTGAACATTCTGTTGAATGCATTGAAAATTGAATTTTTCTTGTGAACAATAACCTGACGGTGACTAATTACTCTAATTTGAGACCTGTTGCATTTAATGGTTTCTCAGTGGAGTGTGATTGTGTAGAATGCGGCAGCCAAAGTGACAGTCAATCAGGGCGTTTTTACACGCTCTGCAACGATTGTGATGGGGTAATACAGGCGTTTTCACAGGTTTTGCCTGAAACACAGGCAAGTGTAACCTAAATCACATTTTTCTAATAAAATGTCATCCGGCTGACACGAGTGTCATGTGAAAACGATAACCTGCACCTTGCAGAAAACATGGATGTTATTGAAGGCGTTTGGGAGCTGTAACCTAAGGGCGGTAGCGTGCCTGAAAGGTCAAGAGACTGTATATTGGCAGTCGCTGAAATACAAAAATCATTGCAGTTTCTCTTTTAACTGGCTTTCAATTCCTGTCTTTATGCGCTGTGCTGGGTGTTATGTTGCCAGTTCGTGCTCATCACTCCATCGGGTTTATCTAATTAAGCAGTTGCAGTCACTCTAGTGTGATTCAGCTGTTTGCATAATGTGTGACTAACTTGTCAATTGGCAACTGCAATTTGTAAATTGCGGTTAGTTTTTCGATCAAAATTCAATTTCTTTATTTATCAACGTTGACTGGATATGGATTTCTCTAAGAAGCTCCTTTTTACTGCTGTGGCGTCATTGTTATTAGCAGGTTGTACGGTTGTTCCCGGCTCCCATCTGTCGTTACCCGACAACAAACAACAAGCAGACAACGAAGCGTTCAACGTGTCTGAGCAGGTTAACGTCTATCCGTTGACACCCTCTGTTATTTACCAGTCAAAACGGCCAGAAGTGACAGCCAGAACCAATCCAGCGTTGGATGCCGAACTCACGGGTTATGAGTACTATATCGGCCCCGGTGATATTCTGAATATAACCATCTGGGATCACCCTGAGCTGACCATTCCTGCCGGTTCCTACCGCAGTTCCAGTGAGTCTGGTAACTGGGTCCATGCCGATGGCAGCATCTTCTATCCGTATATCGGCATTGTTCAGGTCGGCGGCAAAACCGTGACGCAAATCCGTGATGAAATCTCACGTCGGCTGGCGGCTTTTATTGAAAGCCCGCAAGTGGATGTCAATGTCGCGGCCTTCCGCTCGCAAAAAGCGTACGTAACCGGCGAAGTAAACACGCCGGGCCAGCAAGCGATCACCAATGTGCCGATGACACTCTTAGATGCGATAAACAAAGCAGGTGGGCTGGCAAAAGAAGCAGACTGGCGCAACGTGACCCTGACCCGCAATGGCATAGAACAGGATATTTCGCTGTATGCCTTAATGCAGCGTGGTGATCTGACGCAAAACCGTCTGCTTCGCCCTGGTGACATAGTGCATGTGCCGCGCAACGATGCGCAGAAAGTGTTTGTGATGGGTGAAGTGAACGCCCCGCAGTTGCTGAAAATTGACCGGGCCGGTATGACGCTGACGGAAGCACTGAGCAGTGTTGGAGGCATTAACGAACTGGAAGCGGATGCGACCGGTGTCTTTGTGATCCGCAACGTGCGCAAAAATAACAAGGCAAATACTGTATCCACAGCAGACAACGCGCAATTGGCGGACATTTACCAGCTCAATATCAAAGATGCCGCGGCACTGGTGCTGGGTACTGAATTTGAACTGGAACCCTACGATGTGGTGTATGTCACCTCGGCACCGATTGCGCGCTGGAACCGTGTAGTACGCCAGTTGCTGCCAACCATTACCGGGTTTAATCAGCTGACCGAAGGGGCAGTACGAGTGAGGGATTGGTAAGCCATGTTTAACAATATTCTTGTGGTATGCGTCGGTAATATTTGTCGCTCTCCGTCGGGAGAAGCGCTGCTCAAACAATTGCTGCCGGCTAAAAATATTCAGTCGGCAGGGTTAGGCACAGAGAAAAGTAATCTGCAGGGAAAACCTGCAGATCGCACGGCCAGCGAGATTGCCGCCGAAAATGGAGTTTCCCTTGACGGGCATCAGGCTCAGCAACTGACTTCGGCGATGTGCCGTGATGTGGATTTGATTCTGGTGATGGAAAAAAGCCATATGGATGCCGTGGCTTCCATCGTGCCTGAAGCCAGAGGCAAAACCATGCTGTTTGGGCAATGGATCGGTCAGCAGGACATTCCCGACCCCTACCGCCTGAGCCGGGAAGCGTACGAACATGCGTATCAGTTGATCGACAAAGCCGCCCGTGCCTGGGCGCAAAAGCTGTAACACCTGGCATCGTCTTTACTGACTGATGTTTACAGAGTGATGCTTAGTGAGTGATCAATAACTGTCGGTCCGAACTTTGAACGACAGTGTTTCAGACTGGGACGATCATCATGACATCCACCCTGACATCCACCATCATGAGTAGCCTGAGTAGATAGACACTATGACTGTTTCGCAACAAGTGTCGGTGAAACAATCCGACTCCGACGAGATTGATCTGGGCAAGCTGTTTGGCATTTTGCTGGACAGGCGCTGGACCATTATCGCCATTACGTTCGCCTTTGCGGTTGCCGGCATTGCTTATGCACTGTTAGCGACACCCATCTATAAAGCCGATGCCCTGCTTCAGGTTGAAAATAAAAGCAATGGAATGTCTGCCCTGGGGGAGATGGGCGATATGTTTTCGGGTGAATCTTCTTCGAGTACTGAAATTGAGATTATTCGCTCGCGCATGATCCTCGGTAAAACCGTGGACAAACTCAACCTGACCACACTGGCAGAACCTGCTGTGTTGCCTTTAATTGGTAAGGGTTTGAATCGTCTGTCCGGTAGTAAAGACAGCATTGCAATCAGTCGATTTGATATCCCTCAGGACACAGAAGAACCGGTGTATACCCTGGTGGTGGATGACCCGGACAGCGGGACTTATATCCTGTTCGACAGCGAAGAGCAGAAAGTGTTGTCAGGGAAAGTCGGCGAGTTGGCAACATCCGGCGAGTACCAGCTGTTTGTCTCGGAGCTGACGACCGAACAGGCAGGGTCAGAGTTCAGTATCAGCAAACGTTCCCGGTTAGATACTATCCAGTGGCTACAGCAGAGCCTGTCAGTCTCGGAGCGCGGTAAACAGACCGGTATTTTGCAACTCTCGTTCATTGGTGCTGATAAAGCGCAGAATACTGCGATTTTGAATGACATCAGCCAGAACTATTTTTTGCAGAACGTGGCCCGTAATTCGGCTGAAGCCGAAAAGAGTCTGGAGTTTTTACGCGGTCACCTGCCGGATGTCAAAGTACATTTGACCAAAGCAGAAGACGAGCTGAACCAGTTCCGTCAGGCCAACGATTCTATTGATCTGGGGCTGGAAGCCAAATCGACTCTGGAGGTGATGGTCACTCTGGAATCTCAGCTCAATGAACTGACCTTTAAAGAAAGTGAAATTTCACAGCGCTTCACCAAAGAGCACCCTGCTTATATTTCACTGCTGGATAAGCGAAAAACCTTATTGAGCGAGCGCGAAAAACTCAACCGCCAGGTGCAAAAGCTACCCAAAACCCAACGAGAAGTGCTGCGCTTAACCCGGGATGTAGAAGTCAACCAGCAAATCTACGTTCAGTTGCTGAACAAAGTGCAGGAACTCAATATCCTCAAAGCCAGCACGGTCGGTAATGTCCGTATCCTGGATGTCGCCCAGTCTTATACAAACGCGATTAAGCCAAAGAAAGCCTTAATCGTGGTGTTAGCGACCTTGCTGGGCGGTATGCTGGCAGTTGCGTTAGTTCTGATACGCGCCGCTTTCCACCGCGGAGTGGAAAACCCGGATGAAATTGAAGCTATTGGTTTACCTGTTTATGCCAGTATTCCGCTGTCGGACTGGCAAAGCGACATGGAAAAGAAACAAAAAACCAAGCGTCAGCACACTGTGGAAGAGAGCTTACTGGCAGTGGCAAACCCGGCGGACCTGTCGATTGAAGCGCTGCGCAGTTTACGCACCAGCCTGCACTTTGCCATGATGGAAGCTAAAAACAATATTCTGATGATTTCCGGCCCCAGCCCAGGTATCGGTAAGTCGTTTGTGTCGTCCAACATGGCGGCGGTAATAGCCAAAACCGGCCAGCGTGTGTTGCTGATCGATGCCGATATGCACAAAGGCCGGCTGGAAAAGAACATGGCGGTGAATCATACGCCGGGCCTGTCGAGTTATTTGGTTGATAAAGCTGCTATAGAAGAGATTATCAAACAGCCAGGCGTGGACAATCTGGATTTTATCGGCCGTGGTGAAGTGCCGCCTAACCCGTCTGAACTATTGATGCACCCAAGGTTTAAAAAATTGTTAGAATGGGCATCTGACAATTACGATATCGTAGTGGTGGATACCCCACCTATCCTGGCTGTAACAGATCCGGCCATTGTCGGTGCCCATGCTGGCACGACCTTACTGGTGGGACGCTTTGGCCAGAACGCAGTGAAAGAGATAGAAGTGACCAAGCAACGCTTTGAGCAAAACGGTATTGAAGTGAAAGGCTTTATTCTCAATGCGGTGCTGCGAACCGCGAGTTCGCATTATAGCGGTGGTTACTACAACTACAGTTATGAATCTAAGTAATGTCATAAAAAATTCGAAAATTGGATAAAAAGTATGAGTGATGCAATTTTACCGTTGATTGGCAGAAGTAAGGTTCTGTTTTCCGAAGATATTAGCAAAAACGAAGAACTGCTTGCTGCTGAAGTTTCTAAGTCAAGGTTTCTTGTGCTTGGTGGGGCGGGTTCAATAGGTCAGGCGGTAACAAAAGAAATATTTAAAAGAAACCCGAAAAAACTTCATGTTGTTGATATTAGTGAAAATAACATGGTTGAACTTGTTCGCGATATTCGCAGCTCTTTCGGATATATTGATGGTGATTTCCAGACATTTGCATTAGATATTGGTTCTTCAGAATATGATGCTTTCATTAAATCTGATGGCAAGTATGACTATGTTCTAAATTTATCTGCATTAAAGCATGTACGCAGTGAAAAAGACCCCTACACATTGATGCGTATGATTGATGTTAATGTCTTTAATACGGATAAAACCATCCAGCAATCAATAGATGCGAGGGTCAAGAAATATTTCTGTGTCTCTACTGATAAAGCTGCAAATCCTGTCAACATGATGGGGGCATCGAAACGTATCATGGAGATGTTTCTGATGCGTAGAAGTGAACAGATTAATATATCAACAGCACGTTTTGCGAATGTTGCTTTTTCTGATGGTTCCTTACTTCATGGTTTTAACCAGCGAATTCAAAAAAATCAACCAATTGTTGCCCCAAATGATATCAAACGCTACTTTGTCACACCTCAAGAGTCGGGTGAGTTGTGTTTGATGTCGTGTATTTTTGGTGAAAACCGCGATATCTTTTTCCCGAAATTAAGCGAAGCATTACATCTGATTACTTTTGCCGATATCGCTGTAAAATATTTGAAGCAGCGTGGTTACGAAGCGCATCTTTGTGAAAGTGAAGATGAAGCTCGTGATCTGGTAAATGTGATACCTTCGCAAGGTAAATGGCCTTGCCTTTTTACTGCTAGTGATACGACTGGCGAAAAAGATTTTGAAGAGTTTTTCACTGAAAAGGAAGTGCTTGATATGTCAAGATTTGAAAATCTTGGCATTATAAAAAATGAACTTCAATATGATATTGAGCTACTTGAGTTGTTTGAAGACGCTATCCGTAAATTTAAATATGATCAATCATGGAATAAGCAAGACATTGTTGGTTTGTTTTTTAAAATGATTCCTGACTTTGGTCATAAAGAAACCGGAAAATATTTAGATAGTAAAATGTAATGGGAGCCTCACGGATGCAAGTATCTACAATTGTCGAATTTGTTCGTGATACATATAAAACGAACGAGTTTATTCCATTACACGCTCCTACTTTTGATGGGAATGAAAAGCAATATGTAATGGAAACGTTGGAAAGTACATTTGTTTCTAGCGTCGGTAAGTTTGTTGACGATTTTGAACGCAAGATTGAAACCTATACAGGTTCTCAAAAAGCTGTTGCCACAGTCAACGGTACGGCTGCTCTACATACGGCACTATATCTTGCCGGAGTGAAAGCTGGCGACTTGGTGATAACTCAGGCACTTACATTTGTAGCAACATGCAATGCACTTTATCATATGGGAGCACAACCCATATTTGTAGATATATCTCCTGTAAGTTTAGGGCTTTGTCCAAAAGCTGTAGATGCCTATTTGAGTGAAAATGCTGAGTTAAAAGAAGGTGGCTGCTTTCATAAACAGACACACCAGCAGATAAAGGCAGTTGTGCCAATGCACACATTTGGGCATCCAGTTGAGTTGGATGAACTGATTCGTGTATGCCATAAGTGGAACCTGGTTTTAGTTGAAGATGCAGCAGAAAGCCTGGGTTCATTTTATAAAGGGAAGCATACGGGTACATTTAGTGATTACAGTGCGTTGAGTTTCAACGGAAATAAAGTCATTACTACTGGTGGTGGTGGTATGGTTTTATGTAAAAATGAAGACTTAGGTAAACAGGCAAAGCATGTCACAACAACAGCAAAAGTCCCTCATCCGTATGAGTTTTATCATGATGAGCCCGGGTTTAATTATCGAATGCCGAACATTAATGCTGCTTTAGGTTGTGCTCAAATGGAAGTCCTTGATGCATATTTGGCAAATAAAAGAGTATTAGCAAACAAATATAATCAGCTTTTTACCGGTTCAGTCTTTCAATTCGTGACAGAGCCTGAATATGCACAATCTAACTATTGGTTAAATGCAGTAATTTGTCCTGATCTTGAAACTCGTGAGCAAGTATTGAAAGAAACGAATGCTGCGGGTGTGATGACAAGACCTGTTTGGCAATTGATGCACCGACTTCCTATGTTTAAGCAGGCACTTCGAGGTGACTTGATCTGTTCTGAATATATTGAAGCGAGATTGATCAACCTGCCTAGCACTCCTGTATAAGAGAATAAATAGTAATTGATATGACAAGAAAGCAAAAAGTAGCTGTTTTTACAGGAACAAGAGCAGAATATGGCCTGCTTTTTTGGCTTCTGAAAGATATACAGAATGATCCTGAACTTAGTTTACAACTACTGGTTTCTGGAATGCATTTATCACCTGAGTTTGGAGAAACCTATCGGCAAATTGAGCAGGATGGGTTCAAAATTGACGAAAAAATAGAAATTTTATTGTCTTCAGACTCTGCTGTGGGTACTGCTAAAAGTATGGGGCTAGGAATCCTTGGCTTCTCAGATGCTTTAGCGCGCTTAAATCCAGATGTATTAGTTATTCTCGGTGATAGGTTTGAAGCATTGGCTGCGGCGCAAACCGCAATGATTCTACGTATTCCAGTTCTTCATCTGCATGGTGGAGAGATTACTGAAGGAGCTTATGATGATGCACTTAGACACGCGATTACCAAATTAAGTTACTTGCATGGAACTTCAACAGAAGAATATAGACAGCGAGTTATTCAATTGGGTGAAGCGCCAGACCGTGTGTTTAACGTTGGAGCGATTGGGCTGGATCATCTTAACAGAGCAGAATTTTTATCAGTTCAGGAATTAAGTAAGTCATTAGCGTTTAACCTGGATAAACCATACATCATTGTTACATATCACCCGGTGACGTTGGGCAATGAGAAAGCTGAAGAAAGTTTCAATGCTCTATTAGATGCATTGGATGAATATTCAGAATGTAAAGTTATTCTAACCTATCCAAATGCAGACGATGGCGGACGACGCATAATTCCATTACTCGAAGCTTATGCTGCTAAAAACACTGAACGTGTTTATGCGATACCTTCATTAGGTCAAAAGAGATACCTGAGTGCAGTGAAACATGCATCTGCTGTTATTGGTAACTCATCAAGTGGCATTATAGAAGTTCCTTCATTTGATGTCCCAACAGTAAATATTGGATCTCGCCAGAAGGGGAGATTAGCAGCTAAAAGTGTCATTCATGCTGAACCGAACAAAGAAGCAATCATATCTGCTATTGGTACAGCATTAAATCGTAGTTACAAAGCAAAAGAAGAGAAGGTGTCTAACCCCTATGGAGCAGGTGATAGCAGTTCAAAAGTGATTGAAATGATCAAGGGCTTACGCTTCGTACCATGTAAAAAATTCTACGATATTTCTTTTGCGAATGTAGATGTTAAGTGAGGAATAAATGACACTGATTATTGCTGAAGCTGGTGTAAATCATAATGGTGATGAAAAGCTAGCATTTAAACTTGTCGAAGCTGCTCATAAAGCAGGGGCTGACATAGTTAAATTTCAGACATTTAAAGCCAAAAATTTAGTCACAGAAGATGCCGAACAGGCAACGTATCAAGTTACGAATACGAAAAAGAAAGAATCTCAGCTAGCAATGTTAAGCCGGTTAGAATTATCTTATGAAGCGCATCATAAACTGGTTTCCCATTGTGATTTCTTAGGCATAGAGTTTCTTTCTACTGCATTTGATTCTGAAAGTCTTGAGTTTCTTGTAAATGACCTAGGTATAAAACGGTTAAAAATACCTTCAGGAGAACTTACAAATGCACCACTTGTTCTTGAACATGCAAGGACAGGCTGTGATCTTATTGTGTCTACAGGCATGGCCTCGTTAGCAGAAATTGAAATGGCACTTGGTGTTATTGCATTTGGCTATGTTGCTGAAGAATTTGCAGAACCGTCAATCATAGCTTTTCAACAAGCATATGCTTCAGAAGCAGGCCAGAAAGCATTGAAAGAAAAAGTCACAATTCTGCATTGTACAACTGAATATCCAGCGCCAATGAATGAAATCAATTTGAAAGCGATGGATACCATGGGGTGCGCTTTTGAATTAGCGGTTGGATATTCTGACCATAGCGAAGGAATTACAATTCCAATTGCCGCTGTTGCCAGGGGGGCAGTGCTTATCGAAAAGCATTTTACACTAGATAAGAATATGGAAGGTCCTGATCATAAAGCTTCCCTTGAACCGAGTGAGCTAGCTCAAATGGTTAAAGCGATCAGAGAGGTAGAAGTTGCATTAGGAAGTAATGTTAAAACGCCAACGGTCTCAGAGGTTAAAAATAAAGCGGTAGCTCGTAAAAGCTTAGTTGCCAGCGAAAAAATCAGAGCTGGGGACGTATTTACGTTCGATAATTTAACGATTAAAAGGCCCGGAACAGGTATGTCTCCATATGACATCTGGGGATTACAAGGAAGAAAAGCTAGTAAGGATTACCAGCCTGGAGACCTGATCTTTGAGTGATAATTCTGACTTACCAATTGTGTTGCTTGGTTGCGGCGGACATGCTTCTGTTTTAGCGGATATTCTACTAAAGCAAGGTAGAAAGATAATTGCTATCGTCAATCCTGGAAAAGAATCACTTAGAGAAATATTTACTGGGATGCATCAGCTTAAATCTGACGAAGATGTACTGCAATACAAACCAGAAAGCATACTCCTTGTTAATGGTATTGGAATGATTCCAAAGTCTGAACTGAAACGGAACGTGAATGAGTATTTTCTTTCTAAAGGTTATCAGTTTAGTACTGTGATTTCAGAAATGGCGCTTATTTCACCATTTGCGAGAATCAGTAAAGGAGCTCAAGTACTACCCGGAGCTATCGTTCAAACAGGTGCAATTGTTGGTGAGCATTCTATTGTTAATAGTGGTTCATTGATAGAACATGACTGTCGATTAGGTGCTTATAATCATATTGCCCCGAAAGCAGTCTTATGCGGACAAGTTTGTTCTGGCTCAGATGTGTATGTAGGTGCTGGAGCTACCGTCATTAATAATATTAACCTACCTACTGGTACAATAGTTGGTGCTGGTGCAGTCGTAACTAAATCATTCGCTGAAAAATCAATAATTTATGCAGCTCGCCCACTAATAAAACAGTTTAAATAATTTGATAAAGGTATTTCATGAGTCATTGCTGGCAGAAAACACTCATCGGGCCTGAAAGTACAATTAAGCATGCTTTAGAAATCATTAACAGCGAAGCGTTACGAGTTGCTTTGGTTGTAGATGAGGAAAGTAAGTTACTAGGTATAGTGACCGATGGTGACATTCGTAGAGCACTATTAAATAATCAATCACTCAATGATTGTGTTTCAAGTGTCATGAATATATCACCTTGCACCGCTCGATTTGGTGCAACGAAGAAAGAGCTTATTCAGTTGATGGAAAGCAGAGATATACTCTCTGTGCCAATTTTAGATGATTCATTGTACGTAGTTGGCCTTGAAACGTTACATAGTGCTTTAAGCAGGCCGAAATACAACAATCCTGTATTTATTATGGCTGGCGGGTTTGGTACAAGGTTGAGGCCACTCACTGATGATTGTCCGAAACCTATGTTAAAAGTTGGTGATAAACCAATTTTAGAAACGTTAATTCGAGGCTTTATTAAATCTGGCTTTGAAAATTTTTACATATCTACCCACTACATGCCCGAAGTGATTCAAGCTTATTTTGGTGATGGTTCATCATTAGGGGTAAATATCACTTATGTTCATGAAGACGCGCCATTAGGAACAGGTGGGGCACTTGGATTGTTACCTGATGATATTCCTGCTGATTTACCGTTAATCATGATGAATGGAGATGTGCTCACAAATGTTGATTATCAGCGTTTACTTGAGTTCCATAATGAAAATGAAGCAGATGCTACAATGTGCGTCCGAGAATATGATTATCAAATTCCCTATGGAGTGATCAATGGTGACGGTAATCGAATAACAAGCATGATAGAAAAGCCAACGCATAGGTTTTTTGTCAATGCTGGTATATATGTCATTTCTCCTCGTGTTATTCATTCCGTTCCAAAAAATTATAATATCGACATGCCGACTTTGCTCGAACAACATATGAAAGAGCGTGAAAAAGTATTGATGTTCCCAATCCATGAATATTGGTTAGATATTGGGCGAATGGATGATTTTAAACGTGCTCAGAGTGATATACATTCGCTAGGGCTAGATTAATGAATAAAGTAGCAGTTATAGGTTTAGGGAATATAGCCAAAAGGCATCGTTCCAATCTGAAGAAAATGTTTCCTAATTGCACATTATTTGCAATGTCTTCAAGCGGCAGAACACCTGACGAAGAGATTAGTGATTGTGACGTTATTGTAAATAGTATAGATGATTTAGTTAAAGCTAATATTGATCTGGCGGTCGTTGCATCACCTGCGCCTTTTCACGCTAAACACTCATTACCTTTAATTGAAGCAGGTATACCATCTCTAATTGAGAAACCTGTAGCGGTCACAGAAGGTGATGCTGATACAATTTTCCAGGCTACACAATTGCATGGTACACCGGTAGCAATTGGTTATTGTTTAAGATATTTACCTTCAGTAATTAAGTTGAAAGAGTTGATTGAACAGCGATGCATTGGTCAAATCTATAATGTAAATATTGAAATTGGTCAGTACTTACCGGATTGGCGACCAAATAAAGACTATAGAGATAGTGTTTCTGCAAATCCAAATTTAGGTGGTGGTGCATTATTAGAATTAAGCCATGAGTTAGATTATGCACAATGGATCTTTGATAAATTAAATATAGAGCACGCTATTATTCGAACTTCGGACGAACTGGGTTTAGCGGTAGAAGATGTTGTTGATATTTTGGCTAAGAATGAAAACAATGCTGTTATCTCGATTCATTTAGATTTCCTCCAAAAAAGAGCACATAGAACGTGTTCAGTAATAGGAAGTGATGGGCGCCTTGAATTAGATTTGATCAAAAATGAGATAATTTTTCACTCTAGGTGCGAATCGAAAGTGATATATAGTGAGTATGATTTTAACAAGAATCAAATGTATATTGATATGATTTTTGATTTCTTACAGAAAATAGATGGAAAGTTGAACCGTTGCGTGACTATAACTGAAGCAAAAAGTACAGTCGAAATGATAACAAAAATTAAAAAGTCATATGAAAGGTAACAAAATGAAGAATTATGCTTTTATTTTTGCTCGAGGTGGTTCAAAAGGTTTACCCGGTAAAAACATAAAAGAGTTAGCAGGTAAGCCATTATTACAATACTCTGTTGATATTGCTAAAGCAGCGCCATCTATTGATGAAGTTTTTGTTTCTACGGATGATTGTAAAATAGCAGAAGTAGCAAGAAATTCTGGAGCAATTGTGATTGATAGGCCCTCTGAGCTAGCAACGGATTCAAGCCCTGAATGGGATTCGTGGCGACATGCAATAGAATGGGTGCAAGATCATTATGGTTTATTTGATGGGTTTGTTAGTTTACCAGCAACTAGCCCACTACGAAGTGTTGACGATGTAGAAAATGCGATAAATAAGCGAGACTATACTTCGGCTGATATCTGTATATCAGTAACCCCCTCAAGTCGTAGTCCTTATTTTAATATGGTTAAAGACTCTCAAGATGGATTTGTAGAGCTAGTAATAAAACCAGAGATAGATGTTTCAAGGCGCCAGGATGTCCCCGAGGTTTTTGATATTACAACAGTAGTTTATGCGACTACTGTTAACTATGTAATAAATTATTATGGATTATTCTCTGGTAAAGTAACAACCGTAACTGTACCAAAAAGTCGCTCTGTTGATATTGACGATATCTACGATTTTTTATTGGCAGAGTCTATTATTAAAAGTGAACAATAAATGAATAACTTACTAAATGATAAAGTGATTTTGGTTGCGGGAGCTGGCGGGCTTTTAGGCGCGACGTTGGTCTTTGAAATATTAAAGCAAGGAGCAAAGGTAATTGCTGCTGATCTATCTATTAATACTATGAGACCCCGTTTAGAAAAGTTGGGTATTAACGTTGATGCTGATGAAATAACGTTAATAGAGCTGGATGTGACAAATGAAGATGAAAGTGTAGCGTTTTTTTCATCCGTTGAACTGTTGCATGGTGCCGTAAATGCTACATACCCAAGAAATAAAACATATGGAGCACACTTTTTTGATGTGTCATTAGCCAGTTTTAACGAAAACCTAGCTTTGCATTTAGGAAGCGCTTTTTTATTCACACAACAATGCGCTAAGTATTTTGAAAAACATAAGCACACATTTTCATTGGTCAATATATCTTCAGTATATGGTGTAATTGCTCCTAGATTTGAAGTATATAAAAATACGAAAATGACAATGCCTGTTGAATACGCAGCTATAAAATCAGCGTTATTGCATTTAAATAAATATGCCGTTTCATATATTAATGATAGTCGTTTCCGTATAAATAGTGTAAGCCCGGGTGGTATTTTTGATTCTCAACCACAAGAATTTTTGAATAGCTATAAACAATATACGAATGGCGCTGGCATGTTGAATGTAGATGATATTTGTGGCACTGTTTTGTATTTGTTATCCGAACAATCAAAGTTTGTGACAGGGCAGAATATTATTGTGGATGACGGTTTTAGCTTATAGTTGAAATATGAATTATAATAGCTTTGATAAATTCATTATAAGAATTTTTTTGTTTTTATTGTCTGTGGTTTTGGCATTTTTTTTCCCGTTGGAAGTATTTCCTTCAGGGGAGGACGATGGGTTTTTTCAACAAATAAACGCGATTCTATCAGGGAAAATCAACCCCGATGGTCTTGGGACAATTCACTACATTAGATATCTGGTTATTGCTCCATTTTTATATTTTGAAGAGCAATTCCATTTTGGGAAAAATTTAAATACATTCATAATATTACAATTAATTCAGCTGTGTTTTTTTGCTTACTGGAAATTTAAACGGATAATTAACCCTCTGTTGTTAATAATTATTCTAATTCCAATTTTTGTTAGTTTGAGAACAAGTTTGTTGATTATTTCAGCATTTATTGTGTACTTTTATATAACTGAGCAAATAAAAAGTAAACTTTTAGTCCTTCTAGGCTTTTTTATATCAATGCTTAGCTCCGGTGTTATCCTTAATTATATTGTTTTATTGTCTATTTTCTTAGCAAAAGGCACTATCTCTCGGAGGAAGAAGGTTCTTATTTTCTCTTTATTTAGCATAGTCTTTATTGCTTTCATTCCTTCAGTGTTACATAAGGTTTTATTTTTTAGTGGTGGTGGAGGTGTGATAGCCTTCATAACAAATATGGTTTCTCGATCAAATGTTTTTTCTTCATTTTTACTTGGTAACTATATTAACTTAGCTTTTTATTTGTTATTTATCGGGTTAAGTTTGTTGGTTTTTTATCGTTCAAGCTATTTTGATAAATCGGTAGCTCTTTTATTTATTATTTCAGCCCTTACAATGGAGGGATTAGGGTCGACATCTCTTTTCCCTTTGATTGTTTGCCTAGTTTGTACAAAGTTGAATTTTAGAGTGTTAAATAAAAATGCTACGTAATTATAGTCTCCTTTTTTCATTGCTGATTGTAAATTTTAGTATCCTACTAGGACGGTTCTCTGGTTTTATTAGAGAAATTACAATAGCGGAACTATTTGGAGTTAGTTATAACTCTGACCTTGCAATTTTACTATTAACACTTCCTGATATACTTATTAATTTGTTGGTTGGAGGTGCTTTGTCTGCTGCCATAATGCCTCTGCTGGCAAAAGAAAGCTACAAAGTTAGTAAAGTCATAATTTGCCAATTGTTTTTCTTTTTCTTTTTCGCTTTTGTTGCTGTTTCAATAATATTATGCCTTTTTAATGACGAGGTGATAGGTTTAATTGCACCAGGTTACAAAAATGAAGGTGACGCTATTAGTTCACTTTTTTTATCATCTTATTTCACCATTCCTTTTTGTGTTTTAACTGGTGTTTCAACCGCATATTTACAGTTCAATAATAAGTTTATAATCCCCAGTCTGGGAACTTTGATATTTAACTCAACAATAATTTTGTTTTTGTTTTTTTCTGATTACTATTCAGTTATAGGAACGCTCTCTATTATATATGGTTTATATCTTGCGGTAACGTTTAGGTATTTAAGCCAACTGCTTGTATTGGACATATGGAGTGGTTTTAAAAGTATATTTAAAAGATGGTATATAGACTCTGACTTCATAAGAAAATATATTCAAGCCATGGCTTCTGGGAGCATAATTTTCCTGTTGCCAGTAATATGTAGATCAGTGGCATCAAACTTTTCAGTTGGAAGTGTATCTTTAATTAATTACAGCATGCGTTTGACCGAATTTATTATTGTTTTTTCAGTAAGTTGCATCAGTATTGTGTTTTTTCCGAAGTTAACTAAAAGCTTTCGCCATTCTAAAACATTGTTTAAGGATATTGCTCAGTTTTTATTATTACTAGTTCTTTTAATTAGCTCTACGTTGTCAGTATGTTTGTATTTAAATGCATCTGAGTTTGTTAATGTTATTTTCGGAAGTAGCTTGGAAAAAAGTGATTTGGATGAAGTTGCAGAATTAACATCTATTGGCTTGCTAGCGGTGTCATTCCAATCGGCATCATTAATGGTTATGTCAATTTTCAATGCGGCTAGTAAGAATAAATATCCGTTAATTGCCAACTTAACTGGTATTATTGTTTTAGTTATTACTTTATATTTTTATACTCCTGTCGATTTGATTGAGTTGATGATGAGCCTTCTAGGTGTTTATATACTGATTTTCTTGATATATATGTATTTGGCAATATCAAAGTTAGACTTCTCTTTTGGTTTTATTTTTTCATTACTTTTAAAGTGTGTATCATCTGTTTTAATTGTTATTTTGATGAATTATATTTTTAATTTTAGTGGTATTTCTAACTATATACTTCAAACCTTTATCCCATTCATCATAATAGCAACGGTTTTCCTTCTTTTAAATAAGAAGAAAATAAAAGGAATGTTTAGTGAAAAAATTTAAATACATGTTTATTACTAATAAACCAGATTTAGCAAAATATGCAGAAGCTAGTGGAGTAGACAGAATTTTTGTTGACCTTGAGATACTTGGTAAAGAAGAGCGGCAGGGACACTTAAATACTGTCATAAGCCGACATTCACTCGATGACGTACTCAAGGTTAAGAAAATATTATCTCAATCAGAGTTATTAGTTAGGATAAATCCATTTAATGAAAACTCACGTACTGAAGTTGAGTCAGTAATTTCTGCGGGTGCAGATATTGTGATGCTTCCAATGATTAAAAGTATAGATGAAGTCATCAGCATTGGTGAATACATAAACTCAAGAGCTAAGTTAATCCCCTTAATTGAAACGTCATACTCAGCTGAGAATATATTTAAAATCTCAGAACTACATTGTGTTGATGAGTTGCATATTGGATTAAATGATCTTCATTTAGAGCTTAATCTATCCTTCATGTTTGAGCTTCTGTCTAATGGTTATGTGGAAAAAATGGTCAATGGCTTGAAAAAACCTTTTGGTATAGGGGGAATTGCCAGAGTTGGAGTCGGTAATATAGGTGGCGAAACTGTAATTACTGAACATGTACGGCTTGGTTCGACAAGAGCTATATTATCTCGTGCCTTCCATATGGAAGCAAAAACGGTTGATGAGCTAAAGAGACATTTTTCTCTTTCAGAGGAAATCAAGAAAATTGATGATGCTAGAAATAATGCATTAAACCTTTCGACACAAGCAATGGCAATGCAACATTACCATTTTTCCAAATCAGTAGAAGAAATTGTCAGGAAAATAAATGAAACGTCTATTTGATATAACACTTTCAGCGATATTGATTTTGTTATTGCTACCTATTTTTATATTGATCTTAATTTTTTTGTGTTTTAATGGAAGACAACCAATCTTTAAGCAAGAGAGAGTTGGTATAAATGGTAAAATTTTTTTCTTATATAAATTTAGAAGTATGGTGATTAATGCCCATAGCCTTGGTGGGTACTCAACTCGATCTAATGATACTAGAATCACTCCAATTGGCTTTATTTTACGAAAGACAAGTATAGATGAATTGCCACAGTTATTTAACGTATTAAAGGGTGAGATGAGTCTGGTAGGTCCCCGGCCAAATGTTCCAGCACAAATAAAAGACTATACCGATGATGACTGGACAAAGCGAAATTCTGTATTGCCTGGTATTACTGGTTTAGCTCAGGCAAAATTACGTTCTCAAGCTACTTTTGATGAAAGGCTCAGTTTGGATTTTGAATACATAGAAAAACAAAGTTTTTTATTTGACTTATATATTCTTGCATTGACTGCAAAACGTTTATTTACTGTAAAAGGCAACTGACATGTGTGGTATTTTTGGCTACCGAGATTTTAATTCTAACCCATTATCAAATGATGTTTTAGAGAATATGTCCATTAAAATTAATCATAGAGGACCTGACGGAGTTGGAATTTACCATGATGAAGAGCAATCTTTAGCTTTAGGCAATGTTAGATTAGCTATTATTGATGTTGAGCATGGGCAACAACCGTTTTTTTCTGATGATAAAAAGATTGTTGTCGTACAGAATGGTGAAATTTTCAATCATATTGAACTTGCTAAAGAGCTTGCTGATGATGGTTTTACATTTAATACAACATGTGATACAGAAGTAATATTACGTCTATATGAGAGAGATGGTATATCAGGTCTAAGTAAAATGAATGGCATGTTTGCTATCTCAATTTATGACAAAAATGAAGATAAATTATTTTTAATTCGTGACCGTGTTGGTGAAAAGCCTCTACATTATTATTTTGATGGTAAGAGAATTGTTTATTCATCAGAAATTAAAGGTATTTTACCTGCGATTGAAAATGTTAAGTTATCATTTACTGCTTTAGAACAGTTTTTCTCATTTAATTATGTTCCTGAACCTTACACCTTATTTGAAAAGGTTTTTCATGTTTCACCTGGAACTTATTTAGAGATAAACAAAAATGGTATTCAGGAACATCAATGGTGGGGTGTTTCTGATTTAAAAGTTCAGGATTTCAGTGAATCAGAATGGATAACTCGATTCAACAAAACATTGGCAGATGCTACTGCTATACGTTTGCGAGCTGATGTTCCATTTGGAGCCTTTTTATCTGGTGGTGTTGATTCATCGACTGTTGTGGGCCTAATGACTCAATCTATGGACCAACCGGTTAAAACATATAGTATAGGATTTGATGACCCAAAGTATGATGAATCTCCATATGCTCTAGAAGCTGCTAAACGATTTAACACGCAACATGTAAGTGAAATTGTTGAACCAAATATGCTTAATTTATGGGAGCAGGTGATCTATCACTGTGATCAACCGCATGGTGATGTTTCATTTATGCCAACTTATCGAGTGGCCGAGTTAGCTTCCAGAGACGTCAAAATGGTGTTGACTGGTGATGGCGCTGACGAACTTTTTGCTGGTTATGATAAGTATAAAGAATTCTTTTCGAACTCAGAAAACTTAAATCTTTCAGATTCGGAATTTATATCTCGCTATGCAAATAATATTTCGCTATTTAGTTCAGATAGTTTAAAAAAGCTATTCTCCCCTTTTATACAAGAAAAAATATCTTGCACAGAATTAGTGGACAGAGTGTCAAGCTTGACTAATGAAGCAAATGGTTTTGATCGTATTAATCAAGCTTTATATATCGATACGAAATTATTACTTTCCGGGAACAATCTTGTTAAACCCGACCGTATGGGAATGGCTGTTTCTATCGAAAATAGAGCACCATTTCTTGATTACAGATTGATTGAGCTTGCATTTCAAATGCCAGGCGAATTGAAGTTAAAAAATGGTGAAACCAAATATATTTATAAAAAAGCTGTTTCTGACTTAATTGGTTCTAGTTTGGCTTATAGAAAAAAACAAATGTTTACAGTTCCTATCGGTGATTGGTTTAAATCTGAGCTGAAGCCATTATGTGAGGATTTATTACTAAGTGAAAGAACAGTTTCTAGAGGTATATTTAATTACGATTTTATTGAGGAATTGTTACAAGATCACTGTGCCGGAGTAATAAATAATACTCGGGAAATAAGAGCACTCATGGCGTTTGAATTATGGTGTCGTGAATTTTTAGATTGAGTTAAAGAATGAAAAAAATATTAATGGTTTGTTATGGAGGGGGGCATGTGAAAATAATAGCCTCTCTTTATCAATCTTTAAAGAGTAAATACGATATTCATATACTAGCTTTAACGACAGCTAGCTCTTATTTAAAAAACATTGATATTCCTCATAATACTGTTGAAAGTTTTAGGGAAAATATTCCAAATGAAGCTTTATGTTATGGTGAAGAGTTGGCTCGAGAAATAGGTGAGAATGGGATTATACCTTTATCTGAATCTGTTTGTTATTTAGGTGTTTCTTTTTATAACCTTGTGAAAAGACTTGGAAGTGAAAAAAAAGCAAGAGAGTTATATCAGGAATATGGACGTTCCTGTTTCTTACCAACGGAGTTTTTATCTGATGTTATTGATTTGGTTTCTCCAGATATTGTTGTTACAACTAATGCACCAAGGTTCGAAAGAGCTACTTTAATTGCTGCTAAAAATAAAATCATTCCATCATTATGTATAAACGATAATCTTTGGATTGAGAATGGAGCTCTTCAGCTAATTGAGAGTGAGTGTGTTGATTATTTGTGTGTTGTGACACATTCAGTTAAGAACCTTATTCTAAAAAGGACTGGTTTTCCTGAGGAAAAAATACTAGTAACTGGTAATCCTGTATTTGATTTGATAAAGCGTTCTCCAGCAATTAGAAATAATAATGATAAGCCAAGGGTTCTTTATGCTGATTGTAAATTACCTATGGTCCATCCTTTTTATCATGATATTGTTATAGATAAAGAAAATTTAGATGTTGATATTAGGCTTGAACTTGAGCGTTTAGCTTGCATGGGCGCTATTGATGTTACTTTTCGTGCCCACCCGAATCAGCAAATTGATTACTCTGGTTTTTCATCCGTTTCATTTTCTTCTCATAAAGATTCTATTCACGATATCATACATAACTTTGACGTTGTTGTGACTGCGATCTCAACCGTAGGTTTAGAAGGTTTAATCGCTGGGTTAGGTTTAGTTACTATCGAAGGTACTGTGTATAATAAGAAGGAATCTTATTCAAAGTTAGGTCTATCAACTCCTATTTATGAAGCGAACTCTTTGTTATCTGCAATTAAAAAAGAAATATCACGAGAAGGTAATAAAATCTCAAATGATTTATATCAGGGTTTAGCAAGTGATAACATTTCTATGGTCATTAGAAATTTGATTGGTCAGTAATGTGCAAGTATATGAGATCTTATCAATGAAATGTATTGGTGTGCTATGAATAGGCCGGTTTTGTTTGAAAATTGCTCTCGATTTAAAAAACAAGTTGTGAGTATGTTATGCGACTCTGTCTTTGTTGTTTTTGCATTTTATGCTGCATATTGGACTCGAGTCGGTCAAGTGCTAATTATTAATGAGAAATCTACATATCAATTAATAGTTGGAACTCTTATATTAACTCTTTTAATTTTTTATAAATTAGGTTTATATAGAGCTGTTATTAGATATATCACTTTCCATGGGTTGGCAATTGTTGCACTTGGAACTCTTTTATCTGCTGTTACGGTTGCAGTGCTGGCATTCTATATTGATGCTTCTGTTCCCCGTTCTGTGCCAATAATTTACGGTACATATTTATATATTCTTTGTAGCGGTACTCGTTTTTTATTCAGGTTGTTAGTTGGTCAAGCTAATAATAAGGATAAGAAAGTTGTTTTAATCTACGGAGCTGGTGCTGCTGGTCGTCTTTTAGCATTAGCGTTAAAAAGCTCAAATACACATAAAGTTGTTTCTTTTATAGATGAAGATCACACCTTGGAGAACACTGTTTTGATGGGGTTGAATGTGAATGGTGTAGATAAAATTAAATATTTAGTTAATAAGTTTAATGTTGAACAAATTTTACTTGCCGTACCCAGTGCATCACGTTCAAAAAGGAAAAGTATTCTTGATTCTCTAGTAAATTTATCAGCGGAAGTTCTCACAGTTCCAGACATGAAAGATATTGTTGAGGGTAGGGCTAAAATTGATGAACTGAAAGATGTTGCGATCGAGGATCTTCTCGGCAGAGACCCGGTGGCACCCCAGCAATCCTTAATGGAAGCCAACATCAAGAATAAGGTTGTAATGGTAACCGGTGCTGGTGGTTCGATCGGTTCTGAATTGTGTCGTCAAATCCTCCGACAAAAACCTAAAGTGTTAGTACTTTTCGAACTGTCTGAATTCGGCCTTTATCAAATTGATAGAGAGCTTTCAGTATTATCGATGGAGGAAGGGCTGGATGTTAAAGTTGTTCCTTTGCTAGGTTCTGTACAAAGGATTAACCGGCTTGCCACAGTAATGAAAAGTTTTGCTGTACAGACAGTGTATCATGCTGCTGCGTATAAGCATGTTCCACTCGTTGAATACAATGTTGTTGAAGGTGTTCGTAATAACGTATTCGGAACATACTATACAGCGAAGGCTGCCATTGAGGCTAAAGTTGAGTCCTTTGTGCTCATTTCTACGGATAAAGCGGTTCGTCCAACAAATGTTATGGGGACCACGAAACGCATGGCTGAGCTAGCTCTTCAGGCTTTATCAGAAGAAGAAAGTAAAAAAAATAAAGGTACTCGCTTTTGTATGGTTCGGTTTGGGAACGTTCTTGGTTCTTCCGGGTCTGTTATTCCTTTATTTAAACGTCAGATTGCAAATGGTGGGCCTGTCACGGTGACTCACCCAGATATCATTCGCTATTTCATGACCATTCCTGAAGCTGCTCAGCTAGTTATACAAGCCGGTGCAATGGGTAAAGGTGGTGATGTTTTTGTCCTTGATATGGGTGAACCGGTGAAAATTACTGACTTAGCTGCAAACCTAATCCAGCTCTCAGGACTTGAAGTCAAAAATGATGATAACCCTTATGGTGATATAGAAATCCAGTTTACAGGCTTAAGACCAGGAGAGAAGCTGTTCGAAGAACTACTCATTGGTGACAATGTCGAACGAACAGCTCATGAAAGGATTATGACAGCTTCAGAACGTTATTTGTTGTTGGATGAGTATAAAAAGGTGTTGGATGAGTTAGATGAGGCCTGCCATAACTTTGAACATGAAAAAATTCGACAATTGTTACTTGATGCACCAACAGATTTCACTCCAACCGATGGAATTGGAGACTTAGTTTGGCAACAGTTACATCCTTATGTAGTGCAGAAATTAACAAACATTAATTAGCTTCAAAAGCTTCGATAATTGAGTTGTACCGTTCATTAAGGTGAGCGGTGTTTTTACAGATATACTTACTTTGGTTCTAAGCTTACTGCTTATTGAAGTGGACGTATTAATTTAGGGAAAGAGTGTGAGTTGATTTAATGTTCAACTATGGCTGAACACTGCAATGTAATGCACTAGCAGGTGCAGGTTAATATGCGTAAATACTCCATTGTTACGTAACTAAATCGATATAAATTATCGGTGTTCAAAAAGTGAGTACAGCTAGTTTAACGTACTATATTTCATAGTATCAAAAATGAACTTATGAACGAATTCGCAAGATGATTAGTTGGACACATTTAAATCTCACATAATCAAATGGAATCTAAATGTATTGAAAGTAAATAACTATTATTGAAAGGGTTTTATTGATTTGAATAAGCAAATAGCATATATAAATCAGAGTCAGTCTGTAGGGCTAGATATTATAAGGTTTTCTTCAGCGCAACTAGTTATTTGGGGGCACCTTTTAAATTATTACTTTGGATACCACAACAGTCCAGCATCTCTACTTGGTAATGGGAAGCTGTTCATACAGAATTTAGGTGTAGTTGTTTTTTTTATATTGTCAGGCTACCTTATCGGCCACAGTGTATTACGGCAGCATAAAAAAAACGCTGAACATCCATTTTTAGAGTATTTTATTGACCGCTTTTCACGAATTTATGTCACGTTGGTTCCATGCTTGTTACTCATAGTAAGTATTGACTATGCCAATATATCGTTAAGCGACTCTTATGCATATTTAAATTCTTATGATTTATTTCATTTCTTGGGGAGTTTTCTTATGTTACAAGATTTTCCCTATGAAATTTTTGATGGTGTCACGTCATTTGGTTCTGCTCGGCCGTTATGGACTTTAGCTGTGGAATGGTGGCTATATTTAGCAATCGGTTGGTGTATACTATGTTTTCCATCAGAAAAAGAGAGCGGTGCTTTATACTTTGTCGTTTTATCATTTTTTTTAATAGTTCCATTTTATAACATTTACGGTGGTCGTGGTAATGGGATTGGTTTGTTGTTTATTTTTTCAGCTTTTTCTTTATGGTGTAAATATAACATAAGGATATTTAAGCTCACCAATCTGCATTTATTTTTGATTTTGTTGGTGTTTATTGCATTGACTATTAATCGCTTTGTTAAGGTTGGTTATTTTTATGACTTTCTTGGGATGGTTTTGATATTGATTGATTTTCTTGTTACTATATCCATTCTATCCAATCTCAATATTTTCAACAATCAATATCCATTGCTTAAGTTACTTGCAGGATCAAGCTACGCACTATACATAACTCATTACAGTATTATTGACCTGTACATGAAAAATTTTAAAATCAACAACATGATTATTGATTTAATAGTTCCTTATTCTATATCAATGGTTATAGCTATACTGGTATGGTTATTATTCGATAGGCATTATAGAATCGTGAGTATGAAATTAAAAAGTTTACTTTCAAGAAAACTAAAGCCAGTTTTAATTAAGTTTAAATGATGTGAATTTAATGGTGAGGGGAAATAGTAGACGCTTTTATTATCAATTTCAATTTTAGCTATATACTCATTACTATCTGCTCCTGTATGTAATCTGCATTTTGGATACCACATTAAGTGTCTGAGTAAGCGGTTAATAATCCCCATATACCAATAACGCGCGCGCTTTGACATAGTGCCTTTTTAAGCGGAGGTACTATGAACCAAGAACTAAAGCGCGCCCATTGGGTATCGATCGTGGAACAACAAAAACACAGTCAGATATCCATCAAGCAATTCTGTCAGGGCGAGAGCACGAGTTAATAAATTGTAAAATCACTACATAAATAGCATGTGTGGAGCTATAAGAAGAGTGATTTTTAGCCATCTACCACAGGTTCTAAACATATGAGTTGTTCAATAATTGTTCGGATGTTTCGAGAGAATTTATTAGTGGGCAAAAAGTGAGCATACGTGCTCTCACCCTGGCAATTCTGTGCAGACAACGGCATCAGTTATCAAACCTTCTTGTACTGGTCCAAGCGGCTGCGTTCACCTGACGTGACGCAGACGTTGCAACCCATCGTCTTCGATGAACATAATCACTCGCAGTCTGAATCGGTGATAATTGTCTTTGCCAACGGCATTCGCGCTGAGTTACCCACGATATTGAGTGCGGCTCAGATCAAACACTGGGTGGGCGCCTTGCAATGACGCCATCCGGTAAGGTCTTTCTGGTCTCCGGCGTGACAGACATGCGAAAGTCCATCGATGGCCTTTCGCTCATTGTCGCCGAGCAGCTTGAGATGGATCCGTTCAGTGAAGCCTGGTTTATCTTCTGTAATCGGGGACGGGATAAACTCAAAATCCTGTTTTGGGATACTAATGGCTTTTGGCTTTACTATCGCCGATTGGAAAAAGGCACTTTCAAGTTGCTGCGTCCCAATCCTCATGGTGTTATCACCATCAGTAAACCCCAGCTTCATTGGCTGTTATCTGGTTTATCACTGGAGAACAGCAAGGCCCACCGTCCCCTGAACGGGCTGGAAGTGTGGCGCTTGACACTGATCATCATATTGCGCTTGAACGATCCTTTTTAGCCGTCACACTGGACAACCTTCAATGTTGTAAAGACGATGCCCCATGACTGACTTCCCTGATGATGTAGAACAACTCAAAGCGATGCTGCTCAAGCTCTCGCAAGAGAAGCAAGCGATGGAGGAGGAAGTCGCCGCCCTGAAAACCCAGGTACAGCTGCTGGTTGAGCAGCTTAATCTCAACAAATCCAAACACTTTGCCGCGCAAAGTGAAAAAGTCGCCAAAGGTACCTTCAACGAAGCTGAGCAGCAGAATGCCTGCCCAAGCCGTAACCCTTCACCAGCCCCTTATTGACAGCCCAAAGTGACGATCGTCTCTTGATCTCACTTTGCCTCTTGAGTGATCCTGCCAGGCTGTCAAACTGGCACCATGAAAAAGAAAAGTCACTTTACCGCTGAGCCGCCCAATATGAGTAATATTGGTGAAGCCAACGCCCTAATCCGCGAACTGTGGGCCAAACTCCGTGAATATGAAGACCGGCTGGCACAGAATTCCAGAAATTCGTCACGCTCGCCCGCCAGCGACACGCCTCAGGCCAGGGCCGAGCGCCAAAAGCTCAACGCCCTCGTCGCCGAAATCAGGCTGGCGCTCAGCCAGGCCACGAAGGGCACCGCAGACCACTGAGCGAGCTGAAGGAAACGGATACCGTTATCCAGTGCCTGCCTGACACCTGTTGCCAGGAATGCGGTGGGGAAGTCGTCCCCAATCCATCACCGACCTATCGTCATCAGGTCTTCGAGCTGCCGAAAGCCGCACTGGATATCACCGAGTACCAGCTGTTCCACGGCAGGTGCCGGTGCTGCAACCATACCTCAAGGCAGACCTGCCTGACGATGCCCCTTCCGGTCAGATGGGACCTAAGCTTCTGAGCCAGATAACAGTGCTGGCGGGACAGTACCATCTGAGCATCAGCAAGATACAGGCTCTGCTCCGCAACCAGTACGGCACCCACTTCTCCACCGGCGCCATCTCTGAGGCTCAGGGTCGGGTCAGCGCGATGCTGACCCCGGTACATCAGGCCCTTCACCATCACGTGAAGCAATCCGCTGTCATCCATATCGACGAAACCACGCACAACCGCAACGGGGAAGCGGCCAACCGCTGGGTCTGGCTGCTCAGCGGCAGTGATGCGGTGTATCAGACTATCCGTTACTTCCGGAACACGGACGCCGCCAAGTCCCTGCTGGGTGAAGCCTGTCCGGCGGTTGTCGTCACCGACCAGTGCGCCAGCTACAACTGGCTGGATACCTCCCGCCACCAGTTCTGCTGGGCGCATGTGACCCGCAATCTCAAGCAGATGGCAGAATACAGCGGCGGAGGGCTGATCGCCTTTATCGGAAAACGCCTGGTCCTGCTGTGTCACAGCGTGTTCCGGCTTCAGCACCGCTATGAAAGCGGCGATATCAATGAGGCCCGCTGGCGCAACCGAATGGCCAGACTCAGAAAGCGTCTGTCGGCGTGGCTCAGAAAAGGTGAACAGGTGCCGGCATCACGATATGCAGGGCGGTGTGCCTATATCCTGAAACACGAAACCGGGCTTTGGGTCTTCCTCAATCATGACGGCGTGCCGCTAACTAACAATGAAGCGGAGCGGTGCCTGAGGGGCAGTGTCATCATGCGGAAAATCTGCTTCGGCACCAGCTCCCATCGAGGAGAGCAGTTCCGCTCGCGGGTTCTGTCGGTGGTAGAAACCTGCAAGAAACGCGGGATGTCAGCGCTGGATACCATCAGCGATATAGTGACGGCTGTTATCCGAAAGCAACCGTACCCGGATGTGTTCGGGCTGGCTACTGGCTAGTCAATACCCCACTGGTGAATGGTTACGTTCACGACAGGCAGAAAGAACTGGATGTTCTCCACCTCAGTGGGTAGAGCGAAGGCCAGTGCCAACCTGTATAGCTTGGTGATGACGTGTCGAGCGAATGATATCAACCCTTATTACTACTTCCGGCATCTGTTTACAGAGTTGCCCAAACGTTCGGTGGGCGATGATATGTCGGGTCTGATGCCTTGGAATATTGATCTGAGTGGCATTGAGTAGGGTTTCACTGCTGTATTGAGCGCTTACGTTGCCAGGAATGCGGTGGAGAAGTCGTCCCCAATCCATCACCGACCTATCGTCATTAGGTCTTCAAACTGTAAGTGTTTGTTGCAACAGCATCAATATTCTACAATCACTCGCGTCGCAATAATCTTTGATAAATGGTTTGATATCATCCAGCAGGGAAATCCATGCAATATTTACAGTCTGAAGCTTCTGTTACTGAAGAGCTGTTAGCCCAGATTCTCATTACATCTGGCATCACCACCAAAAGCCTGTGTCGGCAGATCAGCAATAGCTATAGTGGCCCAGAGATAGAGGCAGCACTTTCTGCGATGCAGGAAGCAGGATTGGTGGTGAAAAAAAGACAGAGCTGGAGCTTGTCGCTGAACGGATTTTTGTCTGCATTACAGAGCTTATTGCGATTTGGCCGGGAGCGAACCCTTTATGCTGCTATGACCCACGCCGATAAGGTCTCTGTGGAACTGGAAGTCTATTCTGTGCTGTCAAATACCCGCTGGATGTTTGCCTATTCAGCGATTTCTCCGCAGGCGGAAGGGTTGCTGATGCATTTATTCCTGCATCCTGATGCGTGGGAATTACTGGCATTGATTGAAGACGACAGGCTGAAATACAGCCTGCAGGGATGGGCCTGGTTGTTAAATCAGCTTTACACGACGGGGAATATTGCATGGGAGCCGTTAGCCAGCAAGACGATCACAGATTACGGCAGAAGGCAGGTTGTCTGGGCTCCTGCCGAGGATAATTGGCAGGCGCTCAGGGCCGGAAGTGTTTCCCACCCCTTGTGCGATCCTTTCGATGACAAGTACTTCCAGCATCGCACAGCTTTCTCCGCCATGACGGCAAAACGCTATTCCTATACGGCCTTGGCTGATCTGGCCGTGGTGGCTTTACTGGACAAATCCGAAGCCGTTGCAAGCTATCAGCACAGCCTCGACGCTCACCGTAGTCAGCAAATCGCGTATGACCAGTTCTGGCAACAGCAGGCTTACGTCATTATTGCGCCTTACAGTGAGCAAGAGGAATATTTGGCGGGTGTTGACGATTGGTTTGATTCACTCATGGTGATTGCAGATTACGTGAGCTGGGGGAAATTATTGCTGGATGTGCTGATGCTTTGCCAATGGCAGCAAGCGAACCCGAAACAGTATCAGCAATGGGTGGCTCAGGTGAAAGCGCACCCGCTGACGGAAGTGATTTTATCCCGTCATTCTGAAAGCCTGTTAGCCGCCAGAGCCAAACACGCCCTGCGTTACCTTACCGGACAGATAAGCGAATCTGACGCTCCTTTTTATGTTCCGGCTGCCCGCCAGGATATCTGGTTGAGAAAGCTGACGCAGACCATCCAGTCAGATAAAGAGCATCAGGCAGATCAGCGACTGGTCTGGGAGTTGTGCCTGAAATCACTGAAAGTTCAGCCAAGGATTCAGTCAATGGGGAAACGTGGCTGGACCAAAGGCCGGGTGATTCAACTGTATTCCATCCAGTATTCAGCGGCTGAAGCTTTGATGTCAGATGCTGACTGGAATGTTTGTCAGCAGCTGGAGCGTCAGAACAGGGTTCGCTGGGGCCAACCTACTTCCGATGTGTTGCCGGTACTGAAAGCCTTGTCGGCGTGTGACAACATCATCAGTCAGGACGGCCAGTCCGTCAGTCTGCACGGTGTCAAGCCGCTGGCCGTGTTGCAGGCCGGTGAACAGGTCACATTCGATGTCTTTCCCCGAGTGGCAAATGGAACATTGCGGCAGGTGATGGATGATGCCTGGTGTTTTCTGGATACCTCAGCGATATCGCCTCAGTTCATTGAAGTCATCGAATCGAGACCTGAGCAACTGGGCAGTGAGCATTTGCAGCCACTGACAGAGGCGCTGGAACAGCAGAAGGATTTGCTCTGGTACAGCCCATGCCAGCACAAAGGCAATATACAGCCTGGTCACTGGGATGCGAGGCCGCATTTATGGCTGGACTGGCATCAGGGCACCCTGGATGTAGCCATTGAGCACCAGAATGATGTGTCCGGTGAGCTGCCGGCAAATCGCATGAGCATGCCTTCGGGACAGGGAGAGACATGGATCAGCGGCCCGGATCAGCAATGGTATCAGCGTGATCTCAGCCAGGAAAAAGCGGATTCGCTGGCACTGAGCAAGCTTCTGGGATTGAAAGCGAACAAGCAACGGCGCTGGGCCTTGTCTGGTGAAGCGGCGTTATCGCTGATAAAAGCCGTGCAGAATTTACAGGACGTGCCGGTTCACTGGCGCCAGCGCAGCAGCCAGGTAAAGGTGCTGACCCGCCAGGATCTGACTCTGGATATCGAGAAACGCAAAAACTGGTTTGCTGTCACAGGCAAGGCGTCCACGGATCAGCATCTGGAGCTGAACCTTCGTCTGTTGCTGGCAAATAGCCGTCAGGGATTTATTGAGCAGGATAGCGACAATCTGGTTGTGCTGATGGAAGATGAGCTTCAGCAGCAATTACGTATGCTGGACGGTTTGCTCAATGAAGAGATGGCCGTCGATGTGCAGATGGCCTATCCCCTGCAACAGGTACTGGAAACCTTTAGCCATCAGGGCGATGCGGGATGGCAGACGCTGCGAGAAAAATGGTCAGAGAAGCCGGTGGTTGCCGAGCATATTCTGGCCCCGCTGAGGGATTATCAGAAAACCAGTGTCCAGTGGGCGGCGCACTTATCTCACCACGGCTTTGGTGCCTGTTTGGCAGACGATATGGGGCTGGGTAAAACCTTGCAGGCCATCAGTCTGATCCGCCATTATCAGTGCGAGGGCGCGGCATTGGTTGTCGCTCCCAAGTCTGTGAATCACAACTGGCAGGCAGAATGTCAGCGCTTTGCACCGGAACTGACAGTGGTGGATCTGGAGCAGGTGGATAACCGGAACGAAGCCATCGCCGCGGCGGGTGAAAAGACCATTGTACTGGTCAGTTACGGATTACTGACCCGCTGTCAGGAAGCGATGCAGGAAAAAGACTGGCAGACCATAGTGCTGGACGAAGCGCAGCAGATTAAAAACCCGCAGACCAAACGGGCAAAACTGGTATTTGGTTTAACGGCAGAGCGGCGTTTTACCCTGACCGGTACGCCGGTTGAAAATCATTTAACAGAGCTTTGGAGCCAGTTTGCTTTCCTGAATCCGGGCCTGCTGGGTTCGCTGAAGCAGTTCAGGCAAAAATACGGTCAGGCCGCGCGTAATGCCGAGGATATGATGCGGCTGAAAGCCTTGATCAGTCCGTTTATCATGCGGCGAATGAAAGGTGAGGTGTTATCTGAGCTGCCCAGCAAAACCGAGATCACCCACACCGTCTATTTATCGGCCAAAGAAAGTGCTGCTTATGAAGCCGTCCGTAAGGATGCCCTGAAAACAGCCAAAAACAGTAAGGGTGTGGTCGAGGTGCTTGCCGCACTGACCCGTTTAAGGCAGGTATGCTGTGACGCTAGTCTGGTGTTTGATTCCTTTGCGGAAGAGAGCAGTAAGCTCAGGGAGGCCCTGGCACTGGTGTCAGAAGCGATAGAAGGCGGCCATCAGATTTTGGTGTTCAGCCAGTTTGTGCAATTGCTGAAACGTTTTGCGGCGCAGCTGGAACAAGCCTCGCTGTCGTTCAGTTATCTGGACGGACAGTCGAGTAGTAAGCAGAGGAAAGCGGCGATTGAGGCCTTTAAAGCAGGAAAGCATCCTGTCTTTCTCATCAGCTTGAAAGCGGGTGGAACGGGCCTGAACCTGACTGAAGCCGATACTGTTATTCATTTGGATCCGTGGTGGAATCCGGCGGTAGAAGATCAGGCCAGCGACAGGGCGCACCGTATGGGGCAGAGCAGGCCGGTGACAGTATATCGTCTGGTCACAGAAAATACGGTGGAAGAAAAAATTGTCCAGCTTCACCGGGACAAACGCGATCTGGCAGAAAAAGTCCTTTCAGGGCAAGACGATACCCAGACCCTGAATCCGCAGATGCTGCTGAGTATGATAGAAGATTAAATGCTCTCAATGCGACAAAAGATTGCGTTTAGCGCCATTGTGTCTATACTCAAATCACTATTAAATAGGAGATTGAACTATGGCAACAAGCGTCCGGTTAAATGATGACTTTGTTTCCGAAGCCAAGGCTTATGGGATCGCGGAGAATCGCTCTGTACCTATGCAAATAGAGTACTGGGCCAAGATCGGTAAAATCATGATGGAGAACCCAGATCTGTCTTATGAATTTGTCCGTGAATCATTATTAGCTACAGAAGAGGTTAAGCAGGGATTGGTGAAGCCATATGAGCGAAGAACAAAGAGAAATTGAGGTCTTTGAGGCTAGGCGCTTCACCAAAGCCCTGAGCAAACTGCCAACAAAGCAGCTCAGCACCGTTGAAGATGAGATCGAAAAGATTATTGCCAATCCAGAAATAGGGCAGCCGAAGAAAGGCGATTTGTCACATTTGCGAGTTCATAAGTTCAAGATGAAAAAACAAGAATTGCTGCTTGGTTACTCTTGGGTTGATAACGAATTAAAGCTCTACCTGTTAAGCCTTGGTTCGCATGAAAACTTTTATACCGACCTGAAGACCCAACGGAAAAACGATCTCAAGTTGATCGGCTGAACTGGCAGGAAGTCGCCAGTGCATTCAGCAATACAGTCGTGGCTGGCACTTTTTCATCCGCGCGCCTTCAATCTCCTTGTCTATACTTGCCTGAACAGGTGATAAAAAAAGACTCATGTAGATTGGTATAAATACCTGACAAAGAAGTACCGAGTATCTTGAACTTTTTTGCGAAGGGGAAAGGCGTATGCAGATTTTACCGGTTATTCTGGCTGGGGGGACAGGCAGTCGCTTGTGGCCCTTATCGCGTGAGCAGTATCCCAAACAATTTCTTGCCCTTCAGCCTGCTGAAAACCCGTCTCTTGCCTCTCCATCGCTCCCGGCCAGCATGCTGCAGCAAACCCTTGCCCGTCTGGCTGAGCTGGATGCTCTGTCCCCGTTAGTGATTTGTCAGGAAGAGCATCGGTTTCTTGCCGCAGAGCAGCTCAGATCCTGCACCAGCCAGCCGGGTCACCTTCTGCTTGAGCCTCAGGGTCGTAATACCGCGCCTGCCATTGCGCTGGCGGCGCTACTGGCACAGGATGACAGTCTGTCTTTGGAAGACAGTGATCCCTTACTTCTTGTGCTGGCGGCCGATCATCTGATTCTGGATACCGCCGCTTTTACTCAGGCCGTCAGGACAGCGCTGCCGCTGGCAGACAGCGGTAAGCTGGTGACTTTCGGTATTCCCCCTCAGTCGCCCGAGACAGGGTACGGCTATATCAAACGCGGTGCGGCGCTTGGTGCGGGTTTTGACGTCGCACAATTTGTCGAAAAGCCGGATCTCAATACCGCCAGAGAGTATCTGGTTAGTGGTCACTATTACTGGAACAGCGGCATGTTCCTGTTTCGCGCTTCTGCCTATTTGCAGCAGCTGTCTCAGTTCCGGCCGGACATTCTGGCTGCCTGCCGCCAGTCTGTTGCTTCGCCTGAGCGCGACCGGGATTTCATTCGCATCGACAGCTTAGCTTTTGCTAACTGTCCTGCCGAGTCGATTGATTATGCGGTGATGGAGAAAACCCGCCAAGCGGTGATGGTGCCGATGGAAGCCGGCTGGAGCGATGTCGGCGCCTGGTCATC
Source organism: Photobacterium sp. 2_MG-2023 (assembly GCF_030547675.1). NCBI lineage: Bacteria > Pseudomonadati > Pseudomonadota > Gammaproteobacteria > Vibrionales > Vibrionaceae > Photobacterium > Photobacterium sp. 2_MG-2023. The sequence goes on from NZ_JAUOQQ010000001.1 coordinate 49,558, forward strand.
GCTGTGGGAGCTCAGTCCCAAAGATGCCGCAAGCAACGTGGTTATCGGGGATGTGCTGACTGCGCAGAGCCACCATTGTTACCTCAGGGCCGACAGCCGTCTGGTGGCGACTGTCGGTCTGGACAACGTAGTGGTGATTGAAACCAAGGATGCGGTACTGGTGGCCGCTAAAGATAAAGTTCAGGATGTCAAAGAGATAGTGGCGCAGCTGAAAGCGGCGCAGCGGCCGGAATGTGAGCTGCACCGGGAAGTGTACCGCCCCTGGGGCAAGTATGATCAGGTCGATAGCGGTGGCCGTCATCAGGTGAAACACATCACGGTCAAACCGGGTGAAAAATTATCGCTGCAAATGCATCATCACCGTGCCGAACATTGGGTGGTGGTATCGGGGACGGCCAAAGTCACCCAGGGGGATAAAACCTGGCTGCTGACGGAAAATCAGTCCACTTACATTCCGGTCGGCGTGGTGCATGCGCTGGAGAACCCGGGCAAAATTCCGCTGGAAATCATTGAAGTGCAGTCAGGCAGTTATCTCGGCGAAGACGATATTGTCCGCTTTGAAGACAGGTACGGCAGAAAGTAAGCGGGATGGCTGCGTCGATAAGGAGGCCGGCATGGAAAGACTCACCTGTTTTAAAGCCTACGATATCCGCGGTGAGCTGGGGCGGGAGCTGAACGAGGACATAGCTTACCGGATCGGCCGGGCGTACGGCCAGCATTTCCGGCCAGTAACGGTGGCGATTGGCGGCGATGTGCGGCTTTCCTCGCCGTCATTGAAAATGGCACTGGCGCAAGGTTTGATGGATGCCGGAGTGGATGTGATCGATCTCGGTCTGACTGGTACAGAAGAGGTATATTTCGCCGCGCAAAGCCTGCTCGTTGACGGGATTGAAGTGACGGCCAGCCATAATCCGAACAATTACAATGGTATGAAGCTGGTCAGGGCCGGGGCGATCCCTGTCAGTGGCGACACGGGCTTGCACGATATTCGCATACTGGCGGAAAGCAATGACTTTGCGGCGCCCGATCAGACCGGCCAGCTGCGTCACCATTGTGTGCTGAATGACTATATTGACCACCTGCTGTCTTATATCACGCCGTCTGAGATTACACCGCTGCGGCTGGTGGTCAACGCCGGCAATGGCGCAGCGGGCCATGTGATTGATGCACTGGAGGCGCAATTTGGTCAGCGCCGGATCCCCATTGAGTTTGTGAAAATCTACCATGAGCCCGATGGCACTTTTCCTCACGGGATTCCCAATCCGTTATTGCCTGAGTGCCGGGCGGCGACTTCACAAGCGGTGAGGACGCATCGGGCCGATATGGGCATTGCCTGGGACGGCGATTTTGACCGCTGCTTTCTGTTCGATGAACACGGCCAGTTCATCGAGGGCTATTATATTGTCGGTTTACTGGCCGAAGCTTTTTTGCAGCAAGCCGCAGATCAGAAGGACGCCCGGCCGAGCAAAATCATTCATGATCCCCGTCTGACCTGGAATACGATCGATATCGTCACGGCCAATGGCGGAGAAGCGATCCAGTCGAAAACCGGTCATGCTTTTATTAAAGAAAGGATGCGGCAGGAAGACGCCCTATACGGCGGTGAAATGAGTGCCCACCATTATTTTCGCGATTTTGCCTATTGCGACAGCGGTATGATCCCCTGGTTGCTGGTGGCACAGCTGTTGTCTGTAAAAGGACTGCGTCTGTCGGAGCTGGTCGCGGACAGGATGCGGGCTTATCCGGCTTCTGGTGAAATCAACCTGACGGTCACTGACACGGACGATGCCATCGCGACAGTCCGCGCTGTGTACGAGCCGGACGCACTGACACTGGATCAGACTGACGGGATCAGTCTGAATTTTTCTGACTGGCGTTTTAATCTCAGGGCATCAAATACCGAACCCGTTTTGCGTTTGAATGTCGAGTCCCGTGGCGATTCCGCGCTGATGAAAACGAAAACGGCTGAAGTGCTGGCGTTGCTTCAGCCGTTTTCTGCTCCCAGGTCATGACCAATAAAGGCACCGTCAGAAAGGCACCTGCCCCGACAGCATCACGGTCAGCTGACTGGCTTGCTGATAGTCCAGATTGTCACTGACGACCTGCATCGACCAGTATCTGTGGGTGAGGGCCAGTCCGATGGCCTGACTCTGCAGGGTATACGAGAGCCGGGTGCTGACCGTACTCCAGCCATGGCTGACAGCGAGATCCGTTAATTGCGCACCATAGCCATAAAAATGGCTGGCCGACAATGCGGTATCACCAAATAGGTAGGCTAAGCGGCCTGTGTACTTGGGCGTTAGCCGCTGTTTGTATTCTTTGTAACCTTCAAAGCCACTCGCGATAGGGTTGATGTTGATGTAGCCATTCTCGTCGGTTTCTGCCGTGGCGGTGTTGGCAACGGCTGTGGTGTAAGGCGCACGATCCCACATGATTTCGCCATAGGCATCCTGCACAAAGGCCGACAGAAACCAGTGTCGGTTAATGTGCCAGTCAAATCCCAGATCGGTACTGAAGCCGTAGCGGCTGGTGGGTTTGTCTGCAATTCGGTCCAGCAGTACATCTTCACCATAGACATAGTCCAGGTTTAGCTGGCCGCTGATATCATCGCTGGCACTGCGCTGAACCTGGCCATGTAGCTGACCTTCCATTAAGTCGGTGGCCTTCAGATAGCTGCCTGCGACATAGAAAGCCAGATTGTCAGCCGGCTCCATACGCCAGCCGAGGCGGATGCCTTGCTGAATGGTATGGTTCACATTTAATTCTACCTGATAGGTTTTACCGGGCACCATGTCTGTCCGGTTCAGAGAATCCCCATAGAGCAACAGCGCATCCGGAGAGTGTTTCAGAAACCATTCATAGCGGTAAAGGTAGCTGAGCGTCACATTGTGATAGCGCAGGCCAAAGGCGGCTTCGTTAAAGGTGAAGGCGTGATTTGAGCCCTGATAATCACTTTCCTTGCCTTTTACCAAGGCGTAAATACTGTTGTTCTCGGCGTAGCTTTGCGAGTTTATCTGAACAAATGGGGCGACTGAGTCAGTCGCTGTTCCCGGCGCCAGAGGCAGTAGGCTCAGGCCGGTAAGGGTTGTTAAGGTCGTCAGCATCATAATTACAACAAGAGAGCCCTGACAGATCAGGGCTCGTGACTAAAAGAATGAATGGGCAAATCGCTTACATCGATTCGAAGGAATCGTCGGTATAACGGATCAGCAACAGATTATTGCTGGTCGTGCCGATAGTCCCGGTCGCTTTACCGTTCACATAGATGGTGCCGCCAATACCGTCTTCCCCTTTTTCGGTCAGGGTCGCCACCAGACCTTTGCCATCGCGCAGCGAGACATAAGGCGTGTTGGTATCACTGTAAGGCTTGTAGCTGGTGCTCAGGTAAGTGTCTTTACCGTTATAAGTCACTCCGGCATCCACTTCGATCAGGTTGTAATCGTTGCGGGAGATGTCAACACTGACTTTAGAAGCAACCTGTTTACCGTTGGCATTGGTGATATCGGCAGCGAGTTCCAGTTTGACATTAGCCTGGATAAAATCATATGAAGATTCTTCTGACTCGTAATCTTCATAGCGCTTGTAGTCCTCAAGGCAATACCAAAACATACCTTGATGAGTCTTACAATCGGCTTCGTAATACCCGGAGTATAAAGAATTACTGTGGATATAGTTGTTCGGGTTATTAAGGCGGACATCAAGCAATGCAGACACCTTATCATTACCGCTTTGCAGCTCCCCCTTGAACGTTAAAGTTAAGTTTTTGGCCGTTAACTGATTCTCTTTAATAGTATAACCATTTCTGTCACTGCCGAACTCATCAAGATTAACTGAGTGATCACTTAAATCACGTTTTTCATTTCTGTATTCTTTCAGATCAAATGAAATAGCGCCATCAAACTGTTTTTTGTTCAAATCACTATCATTTAGTACAAGTCTGACATTTGTCAGGTTCAGCTCGACAGAGTCAAGTTGTGATATTTTTGACTCAAAGTAATCTCTATCGCTAGAGCCAAAGTAACTATATTCGACAAAGCTGTGTGATGCCGAAGAACGTTTTTCCCAATTATCTGAACCGTAGAAGTAAATATTACTCTCTTCAGAGTTTAAGGAGGTCTCACCTTTTTGGGCCTTAAGCTCGTCAACGTAGATACTTACAAACGAGAGTTCATTGCCATAGGTGTGGCAATAATAGTTGTTTTTATCAGGGTTATTGCAGTCAGAGTATGAGATTTCTTCTTCATTGACGTCAAATGAGTAGGTGCCTGACGCTTTCATGTAAATACTACCTTCCTCACTATCTTCGGAAACAATGAAATTACCATGTGATCTGGTTACAATGATTCCATTCGAAGCAGTGAATTTGTCTTGAATCCATGGTTCGCTTGAAGGCATAGCTTCAAAGATAGCAATGGCAGCCTGTGAGACGCCATTCATAAGCAACTCAGTATCTTCCTGCGCGATACTGCTAATGTCGCCCAGTTCGTCAGCAAAGTTTGTCAGACCAGTATTCAGATCCCCGCCATCAGACGCGGCAGTATAAACAGTACGGATTTGCTTGATGAAGTCTTTGGCCTGAACGACGGCGTTAGCAACGGGCTTGTCAATATCAATACCAATCTCGATATTATCCGGGTTAATAGCAGAGATATCCTGATCGGCATTATCGAGTTTTGATCCTGCGTTGCCCTGATTATTCGAATGGGCTTTTGCCTGACTGACCACCTGAGTGGTATCCGCCTGGATCTGGCTGACGACATTTTTATTCACCGCCAGTTTGCCATTGGCGTCATATTCAATTAAGTCATCAATATTGACACTGCCACTCTTGCGGCTTTGTTCTATCGATGCCGACAGAATGGCTGCCCGCAGATCTTCGTTGTCTGACCCGGCAATGGCATTGGCATCAGTAATGTCTACTGAGCCCATTTCTGTAATCGGCTTGGTCAGGCCGAGCGCTTTCCCGATAATGGCATTGCTGTTGTTGACTATGTCTGTCGTCAGATCCAAAGCGCCGGTCAGTTCAATGGCTTTTTTAGCTGCCAGATTGGTCAGGCTGTTAACATTGGCAGTTTTGATTTCGCCTGAAGAAGCAATCACGGCCAGCAGTTTGAATTCATCTGGAACCGTCATCCACTCGCCGAATTCAATCGGATTACTGCTCGCATCCTGACAGCCAACGTAGTCACATTTCATTTGGGTGCCGGTGCCTTTGGTCACAACAACCAGCAGGGCTTTATTGGCTGGAAGACCTGTCAGAGAAAACTGGCCTTTTTCATTGGTGGTTGTCGTGAGCAACGGCGAAACACAGCGTTGCTGGCTGGTATTGGCGACTGTGGCTTCACACACGGCGACCTGGCCTGACTTCACTATCCCTTTATTGACGACACCTGCCGTGGTGATCTCTGTTGGTGAAGTATTGGAGTCTGTACTATCGTTATTACTCCCGCTGCCACCGCCACAGGCGGTTAATCCCAGCGAGGATATGATAAGTGTCGCCAAAACTGACTTTTTCATGATATTTCCTTTGAATAAATGTGAGAGCCTGAGGCTACTTTCAATGTGCCTTTTATTATTGGCTGCTATCGAGCTTGCTATCTGTGCTCTGGTCTGTCGGCCAGTTCGCGCAGTAAATTATTGCGATAAGCTTTATAAATGAATTGTTGAATAAATAAAGCCTTGATCCCAGATACAATGTGCATTTCATTTTTTAATGATGAAAACTGTGAATTGCTTCATTAGTTTCTTCTGTAATTTGATACCTGCCATAGAGCCTTGGTTCTGTGAGTAGGGTGTTTTTTGAGCGGGTGACGAATTACGCAGTGGCACTTAAAGCGTGATAAAAGCCGGGCAAGCGTCCAGTAAAAAACCGGTTAAAAGCCAGGTAAAAAGTAGGGTCAAAAGGATGACTGAACCTGATGCGGCCTGATTAAACGGACATGCCGTCGAGTATTTGAAATTAACCTGTGTTGGGCATGAAAGTTTTTCGTGAATTCAGTCGCGCAATTTTGCTGTTAATGTTTCACCTGTCATTAACTTTGTCATGCTGGGTGAATTATTTAATCTCTTAATACCAGGGGAATCAGGTGAATATTTTACACCATGGAGCCAGGGACGGGGTGACCGGTTCCTGTCATGAGCTACAGCTAGGAAAATACAGTCTGTTAATAGATTGCGGTACGTTTCAGGGCGAGGAAGCCAAAGCCAGCAATGATATTACCTTTCCTGTCGAGCCCATTCGGGCACTTATTCTGACCCATTGCCATATCGACCATGTTGGCCGTATTCCCTGGTTATTAGCGGCTGGCTTTCGCGGGCCAATTTATGCCACAGAAGCGACAGCAGCCTTGTTGCCTTTGATGCTCGAAGATGGGCTGAAGCTGCAACTGGGACTGAGTGATGAAAAGTGCGAAGCCTTTATCCGGCTGGTGCGATCTCAGCTAAAACCTGTGCCATTTGATTGCAGGGCACAGATCATGTTGCCGGATGGCCAGGATGTCAGTCTCTCATTTCGTCAGGCAGGCCACATTTTAGGCTCGGCCTATGTCGAGTTACTGTTACCCGAGCGCCGGAAAGTGGTGTTCTCCGGCGACCTTGGTCCCAGCAATACCCCGCTGCTGGTCGACCCTGAACCGCCGCTGCACGCTGACGTACTGGTGCTGGAAAGCACCTATGGCAATAAGCGCCACCCTGGCGTGGCAACAAGAGAGCAGGCGTTAAAAAGCGTGGTCGAGCAGTCGTTAAAAGACGGCGGGGCCATTTTGATACCGGCGTTCAGCCTGGGGCGCACTCAGGAGCTGCTGTTTGATTTGGAAAACATTGTGAACAACGAAATCCGTCAGCCTTCTGCGGAGAGTCCTTGGCTCAATTTGCCGATTGTGCTTGATTCCCCCTTAGCCATGAAAATCACACAAGCCTATCAGGGCTTTAAGCGGTTATGGACCAAAGAAGCCAAGGCAAGGCTGGACAACGGGCGTCATCCGCTGGACTTTGATCAGTGCACCCAGATTGATGAACACAGCGATCATATCGGCTTGGTTAACCGTTTGAAGGCCAGTGGCGAGCCGGCCGTTATTGTGGCTGCCAGCGGGATGTGCAGTGGCGGGCGGATCATGAATTATCTCGAAGCTTTACTGCCTGATCCCAGAACCGACCTGCTGCTTATTGGCTATCAGGCCAGAGGCACACTGGGCCGGGAACTGCAAAACGGCGCCAAAGAAGTGATGATTAACAATAACCGCATTGCAGTGAACGCCAGAGTGCATACTATGACGGGGTATTCAGCCCATGCCGATCAGCGGGATCTGATCCGTTTTGTGAAGGGCATTGAACAAGGGCCTGCTGAGATTCGTCTGGTGCATGGCGACAGACCCGCTCAGGAAGCACTGGCGCGGCGTTTGCAAAAGGTCAAACCGGATGCAAAGGTGATAGTTTGCGCAAACCTGAACCAGGATTAAGTCATAGCTTGCATCAGGACTGTCTTGCGATACTCTATTCTGCGCGATAACACAGTGATAGCTGAGCAGTATATTCAATCCGTTTAATGGGCTTTGTCATCTGCATTCCATATCAACCCATTAAGCTGGGGCTATCATTGTTGTTAAGTAGGCCGAGTTTGAGGACAGATAATGAAAATAACAGTAGCGGGAACAGGTTATGTTGGCCTGTCGAATGCTGTATTACTGGCACAAAACCATCAGGTTATTGCGCTGGATATTGTAGAAGAGAAGGTAAATCAGCTTAATCAGAGGCTCTCACCCATCGTTGATACAGAAATCAGCGAATACCTCAAACACCGTGAGTTGAACCTGACGGCCACGACAGATAAACACCTCGCTTATGAAAATGCCGATTTCGTCATCATAGCAACGCCAACCGACTATGATCCGGTGACCAATTATTTTAATACTGCATCAGTGGAATCTGTGATACGCGATGTTATTACCATCAACCCTGATGCTGTGATGGTGATTAAATCCACGGTTCCTGTTGGTTATACCCAACGGGTAAAAGAAGAGTTCGGTACGGATAACGTTTTGTTTTCACCTGAGTTTCTTCGTGAAGGCCGGGCGCTGTACGATAACCTGTATCCATCACGCATTATTGTGGGTGAGCAATCGCAGCGGGCTGAAACCTTCGCAAATCTGCTGATCGAAGGCGCGGTTAAAGACGATATTCCGGTGCTGTTCACCCATTCGACCGAAGCGGAAGCGGTGAAACTGTTTTCCAATACTTATTTAGCGATGCGGGTGGCTTATTTCAATGAGCTGGACAGTTATGCCGCCGCGCATGGCCTGGACAGCCGTGAGATTATTCAGGGGGTAGGACTGGATCCGCGCATTGGCACCCACTATAACAATCCTTCGTTTGGTTACGGCGGTTATTGTTTACCCAAAGACACCAAGCAATTGCTGGCAAACTATCAGGAAGTGCCGAATAACCTGATCCGGGCCATCGTTGATGCTAATTCCACCCGCAAGGACTTTATTGCTGAATCCATTTTGCGCAAAAAGCCCAGGGTGGTGGGGGTGTACCGCTTGATCATGAAAAGCGGCTCAGACAATTTCCGGGCATCATCGATTCAGGGCATCATGAAGCGCATTAAAGCCAAAGGTGTGGATGTTGTTGTTTACGAACCTGTGCTGAAAGACGATGAATTCTTTCATTCTGCGGTGATCCGTGACTTAGCGGAGTTCAAGGCAATGTCTGATGTCATTGTGTCGAACCGAATGACGCCAGAGCTGGAAGATGTGCTTGAGAAAGTCTACACCCGTGATCTGTTTGGGGCTGATTAATCAGAGAGTTCCGACCAAAATGAGTGAGTGTCTTACTTTTCTTGCGGTTTGATTTCGACATAGATCACAGAAAATTAGCATCCCTGTCTATACTTGAGTTACCTCTTTGGTTATTTGAGATGGTCAGGGACTGCTATGAGAACTCTTGCAAGAATCCTTACGGGGATCGATTCCCGAAAGCCCGTCATTGCGCTAATGGCGGCTGGAGTAATAGTTGCTGGAATGATGATGAGTGTGGGTGTAAGTGCGGCAGAAACGGCAACAGAAGTGCCCGCTGTGCCTAAGGCCACATCAACCCCAGTGACGACCCCTTCTTCGGCAACGACATCTTCTGCGACAACCTCGTCGGCAACCGCCTCGAAAGGGTCTGCGGCGGGCATCACTACGGCGTCTGCGGCATCAGCAGGGGGCTTAACGGCCACTGTGGTTGCTGTCGGGGTGGCCGCTGTGGTGATAGGTGTTGCGTTATCGGACACCGGCGGCGGTGATGATAGCCCTGCGCCGCCGGTCACCAATCAGCAATAGTCTGAACCTCGCCTGAGCGGTATCACTGCCGGGTATTGAGTGCTCTCCTCACATAAATGGGGAGAGCCATTACGGCTGAGCGCTACCACATTTTGCATGACACATATTGCTGAATCAGCTTTCTACCGCTTTTCCTTTGAGTAATTTGCGTACCCACATCCGTCCCGGATGCAGAGCATCAAGGACACTCAGAGGCAGTGGCAGTGGATCTCCGCATAACTGGGACGCCAGCACTTCGCCCAGCAGCGGCGCTGAGCTGAGACCGCGGGAACCCAGTCCTATCATGGCATACAGTCCGGAATAGACAGGCACATCCGCGGCTTCGCTTTGCTGCTCCCGCAGTTCGGCATACTGACTCAGCAGCGTCTCAAAGCGGCAGACATCCCCGACGAAAGGCAAATGATCCCGGCTGGCGCAGCGAACACCGGTTCGGGCATCCTGTGCGGAGACATCGATGGCTGTTGGCCAGTCAACAGCGGGCAGACACTCTGCCAGCCGCGTCTGGTTATCCTGATGTTCTTCTGGCGAGAAACTCAGATCGGTACTGTTGCGGCGATAACTGGCGCCGATACAGTGCGTCTGTGTGTCTGGGTTTACCGGCGTCAGATAACCGTCGTAACACAGAACCGATTTCAATTGCGCCAGTTCACCCTGGCTGGGCACATGGCTGACCTGACCACGGACAGAGTAGGCAGGGATATCCCGGGTCTGCGCGAATTCTGCAAAGCGGTGCCCATTGGCAACAACCACGGTTGAATGGATGAATTGCCGGTTATCACGGCTGATCAGCGACCACCGAGGGCTGTCATTCTGGCTCAGGCTGGTGATGTCAGTATCAGTATGCAGCGACAAACGTCCTGTTGCCTGTGCCTGTTGAATAAGGGCGCGTGTCAGCGCTTGCGGGCACAGCCAGCCACCAAGCGGGTAGTGCACACTGCGGTGACCGGTTGTTACGCCTGTGATGGCCTGAGTCTGTTCGACATCCAGGGCATGAACGACATCCTGCGGAAAGCCGCCGCTCAGCATCTTATCCAGTTTTTCTGCCGTTTTCTCATTCCAGGCCAGTTGAGTGACGCCGCACCAGTCATGGCTGAAATCACTGACTGCAGCAGCCTGTTCGACAAACTGCCGGGCGTAGAGATAAGCCGGGGCAAAGAAACGACTGAGCGCATCGTTGGAACCATTCAGCAGCGGATAGACAGCACCCTGGCGATTGCCTGATGCTCCTTCTGCGGGCAGGGCGTCGGCACAGTAAAGGCTGACCTGAACGCCGCGCCGCACCAGTGCCAGTGCGGTCGCGGCTGATCCTATTCCGCCGCCAATGATAGCCACATCGGATAAATCTGCAGCGCTCTGGCGGGCATACCAGGGGGCAAAATTGGCTCCCTGGCGGCGTTCAGACAAGGTGCCGGCCAACATATCTCGCTTGTAGCCGAACCCTTTGACTTTTTTCATGTCAAAACCGGCATCGTTCAGTCCGCGGCGGACAAAACCGGCGGCGGTGAATGTGGCGGCGGTACAGGCTTCGCGGGCCAGTGCTGCCATGCCGTTGAAGAGATCCTGGTTCCACATCTCAGGATTTTTACTGGGGGCAAAACCATCGAGAAACCAGGCGTCGACTAACCCGCCTGCTGGGGTCCATACTTGAGGAAGAGAGGTTTTAATGTCACCAAACCACAGGTCCAGGGTGATCATGCCATCTTCCAGCACCAGGCGGTGGCAGTCGGCAACGGCCGGTGGATAATGAGCATGGAGCTGACGGGCAAGATCGGCCAGCTCAGGCCAGGATTCATGGGCTTTGATCAGATCCTGGCGGGTGACAGGGAATTTTTCGAAACTGATAAAATGCAGCTCTTTAACACTGGCGTCCGGGTTCGCCTGACGAAAGGCTTTGAACCACTGCCAGACCGCAAGAAAATTCAGACCCGTGCCAAAGCCGGTTTCTGCCACAACAAATCGGCGGCGGTCAAAGGTGTCCCAGCGCGTCGGCAGCCCATTCTGCTGCAAAAAGACATAACGTGTTTCTTCGAGTCCGTTGGCATTGGAGAAATACACGTCGTCGAAATCGTGAGAAACTGGCGTACCGGCTTCGTTCCAGTCCAGAACGGCATTTTCAATCTGTTTAGGCGACGAATGGGACAAAAGAAAACCTCTTAGTAAAGATAACGTGATGATTTTTTAAGCAAGAAATGTGAAATGCCGCTATGTCTTACAGGCAAACTTTGGTAAAAGATCATCAACTGACCACGATAAGTAGCGGATTGTAACCGATCACGGGGAAAGCTGACCACTTAAGCTTACTAAACCCGTTATCATCACCGCGTTAAATGACAGTAGGAATTCATCATGAAACGAGCCGTAATTACAGGCATGGGTATCGTATCCAGTATCGGTAACAATGTGAAAGAGGTACTGGATTCTCTGAAAACAGGTAAGTCAGGCATTAACTTTTCTCAGCAGTTTGCAGACGCAAAACTGCGCAGCAATGTCTGGGGTGACCTGAAAATGAACCCGGCTGATCATATCGATCGTAAAAAAATGCGTTTCATGGGCGATGCCGCAGCCTTCGCGTATTTGTCTATGGAACAGGCAATTGAAGATGCTGGTCTGACTGAAGAGCAGGTCTCTAATGAACGTACTGGTCTGGTGGCCGGTTCGGGTGGCGCATCCTCGTATAACCAGGTTGCAGCCGTAGATATTCTGCGTGAGAAAGGTGTGAAGCGTGTTGGCCCTTACATGGTACCTCGTACTATGTCATCCACCGTGTCTGCCTGTCTGGCAACCCCATTCAAGATTCGTGGTGTCAACTACACCATGAGTTCTGCCTGTGCGACATCTGCGCACTGTATCGGCCACGCGCTGGAGCTGATTCAACTGGGCAAACAAAACGTTGTATTTGCCGGTGGCGGTGAAGAGCTGGACTGGTCACTGACCATGATGTTCGATGCCATGGGCGCGCTGTCAACCAAGTACAATGACGATCCATCAAAAGCATCACGTACCTATGATGCCGATCGCGACGGTTTTGTGATTTCCGGCGGCGGCGGCATGGTTGTCGTGGAAGAGCTGGAGCATGCTCTGGCACGCGGCGCGAAAATTTACGGTGAAATCGTCGGTTATGGCGCGACATCGGATGGCTATGACATGGTTGCCCCTTCAGGGGAAGGCGCAGTGCGTTGTATGAAGATGGCGATGCAGGATCTGGATGCACCTATCGATTACATCAACACACACGGCACCTCAACGCCTGTGGGTGATGTGAAAGAGCTGGGTGCCATTCAGGAACTGTTCGGCCAGAACAGTCCGGCGATTTCAGCCACCAAAGCCATGACAGGTCACGCTCTGGGTGCTGCCGGTGTTCATGAAGCCATTTACTCCACGCTGATGCTGGACAATGACTTTATTGCCCCGAGCATTAACATTGATAATCTGGACCCGGCGGCAGAAGGCCTGGACATTGTGCGTGAAACCCGTGATGCCAAGATGAAAACCGTGATGTCGAACTCGTTTGGTTTCGGCGGCACCAACGCGACGCTGGTGATCAAGAAATACGAAGCCTGATAAGCCGGCATACAGATGATGCTTTATGCAGAGTCTGTATCCCCTGATTTCCAGGGCGGCGCGATACTCAGGGTTTCCTGTATCGCGCCAGTATTCAGACGCGGCACTTATCGAGTGTTCTTCCCCATCCTGGATGTTTAACCCGGTATTTATACCGGGTTTTTTTGTCGTTACAGAATGGCTAATCAGTCTGAGCTTTTCTTGACATCAGCCAATTTTTTCCCATGCTAGTCCGCAATTGATTCGCGCTACTTTTTCGGAGCCCCAATGAAAATCCTTGTAGATGAAAACATGCCTTATGCGGTTGAACTGTTCAGTCGTTTAGGTGAGGTTATCGCCAAGCCTGGCCGCACACTGACAGCCGAAGATCTGGTTGATATTGATGGTCTCATGATACGTTCGGTCACCAAAGTGAATGCCGATTTACTGGCAAAAGCCGACAAGCTGCGTTTCATTGGCACGGCAACCGCCGGTCAGGACCATATTGATCAGGCCGCGGTGGAAGCGAAAGGGATTGCCTACACAGCCGCGCCGGGCTGTAACAAGGTCGGGGTGGCTGAATATGTGCTAAGCAGCCTGATGGTGCTGGGCCAGCAGCAGGGTTTTTCGATTTTCGACAAAACGGTAGGGATTGTCGGGGCCGGCAATGTCGGCTCGTACCTGGCAGGCTGTCTGGATGCCTTAGGTATCCGCTATTTGCTCAATGATCCCCTCAAAGAAGCGGAAGGTGATCCGCGGCAGTTTGCCTCGCTGGACACTCTGATTAAGCAATGCGATGTCATCACCCTGCACACACCGTTGACAAAGCAGGGCGATTACCCGACTCATCACCTGGTGGATCAGGCGTTTCTTTCCCGCCTGAAAGACGGGGCGATTTTGATCAATGCCGCCCGGGGCCCTATAGTCGACAGCCAGGCACTGAAACATGCCCTGCAGCAGTCGCAAACCGGTCAGGGTAAAGCACTGACGGCGGTACTGGATGTGTTTGAGCATGAGCCTTTGGTTGATCGCGAGCTATTGCCTTTGCTGGCATTTGCCACCCCCCATGTGGCAGGTTACGGCCTGGAAGGCAAAGCCCGTGGCACGACTATGATTTTCAATAGCTTCTGCGAATTTCTTGGCCGCGACGACAGAGTAGAAGCGGCAGAATTGTTACCGGTTGCGCCTGTGCCCTTGGCACGGCTGAGCAGAGAGTGGGATGAAGACACGCTCTTCACCTTGATTCAGTTGATCTATGATGTCAGAAAGGATGACGCCCTCTTTCGCCGTAAGATGCAGGCGGTCGATGATGCCGCTATGGCGTCGGAATTCGATAAGATGCGAAAAAATTACTGGGATCGACGCGAATACAGTGCGGTCACAGTAGAAGGTCAGGGGCATTTTGGGTTAGAGTCGCTGGCTAAATTAGGTTTTACTGTTGAGGAAACACCATGAGTCAGGAATTTGATATTGCCATTCTCGGAGCCACCGGTGCCGTTGGGGAAGCCATGGTTGAGGTGCTGGAGGAGCGTAATTTTCCTGTCCGTAACCTGTATCTGCTCGCCTCCGAGCGCGGTGCGGGCAAGACGCTGCGATTTAAGGGTAAAAGTGCCCGTGTGACCAATGTCGAAGACTTCGACTGGACGCAGGTGCAGCTGGCGTTGTTTTCTGCCGGTTCTGAGGCCTCTGAACATTGGGCGCCGATTGCCGCCGACGCGGGTGTGGTGGTGATTGATAATACCTCATGCTTCCGCTACGACCCTGAAATCCCACTGGTTGTGCCGGAAGTGAACCCGGAAGCGCTGGCCGATTTTCGTAATCGCAACATAGTGGCCAACCCGAACTGTTCGACGATTCAGATGCTGGTGGCCCTGAAGCCGATTCATGATGCTTATGGCATCGACCGGATTAACGTGGCGACTTATCAGTCTGTTTCAGGCTCGGGTAAGAGTGGCGTGAATGAACTGGCTGGCCAGACGTCCAAGCTGCTGAACGGTTTGCCGGTGGAAAACAAAGTCTACTCTAAGCAGATTGCTTTTAATTGCCTGCCGCAGATCGACGAGTTCATGGATAACGGCTACACCAAAGAAGAAATGAAAATGGTGTGGGAAACCCAGAAAATTCTCGGCGATGCCAATATCCGCGTGAACCCGACTTGTGTCCGTGTGCCGGTATTCTACGGCCATGCGGAAGCTGTGCATGTGGAAACTTGTCAGCCTGTGATTATTGAAGAAGTGATCAGCCTGCTGGAAAATGCCGATGGCATCGAAGTGTTCCACGGCAGCGAGTACCCGACCCAGGTGGTGGACGCTATCGGCAAAAACCATGTCATGGTCGGCCGTATCCGGGAAGATATCAGTCACCCTTGTGGTCTGAATATGTGGGTGGTGGCGGATAACGTCCGTAAAGGCGCAGCGACCAACAGCGTGCAGATTGCAGAGAAACTGATCCAGGAATACCTGTAAGACACAAAGCGAGTTGTTCCGGCCACTAAGCGGCCGGATACACCCGGCGATTCAGAGGCGTGCGAATGAGCACGCCTTTGAGTTCCTTTAGCCAATTTCTTGATCTTCACAGTAAAAGCCGGGCATGGTGATTGACATCAAGCCATGGCAGGCAACAATCACTTTTAATGTTCACAAACGCCTGTCGTTTTGCATTTACGCTCAAGTATTCTGGCTACAGGCCGAAGAATTCCTAGTTTACTATCTCTGCCAGAGAGGACAGCAGGCAGTGTCTGACTCATCAAATAAAATGAAACGTGCCATCTTACCGGTCGTTATCGCATCGGCGGCTTTGCAGCTTCCTGTCGCCGTTCAAGCGAACACTGTTCGAATTATGGGGCCGACCGATCAGGTTGCTGAGCCCGTACAACCACCGGCGCCTGCGGTGTCACCCGCGCCATCGCCCCGACCCGCTGTGACTCAGCCTCGCGCGGCCACGTCGCGTCCAGCGACGGCTCCCGGCAATCACTCTGTCGGTATTTACGGCCCGACAGGCGAAAACGAAACCTTATGGTCCATTGCGTCGCGGTATAAGCCCAATGACAACGTTTCTATTTATCAGGTCCTCGGGGCAATTTTCCGTGCCAACCCCAATGCCTTCACTGACAGCAATATTCATGGCCTGATCCCGGGTAGCCGCCTGAGAATGCCGACCATGGCTCAGATTCAGGCGGAAAATGCCGATCAGATACGCAATCGCGTAGAAACTGATCTTCAGCGCCGTGAGCAGTCGCGCGCGCGCGCGGGTAACGCGGGCAATACGACCGGAGGTAATAATAGCCGTCCGGCCTCTGCATCAGCAGGTACGTCGGGGACAGGCTCAGCTTCTGCACCCAGATCGGCGCCAGCACCGAAACCGGCCGTACCTGCGCCACAGGTTCAGGCTCAGTCTCCTTCAGTGCCTGCCAGCACACCAGAACGCCCAGCCGCACCAGCAGTGTCATCCACCGCGCCTGCAGCGGGTGTTGCCGCCGCTGCCGCAGGTACGGCGAACGGTGCCCTTTCGCCTGCGCTTCAGGAGCAGCTTGACACCTCAGATGAAGAGCTGACCAAATTACGCGAAAGTAATCAGTTGCTTCGTGTTCGCTTGTCTGAAATGCAGCATGAAATTGGTGCGCTGAAAGAACAGCTGGCGGGTGACGAGGAGCTGCGCGGCGAAATTCAGTCATTCATTGCCCAGCAAAAAGTGCAGCAAGGCCAGCTTGACGCGCCGCTGGTCGAACAACCGCCAGTTCACTGGCTGGATAAACTGGTTGCAAACCCGTGGGCACTGGCAGGTGCCGCTTTGATTCCCGGCAGTTTAATTGCAGGCTTACTGGCATTTTTCGCTGGCCGGCGCCGTAAAGAGGAAGACACTACTCCCCCTGTCGCAGAGGTAAGCAAAGAAGCGCCTAAGCCTATAGTCACTGATCTGGACGATGATGAACCGCATCTGGGGCTGGACAGTGAAGACAGCAGTCTTGACGATCTGTTTGATGATAAGACGCCGCAGGACAATCCGATCTTCTCGGACAACCTGTTTGATGATAACGATGCAGAGCTTGATGAGCTGGATCTGACGGACGGGCTGGATGACGCCTTTGGCAATGAATTGCCAAAGAGTGATATCTCGGTTAAGAACAACGATCAGGCCATTGGTCTCCAGGATATGGAGCGTGCACTGGATCAGATTGATCAGGCGCCGCCGCAGGAAAAAGAAGACAGTCTGAGTGGCATTTGGGACAAGCCTTTCAGCGCACAGGATAACGAAGAAACGGACTTTGATCTTGCCGTTGGTTTACTGGAAGACGAGGACGCATTGCCGGCAAAGCCCGTCGAAGACAAGCGCAATGACGATCTGTTCGATGCCTTTGCTGACAGTGAACTGACAGGTAATAAAGCCGACAGTATTGAGCTTGGCATGCTGGATCAGGACATTCTCAATGAACTGATGCAGGATTTTGAACGTGAAGGTGATGTGCAAAATGAGCCCGCCAGCTCTGCGGTTAACAATGCCCGGGCTGACAGCATTCAGGATGACAGTGCTGAAGCGGATTGGGAACTGGACGATCTCAATAGTGACTTCAACCTGGATGCCAGCAGCACCGAGTTACTGGACGAGCTGATTGATGATCAGGAAAGTGATGCTGACAGCGACTTTGAGCTGGATGAAAACAGTACGGTCCTGCTGGACGAGTTGCTGGATGAAGATAACCCCAACGAGCAGATCGATCCTGAGCTGGATGCTGAAGAAAACACAGATGAAGACAAAGATGTTTTCGATGAGCTGCTGACACTGGATGAGGAAGACCCTCAGGAAGAGGATACTGTTAGTGCGGATGACATCGACGATCTGATTTTTTCTGAAAAAAAAACCGTCGATGAGCACTTAAGTGAGCTGGATGACACTGAGACACAAAGCGAGCCGCCTGAAGAATACCTTCAAGGCATGGCCGATGTCGGTGACTCGGTTTCAGATGGTACAGAGATCCAAGACTCTGCCCCTGATGAATCTGACACTGGTATTTTTGACGCTGAGCCTGAAGCTGAGAAAGTGGCCGATGCAGCGCCACCACCAGCCGCAGTTCAGGCGGCGACTGATGAAGCAGAAGCAGTCGCTGAATCTGAATTTGAGCCAGAATCAGAGCCAGTATCTGAGCCAGAAACGACAGCCAGCCAGGATGAGCTGACTGTTGAAGCGGACCCGCAGCAGGATGATATTGATAGCCTGCTGAGTGACGTCCAGACGGATGACTCAGTCGTTATGGAATCTGACAGCGCAGATTCGGCCCCGGACGACAATATCGAAGCCGAGGATTCAGGCGCTGTGAATGAACCGGTTTCACACAGCGAAGCACCTGCAACTGAGATTGGCGATACTGAAGCAGAGCCAGAGAAAAGTGTGTCTGCTGAGCAAGACGCAGATGAAGGGGCAGCAACAGAAATGTTTGCCCAGCAGGTTGCGGAACACACTGCACCTGACGCCCAGGATGTGGTTGCTGAGCCTGCACCGGCTTCACCAGACACCGAGTCGGCGGAAGATCACGATACCGTGCAGTGGCATCACGACAGCGATGAAGCCAGCCAGTTGATAGAACAGAACCCGTATCTGAAATCGGAGCTGGCTGAAAAGGCTGTCGATGAGGCACAGGTTAAGACACAGGAGCAGACTCAGACACAAGCACAGGCTGCAGAGCCTGAGTTTGTGGACGACGAACAGGTACATGAACATACCTCGGCGCTGGATGCAGCAGCGGAACAGCCCGAAGCAACACTCGATCCTGCCTGGGATGAGGCCGTTGCCGGACGCCAGGAACCTGTGTTCAACCTGGAGGAATTTCCGGAGTTCGACGAAGAAGCTGCGCTGCTCGATCCTGAAGCTGTCTCGTGGGAAGACGATGAGGATGACAAAGACTGGTCTGATGATGATGCCCAGGCCGCGCTCAATAAAGTCTCGGAGCAGTTACAGCTGGCCGCGCAGGCTGCTGAGCGAAACGGTGAGCTGGCTGAGACAGAAGCAGAACCGGCGCAGGCAGTACCGGCGCAAGATGCTCCTTCATTACAAGATGATTCTGCGTCGCAAGAGGCTTCTTCCGGGCAAGCTGTGCCTATGCATGGCAAACCTCAGTATGAATATGCGGTGATTGATCCGACGACCTTGCCTGAGTTTGATGAAGATGATGCATTGAATGCCTCATTTGAAGAGCAGATGGAGCTGGAGCAGTACGAGCAGGAACTGAAGCACGGCGATGAAGCACAGACTGTCCAGCCTCAGCCTCAGCCTCAGCCAGAGCCAGAGTCACAGCCAGAGCTGAATGAACCCTGGAGCGATGAAATGATCGACTCCGCAGGCTTGGATATGGCGGCGTTGCTGGCAGAACCTGAGCTTGAACTGCCAGCTATGCAGGCGTTTGATGAGCTTCAATCCGATGAGACACTGCCTTCAATGCGCACCGAAGACAGTGCGGATGCTGAGCCTGGGGGGGAACTGTCTGATCTTGCGTTGCCTGATGCCGACGTTCCGGCTGAGCCTGAATCTTTGCCGGAGCCACAGTCTGAATCTGAACCCAGAGCAGAGCAAAACAATCCCGATGAGTTCGAGCATGAACAGTGGCTGCTACATGAAAGTGTGCCGCTGTCCGAGCTGGATGATCAGGAGCTGTCGCCGGAAGAAAACGCCATCTGGGGAGCGGATATCCCTGAGCCTGAACTGGAAAGTGAGGACTGGGGGGAGCAGCCGCCGCTCTCTGAACAGACTGACGAGCCTGTGGACGTCGCAGATACTCAGGCAGAGAGCCAGCTGATAGCCTCAGCAAGTGACAATGAGCCTTACATCAGTATCGATGAACTGATGAAAGAGCTGGAAGGGGAGTCGGATCCTGAACTGGATTCAGCACCGCTGAAGCTGGATGTGGGGCTGGATGAGTTTCCGGATGTGTTAGCCGGCATTGGCGATATTGATGTCGACGGTGCGGGTGAATACGCCAGCAAACTCGATTTGGCCAAAGCCTATCTGGAAATGAATGACACTGATGGGGCATACTTTTTATTGGAGGATGTGGCTGAAAACGGTGATGGCGATGTCAGCCGTGAAGCTGCGAATCTGTTATTAAAGATGGATCGCTGATCATTTCATCAGACTGAACAGGAAGTCCGCGTATGCGGACTTCTTTTCTTTTGGCGCTTTTTTTATAATCCCTGCTTTCGCTTTGCTGGCGGACACGCTGGCAGGGTTTTCAGATAAGTAAGAGTGCAGACATGCGAATTGCCTTAGGAATTGAGTACGACGGGAGCCGCTATTTTGGTTGGCAGCGTCAGCGTGACGTTGACAGTGTGCAGGGCAGACTGGAAAAAGCGCTGAGCAAAATTGCCAACCAGACCATAGAGGTGCAATGCGCCGGTCGTACCGATGCCGGTGTGCACGGTACCGGGCAAGTGGTGCACTTTGATTGTGATACACCGCGCAAGCTGGTGGCCTGGACGATGGGAACCAACGCCCATTTGCCCAAAGACATTGCTGTGCGCTGGGCAAAGGAAGTACCGGATGAGTTCCATGCCCGTTTCAGCGCCACCGCCAGACGTTATCGCTATGTCATTTACAATCATGCGCTGCGGCCTGCTATCCTTGGTTCGGGTATCAGCCATTATCACGGTGAGCTGGATGCTGAAAAAATGCATCAGGCCGGACAGTACCTGCTGGGCGAGAATGACTTTACTTCATTCCGGGCGGTGTTTTGCCAGTCCCGCAGCCCGTGGCGTAATGTGATGCACCTGAATGTCACCCGGCAGGGCCATTACGTCATTATTGATATTAAGGCCAATGCTTTTGTTCATCATATGGTGCGTAATATCACAGGCAGCCTGATTAAAGTGGGGCGGGGCGAAGAAAAACCTGAATGGATTCAGTGGCTGCTGGCGCAGAAAGATCGTACTTTAGCGGGTGCGACCGCAAAAGCGGAAGGCTTATATTTGGTTGAAGTGGATTATCCTGAAGCCTATGATTTGCCCTGCGTTTCTGCAGGCCCGCTCTTTTTGTGAGCAGGTGATCTGTTTTAACGCGCAATATCGCGCTGACTGGTTGTCGCGCAGGCAAGGTCTGCAGAGGTTGAGTGAAATCTGAGCTGTAATGGTTCAGTCGGACGTTAACTGGTCGGTCAAGTTTCTTGAGCTAAGATCCCGTTAACACTCTATTTCCTCAAGGTACAACCAGTTTTTTATCTACACTTAGACGAGTTTGTGTTTTAATTCCGGACTTGAAATTATCGAATTGATTATCCCTTGCCACAGGGCGGGGGAGATGTAAATGAAAGGTCATTCATGAGCTGGCTTGAAAAGATCCTCACAAAAAGCAACATTGTAACGTCTCGTAAAGCATCTATCCCTGAAGGGGTATGGACGAAATGTACCTCTTGTGAACAGGTACTTTATTACGCTGATCTTGAGCGCAATCTGGAAGTTTGCCCAAAGTGTGATCACCACATGCGCATGAAAGCCCGCCGCCGTCTGGAAACCTTCCTCGATGAAGAAGGCCAGGTGGAGATTGCTGCGGAGCTGGAGCCTAAAGATCACCTGAAATTCCGTGATTCGAAAAAATACAAAGACCGTATTACAGCGGCCCAGAAAGCCAGCGGTGAAAAAGATGCGCTGGTGGCCATGAAAGGGACATTGTTACAGCAACCTGTGGTTGCCTGTGCCTTTGAGTTCTCCTTCATGGGGGGCTCTATGGGATCGGTTGTCGGTGCCAAGTTTGTTCGCGCGGTTGATGAAGCGATTGCCAATAACTGCGGTCTGGTTTGTTTCTCTGCCAGCGGCGGTGCCCGTATGCAGGAAGCGCTGATGTCTCTGATGCAAATGGCGAAAACAAGTGCGGCGCTGGAGCGTTTGTCGGCGAAAGGTTTGCCTTTCTTCTCTGTGCTGACTGATCCGACAATGGGCGGTGTTTCTGCCAGTCTGGCGATGTTGGGTGATATCAACATCGGCGAGCCTAAGGCGCTGATTGGCTTTGCCGGACAGCGGGTGATTGAGCAGACTGTACGCGAGAAGTTACCTGAAGGTTTCCAGCGCAGTGAATTCCTGCTGGAGCACGGCGCGATTGATATGATTGTTGACCGCCGTGAAATGCGTCAGCGTATTGGCGGCCTGCTGGCCAAGATGATGAATGCTGAGTCTCCGCTTGTGGTGCCTGTCGAAAGGGAACCGCAGGTGTCAGCGGACGTCGAAGCTGACAGCGATACCGAGTCTGCGGAAGACAAAGCTTAAGACGAAAAAGCGCCTGGTTGTATACCGGGCGTTTTTTTTCGCGCAGACAAATGTCAGGCTGAAGTGAAAAGCGGTCTGCCAGTCAGGCAAATATCGTTATTGTTCCACATTTCGTTTCTTCGTTTGGCTCTCAACCGTTAAATTCTGCGTACTTCATGCTACATTAAGCGACATCATCTTAATTACATTAGTTAGTACTGTTACATGTCTGATTCCTCTGCAACGCCGCAATCTGTTCCTTCGGCTACTTCACCGCTAAATGACTGGCTGCTTTATCTGGAAAACCTTCACACCAGTGCCATCGAGCTGGGGCTGGATCGTGTGCAGGCCGTGGGTGAGCGGGCCGGATTACGCAAACCGGCACCGACAGTGATTACTGTTGCGGGCACCAATGGTAAAGGTTCGACCTGCGCCATTCTTGAAGCCATCCTGCAGCAGGCGGGATACAGTGTGGGTGTGTACAGCTCACCACATTTGGTGCGCTACAACGAGCGGGTACGCATTAATGGTCAGGAGCTGGATGACAGTGAACACAGTCAGGCGTTTGCGGCGGTAGAATCATACCGGCAGGACACCAGTCTGAGCCTGTTCGAATTCGGTACACTGGCCGCACTCAACCTCTTTAAAACCCATCAGGTAGATGTTGTGGTGTTAGAAGTGGGACTGGGTGGCCGACTGGATGCGACCAATATTGTGGATCATGATGTCTCGGTTATTACCAGTCTGGCCATTGATCATGTGGACTGGCTGGGGAACGACATCGAAGTGATTGGCTATGAGAAGGCCGGTATTTTCCGTGCCGGGAAGCCAGCCGTCTGCGGTCAGCCCAATCCCCCTGCTTCCGTGGCCGCGCATGCTGACAGTATTGGGGCTGAGTTGTATCAGGTTGGCTATCAGTATACCTACGAGCAGGCAGGAGAGACATGGAACTGGAAGTGCGGTGCATTCGACATGGAACAGCTGCCTCTGCCTGCTTTACCTTTACCTAACGCGGCCACTGCGCTGATGGCACTTGGTGTCGCTGAACTGGAGATCAGTGATCAGCACATTGTTTCCGGCTTAGCCAAAGTGCGCCTTGCCGGCCGGATGGAAACGGTAGCGGATAATCCGCTGATTTTACTTGATGTGGCCCATAATCCGCATTCGGCAAATTATCTGGCCCGTCAGCTCAAGGCGCTGAAGAATGTCCGCCCGGTGGGTAAAATTCACGGCGTGGTGGGTATGCTGCGTGATAAAGACATCCCATCAACCCTGATTGAGATGAAGGCGGTAGTGGATGCCTGGTATCCGGCATCACTCAAGGGGCCTCGCGCTGCGTCTGCCCAGGAAATTGCTGAGCATCTGACGTTTCAGGGCGATCTGTATACTGCACCTGAACTTGCTTATCAGGCGGCATTAATGCTGGCGCAACCTGAAGATGTCGTGATTGTCTTTGGTTCGTTTTACACAGTTGGCGAAGTGTCCAGCTACATTAAGACACAGGAGTAAGTGTGGCGAGTAAATTTCAGAGTCGTCTGGTCGGAACTATCGTACTGGTCGCAATCGGTGTGATTTTTCTGCCTGATTTTTTTGATGGCAAAAAGCAGCACTTCCAAGAGCAGTTTGCCAGTATTCCTTTGCAGCCTCAGGCTGGTAATGAAGATAACCTGATTGCGATTCCGGAACCCGTGGATGCGGAAGCCGAATTACCACCTATGCCAGTGACTGAGCAAATTGCCGGAGAACCTGTACTACCCGAGTTGGTATCCGAGCCTGTTAACGTCAAGCCGCAGCCTGTCGGCGAACCGCAACCGGGCAACACAGACAGTGGCTGGGTGATTCAGCTGGGGGTGTTCCGTAACTTTGAGAATGCGCATCAGCTGGTTGAGAAACTGAGAAGTAAAGGCTATCAGGCGCACGTTCTGCCAAAACAGCTGAAACCAGGTGATTTGGCCCGTGTTGTCGTCGGACCCGAGATCGACAAAGATAAACTGTCAGGGAAAGCAGACGATTTGCGTAAACTTACCGGGCTTAACGGGCAATTGCTCAGATTTAACCCACTCAACCCTTAGGTAAACGTTTGCGTTCTGATTTTTTCTGTTAGAATACGCGCCAACAACAAGAATTAAGTAGAAGATGATCTGGATTGATTATGTCATTTTAGGGGTGATTGCCTTTTCTTCACTGGTCAGTTTGATCCGTGGTTTTGTGAAGGAAGCGCTGTCGCTGGTGATTTGGTTTGCGGCATTTTTTGTCGCCAGCAATTTTTACAAAGAACTGGCGGTGTATTTCACCAATATTCAGGATGAGCTCATACGAAATGGCAGTGCTATCGCGGTATTGTTCATTGCCACACTGATTGTGGGAGCGGTAGTGAATTATGTGATCGGGCAACTGGTGCAGAAAACTGGTTTGTCCGGTACCGATAGGGTGCTGGGTATCGTATTTGGTGCCCTTCGCGGTGTGCTTATCATTGCCGCTGTGCTGTTTTTTCTGGATGCCTTTACCGGTTTTGCTGATGCAGAATGGTGGCAGGCTTCGCAGTTAATCCCGCAGTTTGGTGTGGTAATTGAGTGGTTTTTCTCTTACCTGAAAGAGAGTTCCAGTTTTCTTCCCGGCGCGTTATAGCGCCGGATTTATATTAATTGCATTGAGTAACCGTATGGAGACAACGAACTAACGTATTGTTACTCAATGCAATTATTGATGATCCATGACGAGGATTTAGGACATGTGTGGTATTGTCGGAATCGTGGGAAACACCCCGGTTAACCAGTCTATTTATGATGCACTGACCGTGCTGCAGCACCGTGGCCAGGATGCTGCCGGTATTGTTACCCTGGAAAGCAATCGTTTTCGTCTGCGCAAGGCCAATGGCCTGGTGCGTGACGTCTTCGAAGCAAAACACATGCAGCGTCTGCAGGGGACCGTAGGGCTTGGGCACGTTCGTTACCCTACTGCGGGTAGCTCAAGTGCTT
This sequence comes from Photobacterium sp. 2_MG-2023, assembly GCF_030547675.1. NCBI lineage: Bacteria > Pseudomonadati > Pseudomonadota > Gammaproteobacteria > Vibrionales > Vibrionaceae > Photobacterium > Photobacterium sp. 2_MG-2023. Next base: position 74,617 of record NZ_JAUOQQ010000001.1, read on the forward strand.
CAGAGGCTCAGCCTTTTTATGTGAACTCTCCTTACGGTATTTCACTGGCGCACAACGGTAACCTGACTAACGCAGCCGACATCAGAGATTCGCTCTTTGAGCAGGCTCGCCGTCATGTTAACACTTCTTCCGACTCGGAAATTCTGTTGAATGTTCTTGCTCATCAGCTGGAAGGCGCGACTAACTACCCGTTAACTTCAGATGACATCTTTGCGGCGATTCGTGCTGTGCATAAAAAGGTGCGTGGTGCTTATGCCGTTGTGGCTATGGTTATCGGGCATGGTCTGATGGCATTTCGTGACCCGCACGGAATCCGCCCTCTGTGCCTGGGTAAGCGCGAAGTTGAAGGTAAAGTCGAGTACATGGTTGCCTCTGAATCGGTGGCACTGGACGCGGTGGGTTTTGATTTCATGCGTGATGTTGCACCGGGAGAGGCGGTCTATATCACTTTTGACGGCCAACTGTTCACTGAGCAGTGTGCTGAAAATCCGGCTTTGAACCCATGTGTGTTCGAGTTCGTGTATTTTGCCCGTCCAGACTCTTTCATTGATAAGATTTCTGTGTACAGCGCTCGCCTGAATATGGGTAAGAAGCTGGGTGAGAAGATTAAGCGCGAGTGGGATGATCTGGATATTGATGTGGTTATCCCGATTCCGGAAACCTCTTGCGACAGTGCACTGGAAATTGCCCGTACGCTTGATAAACCTTACCGTCAGGGCTTTGTGAAGAACCGCTATGTCGGCCGTACCTTTATCATGCCGGGTCAGCAGCTGCGCCGTAAGTCAGTGCGCCGTAAACTGAACGCGATCAGCTCTGAATTCAAGGGTAAAAGTGTACTCCTGATTGATGATTCGATTGTACGTGGGACCACCTCTGAGCAAATCATTGAAATGGCACGTGAAGCGGGTGCCAAAAAAGTCTACCTGGCTTCTGCGGCACCGGAAATTCGTTTCCCTAACGTATACGGCATTGATATGCCAAGCGCGAATGAACTGATTGCTCATGGTCGTGAAGTGGATGAAATCTGCAAGATGATCGGTGCAGACGGTCTGATTTTCCAGGACTTGCAGGATTTGGTGGATGCGGTTGCAGAAGGCAACCCTGACATTAAACTGTTCGAAACCTCCGTCTTTAATGGCAACTATGTCACGGGTGATGTGAATCAACAGTATTTAGAGTACCTGGAAACGCTGCGCAGCGAGGATGCCAAAACGCAACGTGAGATTCAGCAGGAACTGGCAAACCTGGAACTGTATAACGAAGGCGTGTAACGTCGTTTACTGTCAGTACCAGTGTCTGAACACAAAAAGGCAAGCTCCCGGAGCTTGCCTTTTTAATGTGTTGAAGCCGGGACAGGTTAGTGGCTGAACTGTGGCCCCAATCCCATGTTCCACAGGATGACTGAGCCGGCAATGATGGAAACCAGCAATACCAGGCCACAGGTTACAATCGAGCTGGCATAGATAAAGCCGCGCTCTTCCGGAATGTGCATCAGAATAGGGACACCTGTGTATAGCAGGTACACGGAGTAGGTAATACCGACCAGTCCGGCCATCATCAGAAACCACAACTGAGGGTACAAGGCGGCAATACTGATCATAAACAGCGGCGTTGCTGTGTAAGCTGCCAATTCAAGCGCTTGGGTATAGGTTGGTGTTGAGCCAAAGGTATGGCTCATCCAGTATGTCAGGTAGGCAAGCGCAAATACCCCGCCAATCAGGGCAAAGTACATGGCAACAGACATGAACAGCGCACTGGACGGTGTCAGGTAAATCGGGTCAACAGCCCCGACCCGCCAGCCGATAAACACACTGGAAATGTAGGCAAAAATAGGTGGAAGCAAGGCGATCAGCATAATGTGGCTCAAACTGCTTTGCATCCCCTCATGCTGCTCATCAATGTTGTGCCACTCTTTTTTGGGATGAGTGTAAAGCCCGAATAAATGTCCCAGAATCATAACCTATCCTCGTTATCTAGGGTGCAAATCGCACAACGTATTGCAGGTTGTTGTTCAGAACACTGTCAGTGCATATCCGGGCACTTTTTGTGTTCTTTGTCATATAACGTTTAGACGGGCTTCTGCCGGTTGGCAAGGAGAGCAGGCTCAGGATGTGCTGAAGAAGTGACTTACGAACTCAATAAACAGCCTCAGCTTCTCTGGCTGGTGATCTTTGTGGTTATAGAGAAGATAGACATTGCGCGGGTTGGCCGACCAGTTATCCAGCACTCGTACCAGCTCACCGCTGTGAATGTATTTTTTCAGCATGGCATCTGGCATTAATGTAATTCCCAGCCCGGCCACACAAGCTTTCCTGACCACATTCAGCTGATTGGACTCGAAGCGTCCCTTCTCATTAACCGTGATGTTTTCTCCGTCTTTGTTGCTGAGCCGCCAGCGCAGCAGAGGAGAGCCTTTGAGCAGGGAGTGCTTGCACAGATCTTGCGCATGAGTGAGCGTTGGGTGACGTTGCAGATAATCTGGGCTGGCAACCAGTATATCTTCCACCGCGTTTATTTTACGGGCAATCAGTGCCGAATCACGTTGCGGACCGACACGAAAGATAACATCCCAGTCAGTTGGGTCTAACTGCTCGGGTTCGTTGCTCAGAAACAATTCAATACTGATAGCCGGGTGTTCAAGCATGAAGGCGTTGAGCATAGGTTGCAGCATGACTTTGCTCAGATTGGTCGGAGCCGCTATTTTGAGTCGTCCGCTTGCCCCTCTGGACTCTTCCCGAATATTTTCTGCGGTATCCAGTAACTGTTGAAGCAATGGCGTACACAGCTGGTAATACTGCTGGCCAGCTTCAGTCAGCGACAGCTTGCGAGCATGGCGGTTTAGCAGGCGCAGGTTCAGGCTTTCTTCCAGTGCCTGTATACGGCGGGTCAGTGTGGCAACAGGCACCTGATGCTTGCGAGAAGCGGCGGTATAGCTGCCTTCCTCAACCACAATGCGAAATAAATTTAAATCATCAAGCTTCATAGGCGTGTCGTGAGCGGATATGAGAAAGTGGGAATTGTATAACAAAACACTCAATGTGAAGAGGTTAACATTGAGTGTTATTAAAATAGGACCTTCAGGGACCAAAACGAGTTTCGCAATGGGCAAGATTTTGAACTGGCTAACAGAATACTAAAACTAAAGTTCATGAACAGGCAGACGCCCTGACGTAGCGCGGTTTTACGCCTATCCTAAATGAGAACATTCATCGCGACTACCCAACTTCGCACAGATTCAATTAGAAGGATGTGCCTGTTCAGCAGAATATTATTCTGTGCTCTTGGCCCCTTGTTTCATGGAGGGCACAATCGTTGCTAGAAGGTAAAGATATCCTCATTGTGGAGGACGATCCGGTGTTTCGCCGGATGATAACAGGCTTTTTGCTATCGCAAGGATGCGAGGTCAGGGAAGCTGAAGACGGTTTACAGGGACTGCGGGCCCTGCGCGACGGTATCCCTGATGTGCTTTTGTGCGATCTGGCTATGCCTGTATTGACAGGCATGGAGTTTGTTGAAGAGGTTTCGCTGCATTACCCCATGATTCCTGTCATTGTCATTTCCGGTACCGGTGAAATGGCCGATGTCGCAGCCGCTCTCAGGCATGGCGTCAAAGATTTTCTGGTCAAACCGCTGGATAACATCATGGTGCTGAAAGCTGCACTGATGTCGGTACTCAAAGCACAGGAAAACACAACCGAATACACAGACTTTTCCAGCCAGCTATTGCAGCATGACTCGACGGTAGATGAAGAACTGCAGTGGCATATCAATGAGCTGGAATCAAATCCGGAGATTGCTCGCGAGCTGCTGGTGGGGCTGATGCCGGACACCTTGTCCCGTCAGGGAGACTGGCAGATGAGCTACTGCGTTTTGCAGTCTGCCGATGTGCAGCCCGTGTTGCTCGACTACACTTGGTTGATGGACGGTCGTCTGGCTTTCTATCTGCTTGATGCCGAGTCAGGGGGCCGGCAGGGGGCGGCCACTGTGCTGCTGATACGGGCATTGTTCAATGACTATCTGCGCAAACGTATGGCAAGCGAGAATGACATTTCCAGTATGCTGCAAACCATTGAAAACGGGATGAAGCAGTCGGGTTACGCTGTGCCTATCAAGGGGTTGTTTGGTATTTTTGATGCGTGTGACAGAAGCCTGGTGGTGGTGTCAACCGGATCGGAAGCGATGCTGAGAACCAGCGATGGAGAAATGATAGTCCCGGCTGGCACCAGTCTGGGAGACGGGGCACGAAAAAACCTCACCTCTTCCTATGTTCTGCCGTATTCAGGCGCACGTTTGTCTTTAAGCAAAATTGGTGCCGCTAATTTCAGTATTACAATTCAGCGACTGGACGCCATGAAAGAGCATGAAATCCATCCGGCAGTGAAAGCAAAAACGAAAGTTTAGCGGAGAATCAATACACTATCAGCTTTAGGAGTAAACTGGAAAACGTTGGAAAAGTAAACGCTTAGCGTCAATGTACAGGGAAACTATTGAGGTTTATACCTCCCACCATATAATCACTTTCAGACAGACATTTTCCGGGCAGAGACGATATGAAAGATTGGTACCTACTTTATTGCAAGCGAAGCGAGCAGGAGCGGGCCGTGGTCAATCTGGATCGTCAGGGCGTAGAGTGCTATTACCCTCAGGTACTCGTCGAGAAAGTGGTGCGCGGAAAACGTGTCACTGTGAATGAACCACTGTTCCCTAATTATATGTTTGTTTGTTTTGACCCTGAATATGTCAGCTATACCACAGTCCGCTCGACGCGCGGTGTGGCTGACTTTATCCGCCAGGGGGCATACCCGCAAAAAGTTCAGCCTGAACTGCTGTTTGAGTTAATGACGAATGAAAATTGCGAAGAACACAGACGTCTGTTGTCTAATCTGCCCAAACCCGGCGAGTGCCTCGAGCTCAAACAAGGCCAGTTTAAGGGCCTTGAAGCCATCTATCAGGAACCTGACGGTGAAAAGCGCTCATTCATGCTGATAAACTTGCTCGGTAAACCGGTGAAAATCAGTATAGATAACGCAGATATCGTCCGCCGTGGGTAACCTGGTCGTGGCTTAAACATTCCGCCATCTCTGTCCTGCGTAATCTGTCTTTTTGTCGTTGAGGACACCAGCTCACGCTTATTGCTCAGATCTCTCGCTGCATAAAGGCAAGTTTGTTATATTGCGACTGACAATGACAACGTACATGGAAAAAGCAATGCAAAAGTCTTCCCCAGTTCGTAAAGCGGTCATTCCGGTAGCCGGTTTAGGGACCAGGATGTTACCAGCCACAAAGGCCATTCCCAAAGAGATGCTGCCTATTGTGGACAAACCTCTTATTCAATATGTCGTGAATGAATGTGTTGCGGCCGGTATTAAAGAAATAGTGCTGGTTACCCATTCGTCTAAAAACTCTATTGAAAACCACTTTGATACTTCATTTGAGCTGGAAGCAACGCTTGAAAAGCGGGTTAAGCGTCAGTTGCTGGATGAAGTACAGAACATCTGTCCAAGTGATGTGACCATAATGCATGTGCGTCAGGGCCAGGCAAAAGGCCTGGGCCATGCGGTACTTTGTGCCCGTCCACTGGTAGGCAACGAGCCGTTTGCCGTTGTCCTGCCAGATGTGATTCTGGATGATGCTGCCAGCGATCTGCGTAGTGAGAACATGGCAGCTATGGTTAATCTGTTCAATGAAACAGGTGTTAGCCAGGTCATGGTAGAGCCAGTACCAATGTCGGAAGTGTCTAACTATGGTGTGGCTGATGTGAATGGCGAGCAAATTGCGCCAGGCGATTCAGCCTCTATGGCCAAGGTTGTTGAGAAACCAGCGGCTGATCAGGCGCCGTCTAACCTGGCCATCGTGGGGCGATATATCCTTCCTGCCGAAATCTGGGAAATTCTTGCCAAAACTCCGATTGGTGCAGGTGATGAAATTCAGCTGACAGACGCAATTGATATGTTGATGGAAAAGCAGCAGGTTAATGCGTTCCACATGACTGGTAAGAGCCATGATTGCGGCAGTAAACTGGGTTATATGCAGGCATTCGTAGAATACGGCTTACGCCACCCTGTGCTCGGGAATGATTTCGCGGCTTATCTGAAAACGCTGCAGAAATAACGCGGGTTATAACAGGTTATAAAAGCTGGCCAGTACCGAGATGAATAACAAAAACAGCGAGGTTGATTACCTCGCTGTTTTTGTCTCTGGATAACTAAATACCTGTCAGCTTTCGTGGAATTGCTCACAGGCCAGCAGGGTATTTTCGATCAGTGTGGCAACCGTCATCGGGCCAACACCACCAGGGACGGGAGTAATGTGTTTGGCCTTTTGGCGCGCGACATCATATTCCACATCACCCACCAGGGTGCCGTTGTCCAGGCGATTGATACCGACATCTATGATAGTCGCGCCTTCTTTAATCCAGCTACCCGGAATAAAATTAGGCTTTCCTACCGCGACAACCAGGATATCAGCCTGACGAACATGGCTTTCCAGATCCTGAGTGAATCGGTGACAGGTTGTGGTCGTGGCGCCGGCAAGCAACAGTTCAAGGGTCATAGGGCGGCCAACGATATTAGAAGCACCCACAATAACCGCATGTTTGCCACGAGCCTGGATGTTATAGCGCTCCAGCAAAGTGATAATCCCCTTTGGTGTGCATGAGCGCAGTTTCGGGATGCGCTGGCACAGACGCCCGACGTTATAGGGGTGGAAACCGTCGACATCTTTCTCGGGGTTAATATGTTCAAGCACTTTGGTGGAGTCAATGCCTGCAGGCAGAGGCAACTGTACCAGTATCCCGTCTATGGACTGATCCGCATTCAGTTCATCAATCAGCGCCAGCAGTTCGACTTCTGCAGTATCAGCAGGAAGGTCGAATGAGCGAGAGATAAAGCCCACTTCTTCACAGGCTTTACGCTTGCTGCCGACATAAATCTGTGAGGCAGGATCCTGACCTACCAGAATGACGGCTAACCCAGGTGCACGTAATCCCGCGTCAGTGCGAGCCTTAACACGTGCAGCAACTTCTTGTCTGACAGTTTGTGAGATAAGTTTTCCATCAATGATTTGAGCGGCCATGATTTTCCTTTGTACAGAAATGAGCTGAGCAGGCATATTGTCGCAGAGATAAGGGGGGAAATCTATAGCGCAAACGTTTGCTTTTTGCAGGCTTCAGATAAAATCCCTGCGTTAATAAAGAAGTAATTACTGCCTAAAATACTGCAATCTAAAGATTTTCAAATAATAAGTGCTTAGCTGTACAGAGAAAGGATGTGTTTCGCTGAGGCAACAAAGGTGGGTGTTTGCCGTAAGTTTAACCGCTTGGTGCATTTGGCGAGGTATTTTAACGTTTTATCGTTGACCTTGATCTCAAGCGACGTATAATTCACCCCCGTTAGTTAACGCTCCTGGTTGCTAACTCTCAGACAATGCGCCCTTAGCTCAGTTGGATAGAGCACGTGCCTTCTAAGCATGTGGTCGCAGGTTCGAATCCTGCAGGGCGCGCCACTTTTCTTCGTCACACCCTTCTTTTTCTACTCGCTTCTTCATTTTTCATCTTTGGTTACAGTGCGCAAAGCAGCATGCAGTATTGATTAAAATTCCTGCACTGAATCGACATTTGAACAAAAAAGCGAGGCTAAACTGCAATTTTTTCGTGTTTTCTCTTGAAAATGCGAATTCAGACCCTATCTTGTCCGAAGGTTTACACTTGGTGTGACACCAGATGCCTCGACGAAAGAGGGCTGGGTCGTTATAATACCGCGCTTTAATTTTTGTTTCAGTGGCACTGGCTAGTGATACAGAAATTGACCGAATTCAGGCGTTATGGTGTTCAAGCCGTAACACGAAAGGATGCCAGCGTCAGCAGAGATCTGACGGGCAAGATAACTCAGTCAACCTGAGTCAGTTTTGAGGTTTAAGAAAATGCAAGTTACCGTTGAAACCACTGAAGGCCTAGAACGCCAAATTACGATTACTGTACCTGCTGCAAACATCGAAGATGCAGTAACTGCCCAGTTGCAGAAAATCGCTAAAACCCGTCGTTTTGACGGTTTCCGTCCTGGTAAAGCACCAATCAAGATGGTTGCACGTATGTTCGGCGCATCTGTACGTCAGGATGTACTGGGTGAAGTGATGCAGCGTCATTACATTGAAGCTATCGTTAAAGAGAAAATTAACCCAGCCGGTGCGCCAACGTTCACGCCAGTCGACATGGCTGAAGGTAAGGATCTGGTTTTCAAAGCAACCTTCGAAGTGTTCCCTGAGATTGAACTGACGGGTCTGGACAAGATTGCTATCGAGAAGCCAGCTGCTGAAGTGAAAGAAGAAGACGTTGCTCAGATGCTGGAAACACTGCGTAAGCAGCAAGCTAACTGGGCTGAAGTTGATACCGCTGCTGACGCAGACAGCCGTGTGACTATCGATTTCACTGGTTCTATTGACGGTGAAGAATTCGACGGCGGTAAAGCAGAAGCTTTCCCTCTGGCAATGGGCCAGGGCCGTATGATTCCAGGCTTCGAAGAAGGTATCGTTGGTAAGAAAGCGGGTGAAGAGTTCAGCATTGAAGTCACTTTCCCTGAAGACTATCACGCCGAGAACCTGAAAGGTAAAGCGGCTGTGTTCGCCATCAAGCTGCACAAAGTAGAAGCTCAGGAGCTGCCAGAGCTGAACGACGAATTTGTGAAGAAGTTTGGCGTTGAAGACGGTTCTGTTGAAGGCCTGAAAGCTGAAGTGCGCAAGAACATGGAGCGCGAGCTGAAGCAAGCGGTTAAAGGCCGTATCAAGGATCAGGTTCTGAATGGTCTGATTGAACAAAACGACATTGCTGTACCTTCTGCGCTGATTGACCAGGAAGTTAACACCCTGCGTCAGCAGGCTGTTCAGCGTTTCGGCGGTAATGCGGATAATGCACCAGAGCTGCCACGTGAGCTGTTCGAAGAGCAAGCTAAACGTCGTGTAGTAGTTGGTCTGCTGCTGGGTGAAGTGATCAAGGCTGAAGAACTGAAAGCCGATGACGAGCGAGTTAAGGCGCTGATCACTGAAATGGCATCTGCTTATGAAGATCCAACGGAAGTTGTTGCATACTATGAAAAGAATGAGCAACTGATGAACAACATGCGTAATGTTGCTCTGGAAGAACAAGCGATTGATGCTCTACTGGCTAAAGCACAGGTTTCAGAAAAAGAAGTAAGCTTCAATGAGCTGATGAATCAGCAACCAGCAGCTTAATTGACTGAAATGACTGTAAAGATTTGACTTCATTTCAAATCTTCTGCTAACAATGGTCCGTATGAGTCAATCATTCGGGCCATTAATTTTTTGGGGAAATAAGGTTATGAGCTACCAAGATAATAACGCCATGTCGCCAATTATGAATGCGCTGGTTCCTATGGTGGTCGAGCAGACCTCTCGTGGCGAGCGTTCCTACGACATCTATTCCCGACTATTGAAGGAGCGTGTGATCTTTCTGACCGGTCAGGTTGAAGATCAGATGGCGAACCTGGTTGTGGCACAGCTGTTGTTCCTGGAGTCAGAGAACCCTGACAAAGATATTTTCCTGTATATTAACTCCCCTGGTGGCTCAGTCACTGCAGGTATGTCCATCTATGACACTATGCAACACATCAAACCGGATGTGAGTACCTTCTGTATGGGACAAGCATGTTCAATGGGTGCATTCCTGCTGGCAGGTGGAGCGAAAGGTAAACGTTTTTGTCTGCCTAATTCCCGTGTAATGATCCACCAACCATTAGGCGGTTTCCAGGGACAGGCTTCTGATATTCAGATTCATGCTCAGGAAATTCTGACAATTAAGAAGCGATTAAACAATCTGCTGGCTGACCATACCGGCCAACCATTGGAAATCGTTGAAAAAGATACAGACCGTGACAACTTCATGTCTGCTGAGCAGGCTGCGGAGTATGGACTGGTTGATGCCGTTTTGAATAAGCGTGACTAACCTGTCATTATGGTGCACAGTGCTCTGAAGGCGCAAGGTGACAGCAAAGTGACGAGAGATGTTATACACTCAAAACAAGGCAAGGATGGGTGAAACCCAATATGAGGTTAGCGAATGACAGATAAGCGAAAAGAGAGTGGTAGTGGAAAACTGCTGTACTGCTCTTTCTGCGGTAAAAGTCAGCATGAAGTTCGCAAGCTGATTGCTGGCCCTTCTGTGTATATTTGCGATGAGTGCGTCGATCTGTGTAACGACATCATTCGCGAAGAAATCAAAGAAGTTATGCCAAAGCGCGATGGTAATGAACTGCCAACGCCAAGGGAGATCCGCACGCACTTAGATGATTATGTCATCGGCCAGGATCACGCGAAGAAAGTACTGGCTGTAGCTGTCTACAACCATTACAAGCGTTTGCGTAATGGCGACACCACAAGTGATGGTGTCGAGTTGGGTAAAAGTAACATCCTGCTGATAGGTCCGACGGGTAGTGGTAAAACACTGCTTGCAGAAACGCTGGCGCGTATGCTGGATGTACCTTTCACTATGGCGGATGCAACGACCCTGACCGAAGCCGGTTATGTCGGTGAAGATGTAGAAAACATCATCCAGAAGTTGCTGCAGAAATGTGATTACGATGTCGCTAAAGCTGAGCGCGGAATAGTTTATATTGATGAAATTGACAAGATTTCCCGTAAATCTGACAACCCATCAATTACCCGTGACGTGTCTGGCGAAGGTGTGCAGCAGGCGCTGCTGAAATTGATCGAGGGTACGGTTGCCTCTGTGCCTCCACAGGGCGGTCGTAAACATCCTCAGCAGGAGTTCCTGCAGGTTGATACATCGAAAATACTCTTTATTTGTGGTGGTGCATTTGCAGGCCTGGATAAAGTGGTAGAGCAACGTGTGGCAACCAGTTCAGGTATTGGTTTTGGTGCGGAAGTCCGCTCTAAAGATCAGCGCAACACACTCAGTGATTTATTCGAGAAAGTCGAACCGGAAGATCTGGTGAAATACGGTTTGATCCCTGAGTTTATCGGTCGTCTGCCAGTCACTGCGATTTTGAGTGAGCTGGATGAATCTGCTCTGGTGCAGATTCTGCGTGAGCCGAAAAATGCGCTGACAAAACAGTATGCTGCATTACTGGAGCTGGAAAACGTTGAACTGGAATTTCGTGACGATGCGCTGCAGGCAATTGCCCGTAAAGCCATGGAACGTAAAACCGGTGCACGTGGCCTTCGCTCTATCGTAGAGGCGGTACTGCTGGATACTATGTATGAGCTACCTTCTGCCGAAGGCGTGAGTAAAGTAGTGATTGATGAGTCGGTTATTAAAGGGGAATCTGAACCTTTGCTGATTTATGAAAACACTGAAAATCAAGCTGCAGGCGGCGAGTAAGTGGTTGCAAAACGTACAGTTTGAGTAAATAAAGGAGGCTTTGGCCTCCTTTTTGATTTTCTGGCAAATCGACCGTTGAATCTTGTCAGTCTGCCCCCATATACTCACTAAAAGAGACTGAACGGAAAGAGAGAACAATATGAACCTGGAGCGTTCGGAACGCCTTGCCATTCCCGTTCTGCCACTGCGTGACGTGGTGGTCTACCCTCATATGGTTATTCCATTGTTTGTAGGCCGGGATAAATCCATTCGTTGCCTTGAAACCGCAATGGATAACGATAAACAAATTTTGTTGGTTGCCCAAAAAGAAGCGGCAACTGACGAACCAACCGTTGACGATCTCTATGATGTCGGCACAGTGGCGACCATACTGCAGCTCCTGAAATTGCCTGATGGCACAGTGAAGGTGTTGGTAGAAGGTCAGCAGCGTGCAAACGTTAAGAAGTTGACTGACGACGAATTTTTCAGTGCGGAAGCGGAATTTCTGGTCACGCCGGAAATGGACGAACGCGAGCAGGAAGTGCTGGTTCGCACTGCGATCAATCAGTTTGAAGGCTTTATCAAGCTGAACAAGAAGATCCCGCCTGAAGTGCTTACGTCACTGAATGGTATTGATGAGGCCGCTCGCCTTGCCGATACCATTGCTGCGCACATGCCACTGAAACTGGCAGATAAGCAGAAAGTGCTCGAAATTGTGGATATCACGGAACGTCTGGAGTTCCTGATGGCCATGATGGAATCTGAAATTGATCTGCTGCAGGTAGAGAAACGTATCCGTGGCCGCGTCAAGAAACAGATGGAAAAGAGCCAGCGCGAGTACTATCTGAATGAGCAGATGAAAGCCATCCAGAAAGAACTGGGTGAGCTGGATGATGCACCGGACGAATTCGAATCGTTGAAGAAAAAAATCGACGAGTCGAAGATGCCAGCCGAAGCACGTGAAAAAACTGAGCAAGAATTGCAAAAGCTGAAAATGATGTCGCCGATGTCAGCTGAAGCGACTGTGGTTCGTGGTTATATCGACTGGATGCTGAGTGTGCCCTGGTACAAGCGTACCAAGGTCAAGAAAGATCTGGCTAAAGCGGAAGAGATCCTCAATGCCGATCACTATGGCCTGGAACGCGTCAAAGACCGCATTCTTGAGTATTTAGCTGTCCAGAGCCGTATTAATAAGCTGAAAGGCCCGATCCTGTGTCTGGTTGGCCCTCCTGGTGTCGGTAAAACGTCTCTGGGGCAGTCGATTGCTGCTGCCACTGGCCGTAAATACGTGCGTATGGCGCTGGGCGGGGTGCGTGATGAAGCGGAAATCCGTGGTCACCGCCGGACTTACATCGGCTCAATGCCAGGCAAGCTGATCCAGAAAATGGCCAAAGTTGGCGTGAAAAACCCACTGTTCCTGCTGGATGAGATCGACAAGATGTCTTCCGACATGCGTGGCGATCCTGCATCAGCGTTGCTGGAAGTCCTGGATCCGGAACAGAACAATGCGTTTAACGACCATTATCTGGAAGTGGATTACGATTTGTCCGACGTGATGTTCGTGGCGACATCGAACTCGATGAATATTCCTGGCCCGTTACTGGACCGTATGGAAGTGATTCGCCTGTCTGGTTATACCGAGGACGAAAAACTCAACATCGCCAAACGTCACTTGCTGGAAAAACAGATTCAACGTAACGGCCTGAAAAAAGGCGAAGTGGAGATAGAAGATTCTGCCATCATCGGCATCATCCGCTACTACACCCGCGAAGCTGGCGTGCGTAATCTTGAGCGTGAAATTTCCAAATTGTGCCGTAAAGCGGTGAAAGAGATCCTGCTGAACCCGAAAGTGAAAAAGGTCACCATTAATCAGGCGAACCTGAAGCAGTACTTGGGTGTGCAGCGCTTCGACTACGGAAAAGCAGAAGAAAGCAACCGTATTGGACAAGTCACCGGGCTGGCGTGGACCGAGGTGGGCGGCGATCTGCTGACCATTGAAACTGAGTCTATGCCGGGCAAAGGCAAGCTGTCTTACACCGGATCTCTCGGCGATGTGATGCAGGAGTCAATTCAGGCAGCAATGACTGTGGTACGTACTCGCGCAGAGAAACTGGGTATTAATAACGACTTCTATGAGAAGCGTGATATCCATGTTCATGTTCCTGAAGGGGCAACCCCTAAAGACGGTCCAAGTGCGGGTATAGCAATGTGTACGGCACTGGTGTCGAGCCTGACAGGTAACCCTGTGCGCAGCGATGTGGCGATGACAGGTGAAATTACCCTGCGTGGTGAAGTTCTGCCTATCGGTGGTTTGAAAGAAAAACTGCTGGCAGCACACCGTGGTGGTATTAAAACTGTGCTGATTCCAAAAGAGAATGAACGTGATCTGGAAGAGATCCCAGACAACGTGATTGCTGATTTGGAAGTCCGCCCGGTTCGCTGGATTGATGATGTGTTACGCATCGCCCTGGAAAATAATCCGACAGGGATCGAGCTGGTAAATGCTCAAAACAGTGATATGCAGCAAAATTAACAGATGTAAGAGGCTGACTGTGGTGGAAATCACTTGTCAGCCTTTTTCTGTCTGGCTATAAGTGGGGTCTAATTTGCTGTAAGTTCAATAATAACAAGGCTTACAGCCTGTTCAGTGTCACAATGAGCTGATAAATTAGACCTGATACAAGTTTTTGATTGTCCTTTGTCGTCACAGCGTAAACATAGATTATGCTGTTGTCAGGAAGACAATGTTCATAGAGGGGAAGAAATCGTGAACAAAACTCAATTGGTTGATAAAATTGCCGAAGGTGCTGATATTTCTAAAGCATCTGCTGGCCGTGCGCTGGACGCTTTCATTGAGGCAGTATCTGAGTCTCTGAAGGAAGGTGACCAGGTTGCGCTGGTTGGTTTTGGTACATTCTCTGTTCGTGAGCGCGCTGCCCGTACCGGCCGTAACCCACAAACGGGTGAAGAAATCCAAATCGCAGCAGCACGTGTACCAGGTTTCAAACCAGGTAAAGCGCTGAAAGATTCTGTCAACTGATTCTGGCTTTGCCAGTAAGTTGAAATGAACAAAACCTTACGCTTCTTGTCATATAGTGGCATTATTGCGTAACACGAGAGCGCATCATATCTGATGCGCTTTTTTTACATTGTATCAGGGTGAACAGATTGTGATTCTTCAGAATCGTAATCAACAGTTATTGCCAGCTCGAACAACTAGGAGATACGGCACGTTATGATGGAGCGGATGCGCGAAGGCGTTAGCAGCATTTGGGTGAAGATTATTCTCTCCCTAATCATATTTTCTTTTGTCTTTGCCGGTGTAGGCAGTTATCTGGCAAATTCTAATCAGCCTGTAGCGGCAAAGATTGACGGCGAGGAAATCAGCCAGAATCAGTTCGAGCAGGCATACCAGAACGAACGTAACCGTATGCAGTCGCAGCTGGGAGAGTATTTTTCTACGCTGATGGGTGACCCTGGCTATGTTCAGCAGTTTCGTCGCAGTGTGCTAGACCGTTTGGTGAACGATGCGCTGATTGAGCAACGTGCTAACGAGCTGGGCTTACGTATCAGTGATGATCAGGTGAAGCAAGCAATCCGTTCAATGCCTGAGTTTCAGCGTGACGGTAAGTTTGACAACGAAGTGTATGCTTCTTTGCTTCGTCGCTCGCGTTTCACGCCTGATCAATTTGCCGAGTACATGCGTACCGACATGCTGCGCCAGCAGCTGCTGAGCGCTATTCAGGGCAGTGATTTTGCATTGAATAACGAATTAACTCAGTTGCAGCAACTGGAGCAACAACAGCGTGAAGTGCGCAGTCTGACCCTGAACCTAGATACGTTTAAGGAAACTGTTGAGATCTCAGAAAGCGACAGCAAAGATTACTATGAGCAGCACCCGGAAGCCTTTACACGTCCGGAGCAAGTGAAAGTTGCTTATATTGAGCTGTCTGGCGATACACTGAAAAATACCATGGATGTCAGTGATGATGAGCTGAATGCGTATTATCAGGATAACCTGACTAAGTTCTCGACGCCTGAACAGCGCCATGTTCGCCACATTCTGATTCAGGGTGACGATGCAGAGGCCCAGTCAAAGGCGGAAGCGATTCTTGCCGAGCTGAACCAGGGAGCGGATTTTTCCGAGCTGGCAAGCTCCAAATCGGATGACACTTTTAGTGCGAAACAGGGTGGTGAGCTGGACTGGTTTGAGCGTGGTGTGATGGACCCTGCGTTTGAAGAAGCGGCTTTTGCTTTGGAAAACCAAGGCGATCTGTCTGGCGTAGTGAAATCCTCATTTGGCTATCACATCATTCAGCTGGAAGCGGTCAAAGCACCTACTGCCAAGCCTCTTGCCGAGGTTCGCAGCGGTCTGTTGGCGGATCTGCGTGAACAAAAAGCGGCTGAAGCGTTTTATCAGCTGCAGACCAAACTGGCGGAATCTGCTTTCGAGATACCGGATTCATTGGATGATGCGGCTAAAGCGGTCAATGCTAAAGTACAGAAGACTGACTTCTTCGCACTTAACAATGCCCAGGGCGTGTTGGCTTCACCTGCTGTTGTCCAGGCGCTAGGTAATGCGGAAGTACGTGAAGATGGGTTGAATTCTGAAGTCATTGAATTGGGTTCGGAGCATATCATTGTTGTGCGTGTTGATGAGTCTCGCCCTGAACAACTGCTACCGTTTGAGGAGGTTGCTGCTCAGGTGCATGAGATAATGGCAGCCCAGCGTGGTGAAGAAGCGGCTGAGAAGCAGGCTGATGAGATTCTTGCTGCATTGCGTAATGGTGATAGCGCCATTTTGGAGCAGTATGAACTGAGCTTTTCTGAACCTCAGACTATCAGTCGTCGTGGCAGCGATCCTGTGATTGCACAAGAAGCATTTGCGATGGCAAAACCTGAAGCGGGTAAGTCGGTCTATGGTGTGACTCATGACCAGCAGGGCAATGTTGTTGTGATTGCGCTGGATAAAGTGATTGAGCCTGAGATTGATTCGGCCAGCGTGAATGGGCAACTGGCCGAACAGGTTGCTCAGATGAATGCTCAGCAGGATGTAGCCGCTTTACTTGATGTTCTGCGCGCTGATGCAGAAGTGACCTATCCGGTATTGGATGCATCTGCAAACTAAATGTAATTGATAATTATAATAGACGGGCCGCTTTGTGCGGCCCGTCGTTTTTTTATCTTGTCATATTCTGGCGAGCATTATTGTGTGATTAAAAATGATTATCCTTGTGCTGAATTAACACCAAGGAGAAAAAATGAAAAACACATTTGCATTAATTTTGCTGGCGTCGAGCGTTGTCTTACCTGGAGTGGTGGATGCGTCCGATAAGCATGAAGGGATTGAAATAACAATTAATATCAATAGTGCCAATGCTGAGGAACTGGATAAGCTACTATTAGGCGTTGGTCCGGATAAAGCTCAGAGCATTATTGAATACCGGGAGCAGAATGGGAAATTTGCCACTATCGAGGATCTGAGTAAGGTCAAAGGCATTGGCGCCTCTACTGTAGACAAAAACCGCGATCGCATTCAGCTCTGATGAGCTGAAGACTGAAACGCCACTATCTTGTAAGGGGTGCAATGCGCCCCTTGCAACCTGCATTATTTAACGGGTGATGCTGATAACCTGAAAGCAGGTGGCAGCATGGCTAACAAGAAGCCACCGACAGCCCCTGCAAGATGCGCTTCCACTGCAATCTGTGCTTTAATCATGGACGCAGTTTCAGCGGACCCTCCGCTATACAAATCCCAGCTGATTTTTAGGATACCGGCTATCAGCAATAGCCGTCCACCAGCACGCTGTGTGCGAATATCCTGACAGGCTCCCCAAATGAAAACCCCATGTAACAGGCCGGACAATCCTGCGTAACCGTCCAGCTTGGTAAGAAACAGAGACAGGCCTACAATCAAGCTTAACGAGGCTAGTAACAGCCCGAAGCGTCCTGCAGTCAGGTAAAACCGGAACAGATAACTGATTATCAGCAGACCTGAAACATTCATGCCGAGATGGGCCCAATTGGTGTGGGTGAAATTTCCTGTTAGGATCCGCCACCATTGCCCGGCTTCAATGAGTGGACGCTGCCATTCAAGCAGTGCATGAAGTGGTGCAAGCTGTGCTGCGACACAAAAAAGACAGGTTGCCAGCAGAGACAGGAGCAGAGATCGTGATAACAAGGGCACCTCAATGAGCCGATACTGTGAAGATTGCGGTAAAGCAGGCAATGCCTGCATTTGCCAGTGGATTGAAAAAATTGATGCTAGAACTGAACTCTGGATATTGCAACACCCGTCTGAAGTCAGCCGGCCGCTCGGTACGGCACGTATTCTGACCTTATCGCTGCCAAACGCGCGCTTATGGGTAGGTGAAGATTTCAGCCGGCATGAGGAAATTAATAGCCTGCTGGCTGACCCTGATCGCCATGCTGCGGTGCTCTATCCGGATGAGCAGGCTGTGCCGCTTTCCCGTCGGGCTGCATCAAATTCGCTTCCTCTGACGACATTAATACTCTTGGATGGTACATGGAAGAAGGCGTATAAAATGTGGCGCTTGTCAGCTAACCTGCAAGCCTTGCCGTGCGTGTGCCTTGATGATGTACCCGCGGGGAATTACCGGATTCGAAAATCACCCAAACAATCAGGATTATCAACCGTTGAAGCGGCCTTTCACGCCCTGAATCAGCTTGAAGGCGAAAGCCGGCGTTTTTTGCCATTAGTGACTGCGTTTGAAAAGATGATTGATTATCAGATCAGCCAGATGCCGCCCGGACTGTTCGAACGGCATTATGGCAAGCAGCCTTAAACAATAGGCCCTATTTTCCATTCACTGGCAGGTTGAAACAGGTTGCTATAAAGACGTTGGGCGAACCCGTCTGTCATCCCGGCAATATAGTCAGCAATGATCCGCTGTTCATTTTCACTATGATGGATGGCTGTGCGCCAGCGGTCGCGTGTACTGGCCGGCAGCAACCGCTCGGGATCAGAGGTGAAAGCCTCGAACATTTCCATGATGATCTGCTGCCCTTTGTACTCAAGCAGCTGAATTTCCGGTTTATGGACCACGTACTCGCTGACAAATTGCTTCAGTACTGTCAGGGCGCTTTCCATGGGGGCCGACAGGTAGGCGTTCCATTTTAGCAGTGGTTCGCTGAATGCAGGGGCATTTTCGGCGGTTGTCGGGCCAATCTCAATCGCTGTGATAAGGGCATTCACCAAAGCACCAATGGCATCTTTGCGCTGATGGTGATCGGCAAACAACTGCTGACTCAGCCATTCCGTCCGAGAAGCCAGCCAGGGTTCCCCACAGTGCAGTAACTGGCTGGCCGCGGCCTCTTCCCATTGTTTCTGTGTCACTATGCCCATGACGATGGCATCTTCCAAATCGTGCACGCCATACGCAATGTCGTCGGCAAGCTCCATGATGGAGCAGTCCAGAGACTTAAAGCGTGTTTTGAGGTGCTGAGTGGGGGAGTGCCGTTCGCTGCGCATCATACCGAACAGTTCTCTGTCGTGCTCAGGCAGGCCAGACAGCACCCACTCAAAGGTCTCCTTGTCGTCGCGGTAAATGCCTTTGGCCGGCTGCCAGTCTTTGGCACGCAAATGCCGGAAGTCACTGACTTCAGGGGGTTGCTCTGTGGCTCTTGTATCGCGGATAAAAGCCGGGTATTTCAGCAGCCCGAGCAAAGTGCGGCGTGATAAATTCATACCAAACTTTTCGGTATAGGGCTCAAGTAATGTGACAATTCTGAAAGTCTGCGCATTGCCTTCAAAGCCACCATGATCACGCATCATATAATTGAGCGCTACCTCACCACCATGGCCAAACGGCGGATGCCCGATGTCATGCGCCAGACACAGGCTTTCCATCAGGCTGTTTGAGGGCAAGAGCGAGCGAAATTCGGGCTGCTTGATTTTCAGCTGAGCCACGATGCCGGTGCCGATTTGGGAAGCTTCCAGCGAGTGGGTCAGCCGGGTGCGGTAAAAGTCGTGGTGACCGGCGCCATGGACCTGAGTTTTGGCCTGTAAGCGGCGAAAGGCCGCAGAGTGAAGAATTCTGGCGCGATCACGCTGATAGGCAGTACGGTGATCATCGCGTCTTTCCTTGTGCTCCTGACTCTTTCTTGCTTGCCACAGAGCGGTGCTTGGGTCACTGGGTAAAGGCATTAACTGATCTCATCCAAAGTTAGGTTGAAACTGGTGGCGAAGGTTTTCAGGAAATAGCTCATTTCCTGTGTCTTTCGCTCTTCCAGCGTTTCTTCGAGACGTTTCTTGGCCTGTGTGAATTCGTGATTGCCGGCACTGAGCTCTTCCAGACATTTCAGGTAAGCACACAAGGTATCGGCCTGCTTGACTATGTGGTAGTCCTGCTGGTCGATGGCATCACTGACCAGCAAAGGGGCGTAGTCGGCCTGAAACTCATCGGGGAGCATAGAAAGCAGCCTTTGCTCGGCGGCCAGTTCAATCTTTTTGTACTCTTCTGCAATAGTCGGGTTGAAGTATTTGATCGGTGTTGGCATGTCGCCTGTCAGCACTTCACTGGCATCATGAAACATGGCCAGCAGGGCGATACGTTCAGGGTTTAGCTGCCCACCGAAGTGGCGGTTTTTGATCAATGCCAGAGCGTGGGCGACAAAAGCCACCTGAAGGCTGTGTTCTGAGACATTCTCAGTTGCCACGCAGCGCATAAGCGGCCAGCGCTGAATCAGTTTCATACGAGCGAGATGAGCAAAAAAATGGCTGGTTTTCATGATGTTTCCACATTGATCAGACTGCTATTTAAACCTAACAGATTTTTTGCAGCCTAGGAAACAACAAAAGCCCCGAGAACCGGGGCTTTGCGATACATACTGAAGGGTTTATTGCCAATAACCAGTTATTGGCGGTAACCAGTTATTGGCGGTAACCGTGAAGAAATCGCTCCAAACGACCGATGGCCATTTCCAGGTCATCAACCCTGGGTAATGTCACTATGCGGAAGTGATCCGGCTTTTTCCAGTTAAAACCTGTGCCGTGGACTATCAGTACTTTCTCTTGCTGCAGGAAGTCCAGTGCCATTTTCTGATCATCGACAATGTTGAACTTCTTCTGATCCAGTTTAGGGAATAAGTACAAGGCACCTTTAGGTTTCACGCATGACACGCCGGGAATTTGCGTAATCATGTCGTAGGCCTTGTTTCTTTGCTCTAGCAAGCGACCACCAGGCAGGATAAGCTCGTTAATGCTCTGGTAGCCACCTAAAGCTGTCTGTACTGCATGCTGCATCGGCACGTTGGCACACAGACGCATTGAGGCCAGCATATCCAGGCCTTCGATGTAGCGTTTGGCAACGTGGCGTGGCCCTGAGAGCAACATCCAGCCAGCGCGGAAGCCACAGACACGGTAAGACTTAGACAAACCATTGAAGGTGACACAGAACACGTCTTCTGCCAGTGGTGCGATAGAAGTGTGCTGGGCGCCGTCATAGAGAATTTTGTCGTAAATTTCGTCGGCAAAGATAATCAGTTTGTGCTGACGGGCGATTTCAATCACTTCCAGCAAAAAGTCACGGCTGTAGACAGCACCGGTTGGGTTGTTCGGGTTGATCAACACAATCCCGCGCGTTTTCGGGGTGATTTTACTGCGAATGTCGTCAAGGTCCGGATACCAGTCCGATTCTTCATCACAGATATAGTGCACAGGATTGCCGCCAGACAAGGATATGGCCGCAGTCCACAGCGGGTAATCGGGTGCAGGAACCAGAATTTCATCCGTGTTATCCAGCAGTGCCTGCATCGCCATGACGATCAGTTCGGATACGCCATTGCCGATATATACGTCTTCGACATCTAAATCCAGCAGGCCGCGTCTCTGGTAATGCTGAACGACGGCTTTACGTGCCGAGTAAATGCCTTTTGAATCGCAGTAACCCTGTGAGGTTGGCAGATTGCGGATCACGTCCACCAGGATTTCATCCGGAGCATCAAAACCGAATGGGGCGGGGTTGCCAATGTTGAGCTTAAGAATTTTGTGGCCTTCTTCTTCCATGCGCTTGGCATGTTTAAGAACGGGACCCCTTATGTCATAACAAACATTGTTGAGCTTGGTAGACATCCCGATGTTGTGCATGTGGTCATCCTGCGAAAAAGTGAACATTTCCCACAAATTACACTAAATGCCACCTTTTGATAAAGGGTTTGCAGGAAAAAATTATGTGAAGGGGCGTAATTTTAATGTTTATCAGAATAATAAACTAAAAGAGTGAAAAGTGGTCTGTGAGGTGTGAGGCCGATGATATCTCGGCTTCACTGGATAATGGCTGGTTTTAATGATTGTTATTGATTTATATGTTGGTGGATTATTCTGTATAAATTTTTAAGGCAGGATAAAAACGGAAAGCGCAAAACCACGCACTTTCCGTTTTGTCAGTGTATTAGCGAGATTCGCCTCGCAGCGCAATAACGGTCTCACGTAAAGCCGCGCTATTGGCTGATTGCGCATTCACCGGGGTCCCGGCGACAATAGTCACACGCGACCAGAAACGTTTCGGCCACTTCAGCAAGGCTTTACCGCCTTCACGGCTGAAGTAACTGCCCCACAAACCTTGCAGTGCCATCGGAATGACAGGCGCAGGGGAGCGTTTCAGGATGAGATCCACACCCCGCATGAAAGGCCCGACTTCTCCATCATGGGTGAGCTTTCCTTCAGGGAAGATACACACTAATTCGCCTTGAGACAGATAGTATTCCACTTCCTCAAAAGCTTTTTGAATAGATCGCCTGTCTTTTGCGGCAATAGGAATGACTTTACAGGCGCTGCAGAAGGCTTTAATGAGTGGCAGTTTGAATATGTCCTCATCCATGATAAAGCGTATCGGGCGAGGGCAGGCACCGGCCAGCAGCAAGGCATCCATATAGCTGACATGGTTGCAGACAATTAATGCACCGCCCTGCTTCGGAATGTTCTCCAACTGCTGGTGGCTTACCCGGTACAAGGTGTGGCTGACAATCCAAATGATAAATCGCCAGAAAAAATCGGGCGCCTGCAGGTAGATATACCCCAGCACCAGCAGATTGAGAACCGCCAGGAAGAGGAAGAACTGCGGTATCGACAAAGACAGTACTGACAGGAAAACGATCGCTGTCACTGAGCTGACGACCATGAAAATGGCATTCCAGATATTGTTCGCCGCAATCACCTGCGCCCGCTCCGACGGCTCGGCGCGGTTTTGCATCATGGCATACAGTGGCACGATATAGATACCGCCAGACACACCCAGCATGGTCAGTGAGAAGAACACCCGAATCAGATCCGGTTGGGTCAGAAAGGCCCACAGTGAGTCTGACACTGGCGCTATATCAGGGGTCGCGAACATCAGGTCTGCACCAAACAGGGTGATGCCGAGTGAGCCCAGCGGAACGATGCCCGGCTCGATACGATGGCCAGACAGGCGGTCGCACAGCAGTGAGCCGATAGCGATACCGATGGAAAACAAGGTCAGCAATACTGAAACCGAAGCGGCATTACCGCCAAGGTATAACTTGGCGAAGTTGGGAAACTGGGTCAGATAACTTGCCCCCAGAAACCAGAACCAGCTGATCCCCAGCACGCACTGCAACACCACTTTATCTTTTGCTGCAATAGACAGCGTTTTGCGGGTTTGTCTGATCGGCTGCCAGCGAAACCGCTGACCTGCACCGCAGGGCTTGGCTGCAGGGATATAACGCGAACTGGCATAGCCTAAGACAGCGAACGATACCACAGCCACTGCCGCTATGGTTCTCGCTGCTTGCTGATCGGCAATGATCCCCGCAAGCAGGGTACCGATCAGTATGGCCAGGAATGTCCCTGTCTCAACCAACGCATTGCCGGAAACCAGTTCTTCCTTTTTCAGGTGCTGAGGCAACAAGGCATACTTGGCCGGGCCAAAGAAAGCCGATTGCGAGCCCATCAGGAACAACAGCAGCAGTAAGGCGGTATAATTTTCTGCCACAAAAGCCACAGCCGCCATAGCCATAATGATGATTTCAGCCATTTTCACTTTTCGCATGATGCTGGCTTTGTCATAGGAATCAGCCAGAACACCGGCAGACGCCGAGAACAAAAAGAAAGGCAAAATAAAGATACCGGCGGCCAGGTTGATAATGAAATCGGACTCAAATGGCAAAGTGCCCGGCGCTGAAAAAGCGATCAGAATTAGCAGAACATTTTTATAAATGTTGTCGTTAAACGCACCCAGCGCCTGGGTAATGAAATAAGGGAGAAAACGGCGTTGGGTCAGTAAAGCGGATTGTGAATGACTCATCTGGCTGGACTCCTTCATACCTGCCAATTGTTCAGGTAAGTGTCCAGCAGGTTGTCGATCAGCGCTTTTCCGTCAACGGGCGTTGAGGTGAAGAGCTTATCGTCAACGGTCAGCAGGGTAATGCCATGCACGCCAGCCCATAAGACACGGCTGGCTTCCATCACCGCGGTTTCGGATTGGTCGGGGATGAGCTGGCGGATAAGGCTTTCCAGCATGTTGATCATGTTGTTGATGCGTTCATTCTGCCACTCAGGCAGTTCCTCGCCATTCATGGTGTGCTGGAAAATCAGCTGCCAGCGGTAAGGATTATCCACCGCAAAATTGAGATAGCAGTAGGCAAGTTTGCGCAGTGCGTCTGTTGTAGACTCTGACTGCTGCAACTGCTTTTCAGCCTCAGCAAACAGTTCATCCATGGTTTGGGCAACAGCATGGAGTAACAGCAGGTTATAGTTGCCAAACACATTGACTAAGGTGCTGGGCACATAGCCAATCATTGCGGCCACTTTACGTAAACTGAGTTCGTGATGGGGGTGCTCGCTGAGAAACTTTTTGACTTGCTCAAGTGTCATGCTGATGAGCTCTTCCCGCGTGTGATCGTTTCGTCTTGCCATGATCTTCCCTACATGGTGCGCTAAGCACAAATAAAAGGCCGGACAGTTTGCTGGCTGCCTTATAGCACAGACTGCGTGTGCTATAAAAAGTATAGAATATAGAACAATGTTCAATATTCTATGGGCAACAAAACTTCCGGGTCAAGAATGTCTCTATTTACCTGTATTAACGGCGTTCGGCATTTTTGACCGAAACCTGCTCATTCAGGGTCCAGAAATCAATCAAAACACCAATCAGGAAAAAGCCAAACGTCAGTAAATACAAGAGTCCGCTTATCCATTTTCCCATGTACATACGGTGCACGCCGAAGACACCCAGAAAGGTAAGCAGCAACCAGGCAATGTTATAGTCCAGTTCGCCACTTTGGAAACGAAGATCCGCTTCTTTGTCCATGCCGGGGATCAGGAACAGATCGATCAGCCAGCCAATGCCCAACAGACCCAGAGTGAAGAACCACAGTGTGCCGGTCACAGGTTTGCCGTAATAAAAGCGGTGGGCACCGGTAAAGCCAAAAATCCAAAGCAAATAACCTATCAGTTTACTGTGTGTGTTCTGATGCGTCGCTTCATGCATGGTGATTGCCTCACTGTATGCGAATTGAGATAAGTAGGTCTTGCCTAATACTAGGTGGGATGTACACAAAGTAACAAGCCATTTCATTAGCTTAGCCGTAGAAGATCGCATTGTTGACTATGAAGTGATGTCAGCTTGTTGTTGAAAAGTGTAATGGTTTACAGGGAGCATATTCGGCGATCCTGCTAAATTTGGTAACAATTTGGCCGACAGACCTGATTGACTTTACCATCCCCCCAGCTAGGATGCATAAGGATTGCATTTTATAGGCAAAGGTAAAGGATTGATGAAACGCTATATAACCATGTTCGCGTTACTGGTGGCTGTGTCTTTCACTGCTCCGCACGCAGAAGCGAAAAAGTTTGGCGGCAGTAAATCTTTGGGCAAGAGCTTTAAAACAGCTCCGGCGCAAAAACAGCAACCGCAGCAAACAGATACGATCAGTAAACAGAACCCAACGGCATCAGCCGGCAAAAAAGGCTTGATGGGCGGACTGCTGGGCGGATTACTTGCCGGTGGACTGCTGGCAGCATTCTTCGGTGGGGCATTTGAAGGTATTCAGTTTATGGATATCCTGATTTTTGGCCTGATCGCTTTTCTGATTTTCAAGTTCCTCAAAGGCATGCGCAAAACCAAGCCGACGGCAATGGGGCATCAGCAGGCGTATGCCGGTGACTCACCCCAGGCACAGCACCGTCAGCAAGCGGATGCATTTACCGGTGCGGCGAGTGCACAGCCTGAGTATCGCGCAACCGATAGTGATGTGCCGTTCAATCTGCCTCCTGGCTTTGACATGAATGCTTTTTTGCAAGGTGCTCGTGAGCATTACCGCACACTGCAAGGCGCCTGGAATTACAATGAGCTGGAAACCATCCGTGAGTATGTCAGCCCGGCACTGTTTGAAGACTTAAAAGCAGAGCGTAACAAGCTGGATGGCGAGCAGCACACTGAAGTGATGTACGTTGATGCAGAGCTGGTTCGTGCTGATTACAATGCCAATACCGCTCATCTGAGCGTGAAGTTTGCAGGGCGCTACAAAGATAGCCATGAAGGGGTAGAAGAAGATATCTCTGATATCTGGCATTTGGAGCGTGATCTGAGCGCACCGAATGCACCTTGGCTGATTGTCGGTATTCAAGCCTGACAGACTGGGTATAAAGACCCTTAGAAACTCAGCGTTTCATAAACCGCTTATCCCGGAGAGGGGTAAGCGGTTTTCTTTTTTTTCAGATAATTACTGTTGTTTTGATCTAAACCGCAGCGACTTTGGGTTTCTCTCACTATGCTTGGAGATAAGTTCTTAAGAGGAGAGGTCGCTATGCCCCTGACACCAGAGTTAGTACAAGAATTGAATCTGCTGGTTAAGTTCCCGATGCACAGTGATATGGAGGGGATCAAGGTTAATCATGACGCGAGTTCTGAGATGATCTCTGCCGCACAGCGTTTGTATGATAAAGGGCTCGTCACTCAACCCGATGGCGGCTATCTGACCAGCTCGGGCCATCAGGCATTAGAGCATGCCAAATCAGCCTTGCGAATATTATCCGGCAAAGTGAACGTCTGAGATCTGCTCCAGCTCTGTCAGGTTGAACAGCGCTTGCTGATTGGTGGTGCCGCAGAGATCCGGACAGGGTTTGAAGTGATGACATACTGCCGGTCTTTCCGGCTTGCCAAAAAGCTTGCACAGATTATTGTCGTTTAGCTGAATACAGCGCACCCCGGCAGGTTTGCCATCAGGCATACCCGGAATGGGGGAAGAAATACTCGGGGCAATACAACAGGCTCCGCAGCCTAAACGACAATCCATTCCAACCTTCTATACTTATCTGGCAGTCTTATTCAACAGTGACACTTCGTGAACACAGTCGTGAACATGTTCGTGGACACGTTCGTGATTCCGGCCAGTATCACTGGCCGTTCACGCTGGTGGCGCAAATTATCACCCATAGTATCGGGAATCAACCTTTGCGGCTGTTGTGTGCCTGCCAAAGAAAGGAAATCCGGACTGAGGCTTGCACTTTGCCGGGCAGACAGCTATAACACCGCCTTGTTTCCTCTTATCCCTACAATAAGAGGGCGAATAACGCATGATATTGGGGCACAGTGATGGCAGCATTTTGGCAAGAGAAAGACCTGACAGCAATGACAGATACAGAGTGGGAATCGCTGTGTGACGGTTGCGGTAAGTGCTGTCTGCATAAACTTATCGACGATGATACCGATGAAGTTTATTACACTAATGTTGCCTGCAGTCTACTTGATGACCAAACCTGTTCATGTAAAGACTATGCCAACCGGTTTGAATCGGGCGAAGAGTGCCTCAAGCTTACCCGCGAGCGCATTGATGAGTTCAGCTGGTTGCCGGACACCTGCGCCTATCGCCTGCTGGCCGAAGGTCAGCCCTTGCCGGAATGGCACCCGTTAATTACCGGCTCCAAAGACGCCATGCATGCGGCAAATCAGTCGGTCCGCGATACAGTCGTGTACGAAATTGATGTTATCGACTGGGAGGACCACATTTTAAATCACCCGAATCGCTAGTGTCCGTTGCCCGCAGTCTGACGCCGACTAAGCTGGATGAAATGACATTCGACGCGCTACAAGGCGGTTTGGCTGAGCTTTGTCTTTATCTCTTCCGCACTGAGACTGTCTATCGCTAGTGTGCTCAGTGTATCGACGTGATGTTTCAGCAGCAGTGCGGTTTGTTCACAGGCCTTTTCCTGCTCATCCGGGTCTTGGCTGAGCGTCAAGGGATTGGGTAAATCCCAGCTCACCCGTATGCCGTCTGCCAGCCAGTTCGGACAAGGTTCGCCATGCTGGCTATCGCCGACAGAAATCACAATATCAGGATGGAACCGTGAAAACTCTTCCCAGGACTTGCTTCGGTAATCAGCCGGATTCAGGCCCATTGCGCTGAGGTAAGTTTGTATGAATGCAGGCAACTCACCTTTTGGGTCAGAGCCTGCACTGGCGATGTGAAAATGAGCCGGTAAAAAACGTTTAGCGACAGCTTCCGCAAGGATACTTCGGCAAGTATTGTGACGGCTGATAAACAACACTTTCATTCTAAGTCCCACTTATTCAAGGCTCTCCATGTTTCAAGCCTAAGTGTTGTTTATGACGTTTTTGTGTCAGTTGCGCTGCAACTAGCAGGCTTGCCGTAACAATTGCGTTTTTGCAGATTGCAGCACTTCGACAATAGGAGCGGCCTTATTATGGCGGCGGACATCAGCAAACAGAGCTTTGGCTTGCGGGTATTCGTGGCGAAGGTAAGCAAACCACTGTTTGACACGGTTTGGGTAATACAAGCCTTTATCCCCTTTGATTTCGTAACCGGAATATTTCAGCAGCAGATCCAGCACCGTCTCCCATACCATGTGGGGGTGATTATATTTGACTACATTGCCCAGGTTAGGCAGGTTGAGCGCGCCGCGACACACCATCAGAGCATCGGCTTGCGTGGCTTTCATACACTCTTGCCCGTCGGCATGGTTCCAGACTTCACCGTTCGCTACGATTGAAAGCTGTGCTGTCTGTTTTACCTGACGTATGTAATCCCATTTTATCGCCTCGGCTTTATAGCCATCGGTTTTGGTGCGGGCATGAATGGTGATTTCATCCG
This sequence comes from Photobacterium sp. 2_MG-2023, assembly GCF_030547675.1. Taxonomy (NCBI): domain Bacteria; kingdom Pseudomonadati; phylum Pseudomonadota; class Gammaproteobacteria; order Vibrionales; family Vibrionaceae; genus Photobacterium; species Photobacterium sp. 2_MG-2023. The sequence goes on from NZ_JAUOQQ010000001.1 coordinate 103,037, forward strand.
CTTTGGCCTGCGAAACCGCATCGGTGATCTCAAAGCAGTGACCCGGATCATCCCAGCCTAAACGGACTTTGGCCGAGACTGGCACCCGCGGGTCAACCGCATCACGGACGGCTTTGACGATCTGATACATCAGCTCGGGTTCTTGCAGTAATACCGCACCTCCCCGGCTTTTATTGACTGACTTTGCCGGGCAGCCAAAGTTGATATCGATACCGGGAGAGCCCAGCGAAGCCGCAAGATGGGCGTTTTCGGCCATCCAGTCCGGATCTTGTCCGAGTAACTGAACACGAACAGGTGTGCCTGACAGGGTTTTTCCACCTTGCAGTAACTCCGGGCACAGACGATAGAAGACACTTTTGGGCAGGCGCTGGTCGATCACGCGGACAAACTCAGTCACGCACAGATCGTAGTCATTGATTTCAGTGAGCATTTCCCGCATCAGGTGGTCAAGCACACCTTCCATCGGGCCAAGTATCAGTCTCATAGCCTCAGATTACTGCTGTTCAGTTAAGAGGCGAGATTGTAGTGTGGTTAAGCTGGCTTGTCACCTTTTGCTCAGTATCTGTCAGGCTTGAGGGCGCTGAGTATCTGCAGCCTGTCGTCTTAGCGCATTGCCGCTGTGAATTTCCGCAGAGGTGGGTGGTAGCTCTAACGCCTTGATTGCCAGATTCAGCATGGTGAGGGCAAGGTCTTCGGCCGGAATGGGGACAAGGTGCGAAAGCGGGCCGATAAGCAAAGGCTGCGCGAGTTCCAAGCCCTTTTGCAACAGCACTTCATCTTGCCGTGATTCTGAGCGCTCACCGCTCAGCGGCCCCGGACGTACGAAGATGCAATGGCTGAAGCCCAAGTCACTCAGTGCCTGCTCCATTTTCGCTTTGCAACGCAGATAGAAGGAAGGGGAGTAGGGCGTGGCACCCAGGCTGGAGATGACAACAAGGTGCTGTACGCCCAGCTGTAACATACTGCGCGCCACCGACTTGACCAGCTCTACATCTACGGCTTCAAGCCCGGCTTTGCTGCCGGCAGACTTTTTGGTGGTGCCCAGGCAAATAAAGCCAAGCTCAGGGACGGGATCGGTATCTTCCCATTCTGTGATACGTAATTCAGGATGCACTATCTGCACCAGGTTTTTACTGCGGTAGGGCAATGCGACACGGGTCAGGGCGTATACCTTTTCCATGGTGCCGTTACCGAGCAGCAGGTGCAGAAGCTCGTTGCCCACCAGGCCGGTAGCTCCTGCAATAATAGCGCTGACCTCTCTTTGCATCTTTGTTACCCACAGCTGTTAGCGTTAAGGCCATTTTGGCGTTGTTTTGAATGAAATTTCAACAACAAATCGTCACATTTGCGGCCTTTTCCGTTTGAGTTATACTCGCCGGTAATAACAAACAGGAAAACACCATGACCACATTGATCACGCTCTCTGATGACTGGGCAGGCATGCCGCCGGCCTTTATTGAAGGCGCTTTACTTGCTGCAAATGCAAGCCCTGCTGCAAATGCAAGCCCTGCTGCAATGGAGCCTGATAACTGGCTGCCCGCGCTGGTTAACGGTGGCCTGGCAGAAGATGAGCCAGTGACCATCAGTCAGCAAGACAGAGCCAGCATACTGGCCCATTTTGAGCACCAATACCTGGCCATAAAATCCGGCGAGTACAGTCTTCCTTTGGATATGCAGTGGCAGGAAGCGCAGGGGGTATCAGAGGCCATGGGGCATTTCGCCGAAGGCTTTCTGGCCGTTTGGCCGCATGTGGCAGTGCACTGGGAAAATAAAACCATTTCCGATGGCACCGGCAGAATGCTGTCGGCCTTGTTGACGACCTGTATGCTGATTCTTGATGAGGCTGGTACGCTGACTCAAATGGCAGATGACGGCGTCGGCGGTATGCCAGAACCCAGTGCATTGTATGCCAATCTGCCTTTTATGCTTTCTGAGGTGGTAATGGCTGCTGATGAGTTACAGCAAGGGGGCAGCTCTGCGCAGTCAATCAACCCATATAAAGGGGTTGGCCGCAACGACTCTTGTCCGTGCGGCAGCGGGAAAAAGTTTAAGCAGTGTTGTGGCCGAAAGCAGTGACGGAACACAGGAGGCATAGTGCCTCCTGTGTTGTCAGTATCGGCTTGAGGTTGATTTAACAAACTGAGCTAGCACGATGACAGCCCAGACAATCAGGTTAGCCGCGAAAATGATGACCAGCCATTGCGGCATGGATTGTCCCAGAAATTGCCATACCACTTTACTGCAATCACCGTAAGCTTCGAATAACCAGGGTACCCATTGATTCAGTGGTGCCCAGGCAGGCAGTTTTACGAACAGATCACAGGTAGCAAATGGGGAGGGGTTAAACTGATAGCCGACATGTTCTTGTGCCAGAGACAGACCACGCCAGGCGCTGTATCCCCATAACGCCAGTCCGGACCAGCGAACAACACTCACCTCAGGCGCGATCAGGCCAACCAGAGCTGCAATACCAATCCCAAACATCGCAATGCGCTCATAGATACACATGACGCAGGGCGCCAGATTCATCGCGTGCTGGAAAAACAGGGCGCAGCCTTCGAAGAAGACGGCGAAAACTAACAACAGTAGCCACGACAGACGGCGTTGGCTGAAGGTTTTTAACATCTGCATGAAATTCTCTCGGTCAGATATAGCGAAGGGGCTGTAAACGCAAAAGTCGACAACCCCTTGTTACTCAGTGTTTTGCTTAAGCTATGACAACCTAGAGAACCAGAAATTCCCGTTAGTGTCCAGTTACCGGTGCCAATTGTGGAATGGCTTCACTGGCGGCGGACAACCAACCGTTTTGATAGAACCACTCCGTCATAGGGAGCAGCGTCAGCTCAATACCTGCGAGACCAACCAGAGACAAGACCAGTGTATATGGCAGTGCCATATAGACCATGCGTCCGTATGACAGTCGGATCAACGGTGCCAATGCCGATGTCAGTGCAAACAGGAAAGCAGCCTGACCGTTTGGCGTCGCGACCGATGGCAGGTTGGTGCCTGTGTTGATGGCTACGGCCAGCATGTCGAAGCGTTCGCGGTCAATCATGCCGTCGATCAGCGCTGATTTCACTTCATTGATATAGACAGTGCCGACAAAAACGTTATCCGACACCATGGATAACAGCCCGTTGGCAATGTAGAACATCCCCATTTGCGCACTGCCATCCATTTCCAGTACGGCAGTAATAATAGGGCTGAACAGTTTTTGCTCAATGATCACTGCCACGACTGAAAAGAAAACGGCCAGCAGAGCGGTGAATGGCAGAGCTTCTTCAAAGGCTTTACCCAAAGAGTGCTCTTCAATGATACCGGTAAACGCAGTAGCCAGGATGATCACGGTCAGACCAATCAAGCCGACAGCAGCCAAATGCAGGGCCAGACCGGCAATCAGCCAGACGGCTATGATGACTTGAATCCAGAGTTTAGCGATATCCAGATTGGTACGACGCTTACGTTCTTCGTTATCGTAGTCGATCAGAATGTTGCGTACGTTTTCAGGAAGCTTGGCGCCGTAGCCGCACAAACCAAACTTTTCGACCAGAGCACAAGTGATGAGGCCGCAAAAGAAAACCGGCACGGTTACAGGCGCCATACGCAGGAAGAATTCGCCAAACTGCCAGCCCGCCTGATTGGCAATGATCAGGTTTTGCGGTTCACCGACCATGGTCATGACACCACCCAGAGCGGTACCCACACCAGCATGCATCAACAGGCTACGCAGGAAGGCCCGGTAGTTTTCCAGATCATCGCGGCTCAGTTCTTGAATGGCATGGTCGGAAGTGTGGTCGTGAGACGCATGTGGCTCCTGACCGGAGGCGACTTTATGGTAGATGCTGTAGAAACCTGTGGTCACACTGATCACAACGGCAATCACAGTCAGGGCATCCAAAAATGCCGACAGGAAGGCTGCCATGACACAGAAAGACAGTGACAGCAGAATTTTTGAGCGGATGCCTATCAATATCTTAGTGAAAATGAACAGCAGCAACTGCTTCATAAAGTAAATGCCCGCCACCATGAAGATAAGCAGCAGCAAGACTTCAATATTGGCGACCAGTTCATGTTTGACCAGTTCAGGTGTCGTCATGCCGATGGCGACAGCCTCAATGGCCAGCAGACCACCAGGCTGGAGCGGGTAGCATTTCAGTGCCATTGCCAGAGTGAAGATAAACTCAACAACCAGTAGCCAGCCAGCGACAAAAGGGTCGATGAAGAAAAAAACGATGGGGTTGATCACCAAGAAGGCAATGATCGTGAGTTTATACCAGTCGGGCGCTTTACCCAGAAAGTTCTTAATAAACGCGTTCCCTAGCGTGATAGCCATTTTTTTGATCTCTGTGTTATTTATGGGCGTTAACAAAACAGCAGGCGTACCTCAGCCCTGGCCCAGAATGTTTCCGAGTCATTGAAAGCCCTGATATTTTGATGACAAATCGCTTCCTTTCCGGGGAATTGTCATTGCTGACTCCCCTTATTTACGGGTCGCAATTTTAACCGATTGTATGAATTGTTTGTTAAGGTGTTAATATTTCGTAACACAAAAATAGAGTGTAAATCCAAACCATGGACTACGACTTAGAGATTGTACCAGAAATGGTTAGAAATAAATCTGCCAGAACAATAAGTTGAGATGAGGGTTTGATTGCAGGATATTGCACCTTTGTTAACTTACTTCAAAACTCCCGGAGGCAAGGTTTCTACTCAGCGATAACTAGTGGTATGATGAGTTTATAAAAGATAAGCAAGAAGCAAGTTTGGAATACTAACTGATGGTTATAAAGGCTGATAGCCCAGCAACATTTGCTGAGAAATACATCATTGAGAGTATCTGGAATAATCATTTTCCGCAGGGTTCAATCTTACCTGCAGAGCGTGAATTATCAGAGCTGATTGGTGTGACACGTACAACTTTACGGGAAGTGCTGCAGCGTTTGGCACGTGATGGATGGCTGACCATTCAACACGGTAAGCCAACCCGGGTAAATAATTATATGGATACTTCAGGACTGAGTATCCTGGATACCCTTATTACACTGGATGGCCAGGATGTTCAGCGCGTTCTGGAAGATTTGCTGGCTGCCCGTACCGATATCAGCACCGTTTACATGCGCTATGCGGTGAAATCTAACAGCGAAAAAGTCAGCCAGTTGCTGGATTATGTTATCCATTCCTGCGAATCTCTACTGGCTGCGAGCAGCTTCGAGTCTTTCGTGGAAAGCTGTGAGGTAAAGCCTGAGCTGCTGCTGGAAGTCAGAAAAATTGTGGATAAATATGGTAAGGAACAGCCGGAGCTGTGTGAGCAGATTTGCCGTGCCCGCGCCTTCAATTATTTTGATTACCGCATGTTTCAGGGAATGGCTACCCACTCAGGTAACATCCTGTATGTTCTGACAATCAACGGTCTGCGTAAGATTTACACCCGAGTGGGTGGGTATTACTTCATGAACCGTGAAGCGTGTGAGCTGGCGTTGGCATATTATCGTGATCTGAAGTCATATTGTGATAATCATCAGTCAGAGCTGGTAGCAGATCGTATTCGAAAATACGGTCGCGACAGCGGAGCTATCTGGTACAGTCACCGTATCGAAATTGCACGCTATCTGCACGAAGAAGAGCAGTAATCTGCTGCTTATCACCGTGTGAATGAAAAAGAGAGGCGTAATGCCTCTCTTTTTTTGCGCAAGATTTTAATTCAGAGCTCTGAAGAGTAACTGCTGCTTCTGTTAGGGCAGGTCGACAGAATATGACTTCTGCCATCGCTCAACTCTTCTTCGAGAATGACATCAAATCCCCACAGACGGTGAAGGTGTTTCAGCACCTCGTTATAGCTGTCTGACAAAGGTATCCGGTTATGCGGCACGTACCTTAGTGTGAGCGACCTGTCGCCACGTAATGCCACGTTCCATACTTGTAAGTTCGGTTCGTTGTTACTCAGATTGTACTGTGACGACAGTTTTTCCCGAATAGCTCTGTACCCTTCTTCATTGTGAATAGCATTGACTTCCACATAGTTGTTTCTGTCATCGTCATCAACGGCAAAGAATTTAAAATCACGGATCAGTTTGGGTGATAAAAACTGGCTGATGAAACTCTCGTCCTTAAAGTTCTCCATTGCAAAATGCACAGTATCCAGCCAGTCTTTACCGGCAAAGTCAGGAAACCAGTACTTATCTTCCTCGGTAGGATGTTCACAGATCCGGCGTATGTCCTGGAACATGGCAAACCCGAGGGCATAGGGGTTGATGCCGCTATAGTACGGACTGTTGTAGGTTGGCTGCGCAACTACATTGGTGTGGCTGTGCAGGAACTCAAGCATAAAGCGATCAGTTACCAGCCCTTCATCATAGAGGTGGTTCAGAATGGTGTAGTGCCAGAACGTCGCCCAGCCTTCATTCATGACCTGGGTCTGTTTCTGAGGATAAAAATATTGGCTGATCTTGCGCACAATCCGCACGATTTCTCTCTGCCAGGGCTCAAGAAGCGGGGCATGTTTTTCAATGAAGTACAGAATGTTCTCCTGTGGATCAGCAGGAAAACGGATTTCTTCATTATGGAGATCCTTTTCCGCTTGCGCCGGAATAGTGCGCCACAGAGCATTTACTTGCGTTTGCAGGTAGTCTTCCCGTGCTTTCTGACGGGCGGTTTCTTCAACCAGCGAGATTTTTTGCGGGCGCTTGTAACGATCAACGCCGTAGTTCATCAGTGCATGACAGGAGTCGAGCAGTTTTTCAACCTCCACATCACCGTATTTTTCCTCACATTCAGAGATGTATTTCTTAGCAAACAGCAGGTAATCAATAATTGAGCTGGCATCCGTCCAGGTTTTGAACAGGTAGTTGCCTTTAAAGAATGAATTATGGCCATAGCTGGCATGGGCCATGACCAGGGCCTGCATGGTGATAGTATTCTCTTCCATCAGGTAGGCGATACAGGGATCTGAGTTGATCACTATTTCATACGCCAGCCCCATCTGACCATGCTTGTAACCACGCTCCGTTTCAATAAAGCGCTTTCCGAATGACCAGTGATTGTAGTTAATCGGCATGCCGATGCTGGAATAGGCATCCATCATTTGTTCGGCAGTAATGATCTCGATCTGGTTAGGGTAGGCGTCTAACCGGTAATGGTTGGCCACCCGCTTGATTTCCATGTGGTATTGATCAAGCAGTTCAAATGTCCAGTCCGGACCATCACTGAGTGCCTTTTGTTTGATCTCTGTTTCCATAACCCACTCCCCTGATGCGCGTCGGCCAATAATCAGCGCTGTCCCTTAAGTGTAGATTGCAGATGGGCGAGTTTTTAAGTCGCCCTGCACCTTAGGATTAATGGACTTGTTTTTTGAACAGTTCTCGGAATACCGGGAAGATGTCTTCTACGCTGCGAATGTTCTGCATGGCAAAATTTTCATGATTGCCTAACAGGGACTCATATTCACGCCACAGTGTTTGATGAGCCCGACGGGTGATCTCAATGTATGAGTAATAACGCGAAACCGGCAGAATATGCTTGTCGAGCAACTCACGGCAGCCAGGGGAATCATCCGCCCAGTTGTCGCCATCTGAAGCCTGCGCGGCATAGATGTTCCATTCTGAAGGGGAGTACCGCTTCTTAATGATTTCATCCATCAGCCGCAATGCGCTGGATACTATGGTGCCCCCGGTTTCCTGGGAATAGAAAAACTCGTGTTCGTCTACTTCTTTAGCCTGTGTATGGTGGCGGATAAAAACCACCTCCACATTTTTGTAGGTTCGTGTCAGGAACAGGTAAAGCAGGATATAGAAGCGTTTCGCCATATCCTTGGTCGCCTGATCCATGGAACCTGATACGTCCATCAGACAGAACATCACTGCCTGACTACTGGGCATGGGGCGACGTTCGTAGTTTTTGTATCTCAGGTCAAAGGTATCGATAAAAGGCACTTTGCTGATGCGATCACGCAGTGTCTGTATTTCTTCTTTCACACGTTGTTCATCAAACGGCTGTGCCGGTTCTGTGCTTTGTAATCTGTCGAGTTCAAGTTCCAGCTCTCGTAACTGGCGACGTTTTGCTGCCGTCATTGCGGTACGACGGGCAAGTGAATTCCGCAGGGATCTGACAATAGCAATATTGGCCGGTACCCCGGTAGATTTAAACCCTGAGCGGAAGGTTTTCCACTCAACAAGTTTGTTGAACTGATTTTTCTTCAGATTAGGGAGTTCGAGATCTTCAAACAACAGATCCAGATACTCGTCTTTAGAGATTTGAAAGACAAAGTCATCCTGTCCCTCGCCATCAGGGCTGGCCTGACCTTCGCCGGCCCCACCGGAACCGGCTCCCCCCTGGGGCCGCTCAATGCGGTCACCAGGGCTGAACTGATCGTTACCAGGGTGGACGATTTCTCGCTGCCCACCTCGTCCCTGATGGAACGAGGGTTCACGTATGTCGCGGGAAGGGATAGTAATGCTCTCTCCGCTTTCCACGTCAGTGATGGAGCGTTTATTGACGGCATCAGCAATAGAATCTTTGATCTGTTGCTTGTGCCGGCGTAAAAAACGCTGCCGGTTCACTGTGCTCTTATTTTTGCCGTTGAGCCTGCGGTCGATAAAGTGCGCCATAAGCTCTCCCCCTTGATCATCATCCATCAATTACGATGATTTACGTACGCGCAGATACCATTCAGACAACAGACGTACTTGCTTGCGGGTATAGCCTTTTTCCATCATACGGGCGACAAAATCGTCGTGCTTCTTCTGCTCCTCCGTAGAGGTTTTGGCATTGAACGAGATGACAGGCAGCAACTCTTCGGTATTTGAGAACATTTTCTTCTCAATAACCGTGCGCAGTTTCTCGTAGCTGGTCCAGTTCGGATTCTTACCGGCATTGCTGGCACGTGCACGCAACACAAAGTTGACGATCTCGTTACGGAAGTCTTTCGGATTACTGATACCGGCAGGCTTCTCGATTTTTTCAAGCTCGTTGTTCAATGCAGCGCGGTCGAACAGCTGACCTGTTTCCGGATCGCGGTATTCCTGATCCTGAATCCAGAAGTCCGCATAACTGACATAACGGTCGAAAATGTTCTGGCCGTACTCAGAATAGGACTCCAGATAAGCGGTCTGAATTTCCTTGCCGATGAATTCGACATATTTGGGAATCAGGTAGCCTTTCAGGTGCTCCAGGTATTTCTCGGCATTTTCCTGCGGGAACTGTTCACGCTCAATCTGTTGTTCCAGAACATAGAACAGGTGAACCGGGTTCGCGGCGACTTCAGAGTGATCGAAGTTGAACACCCGAGACAGGATTTTGAACGCGAAGCGGGTCGACAGACCGGCCATGCCTTCATCCACACCGGCGTAATCGCGGTATTCCTGATAAGACTTGGCTTTTGGATCCGTGTCTTTGAGGGTTTCACCGTCATACACCCGCATTTTTGAGTACATGCTTGAGTTCTCCGGCTCTTTCAGGCGCGACAGCACTGAGAAGCGGGCCAGGATATCCAGCGTACTCGGAGAACATGGCGAGTTAGCCAGTTCACTGTTCATCAGCAGTTTTTCGTAAATCTTGATTTCTTCCGACACACGCAGACAATAAGGCACTTTCACTATGTAAACACGATCGAGAAACGCCTCATTATTTTTGTTGTTCCGGAATGTCTGCCATTCTGATTCGTTGGAGTGAGCCAGAATAATGCCATCGAAAGGCAGGGCGGACAGACCTTCTGTACCGTTATAGTTACCTTCCTGGGTGGCGGTCAGCAGTGGGTGCAGCACTTTCAGCGGTGCTTTGAACATCTCCACGAATTCCATCATGCCCTGATTGGCTTTACACAGCGCACCTGAGTAGCTGTAGGCATCCGGGTCATCCTGGGCAAAATGCTCAAGCTGACGGATATCCACTTTACCGACCAAAGATGAAATATCCTGATTGTTCTCATCACCAGGCTCTGTTTTCGCGATACCTACCTGATGCAGAATGGATGGACGCACTTTCACCACTTTGAATTTGGTGATATCTCCACCGAATTCTTTCAAGCGTTTCGCTGCCCATGGCGACATAATGTTATTCAGATAGCGATGAGGGATGCCAAATTCTTTGTTCAGAATTTCGCCGTCTTCAAGCGGGTCGAACAGGCAGAATGGGTGGTCATTTACCGGACTGCGTTCACCATTAGCAGTCAGCACATAAATGGGCACTTTTTGCATCAGACTTTTTAACTTTTCAGCCAGTGAGGATTTACCGCCACCTACCGGACCCAGCAGATAGAGGATTTGTTTACGTTCTTCCAGGCCCTGAGCGGCATGTTTCAGGTAAGAAACAATTTGTTCAATGGCCTCTTCCATACCATAGAAGTCTTCAAACGTTGGATAGCGTGACATGACGCGGTTGGAAAATATCCGGCTCAGACGTGGGTCTTTCGCGGTATCTACCATTTCCGGTTCACCAATGGCCATCAGAAGACGTTCTGCGGCGTTTACGTAAGCACTGCGATCGTTACGGCAAATCTCAAGGAATTCTTGCAATGAAAGCTCTTCATCCTTGGCTTCTTCATAGCGATGACGATAGTGGTCAAAAATACTCATGGTATGCCCCCTGAATCGTTCTTCAATCATTTAGAAAGGACGAAATCAATAATCTTTCACATCCCTCATAACTAAGACTAGACCTAACTAATTAATTTGCTTTAGTGAGTGGTTGGTTTTGCTGAAAAATTTAGCTGACACATCAGACTATAGTGGGCAAAAAACAACCTACCATAGAGGTACTATCCTCCTATCAACAGGGATCTGCAAGCCATCTTGTTCAAAAAAACGCCACTTCACCTGGGCCGAGATCCAGCCTGAAGTCGCATTATTTCAGGAAAGTGAGTTGAAGCGGGCAAACGGTAGGAACTGGTGCGAAATCTGGTTTCGGCTGTGCGGGTTGGCGTTAAATGATGCGGGTAATGGGAAAGTCAGCGGAAGATGGTTTTTTAGGGGGAGGCACCGAAGGCAGCCAGCTATCTGCGATGTCTCAGCATTGGGAAACCGGCTCAGAGGCGGAGTACGCCATCAAACTGCTTGCTTATTTTTTGAGCTAAATCAACAGCTCTGATTTAAGCTAGAAAAGTGTAGCTTGAGGGGGAGGAGATACATGCCGATTTCGCGGGTTGATACTGTGTCGATTCCTGTATCGGACCAAAGCCAGGCTCTTTTATTTTACCGGGATGCACTGGGATTTGAGTTGATCAGGGATCACAAGGCAGATAGCCATAAACGTTGGATACAGCTGGCACCTAAGGGCGCAGAGACGACCATTAGTCTGGTTATGCCATTTGGGGGAATGCGGGCAGGTTCTGTTCAGGGGTTGGTGGTGCATACTGATGATATCACCTCGACATACGATGAGCTCACCAACCGGGGGGTCAGTCTGTCAGAAATTGTGACCTTAATGGGAGGGCGTTTCGCGACTTTCAATGATCCGGATGGTAACGGCTGGGTGCTGATTGAAGCGGATATTACCATGCAGGCCTGAGATCAGAGGTTGAAGTCAGGGGTAAAGCAGGCTCAGGTTTTCCTGAGCCTGGCAGTTACTCGACGCAGATTTCTGTACTGAGATTGTGCGATTGCCCGGGTTCCAGCACAATACCCTGACCCGCCAGTGCTGATTCCACACACAGCATAGTGGTGTAACCATCAGGTGTCATGTCAGCCATGCCTGCTGCACCGGACTGCCATGGGTTCCAGACCACGGCGCTGTCATGACCATGGTTATGCATGCGAAGACGGCGAAACAGGGCAGGATCTTCCAGATAAATCGTGTCCTCAGCCCGGCAGTAAACTCTGTCGACGGCGTCATCGAATTGTAAAACACCATTGGTCGGAAGCCGTTGCTGATTGGCCAGACCGTCGAGGTATTCATTACCCAATCCGGACAATTTCGTTTGCATTATGTCTCCAACGGCCAGATAGGTATGAAGCGCGCCGGACATAAGCCACGGACGTTGGTCGGTATTGGTGCTGGTCAGTTGGACTTTGAGGGTTTTATCGAACTCAAAGTGGAGCCGGTTGTGGAAGCGGTAGGGCCATATAGCCCGGGACTTGGGGGAGTCATGCAGCGTGAGCGTGACAGTGACATGGCTTTGCTGATCGTTGAAACTTTCCAGCTCCCACACACTGGAACGCGCAAAACCGTGCGATGGACTGGCCACTTTACCGAACCATGGCCAGCAAACTGGAATGCCGCCACGAAGAGCTGACTTACCCGAGAAGTCGGCGGCTTCACTCATCCAGATCAGATCTTCGTGTCCTTGAGGCTGGAAACTTAAGAGATGACCACCAAATAATGAGATAGCTGCCTGGCATTCAGGGTGAAGAATTCGAATGATATCCACACCATCAAGACGGCACAGGCTGATATGTTCTGAAAGCACTGTTGAAGTCGGGAGTTGACGTAAGTCCATAGTGATTCCTTTAAAAGCCAATGAAGGTAGCGGGCGACACTTCTGCCCGTCGAGACTCTATCCGGGATGACAGATAGCAAAAAGGCGGCCATCAGCCGCCTTTTCAATCATCGTCTAAGTATTACTTAGAGATGTGAGCAACCAGATCCAGTACTTTATTAGAGTAACCGATCTCGTTGTCATACCAGGAAACAACCTTAACGAAAGTATCGGTCAGAGCGATACCTGCGTCAGCGTCGAATACAGAAGTACGTACTTCACCGATGAAATCCTGAGAAACAACGGCATCTTCTGTGTAACCCAGTACGCCAGACATCTCAGCTTCAGAAGCACGCTTCATTTCAGCTTTAATTTCTTCGTATGTAGCAGGTTTTTCCAGGTTTACAGTCAGGTCAACAACAGAAACGTCTGCTGTTGGAACGCGGAATGCCATACCAGTCAGTTTGCCGTTCAGCTCAGGAATGACTTTACCTACAGCTTTAGCCGCACCAGTTGAAGATGGGATGATGTTCTGAGAAGCACCACGGCCACCGCGCCAGTCTTTCGCAGAAGGACCGTCAACAGTTTTCTGAGTAGCAGTTGTTGCGTGAACAGTCGTCATCAGACCGTCTTTGATGCCCCACTTGTCGTTCAGAACCTTAGCGATAGGTGCCAGACAGTTAGTAGTACAAGACGCGTTAGAAACGATTTCCTGACCCTGGTAAGTTTCGTGGTTCACACCCATTACGAACATAGGAGTGTCGTCTTTAGACGGACCAGTCAGAACCACTTTCTTTGCACCCGCTTCGATGTGCTTACGTGCAGTCTCGTCAGTCAGGAAGATACCCGTTGCTTCTGCAACAACATCAACACCGATTGCACCCCAGTTCAGGCTTGCTGGATCGCGTTCGGCGGTAACACGTACAGTCTTGCCGTTAACGATCAGGTTACCGTCTTTAACTTCAACTGTGCCTTTGAAACGGCCGTGAGTTGAATCGTACTTCAGCATGTAAGCCATGTACTCGACGTCGATCAGGTCGTTGATACCGACAACTTCAATATCATCACGTTCTACAGAAGCACGGAAAACGAAACGACCGATGCGGCCAAAACCGTTAATACCTACTTTGATAGTCATTATGTTGCTCCACAACTTAATTTCTAATGAAAGATAACTGGTAGTAAAATTACATAATCTAACGCTGGTCTGCAAGCAAAAACAGACCTAAAATTGTCTTTAATCAAAAAAGTTTCGGATTTTTATTACAATCCTGGCCGAAAGATGAATGGTTCACCTATAAATGCTGGCAAAGTAATCAACGATGTAGCTCAGTTTTAATTCAGTACCCGAAATACAGGGGAATATGCTTAAATGCACTGTTTCGATGTAAAAACCTTTCGAGCAAAAGTATGTGCCATATATGCAAAAATTGGCAAATTTTAAGTAGTACGGTTTTGGAAAACTGTGTTTACAGGCAGATAAATGGCTTTTAAAACAAATTCTTACTGGAAAGAACTGCTATCAGATGAACAATATTATGTCTGTCGGGAAGGTGGCACAGAAGCCCCTTTTTCAGGCACGTTATTGCATAATAAGAAAACAGGAATATATCACTGCACTTGTTGTCAAATTGCCTTATTTCATTCTGAGCAAAAATACGATTCGGGATGTGGCTGGCCGAGTTTTGATGCGCCTGTTAAATCTGATTCAATTCGATATTTAAGCGATACCAGTCATGGGATGAAGCGAACGGAAATTCGCTGCGCTGAGTGTGACAGTCATTTAGGGCATGTATTTGATGATGGGCCGGTTTCTACCGGGCAGCGATACTGCGTCAATTCGGTCTCACTGCAATTTAGTGAAGTAGAGTAACGGCAGTGCTGCCCGTGATGGCGTTGTCAGGACGGTGGCTGGTCGGGTTGCTGGCTTGGCAGGGAGATCAGATTTTTTTCTACATAGACACGGTTAAAATGGCCGGCACTGATGCTCTGTATGATGCTGTCTGCTAAGGAATCCAGATGACTTTTATCTTGTTGCGGCATTGGATACAGGCGCGATAAGGTCTCTGAATTGGCCACGGGTAGTCCCATCAGGCTACCTACTCTTGACCATAAATAGGCTTCGGTTTTGTTGTTGTCCTGATGGGCCTGCGTCGCCAGTGTCAGAATAATGTCTGGTTTCACTTTAACCTTACCCTGATAAAGCTCCAGAGCTCTTAACAGAAGCTGGCGAGTTTTGGCTTTATCAACACCAGTATAAAAAGAGGCCAGTGCCAGTTGCAATTCCGGTGTCTGAAGCTGGCCTGTGCCTTCCAATTTCAGAAATTCTTCCTTAGCCTGGTGCTCGCCCTGGCTCCAGCGGTCATAAATAACTTCGGGTTCTTTGGAGTCAGCCAGCTCTTCGCTTAGCTGTTCCATGACCTCATAACTGTGAATAAGCGCAGCGGTCCGCACTGATTTACGTTCTTTATAGCGGGTTGGTTCAATTTCTGCGGCATACTCCAGGCAATACTGGTAGCTGCGGGTGAACTCAAGAGTATGCAGTTTTTCAATGTCAGTTGGCGTTTTCAGCTGTTTATAGCGTTGCCAAATGAGATCTGTACGCTGGATACGGCATTGGCCGTCATTGTTATTCAGTCCTTTACATAGCTCGGGATGTGCCGAGCAAAGACTGTCGGTTGTTTTAAACTCGCCCTGGCAGGCTGGCAGAAATACGACAGCAGATAAAAAAAACAAAATGTTGCGCGTTTTTTTGCCAGAAGAAGTCATGTGCGGTGCGTTACTCATAGGTGGGTTCACTAGAATCAAGAATACCCTAATACCTATCGGCAGAAACTGACCTGAGAGAAAGAATAATGTGACATTGCTGCAGTGTGATCACGAAAACAAAAGAAAACTAAAACCAAGACGCTACTTGACTGGCAAACTCAGGTCATTATCGTAGCCTACCATTGCAAGTGGCCTGAAATAGTCGGGCATGAAGAGGAGTAGATGGGATGGATGTACAACAGATTCTGGCTGCCATGACCCCAGAGGTGTACCAAAAGTTACTGGCGGCGGCTGAAACAGGTAAATGGGCTGATGGCACCCCATTAACTGAGGCTCAGAAAGAGTCCACCATGCAGGCCGTCATGCTGTATCAGTCTCGTCATAATACCGAGGCCGAGCATATGACAGTGGCAGCCGGTGGTGAGATTCGCTTTAAGTCTAAATCTGAGCTCAAGCGTGATTTTGCCATAGAAGACAGTGAAACCCCTGTGGCAGATATTGCCCGTTTCTCTTTACAGCAAAACTGACACCTATGACCCTGTAAAGGCTGGTGCGCTCATCTGCAGTTATCACTGCCTGGGCACAGTGAAAGGCACAGGGTCACAGTAAAACCCACTCAATTCATGATCTTCCTCCGTCACCAGACTAGACACCCAGGGCTCTTGCTCAATACCTTCCAGATACATGGCCAGTTTGGGATAGTAAGGTTTCAATCTTAAGCCAGCCATCCAGCCACTGCGGAAAATACTCCATAGCGTAATTTCGGCCATCGAAAAACGGGTCGTAATATAACCTTCTGCCGGCACTTGTTCTTCCAGGTAGTTCAGAACCGGCGGCAGATGATGCTGAATGCAGTCGTCAATGGCATCCTGATCAACGTCTTTTTCCAGAATCTGCCCCCTCAGAATTTTCTGATAGAAGAGCACGCCAGCGAGCAGTGCGCTGAGCCGGGTATCGGCATATTCTTCCAGCCACCGGATTTTTGCTCTTTCACCGGCATCGCCCGGGTACAGCGGAGGAACCGGGTAGATGTCGTCAAGGTAATGGGCAATAACTGTTGAGTCGATAACTGTCAGACTGTCATGTTCCAGCACCGGCACTTTTCCCATTGGATGGCGTTTGTGCGCCAACTCTTTTTCCAGGTACGGGTTGAGCGGTTGTAAGTTGTAATTCAGCCCTTTGTAAGATAAGGCCAGCATGATTTTTCTGACAAAAGGAGAAATGGAGGCGCCGTGCAGAATCATAGTCAACCTTGCTCATAGTCAACAGACGAAATTTGCTATAAGTGTAGCTGAGATATAAAAAGAGCCGCACGAGTGCGGCTCAATTGGGGGAGTCCGATTAACTTGATTAGCGGGATAACTCGCCGCGGATGTCCTGTTGCATCAGCTCACGCACTTTTTCTGTTGGCAGCGCCTGGCTGAGCAGAAAGTGCAGTTTCGCCAGTGCGGCTTCCCGAGTCATATCATAACCACTGAGTACGCCGGCATCCGCCAGTGCACAGCCAGTTGCGTAGCCATCCATGTTCACTTTTCCGGACAGGCACTGAGTCAGGTTAACCACTATGACGCCGCGGTCGGCCGCTTCTTTAAGCTGAGCCAGAAGATCAGCGTTTTGCGGCGCATTACCCACTCCGAATGTCAGCAGGATCATGGCGTTGACCGGCTGGCGCAGGGTGTTGCGGATAACTTCAGGTGAAATGCCGGGGTACATAGTAATCACACCGATTGGTTGCGGGGTAATTTGGTGTACCCGAAACTCACCTGCCGGCTGTTTGTTCAGCTCTGTGGCTGGTTTTACCTGAATGTTGATACCTGCTTCGATCAGCGCTGGCATATTGGGTGAAATAAAAGCATTGAAACCGTCGGCATGGGCTTTTGTGCTGCGGTTGCCGCGCAGAAGCTGGTTATTGAAGAAAACCGTCACTTCATTAACCGGGTAATTAGCCGCGAGATGCAGCGCATTAAGCAGGTTGCTCTGACCGTCTGAGCGCATTTCTGCCAGTGGGATTTGCGAGCCGGTGACAATCACAGGCTTGCCCAGATTTTCCAGCATGAAGGATAAAGCAGAAGCGGTATAGGCCATGGTGTCCGTACCATGAAGAATGACAAATCCATCAAACTTGTCGTAGTTGGCCTTAATATCATCAGCAATGCGTTGCCAGTCTTCAGGAGTCATATCTGAAGAGTCAATCAGTGGCGCATATTCATGGATAGTGAATGCAGGCATTTCTGAGCGGTGAAACTCAGGCATGTTCTGCAGTTGCTGTTCCATAAAACCAGCGACAGGAATATATCCGTGAGCTGACTTCTGCATTCCAATTGTTCCGCCTGTGTAGGCGATATAGATATGTTTTTTTGTCATTAGAGTACGGGTACAGCATAGTTATTGATGGTGAAGGCATTATACGGTGAAAACCGGCGAAAAAAAGCCCGGATATACCGGGCTAAGTCAAGTTTCATCACTGTGAATCCGAAAAGAGTTAATTTCCTGTGCTGGAACAATTCAGACAGAAAGCATATTGTCCTTTGGGATCATTGAAATTATTCATATTGGTGATATCGGCTGTAATATGGCGCAAAGCCGGCGTGAACACATTGGGTAGCTGGGCGGATATTGCCATGCCAATGCGCGCGCTGGTTTCTGACGTCATATCCTGCAGAAACTGCTCCATCGGGCTGAGCGGCAAGGCTATCCAGCGAATGTCGTAGTTGTCCAGTTTTGCCAGTTTGGCCGCAGAGACAATGGCATCATCGAAATCACCCAGACGATCAACCAGACCCAGTTTTAATGCATCCTGACCCGTCCAGACCCGGCCTTGTGCTATTTTGTCTGTCTCTTCGAGTGATATATGGCGATTCTCGCTGACCAGGCTGATAAAGCGCTGATAGCCGTTTTCGATACCCAGCTGGAAAATTTCAGCGACATCGTCAGGCAAGCCTCGGGTTATCCCGATACCGGCAAAGGGGGTAGTACCGACGCCATCGCTGTGTACCCCGATGTTTTCCAGGCCTTTTTCAAAGGTAGCCAGCATGCCGAAGATACCGATAGAACCTGTGATAGTGGTTGGCTGAGCAATAATTTCACTGGCGCTGGACGAGATCCAGTAACCGCCGGATGCCGCCAGGCTGGACATTGACACCACTACAGGCTTGCCAGCCAGTTTTAATGCATCCACTTCATTGCGGATAATCTCAGAAGCGAAGGCACTGCCACCAGGGCTGTCAACGCGCAGAATCACCGCTTTAATGTCATCATCAAGACGGGCTTCTCGCAGTAAAGCGGCCGTTGTGTCGCCACCGACTCTGCCTTGCCCTTGCTGACCATCGACAATTGCGCCGCTGGCAACGACTATGGCAATACCATTGCGGCTTGGCTCGAATGGTGCACTGACCGAAGGCTGATAATCGTAATAACTGATCTGATTAAAGCCATGGTCGCCATCGCTGCCAAATTCCTTGATAAAGGTCTGGCGTAGTTGGGTACGGCTGATCAGTTCGTCTACCAGTCCCATTTTCTGGCTCAGGCGTGCGAAATCGCCCTCGACACTTTTCAGTTCTGCAACCAGATCTTTGACTTCAGGGTTCAGGACACTGGCATGGATGTGGCGGTTACGTGCGACATCCAACGTGTAAGCGTCCCACATCTGGTTGAGCCAGACTGTGTTTGCTTCGCGGGCAGCGTCTGACATGTTGTCACGGGTGTAGGGCTCAACGAATGATTTATAGGTCCCGACGCGGAAGACATGGGTGGTGACATCCAGGTTATCCAGTAAGGTTTTATAGTACAGCGAATAGCTGCCGTAACCTGTCAGCATCACGCCGCCGTCGGCAGACATGAACACTTTGTCGGCGAAGCTGGCCAGGTAGTACTGGCTCTGGCGGTAGTGATCGCCCGTGGCATAGACAGGTTTGCCAGCCTGCTTGAATTCTTCAATGGCCTTGGCAATGTAGCGCAGCTTCGTCAGGTTCGTCTCTGGCATGCTTTTCAGATTCAGGATAAGGCCGGTGATCCTGTCATCCTTGGCGGCAGCCCGAATGGTATCGACGATGTCAAACAGGATATTTTCCTGAACCGGCACCTGACCCATGGCGCTGTCGACAAATTGATCGAAGGGATTGACGTAGGAGCGCTGCTCAACAATCGGACCGTCAATATCCAGTACCAAAGCGGCCTTTTCTGGCAGAACCGGCGATTCAGCCCCTTGCTGGAAGGCAAAAATGATGACCCCAATCAGAGCAATAAAAAACAGGTTAAAAAATAGCTGACGGGTAAAGCTCAACAGCTTCCAACATCCGCGCAGCACTTTGGCAATGCCTTTTAGTAGTACTTTCATGGCCTTTCCTGATAATAAATCCCAGTGCTTATCCTAACCGAGACACAGTGTAAAATCCTAATGATAGCTATATTGCGACTAAAATTGCGTATTTGGAAAGTACCGCAGCAGTGATGGATGTTGAGGTTATGTAAACAGGTGTTTGAGTGAAGGTTAACCCTATGCTATAACTGGTCTGACCTACAATAATTAAAGAGATATAGGGAAGCTATGGACACTCTTACCTACCCACACTTGCTGGCACCTTTGGATCTTGGCTTCACTCAGCTTAAAAACCGGGTGTTGATGGGGTCTATGCATACTGGCCTGGAAGAAGCACACGATGGATTTAAAAAGCTGTCTGCCTTTTACGCTGCCCGCGCCAGAGGTGGAGTAGGCTTGATTGTAACTGGCGGCTTTGCACCCAATTTTCGCGGCCGCTTGACACCACTCAGTGCCGAATTCAGCAGCGGACGAGCGGCAAGGGCACACCGGGTTATTACAGATGCTGTCCACAAAGAAGGCGGCAAGATTGCCATTCAGCTTCTGCATGCCGGGCGCTATGCGATGCATCCGTTTGCTGTCAGTGCTTCTGGCATTAAAGCACCTATCTCTAAATTTACGCCCAAAGAAATGAGCCGCCGCCAGATCCTCAAGACCATTGACGCCTTTGCACGCAGCTCTGAGCTGGCGAGAGAAGCGGGTTATGACGGCGTTGAGCTGATGGGCTCTGAAGGTTATCTGATCAATCAGTTTATCTGTCAGCGTTCCAACCACAGAACCGATGAATGGGGCGGTAGCTATGAGAACCGGGTCCGTTTTCCTATTGAATTGGTGAAAGCCGTTCGTGCCCAGGTAGGCACAGATTTTATTATTATTTTCCGTCTTTCGATGCTGGATCTGGTGGAGCAGGGCAGTACCTATGATGAAGTGGTACAGCTGGCTCAGGCGCTGGAAGCCGCCGGTGTGACCATTCTCAATACCGGTATCGGCTGGCATGAGGCGCGAGTTCCTACTATAGCGACTCAGGTTCCCCGGGCAGCGTTCAGCTGGGTAACGGAAAAGCTGAAAGGTAAAGTGTCTATCCCGCTGGTGACCTGTAACCGGATTAATACGCCAGAGGTGGCAGAGTCCATTCTTGCTGCCGATCAGGCGGATATGGTGTCCATGGCCCGTCCGTTCCTGGCTGACGCTGATTTTGTGCTGAAGGCCGAACAGAACCGTGCCGACGACATTAATACCTGTATTGGCTGTAATCAGGCCTGTCTGGATCATGTTTTTGCCGGCAAGCGGGCAAGTTGCCTGGTTAACCCTCAGGCCTGTTATGAGACAGAGTTAGTGCTGACCCCGGCCGCACAGCACCGCAAAGTGGCGGTTATCGGTGCGGGTCCTGCTGGGCTGGCTTTCGCAACGGCTGCTGCAGAACGCGGCTTCGAGGTCGATTTATACGAGAAGAACGAGTATATCGGCGGGCAGTTTAATCTGGCGATGCAAATTCCGGGTAAAGAAGAATTCCGGGAAACGATTCGTTATTTCTCCCGCCGTTTGAGCCAGACAGGTGTGAACCTGAAACTGGGCAAGGCGGTGGATATCAATGAGCTGAAAGGCTATGACGATGTCGTGGTCTCGACCGGGGTGAAACCTCGTATTCCCGCCATTCCCGGATTGGAAGCCAGCGATAAGGTGATAGATTATCAGACACTGATCCGCGATAAAGTGCAGCTGGGTCAGCGGGTGGCTGTGATCGGTGCTGGTGGTATCGGGGTGGATGTCTCAAGTATGCTGACAGAACCTCAGGACAGTTCGCTGGACAGCTGGTTACAGGATTGGGGCATCGATAAAACCATTACCCATGCTGGTGGTTTATGTACGCCTCAAAGCGAGCACAGTGAGCGCCAGGTGTGGCTGATGCAGCGCCGGCCCGGCAAGATGGGTAAAGGGCCGGGTAAGACGACAGGCTGGATCCACCAGCAGGTGTTGCTGAAACGCGGTGTTGAAATGCTCTCCGGCGTCAGCTACGAGAAGATTGATGAACAAGGCCTGCATATCAGCGTGGAAGGACAGCAGCGCGTGCTGGAAGTTGATCATATTGTGCTGTGCGCCGGTCAGACTTCGGTGGAAGAATTGTCGGCACCGCTCAAAGCGCTGGGCATCAAGGTGCATGTCATCGGTGGTGCTGAATTCGCCGGGGAAGTGGATGCCAAGCGTGTTATCCGGCAGGGAACTGAGCTGGCTGCCCGTCTTTAGATATCGGCAGATATCGGCTACTGTGACCAAGAGGCTCCTGAGGGAGCCTCTTTTCGTTGCCGTTACTCAGAAGAGCAGATGTGGTATGGTATTTAACAAGAATTGTTATCATCGAGGATACATAATTTATGGATGCACTGTCGCTGCTGCTTAATCGTCGCTCCTTGCCTAAAATGACCGCCCCGGCCCCTCAGGGTGAAGTGCTGGACAATATTCTTCGTGCCGGCCTTCGGGCACCGGATCACGGTGCGTTGACTCCCTGGCGTTTTATCGTCTCGGAAGGAGAAGGTTTGCAAAAGCTGGCCGATATTCTGGTCTCTGCTGCCCAGGCTGATAAGGCAGAAGAGGCGGTGATCGAAAAAGCCTCTAAAGCCCCTTTCCGTGCGCCTATGGTGATTACTGTTGTCGCTAAAGTGCAGCCCAGCGATAAAATTCCAGTGATTGAACAACATCTGTCGGCAGGCTGTGCGGCTCAGGCGATGCAGATGGCGGCGGTTGCTCAGGGTTATGCGGGCTTTTGGCGAACAGGAAGCTGGGCATATCATACTGTGGTACGCGAAGCGCTGGGCGTACAGGGTGATGATATGATTGTCGGTTTTCTGTATCTGGGCACCCCGGATTGCCGTGATGCGAAAGCGCCAGAGCGGGATTTGGCGCAATTTGTTGAGTATTTATAGCTTTCTGTATAGTTTCCTGCAGGCTTCTTCAGGCAGCTTATTGCTGCCTGTCTCTCCTCAATCCTGCGACGGCTTTGTGAACTTTTACTGGGTTTATATCCAGTAATGATTGTCACCTATTGCTGAATTCTTTATAGTGCGGAGAGTTATTTCCAGTAGTTACAGACTTCATGACCCGTCTTTATATCGCTGAAAAACCCAGCCTTGGACGTGCTATTGCAGCCGTCTTACCCCGTCCGCATAAGAATCATCAAGGCTACATTGAAGTCGCCAACGGCGACATTGTCACCTGGTGTATCGGCCATTTGCTCGAGCAGGTCGAGCCGGATGCGTATGATCCGCGTTATAAGAAATGGAATCTGGATGATTTGCCTATCATTCCTGAGCAGTGGCAACTGGCACCGAGAAAATCGGCTAAGCAGCAACTGAGTGTGGTCCGCAAGTTAGCTAAACTGGCAGATGAAGTGATACATGCTGGCGATCCGGACAGGGAAGGTCAGCTGCTGGTCGATGAAGTGATCGACTATGTTAAGCTGGCCGCCGCGAAAAAAGCGGCCATGAAACGCTTACTTATCTCAGATCTTAACCCGGCAGCAGTGAAAAGAGCGCTCGGGCAGTTAAGAGACAATAGCGATTTTATTCCGCTGTCTGTGTCAGCTCTGGCCCGCTCCCGGGCGGATTGGCTGTACGGCATGAATATGTCTCGTGCTTATACCTTGCTCGGGCAGCGGGGCGGCTATAAAGGCGTACTGTCGGTCGGCAGGGTACAAACACCTGTGCTTGGGCTGGTGACTCGCCGGGATGACGAGATCGCCAATTTCGTGCCGGTTCCTTTCTATGATGTCTATGCATTGATCCCCTATCAGGACAACGTTATCCGCGCCCGTTGGCAGCCGAGCAAGGCCTGTGAACCCTGGCAAGACGATGAAGGCCGGGTGCTTAATCGCAAGCTGTGTGAAAATGTTGTGGCACGCATTAAGGGTCAGCCAGCCACTGTTTCGGATGCGGAGCGAAAAGAAACCCGCCAATCGCCGCCCTTACCTTATTCTCTGTCGGCACTGCAGATCGATACAGCGCGTCGCTTTGGCATGAGCGCGGCGGATGTACTGGCGTG
This sequence comes from Photobacterium sp. 2_MG-2023, assembly GCF_030547675.1. Classification (NCBI taxonomy): domain Bacteria; kingdom Pseudomonadati; phylum Pseudomonadota; class Gammaproteobacteria; order Vibrionales; family Vibrionaceae; genus Photobacterium; species Photobacterium sp. 2_MG-2023. Next base: position 126,565 of record NZ_JAUOQQ010000001.1, read on the forward strand.
CTGTCAGTCGTTGTACGAGAAGCACAAAGTCATCACCTATCCGCGTTCTGACTGCCGCTATCTGCCGGCCGATCACTATCATCAGGCCAGTGAGGTGGTGAAAGCTGTGTCTTCAACGGCACCGCAGATGCTTGAGGCGGTCAAGGGCGCAGACTTATCAATACGCTCAAAAGCCTGGAATGACAGTAAAGTGGATGCGCACCATGCCATTATTCCCACCCCGAAAGCGGTGCAGCCCGGCAGCCTGAATGATCAGGAAGCCAAGGTTTATCAGTTGATTGCCCGTCAGTATCTGATGCAGTTTTACCCGGCGGCGGTTTACGCGGAAGCTAAGCTGACATTTGCTATCGCAGGTGGGGTGTTTATTGCCAGAGGCCGCCAACTGATGCAGCCAGGCTGGAAAGTGTTGCAGGGTAAAGACGATGCCGACAAAGAGCAGGATCTGGCCGATAAAGTACCGCCTTTGGATAAAGGCATAGTGCTGACCTGCCAGGACGGAGAAATCAAAGACAGGGTGACGGAGCCGCCTAAGCATTTTACCGAAGCAACTTTGCTTCAGGCGATGACGGGGATCGCCAGATTTGTGGCAGATAAATCGCTGAAGAAGATTCTGCGCGACACGGACGGTTTAGGTACGGAAGCAACCCGGGCCGGTATTATGGAAGTCTTGTTCAAGCGGCAGTTACTCTACCGTCAGGGGAAGAATATTCATGCCTCAGACGCTGGTCGCGCTCTGGTGTACGCCTTACCTGATGAAGCGACCTACCCGGACATGACGGCACATTGGGAACACCAGCTGCAGGACATGGCTGAGCGGAAATATGCCTACCAGCCGTTTATGGGAGCGCTGCAACAGCAGATTGAGCAACTGATGGGGTCGATCAAATCAGGTGGTGTCCCGCCAAGCCTCCGAACACTTCAGGCGGTTGCTCCTCCGGCCAGTAAAGGAAAGGGCGGCTATAACCGGCGTACGCGGGGCAGGCAACATTCGGGTGCTACAAGTCAGAAAAGTACCGGCCAGAAAAGAGCGGCTAGTCGTCGTAAATAAAAAAGGCATCCCGGCCCAGCGATTTGGCTTTGTATAAGGCGCTGTCGGCCTGATTAAACAGTTGATCCGCTGTCGACTGTTTGTCCGGCACCATACAACTGATGCCAACACTCACAGTGACATTGCAGTATTCCTGATCGTTGACAGGAATGAGCAACGAACGAACCGCTTTCAAGGTGTTTTCGGCGGCGACAATCGCTGCCTGAGCGTTTTGACCCGGCAGCAAGATAACGAATTCTTCTCCGCCATAACGGGCAAACAGTGCCCCGGCCCGACGTTCGATCGAGACCAGCGTCTGGGCAAGCAGGGTCAGGCAACGGTCGCCCATCGCGTGACCATAAGTGTCATTGAACGACTTGAAGTGATCCACATCGATAATCAGCAATGAGACGGGTAACTGGTGCCGCTGGGCCCTGCGCCATTCTAAGGGCAGGGTTTGATCAAACACCCGCCGGTTCGGCACCTGCGTTAAGGGATCATGACGGGAAGTGTGTTCCAGTTGCCGGTTTAACTGCTGCAATTCCCGCGTCCGTTCGGTGACGCGCTTTTCCAGTTCGCCATTGAGCTGGCTGAGGTGTTCTTCTGTCTGTCTGCGCACCAGATGCTGAGAGACAATAAAGCTGAACTGCTTGAGAAGCTGCGGGTGATAGTCAGCCAGCGGGCGTCCGTTGATCAGGTTATCGTAAGCTATCCAGCCGACGCGTTTATCCCCGTCCCACAGTGACGTGTAAGCACTCCAGCCAAACCCGATTTCCTGTAAATCATGATAGAGCGACGTGTTCTCTTCAATGGCCAGGTAACCGTGTTGTGCCTGAGGATGGTCAATGAACCAGTGAGGCGGGATAGGGGATTCAAAATAGGCTTCTTTTACCGTATTGCCTTCAGTATCTGTGCCATAAGTGCCTTTCATCCGGTCATGCCCTGTCAGAAGAAAGATAGCGATACGATCAATCTTCAGCACTTTCTTTCCCTGTTCGACGGCATGAAAGAGCATATCGTCAATACTTTCAGCACGCCATAAAGCGAAAGAGATGTCGTGCAAGCCCTGCAGCATATCCAGTAAAACCGGGCCCGAACCGGCAGGCTGCTCTGCTGCGATGTCATTTTTCAGCTCGGCACTCAGGTGGAGGATACAAGGCTGTAAATAGTCAGGGTCTGTGCATGGCGAACCTGCCGGATAACTCAGTGCCAGCAAGCCAATAGGTGTACCCTGATGTTGCAGCGGGAGCCAAAGCACCGCCTTCTCAGCAGACTGCCGGTGAAAAGGCATCGGCTGACAAAGCCAGCCTTCGAGCTCTTCATCACGCGGTGATATAGGCAAGCTATGGAATGGGGTGCAATGCGTGAAATGAGTCCACTCAGCGTGCTTTTTTACGAACAGCCGACAGGATGAGGCACCCAAATGGCGGCAAAACAGAGGAAGCAGCCCGTCAATAACCGCTGATCTCTCTGTTGCTGTCTGCCATTGTGAAAAGTATGCCTGATAGAAGGAATCCATTCCGTTCTCGCTGCTACTGACCTGGAGGGTTAAGGAAATGTTTTTTAATACATTACGATATAAAAATAATGAAAAGAGAACAGAGTGCTAACGCGGGAAATTCAATAAACATATATAGCAATTAGTTAAAATCTGGCCGTAGTCAAATTTATTATGTGTGTGTGCGTTTTGTTGCATTGACACCCTGAAGGTATTTATTTTGCGGACGATGGACGATGGACGATGGACGATGGACGATGGACGATGGACGAAGGCGGTAATGCGTGTTTGTTGATGGCTTTGTTGCCAATTTGTGGCGGGCTGGCCTGGACATGCCGTAAGTCGCTCAGTAGCCAGACGGCCCTTGTGTCACTATTGAGACAGAGTTAACTGACAAGTTTCACTATTTTTACCTTACGGGGATATTTTGACTTTATTTACACCGTCAGGTGAGAACATGAAAAGACGACATGTGTTTTTATTGTGGGTATCACTGTCTCTGATTTTGTCGGCATGTGGCCAAACACGGCATGCTCAGCTCGCAGAACTGGGATTTGCCCGCAATTATCTTGAAGGGTATCAGGATGGTTGTGACAGCCGAAAAGTACAGGCGACGACTTTCTATGACGGGTTTCGTCAGGATCCTGAGAGAATGAAGAAAGAGAATAAATACGCGAATGGCTGGAATGATGGCTATGAGCAATGCTACGCCAGCAATATTGATTACCATTAGTTAGTTTAGTTGGCCGGCCGGTAATGTTCATAAAGAGCAGGGCAGCTATATGGGCTGCCCTGTTGAGAGATTATTGCGCAGACCCCGGCTGATAAAACCGCTTCAGCTCATGCATTACCTGCATCAAAGTGGAGAGTTTCGGTTTCCCGTTATCTTTCATTCTGTATTCAGCGTCGTACACAGTGTAGTTGCCGTATTTATCAACTATTGTGGTGCCTTCCGGCTGGACAACAACAATGTCCTGATGGTCGCCAGCCAACACCCAGCGGCGTTTATTGCTGGTATCGAACAGACTGATGCCACTGCTGTAAAACTCAGGTGCTGTCGTGGTACTGAGCAGGGTTTCCATCAGAGTAGGGACAATATCAAGGTGACTGGTTGCCCGGCTGATCTGTGCGGTTTGGCTATCTGGCCAATGTACGATCAGCGGTACTTTCAGCTGATACTGGCTGTAATTGGATCCCGAACCCCAGGAATTGGTGCCGGTTTCATTAAACTCAGTACCGTGGTTGGCGGTGATAATCACTACAGTATTGTCCAGCATGTCGCGTTTAATCAGGCTATCAAAGATGGCAATCAATTGCTCATCAACATAGTAAGCCGAATTACGATAACTGTTTTTCAGTAGCTCAGCCGGATCTGTGCTTGAGTCTTCACCGGGCTGAGTGTCTTTCAGCGAGGGTGAAAATGTGGCTGCAACGGCATTGTCAGAATCTTCGTAATCCTGGACTGATACCAGTTCCAGATAGCCAAACCAGGGTTTGCCTGCGGTTTGTTTGCTCAGCCAGCTTTGCATATTGGTAATGGCTTGCTGATCGCTATGTGTCTCCGGGTTCAGGGCCGCGGCTAAAGCTATCTGATCTTTGGTGAAGATAGCCTGCGGATAGATGACATCGGCAAAGCCTGAACCGCTGAACAAACCAAACCGATACCCGCGTTTAGTGAGGGTTTCGAGCAAGACCGGTGGGCTGTGCTCTGCCCGGATACTGGTATTGTAGGCGCCGGGCAGGCCATAAAATAAGCCAAAGGTCCCCAGGGTACTGTCGTTTCCAGTACTGTAATGCTCAGTAAAGTTCAGATTCTGCTGCGCGTAGGCAGCCAGATACGGCATGGTTTCAGCTGTGACCATATCACTGCGTAAACCATCGATCATAATAACCAACAGGTTCTGGCCGGTCCCTTTATCGCTGAATGACAGCGGCTTGAGCGGATAGCGGATGCTCTCGCTGTTTTCAACGCCCTGCTTTTCCTGCAGACGGGCATATTCCTGCCTGTCTAACAGGCCATGGCGTTCCATAAAGGATTTGGCTGTCATTGGATAAGACAGCGGAAAATTGGATCGCTGCGCCGTAACGGGTCGATAAAGATTGGCATCGGCCCAAATGTAGAGCAGATGGCTGGCGAGGAAACACAGTCCGAAAACAGAAGCAATCGGTACGCCGACATGCTTGCGTGTAAGTTTACGCAGCTTGCGCCACAGCCATTCAGACAGGAACAGCTGGAGCAGGAAAATGGCTGGCACGACTATGAACAAGTATTGCCAGCGGGCATTCAGTTCGGTGCGTTCCCCACTGAGTAACAGATCCCAGACCAGAGGGCTGAGATGGAGATCCAGGCTTTCATAAGCATGGGTGTCCAGAATCAGTATGGTTTGACCTATGGTTCCAACCAGCACCGCAAACAGTCGCATCAAACGCTGCGAAGGGATGAGAAAGCTGGCAGGAAACAGAATGAGAATGTAAAAGCCAAAAACCAGAAAGCCGAAATGACCCACCCAGCTCAGGCCCATATAAAGCTGCCCCATCAGGGTTTCCGGCCACTCCGAATGGATAATGTACCGGGTGCCTAACAGCATGGCGGCGATAATATTGAAAAAACTGAACCAGTGTCCCCAGCTAATCAGTTGAGACACGGTTTCTTTGTAGTTGTTTCCGCTGGAGACCATATACCTGTGTTCTTCTTCTCTCTGGTGCTGGGATTAATCTTTCTTGATTGAGGTCAGCAGAGCTTGGGCGAATTTATCAGCAATGGCTTGACGTTGTGATGCCGGAACATCGGCATTAATGATATTGGTAGCAACATTACCTACAATCATAAGCGCTAATTCAGCAGATGTATCGTGCTTTTCAAAGACATCGAACACATCATTAAGGATCTGTTCCACTTTTTCATTACTGTATTTTGATGTAATTGGCATATCAGGTCTTGTTTTATGGTGAAGAAAGCGACTTATAATACCCTACACTTTAGATTTACTGAAAAACTTTTCCATTATGAGTCTCACGCTTTCCAACGTCATCCTGCACCAATTCTCCAAAAACGAACAAGATGAGCTGTCTGTTCAGTTGAGAGAGCAGGAACTAGAACATACCGATACCACCACTGAACTGGTTGCTGAACTGCACCGGGTGTACAGCAGCAAGGGTACCAAAGGCTTTGGCCGATTCTCCGAAGAGAGTGAATTCGGTTACTGGCTGAAACAGTGCCGCCAGGGAGAACTGGATTTTCTGACTTTTTCAAATCAGGCGTCACAACGTCTGCAATCTGAGCTGGTGAAGTATCCGTTTGCTGATGCCGGGACACTGGTCATGGCGCAATACCAGTCTCTGGCCACCGATTATCTCTTCATTGGTCTTCTGCCGACCTGCCACAGCATGAAGGTGACTGATCAACTTGATATTAGCGCCACAGACTATCTGGATGTCAGCAAAATGGAAATTGTTGCCCGGATAGACTTGTCATCCTGGGAGACTGATCCCGAATGTAATCGCTACCTGACCTTTATCAAGGGGCGGGTTGGTCGTAAAGTGGCCGACTTTTTCCTGGATTTCCTGCAGGCGGAAGTCGGCCTGGATGTCAAAGTGCAGAATCAGGTGCTGATGCAGGCGGTTGAGGATTTCTGTGCTGATTCTCGTATGGATAAAGAGGAAAAGCAGCAATACCGCAAGCAGGTCTACGATTACTGCAACGGTCAGCTGCAGTCCGGTGAAGAAGTTGCGGTGAAAGAGTTGTCGGGTGAATTACCTGCCACAGAGGCCGGGGTCGACTTCTACCAGTTCACCTCCAACCAAGGCTATGAGCTGGAAGACACCTTTCCGGCTGATCGGACTGCCATGCGTAAGCTGACCAAGTTTGTCGGCTCTGGTGGCGGGCTGACGATCAACTTTGACAGCATGCTGCTGGGTGAGCGAATTTTCTACGATCCGGACACCGACACACTGACGATTAAAGGCACACCGCCGAACCTGAAAGATCAGCTTCAGCGACGTCAGAACAGCGACACCTGATACGCAGTTGAACAGTCGTACTGTACAGTTGGAAATCTGTGCAGTACGTCTTATCTAACTTTAGTGTTTCGGACACTTTATCCGTGTTATTCCTTAACTATTATTCAGCGCCAGTTTGCCAGCGCTGTCCCAACGCTTCACTCCTGATTATCTGCTTATTTTTGATCCTTTTCTCTGCCTTGGAATCCATCATTCTCGATGCCTTATTTAAGGTTTTTGCCTGTTGAGAGTAAATCAACCTTCTGATTGCGATAAAGTGATGTAAAGATAAATGAATACACGCTTTAGTGAATTAAAGAGTGTGAAAAACCGTATTTTAGCTTTTGCAGGAAAATCATGATTTATTCCCTGAAAATCTAGCATCATCGCTCTGTTCAATGACATCAAATTAGCTGAATGCTCTAAAAAAACTGGTGCGCTCATCATGCTGCGCTGTGTTACAGCTTTGACACCAGTTAATTTTGGCATTTTGTTGCGTTGGTAGGGGCTTTGCTTTATGGTATTTAGCTATCTTCGGTTCATGGCCGTTGCGATAATGCAGAGTATTTCTGGTGCGTAACAGCCATGAATGTGGTTTTCAAAAACGTGATTGAAATGGGTATGCGGCTGTCAGTGTGTCACTGATGGCCTTTATTTGACCTGTTGCATACTGAAGTGGCTTTTCTCCAATCAATTTAGGAGGTGCCCAATCACGTCAACATGGAGTGTAGCAAGCTATGATGAAAGTTGGTTTGATCGGTTGGCGCGGCATGGTAGGTTCCGTGCTTATGCAACGTATGGTGGAAGAAAAAGACTTTGACCATATTGAACCTGTTTTCTTTTCAACCTCTCAGGTTGGAATTCCTGCGCCTGACTTCGGTAAAGATGCAGGCGTACTTCATGATGCATTTGATATTGATGCACTGAAGAAGCTTGATGCCATTATTACCTGCCAGGGTGGCAGCTATACCGAGAAGGTGTATCCGGCGCTGCGTCAGGCAGGCTGGAAAGGTTACTGGATTGATGCGGCGTCTACGCTGCGTATGGATGATCAAACCATCATCACTCTGGATCCGGTTAACTTTGATCAGATTCAGCAGGGTATCCACTCTGGCGTGCGTTCATTCGCCGGTGGTAACTGTACTGTCAGCCTGATGCTGATGGCGGTCGGCGGACTGTTCAAGGCAGGTTTGGTTGAGTGGATGACCTCCCAGACTTATCAGGCGGCGTCAGGCGCGGGTGCCAAGAATATGCGTGAGTTGATCTCTCAGATGGGTGTCATTAATGACAACGTTACCAGCGAGCTGGCTAATCCGGCCACGTCTATTCTGGATATCGACCGTAAAGTGGCGCAAGCCATGCGCTCTGCCGATTTCCCGACATCTGAGTTCGGTGTGCCGTTGGCGGGCTCTCTGATCCCCTGGATCGATGTGAAGCGTGAAAACGGGCAGAGCAAAGAAGAGTGGAAAGGCGGCGTTGAGACTAACAAGATTCTGGCAACCGGCAACAGCCCGATTGCGATTGACGGGACCTGCGTGCGTATCGGTGCGATGCGTTGTCACAGCCAGGCGCTGACGCTGAAACTGAAGAAGAACGTCCCGTTGGATGAAATCGAAGGTATTATTGCGTCGCACAATGACTGGGTTAAAGTGATCCCGAATGAGCGTGATATTACCATGCAGGAGCTGACGCCAACGAAAGTAACAGGCACTCTGTCTGTACCTGTGGGCCGTCTGCGTAAGCTGGCAATGGGCGATGATTTCCTCAATGCGTTCACTGTGGGTGATCAGCTGTTGTGGGGTGCTGCTGAGCCGCTGCGCCGTACACTGCGTATCATTCTGGCAGAGAAAGCCTGATTGTTTGGATAATTCAGGTCGATGATTTTGCTCAGTAAGTAGTGGGGCTGCCTGCTGAAAAATCAGCATCTGAACAATCAACAACAAAGAACCATAAGAAAAGGCCCGCACTGAATGTGCGGGCCTTTTGCGATCTTAACCGTTAGGTTTGAGAATTAAGCTGCCAGGTTGTTAGCAACGAATTCCCAGTTAACCAGTGCCCAGAAACCGTTCATGTAGTCCGGACGCAGGTTACGGTAGTCGATGTAGTAAGCGTGTTCCCACAGATCAACAGTCAGCAGAGGAGTGACACCTGCTTCAGTCAGTGGCGTACCAGCGTTAGACGTGTTAACGATGTCCAGAGAACCGTCTGCTTTTTTCACCAACCAAGTCCATGATGAACCAAAGTTGTTGATAGCTGAATCAGTGAATTTTGCTTTGAATGCGTCAAAAGAACCAAACGCTTTAACAATGGCATCCGCCACTGCGCCAGTTGGCTCACCGCCGCCGTTCGGGCTCAGGCAGTGCCAGTAGAAAGTGTGGTTCCAGATCTGAGCTGCGTTGTTGAAAACACCGCCAGTCGAGGTCTTGATGATCTCTTCCAGAGATTTGTCTGCGTACTCAGTACCTTCGATCAGGCCGTTCAGTTTCACAACATAAGTGTTGTGGTGCTTACCGTGGTGGTATTCCAGCGTTTCTTGAGAAATGTGTGGCTCAAGTGCATTTTTCTCGTACGGTAGAGCAGGTAGTTCGAATGCCATTACTCGATTCTCCATATTGATGGTGTGGGCAGACCCACGACATTGCTTCCGTTAGCAGGCAACAGCCTGCATCACTTCAAACTGTGTTTGTTATTGTATACAAGCGATAGGCTTGCGTGTTTGCAAATCATTTTAGCAAGTTTTTTCTTTATTAAAAGTAGTCTGAATGAAAAAGGTCGCTGCAAGCAGAAGATGGTAAGCAAGCGTTCAGACAAGTATAAGTCTTAACCTTACTTTTATTAGGCGTTTTTTTCCTTGCCGTGACAAAGTAGAATGTGGGTATCACACTTACTATAAAGCTAACGTTGTTAGAGGAAGCTATGGAAACCATCGACAAAATCAAACAGCAGATCGAAGAAAACCCAATTCTGCTGTACATGAAAGGATCACCAAAACTGCCGAGCTGCGGTTTCTCTTCACAGGCTTCTCAGGCACTGATGGCTTGTGGTGAAAAGTTTGCTTACGTTGATATCCTGCAAAACCCGGATATCCGTGCTGAACTGCCAATTTACGCGCAATGGCCAACTTTCCCGCAGCTGTGGATTGAAGGCGAGCTGGTTGGCGGCTGTGACATTATTCTGGAAATGTTCCAGAAAGGTGAACTGCAACCTTTGATCAAAGAAGCCGCAGCGCGTCGCGACAGTGCTGAAGCCGCAGAATAATTTCTGAAAGCGACTGTACTGATAAAAAAGACCCCGCACTGCGGGGTCTTTCTGTTTCTGCCAAACAATGAGCGGCTTACAGCATCATGGAAGCCAGCCAGCCAAAGGCTATCAGCGGCAGGTTGTAGTGAATAAAGGTCGGCACAACTGTGTCCCACACGTGCTCGTGCTGGCCGTCAGCATTCAGACCGGCTGTCGGGCCCAGGGTTGAATCCGAGGCCGGCGATCCGGCATCACCCAGTGCAGCAGCAGTACCGACCAGAGCCACAGTCGCCAGCGGCGAGAAGCCAAAGCTCAGACATAATGGCACATAGATAGTCGCCAGGATGGGAATGGTCGAGAACGATGACCCTATGCCCATAGTCACCAGCAGGCCAACCACCAGCATCAGCAGGGCAGCCAGCGCTTTGTTGTCGCCGATGGCATGAGACAGCGAACTGACCAGGGTTTCCACCCCGCCAGTGGCTTTCATGACTGCCGCAAAACCGGCAGCCGCAATCATGATGAAACCTATCATTGCCATCATGTGCACGCCTTTGGTGAACACGTCATGGGTATCTTTCCATTTGATCACACCGGCAAGGGTAAACACCATGAAACCGGCCAGACCACCGATGATCATCGAACCACTGTACAGCTGAACGCCCAGAGCAGCCGCGATAGCAATCATGGCCACATAAACATGCTGCATGTTGATCTCAGCGTGCTCCGGTTCGCTGGCCAGGATTTGCGCTTCAGAATATTCCCGTGGTTTGCGGTAGCTGACAAAGGTGGCCAGCAGCAGACCAAACAGCATGCCGGCCGCCGGCAGAATCATGGCATAAGGCACCTGGCTGGCGGCGACATCCAGTCCATTGTCATGCAGGTTTTTCAGCAGAATGTTATTGAGGAAAATACCGCCAAAGCCCACAGGCAGCACCATGTAAGGTGTCACCAGACCAAAGGTCAGTACGCAGGCAATCAGGCGGCGATCCAGTTTCAGTTTGGCGAACACATGCAACAAAGGGGGAATCACAATCGGGATGAAAGCAATGTGCACCGGAATCGCATTCTGCGATGAAATAGACAGCAGCAGCAGAATGGTCAGCACTGAGTACTTCACCCCGGTCGCCGCTGCCGCATTATGATGGCCGCTGATACGTTTGATGACTTTTTGTGCCAGTACATCCGTAATACCCGAACGGGAAATGGCAACGGCGAAGGTGCCCAGCATGGCATAGCTCAATGCTGTGGTAGCACCGCCGCCCAATCCGCCCTCGAAGGCAGAGATAGTATCTGTGAGGGAGAGCCCTCCGACAAGTCCGCCGAGGATGGCACTGAAGGTCAGTGCGACCACGACGTTGACTCGCATCAGCGCCAGTACCAGCATGACGCAGACGGAAATAACGACAGGATTCATAAAACGACTTTCCATTGATAGTTGTGTTATTGCATAACTGAATAATCATGCTATCCAGGCTGCAATGTGCAGGCCGTCTAGTTTGCTGAAAATTTCTTACATGTCGAGAAAAAACTGTGCTCAGGGTGGGATTTTTAGCCGGATATAGTGAAAGGTAAATCAGAATACAAATGAACGGCTGTCTGATGCTGACTCGATCAGGTTGTTCAAAGCGATTCGGGATAGGTTTTTTGTTATGCAAAGGCAATTCAGCAAAGATAAAAAAGGCCAGCGGAGCTGGCCTTTGGAACTTGAGAGATAACAGCAGGTGTTATGGCATGGTTGTCATCAGGCTGGAGTTACTCACTGTGATGTTTCCTTCGGTCAGGAAGGTTTTTGCCTGCGCTTGCATTTCAGCTGTGATGTCTGGGTCGGTTTTCGGATCCAGCAGTGAACTGTGGTCGCCGCTGATAAAAATGCCTGCAGATTTAGTGACGCCAGATACAGTATTTACAAACTGTTCGAAGCCGCTGTTAATCAACGGTAGTGTGCCGCCAAACGGTGAGTATTGTTTCGTTGAATCTGCAGTCAAGCCGTTGGGAATCACTTCATCGTTTTGCACCATAGTCAGGTATTGCTGGGTTGTACTGTCGACCTGTCCAATCAGGTTAATCGGGTCAACGGTATCCAGCACTGACTGTGCAGCATAGGCAAACTGAGACAGAGTACCATCAACAACTGCTTTTTGTGCGTCGGATGCTTTACTGTAGAACAGTGCATAACAGTCGCTATCTGTCGCGCCCTGGCAGTAAGTTTGTTTAAAGCCTTGATAGTCGGAACTGGCTTTTGATAACAGCTTATCTTTAATCACAGGACCAAATTTTGTCGAGTTAAGTAACAGATAAGCAATACCGGAACCTGGGTTGGCGTACTGAGCCCTATCGATTCTGAAAGCACCATACTCAGTTGCTTTTTCTGTCGGATCAGTAATGTCCAGCACAGGCTTGTTCGCCGTCGCTGTAAAGCCAATGCCTGTCATTGCGCCCAGAGAGTGGCCTATGTATTTCACACCAACAATCTCACTTGATATGTTTTTCGGCGACAATATTGTGAGAGGTTTGGCTGGATCTGGTGTTCCGGTAGCGTTCTTCTGGAACTGCAGGCCAAGCGCGGTACGCAGGCTGAGTGTATCTGTAATGGATTCACGGAAATTATCCCGAGCAATGTTGAGGTATTCCAGATTCATATAAACTTCTGGAGAGCTCTCTTTGGTGACATATGTCGTCCCGCCGTCCACAATGCCGCGATCACCATGTAATGGATGATCGATAGCAATCAGCGCCATACATTCTCCATTTAGAGCCGTCGGAGCAAGTGCCAGAACCGAACTCTTGTCAGCGGTTATACCGTGCTGGAAAATCGTAACTGGGATACCTGTACCGCCACCAAGTTCAGTAAGGCAATTGGCTTGTGCAGGCATAACAAGGGTATATGGAACAGATTCCATCGATTTCAGTTGTGGAATCGGACTGTACTGAGAAATCACGCGCTCTGCATCAAGCTGGGTACCGTTTGCTAAGGTCAGTTTCGCACCGGTTAATGCAGCAATCACCTTTTTCTGCACTGAAGCTTCAGTTTGCACGTTTGCCATATCTTCCACAGTGATAGCCGGTGTTAACCCACCCAGTTGCTGTACGATTGCAGCTTTATCTGCATCACTGCCATTTTCAAGAACATGCTTGATTTTAGCCAGACTCGGCATTGCACTCTGCCAAGGCGTGGTATTCCAGGAACCCGCTTTAGTTTCAAGGAAGTAAGGTATCTTGACTGTTCCCTGGTAAGCCTTGATGGAAAGTCCGTTAAAAATTGGAGTGAGAGTGTCTCCTAGAAAATCGGTAATGTCGGTTGGTGTGTCACTGTTAAAGGTGAACATACCTGTGGTATCGACATTATTGGGGTTCGCAGTACCTTTCCAGATTGTGTTGGCATTGCCTGTTGTACCCACTGCTTCAGCTGAAAGCGCTAAGGCGCCTTTTGTTGCATAAAGCACGCTACCTGCGGATGTTGTTGTGAACCAGCTGGAATAAATGATCGTAGCTGTATCAATACCGGTCATACCACTGATTAAGCTTTCGACACCTTGGGTAATTTTCTGTGGGGTGATAAGTTCAGCATTTGCCGGTGTTCGGTTTGACTTCATTACAGCATAAGAGTTGCTCATGCCGACGGCATTTCCATTGATGTCTTTCAAATCATTGGTTAGCGCGAACATGTAATTGCTATTCAGATCCAATGGCTTAAGCGGCATAACGGTGAGCGATGTGCTTGAAGGAACGATCACATAATCGACACCTTCCGTAAGTTGCACTGGTGTTGTTGTAGATGCAGTGCCATCAAGCGGACTGCCGGTTTTGAATAAGTAAAAGCTGCCTGTTACTGTATTTGTATTGATGTTTTTTCCGGAAAAGTTAATTACAATTGGCTGTGTTGTACTCCAGCCATCTGCTTTGCCCAGTGCAACTTTGGGATCGCTTAAGTCTGAAGGATCTGCGGCACTGTCATCCGTCTTGATGGTTCCGTCTGTGCTGTCCATGACCAGGAATGAAGGCAGAATAGGCGCTTTTGTTTTTGAGATAATATCAAAAACCACTTTTGTCTCTGCGTTTAAACTGTCCTGAATTTTTGGATCAACACTTGGATCTCCGTTCAAGCTCAGCTCATCCCCGCAACCAGTCAAACCGATGCTGGCACCAACTAATAACGCAATTAGCTTTTTATTCATTTTATTACCCTTAAATTCTTGAAAGATCATCACTGTGAACGATTTAGAAGGTGTAGTTCACCTGACCTGCGCTGATAATCGCGCCACCTGTCGATTTGTTTGAGAAGCCATCTTCAGTGAATGTCATCTCTTTAGCTGCCAGATAAGCAAATCCGAAATCAAACGACAGATCTTCATTGTGGTTGTAGGTAAAGCCTGCGCTATACCAGTGGCGGTCAGTATCCGGAATACTCAGGGTTGGTTTACCTGCTTGTTCATCCAGCGCATATCCTGCACGAATCGTCCAATGAGGATTTAAGGAATAGGTTGTACCAATGGCGTAGCGGAAATTATCGTCGTAATCTTCTTCTTTCAGCAGACATAAGCCTTCAGTGCCATCTGTATATGTGCATTCGCTGCCAGTAGCACGTAGTTCCTCGAACTTACTGTATTGGGTCCATTGGACGCTGTAATGCACCGCCCATTTGTCAGCAACTTGGTGGAATCCCGAAAACTCTGCAATAGCGGGTAATACGACAGTCAAATCGCCTGAAACAGTGTTGTTTGGTGTTCCTGTAAAGAGGCCAATGTTGTCAGTAAAATCACCCTCAAAGTCTAAATCGGTTTGAGAGCGGTAGCTCAAGCCGAAGCGGTGATCTTTATTGACTTCGTACAGCGCCCCAATATTCCAGCCAAACCCAAAACTGTCGCCTTCTAAGCCGATAATTTGATCGGATGCGCTGTTGCCAAGGTTCGTTGAACCGGAATAACGGTGGAGCTCAGCAGTGCCGTATATCAGGCTGACTCCCAGTCCTAAGCTGAGGTTATCATTCACTCGATAACCGACACTTGGGTTGAGGTTAACAGTAATTAAAGATGTTTTACCTGCCGACAGGCCAGCTTGGAATGCTTGCGGGTATTCAGTCGTAACGCCATAGTTTGAAAACATGGCAAGACCCAAAGCCAGTTTGTCGTCGATTGGGTTGATATAGTAAGCGGCTGGCACAATACCTAGCGGGGCAATGTCTTTCGCCGTTTGAGTTGAACTGACATTTGGATTCAAGTCAGTACTTTCAATATCAATCGATGGATCAACAATGCTCAGCGCGCCGGAAAAAGTGCGTTGTTTGAACATCGTTGATGCGGCGGGGTTACGGGCCAGCACTGCGGCGTTATCGGCAATCGCGGCTTCACCGGCGAAAGCCCGGCCTAAACCGCTGGCGGAGTGTTCAGCTACCTGGAAACCAGCACTTTGCGCCTGGAGGGATGTCAGCGCGGCGGCCACGGCGAGTGCGGTTACATGAAATCTTTTGGACATTCTGCTGCCTCTCTTGTTGTTTATTATTGATATGCTTCGCGTTCTTCAATCCATGAAAGAATGGTGAATCAGCTTGTAGACTCGGAGTATAAGGATTCGCTACGCCAATGTTAACCATATGTAACAGGGTGTTTGAGGTGTAGTAAGGCTATTTGTACGGTGTATTATTTATCTGTGTTTTAAACTCATGTTTGATTAATTTTGGACGTTTGTTTCATTTTTGTGAGAAGGCCCAGCAAGGCTGGGCTTTGGTAGGAGGTCTGATGAGTGTTTCTGTTTCAGGTCTGACCTTAGGCTTCTTCTTCTGTTTGAAGTGCCGCGACTGGCCATCCACCTAATTTTTTCCATTTGTTAACGATCTCACAAAATAATTCTGCGGTTCGTTCGGTGTCATAGAGAGCTGAATGCGCTTCTTTGTTACAAAATGGAATATTCGCTGTTTCACAGGCTTTAGCCAGCACCGTCTGACCGAACGCCAGGCCACTCAGTGCCGCGGTATCAAATGTGGCAAAAGGATGAAAGGGAATGCGCTTTAGCTTGGCCCTTTCAGAGGCGGCCATGACGAAGCTGTGATCAAAGTTCGCATTATGCGCTACCATGATGGCGCGGGAGCAGCCTTCTTCTTTTTGTTCTTTCCGTATGACTTTATAGATTTCTTTCAGGGCTTCTTCTTCCGTCACCGCGCCACGTAACGGGCTGAACGGATCTTTGATACCGTTAAAATCCAATGCTTCCTGATGGATAACCGCACCCTCAAAAGGCGTAATGTGAAAATGCAGTGTGCTGGCAGGTTTGAGCCATCCTTCTTCGTCCATGGTCAGGGTGACAGCACAAATTTCAAGCAGGGCATCAGTGTTGGCATTGAAACCGGCCGTCTCTACATCTACAACGACAGGAAAGAAACCACGAAAGCGACTTTTCAGGGTATTTAATGTGTTTTCTTGGCTCATGATAATGTTGCTGATAAAAATGAGGCCAGCATTATGTCAGATCTGGTTCAGAAGCTAAACCCTTGCCGCTAAGGTATGACGGCAGGGCACTGATACTGGGAGGTTGTCAGAAAGATAAACGGCGGCTAAAGATTTTGCGACAAAATCCGATACAATACCCAGTACTTGCAAGTAGGTTATACCGGGATGATAAAAATGACGTTGCCATTGAAGCTGGGGGCTTGGTCTTTAGCACTGATGGGTGCCTGTTCGCCAGCTTGGGCAGGAAAATATTATGTTGCGACGCCCGGGGAATCTACCTGGGAGATGGTGGTTGATACGCCGCTGGAATGCCAGTTGCAGCATGCCATCCCGAATTTTGGTCAGGCGCAGTTTACATCCCGTGCCAGTAAAAAAATGAACCTTGATTTTGAACTGACAATGCGTCGCCCGCTGGGACAGACCAGTAATGTCAGCCTGGTGTCTATGCCTCCGCGATGGCGGCCCGGTGATGCGGCTGAACCGTTGACGCGACTGAAATTCTTTAAGCAGTTTGACGGTTATGTGGGCGGGCAGATGGCATGGAACATGTTGTCGGAACTCGAAGAGGGGAAAATACCTACCTTCAGTTATCAGGACTGGCAGCACAGAAATGAAAGGATTGAAGTCGGCCTGTCTGCCGTGGCATTCAGTGCGGGTTATAAGACTTTCAGTACCTGTCTGGCCAATCTGCTGCCTTATAATTTTGAGGATATCTCTTTTACTGTGCTGCATTACGATAAAAACAGCGATGAGCTGAACAAAGCCTCACAGAAGCGTCTGGCGCAAATTGCGGATTTTATTAAGTACAGTCAGGACATCGATCTGATCCTGGTCGCGACTTACAGTGATTCCTCTGGCGGAAAAAATACCAACCAGTCTTTATCAGAGCGCCGTGCAGAAAAGCTGGAGCAGTATTTTGTCTCTTTGGGTCTGCCTAAAGATCGGATAGAAGTTCAGGGGTTTGGTGAGCGACGTCCAATTGCGGATAACAGTACTCCGCTGGGGCGCAATAAAAACAGGCGTGTTGTGATTTCCATGGGCCGGACATCCAGCCTGATGTGATTCGGTATTCCCTCATTCACGTGATCGCGAATGAGGGAATAGAGCGCTCATTGCAAGCGGAACCTGGCAATAAGCTCACACTGGTTGCTGGTGGTGATATGCGCCACCTGTTTTGCCACTTTGGGGTTAGGGTGGCGTTTGAGAAAATCGATCAGCGCTGACTTACAGCAACCCAAAGAGCTGATGAAGGCTTCACAGTCACGGTTCGGGCATTGTGGAATCAGCGCCATAATCTGCTCGGATGCCAGTTGCAGATATTTCAGCTCGTAGTCGCCGTCTCCCTGCTTTCGCCAAAAACTGGCCAAGTTGTGACAGGCAGTCACTTTAATGGCCAGCAATTCTTCCAGCTCATCCAGACTCCCATCGACAGGTTCCAATTGCTGCGATTCAGACAGAGCAAGCTGATAATGGATCACTGACATCATGGGTTTATGGTCTTTCTCTGCTTCTGCTGCCAGCAAGGTGTGCATTTCCCACCGTGACACATTCATGAGTACATTTCCTTCTTATTGATGAAGTGCATCCAGATAATGTTGTTCTACCTGATCCCAGTCAACCACCTGCCACCAGGCACTGATGTAGTCGGGACGCTTATTCTGGTACGTCAGGTAATAAGCATGTTCCCACACATCGAGTGCCAGGATTGGAGTACCGCGGTTTTCCACCACATCCATCAGGGGATTGTCCTGATTAGAGGTTGAGGAAATCTCCAGTCGCCCGCCAGTGACAGACAACCAGATAAAACCTGAGCCGAAGTGAGCTGCAGCGGCGTCTGAAAAGGCGGTTTTAAACTCATCAAAGCTGCCGAAGTGGCATCGAATCGCTTCTGCCAGCAGGCCGACAGGCTGCCCGCCACCATTGGGTGACATGCACTGCCAGTAGAGGTTGTGATTGTAGTAGCCCCCGCCGTGATTTCTGACCGCAGGACTGAATTCGGAAACCCGTGAAAAAATGTCTTTAAGGGTGAGTTGTTCGAGATTGGTGTTTTCAATGGCGCTGATGAATTTTTCAAAGTAGGTTTTATGATGACGGCTGTGGTGCACTTCCATGGTTTTGGCATCAATATAGGGTTCGAGCGCATCATAGGGATAGGGTAATGCTGGGAAAGTAAATGACATGTGGTTTCCTCCTGTATTTAGTAAATAATAATGAGATCGTTTCTCATTATCAATAGTGGCGAGTCATCTACTTATACCAGTTCTCATTATTGAAGAAGAGAGATAGCCAAAACACGCTAGATTGATAGAAGCAAGGATCGTTGATCCGACATAACAATAGAAAAAGCGTGGTGAAAAAATGAAACGGCAACTCTTGGCTATGGTGATAATGATCGCCGCTTCTTCCGTCTTTGCGGATGACAAAGACATAGTGAATAGCGGCTTAGAAACAATGAAAGAAGAGGTGGCGGCAGCGACTCAGGCTCAGCTCATCACTAAGGAGCAGGCAGAGGAGATGGGGCTGAATCGGTCAACCACTTATGAGGTGTTCAGCTCTATCAGCGCAGACAATCTGACTGATAATGTGGTCGACAAACTGAAAGAATCGAAAATGCCGTATTACTCAGTGGATGTCATAGATACTGGTAATCAGGAAGAAAATTACCGGGCGGAAGTGACGGAATATTTTGGCAAAGTGGAATAGCCACTCATCGGTGTTATCGTGCGTAACTGTGATCGTGCGTAACAAGAGGGCAGAAACTATTCTGCCCTCTTTGCGTTTCGTGTTATCCGGTTTATCAGCTGCGCTGAATCAGTTCAATCTGATAGCCGTCAGGATCGCGAACAAAGGCAATGTGCGTTGTGCCGCCTTTAACCGGGCCCGGTTCGCGGGTAACGTTCCCCCCTGAAGCTTTAATGGCTTCACAGGTGGTATAGATATCATCGACACCAATGGCGATGTGGCCATAAGCGTTGCCCATGTCGTACTCAGTGGTGCCCCAGTTGTAAGTGAGTTCGATGACTGCCCCTTCGGATTCATCCGAATAACCGACAAAAGCCAGGGTGTACTGGTAGGCTTCGTTATCCGACTTTCTTAACAGCTTCATGCCCATGATGTCTGTGTAGAAAGCGATAGAACGGTCAAGATCACCCACGCGTAACATGGTGTGCAGAATGCGTCCGTTTGCCATTTTTTTCTCCTCAGAGTAGAGCTTATTCAGCGGGATAGACTTTGTCTTTGAATTCACAGAGATCTTCAATAATGCAGCTACCGCAGCGGGGCTTGCGTGCCACACAAGTGTAACGTCCATGCAGGATCAGCCAGTGATGGACATCGACTTTGAATTCTTTCGGCACCACTTTCAGCAGCTTTTGTTCGACTTCGTCGACATTCTTGCCCATGGCGAATTTGGTGCGGTTGGACACACGGAAGATATGGGTATCAACAGCGATAGTCGGCCAGCCAAAAGCGGTATTGAGCACGACATTGGCGGTTTTACGGCCGACGCCCGGCAAGGCTTCCAGCGCTTCACGGTTTTCAGGGATTTCACCGCCATGCTTCTCAACCAGAATTCGGCAGGTTTTGATGACATTTTCAGCTTTAGAATTAAACAGACCTATGGTCTTGATGTGCTCTTTTACACCCTCGACCCCCAGCGCCAGCATGTCTTCCGGTGTGTTGGCAACAGGATACAGCCTGGCGGTGGCTTTGTTGACGCTGACATCGGTTGCCTGCGCTGACAGCAATACGGCTATCAGCAATTCAAACGGGTTGCTCCAGTGAAGTTCCGTTTCCGGGTGCGGGTTATTAGCCCGCAATCGCTCAAGGATTTGAACGCGTTTCTGATTGTTCATGCTCGCTTCCTAAGTTCGGCAGGGCAGGTTACTGGCACAGATAGAAATTGTAGGGAATGCCAATTACCGAGATCAATGTTGCTGAGCTTTCATCATAATGAAAGGCTCGTAAAAATCAGTTCGCAGAGGTAATACGAACCCGCTCGATCTCGGGTTTTTTCTCTGCGGTCTGTGTTCTCTCTGCCTGCTTTTTGTCAATAATGTTTTTTAGGGCAATCAGGAAGCCGACACCAATAAAGGCGCCCGGTGGCAGCATCGCCAGCAGGAAATTGTTCTCTGTGCTGAAGACTTCTATCCGCAGCACCGACGCCCAGTCACCCAGCAGCCGGTCGGCCCCGTCAAACAAGGTGCCGTTGCCCAGAATCTCACGTCCTGCACCCAACACCACCAGTACAGATGTCATGCCCAGCCCCATCCAGAGCCCGTCAATCACGGCTGGCATAGGTGCATTTTTTGAGGCAAATGATTCGGCGCGACCAATGATGATGCAGTTGGTCACTATCAGAGGGATAAAGATCCCCAGGGACAAAAACAGACCGTATGTGTAAGCGTTCATCAGCAACTGGACACAGGTGACCAGCGCCGCAATGATCATCACAAAGATCGGAATGCGGACTTCGTTTGGTACCCACTCCCGAATGAGAGACACAATCAGGTTAGAACCCACTAACACCAGAGTAGTGGCAATGCCCAGTCCAAGGGCGTTGGTGACCGTGGCTGAGACTGCCAGCAGCGGGCATAATCCCAGTAGCTGCACGATAGCCGGGTTGTTGTGCCACAGCCCGTTAGCCATCAGTTCGTTATTTGGCGTTGAACTCATTTTGCTCAGGCTCCTTCGCAGTTAGCCGGTTGAGTAAACAGCGTATCCTGATGCTGGTTAAAATACAGCGACACTCGCTTAACGGCATTCACCACGGCGCGCGGGGTAATAGTGGCACCGGTAAACTGATCGAAGTCACCGCCGTCTTTACGTACTGCCCAGGCAGCGTCTTTCTCACCGTTAAGTTTGCGTCCGGTAAAGCTGTAAATCCAGTCAGTGATCCGAGTGTCAATTTTATCGCCCAGTCCCGGTGTTTCCTGGTGCGCCAGTACGCGTACCCCGGTGACTGTACCTGTCATATCCAGCCCGACAATCACCTTAATGGCACCGCTATAACCATCCGGCGCGATGGCTTCAATGGCAACACCATTCGGTTGACCGTCTTTGGTCGCCAGATAGGCTGGCATCGGCTCGCTGGTGCCAAGGTACGCCGGATCGCTGATCAGAATACAGCTCTTGTAGAGCTCGTTGTCATGATTCTCTTTCGGGATTACCTGGTTGAGCACCTGCAGCAGTTGCTTTTGTTCCTGCTCTTGGATACGCGACGCGGTGACCTGATGCGTCAGGGCGACCAGGGCAGTGGCAAGCAAAGCTGAAATAGCCAGAATACCACCGTTTTTTTTCATGTTTTTCAGTATCATGGGCGCTCCTAGGAATGACCGTAAGTCCGCGGACGGGTGTAGTAATCGATCAGCGGAACACACATATTGGCCAAGAGTACGCTAAAGGCAATGCCATCCGGGAAACCACCAAAAGTGCGGATCAGGTAGGTCAGAATACCAATCATGGCACCGAAAATAAGGCGTCCGCGCAGGGTGGTGGATGCGGAAACGGGATCCGTGGCTATGAAAAAGGCCCCTAACATAGTCGCCCCTGAAAACAGGTGAATCAAGGGAGACGCCGCACCATCCGGACTGATTATGTACCCGAGAAAGCTGATCACGAAAAGAGCCGAAAGCATGGCGACCGGAATCTGCCATTGAATAATCCGTAGCTTCAGCAGTACTAAACCGCCGAGAAAGAAACCCAGATTGACCCAGGTCCAACCGATTCCCGCCAGCGCACCAAAGACCGGGCTTTCCATTGCTTCTGATGCGGTAAAGCCCGCTTTCATTGATGTTTTAAGGGTATCCAGCGGCGTGGCCATAGTCACGCCGTCAATACCGTTACGCAGCTGGTGGACACTGAAGCCATCTGCAGTAAATCCGGTAAAGATCACATGCAGGCTTTCCATCAGAGTCACCGGATGATCACTGATTGAAGCCGGCGGCAGCCAGGATGTCATAGGAACCGGGAAGGAGATCAACAGCACCACATAAGCGACCATGGCCGGATTAAACAGGTTCTGCCCCAGTCCACCGTACAGGTGTTTGGCAACTATGATGGCAAAGAAAATACCAATAACGGCTATCCACCACGGTGCCAGAGGCGGTATGGACAGACCCAGCAGAATCCCGGTCAATAACGCGCTGTTGTCCCGAACCTGACGAAGAGGGCGTTTACGTATTGTCAGGACAAGGCATTCAGCCAGTACAGCCAGCGATCCTGCGAATAAAACCTGAAAGACAACACCCCATCCGAAAAAATACCACTGAGCGGCAAATCCAAGGCCGCAGCAGAGAATGACATTTCGCATGATGTCATTGGTGCTGCGACGGCTGTGTGCATGGGGAGAACTGGCAATATTAAAAGCCACTACTTGTTTTCCTCGTTGGGTTTGTTGTTGTTATCCGCACTCTTCTCAGCGGCTTCTTTCTCAGCCGCTTGCGCCGCTTTACGGGCTTTGGCGCGGGCAATGGCTGCTGCAACCGCGGCTTTTTTCGGGTCGGCCTGAGTGTCAGTTGTTGCCTGCCCGTCTGCTACTGCATCAGCCGGTTTATCAGCCTGCGATTCTGCTGCCTGGGCCGCTTTACGGGCTTTGGCGCGGGCAATGGCTGCTGCAACCGCGGCTTTTTTCGGGTCGGCCTGAACGTCAGTTATTGCCTGCTCGTCTGCTACTGCATCAGCCGGTTTATCAGTTTGTGGTTCAGCCTGAGATTCAGCCGCTTGCGCCGCTTTACGGGCTTTGGCGCGGGCAATGGCTGCTGCAACCGCGGCTTTTTTCGAGTCGGCCTGAACGTCAGTTATTGCCTGCTCGTCTGCTACTGCATCAGCCGGTTTATCAGCCTGCGATTCAGCTGCCTGGGCCGCTTTACGGGCTTTAGCGCGGGCAATGGCTGCTGCAACCGCGGCTTTTTTCGGGTCGGCCTGAACGTCAGTTATTGCCTGCTCGTCTGCTACTGCATCAGCCGGTTTATCAGGCTGCGATTCTGCTGCCTGGGCCGCTTTACGGGCTTTGGCGCGGGCAATGGCGGCCGCGACCGCCGCTTTTTTCGGGTCGCCCTCTGACGGCCTGGCTGCTTCTGCTTCAGGCGCGGCTACCGGCGCATCAGCTTCAGCCGCGGCTTTGGCCGCTTTCTGTTCCCGGGCCTGCCGTTTACGCTCTTCGCGCAGTTTTGCCATTTCACTGTTGTCTGGCAAGGCTGTGTCACCCGGTGCAGCTGATTGTGCTTTTGCCTGCGCTTCAGCCTGCTTGGCTTTGGCTTTGGCAATCGCGGCGGCCACGGCAGGTTTCACCTCAGTACCGGCATCCGCTTCTTTTTTCGCTTTTACCCGAGCAATCGCAGCGGCCACGGCATCATCGCCTCCTTTGGCTGCCATGTCTTTACGGCGTTGCTCAGCCGCTTTCTGGAAGCGTTGCTCACGTTCTTCTTTTTCCCGTTCCATCCGGGCGTTTTTGGCCTCGAAGCGCTGCTTGGCACGCTCGGCACTTAATGCATCCTGTTTCCTGTGGCGGATTTCCGCTTTGGCCTGGCGGTAATAGTGAACAAGAGGAATTTCGCTGGGGCAAACATAGGCGCAAGCCCCGCATTCTATGCAGTCGAACAGATTATATTCTTCACATTTGTCATAATCGCCGTCTTTGGCATACCACTGTAATTGCTGGGGTAACAGGGAAACCGGGCAAGCTTCTGCACAGGCAGTACAACGGATACAGGACATTTCATCGCTCGGCGCACTGAGCTCTTTGCGACTTGGCGCAAGTATGCAGTTAGCCGTTTTGGTGATGGGGACTTCAGTATGCGGTAAGGTAAAGCCCATCATAGGGCCGCCCATAATTACGCGAGGCTGTTTTTTGTCGATTTTATAGCCATAGCGATTGAGCAATGCCTGCACAGGAGTGCCAAGTAAAGCCCAGGTATTACAGGGAGTACTGACGGTCTGGCCCGTTATCGTCACCACACGCTGAATAAGCGGTTCGCCGTCAATGACGGCTTTCTTTATCGCGTGCGCCGTGCCGATATTTTGCATCATAATGCCAATATCCGCCGGGATCCCCTGAGTTGGGACTTCTCTTCCGGTCAGAATTTTGATCAGCTGTTTTTCACCACCCGACGGGTATTTGGTCGGGATCACTCGGATTAGTATATTGTCTTGCTCTTTTACCGACTGAGTCAGTGCTGCAATCGCTTCCGGCTTATTATCTTCAATCCCGATGACGGTCATTTTGGGTTTGAGGATATAACTGATGATGCGGATACCTTCCACAATCTCATCGGCATAATCCTGCATGAGACGGTCATCGGCTGTAATATAAGGCTCACATTCCGCGGCGTTAATGATCAACAGATCCGTTTTACCTGACGCGCTTTGCAGCTTGCGCGCGGTAGGAAAGCCAGCGCCGCCCATACCGGAAATACCACAGCTGCGGATATGCTCAATCAGATCAGCCGGTTCGCTTTCAAGGTAGTTGGTAATGGTGTTTTTAGTGCCCCAACTGTCTTTTCCATCGGGTTTGAGGATGATGCAGCGATCAGATAAGCCGGAAGGGTGGGCTATGGTTCTTGCCTCAATGGCAGCAATGACACCCGATGTTGGTGCATGTACCGGTACGCTCAGAGCGACATCGGTATGCGTCAGCGCCTGGCCTTTCAGCACCTTATCACCCACAGCAACAGACAGACTACCGACTGCGCCCAGGTGTTGCTTAAGCGGAATGACCAGCTCATCCGGTAAAAAGGCTGCTGAAACCGGGCTTTGGTTTGAGAGTTTTTTTTGTTCTGGCGGATGGATACCACCCGGAAAATCCCAAAGCTTTCCTAATTTGAGTTGTTCAATAATAGACAGCATGACGGTTATTCTACCTTATTACCGTGGTGCTCAGTGGCAGGAAGATTGACCACGGGTATTTGATCCAGATTCCAGCGCCAGCTTTCAGGCGTAGATTCAACCGGGATCATCTCAATGCAATCCGTCGGGCAGGGGGCAACGCAGAGATCACAGCCAGTACATTCATCTTTGATAACGGTATGCAGGGCTTTTGTTGCACCTGCGATAGCATCAACCGGACAGGCCTGGATACACTTGGTACAGCCGATACACATGTCCTCATGAATAAAGGCCACCTTTTTAATGCTTTTTTCTGCGTCATGGGCTGAATCTTTGACTTCAACACCCATTAAATCGGCCAGCTTTTCTATGGTCGCCTGTCCACCCGGAGGGCACTTGTTGATTTCATCGCCATTGGCTATCGCCTCGGCATAAGGACGACAGCCCGGATAGCCGCACTGACCACATTGGGTCTGTGGCAGGATGGCATCGATTTGTTCAACAACTGGATCCGATTCAACTTTGAAGCGAACAGCGGCAAAGCCCAGGATCAGGCCAAAAATCGCAGCAAGGACAGCGATAGCTATAATGGCAATTAAGATTCCGCTCATAATTACAGTTTAACCAGTCCGGTGAAGCCCATAAAGGCGAGCGACATCAGCCCCGCCGTTATCATAGCAATGGATGCGCCTTTAAATGGTGAGGGGACATCGGCAGCCGCGATACGTTCACGCATGGCAGCAAAGAGCACGAGCACCAGAGAAAAACCGACAGCGGCGCCAAATCCGTACACCACGGATTCAATGAAATTATGACGTTCATTGATATTGAGCAGAGCAACACCCAGCACGGCACAGTTGGTCGTGATTAAGGGCAGAAAAATGCCCAGTAACCGATACAGTGTCGGACTGGTTTTGTGTACCACCATTTCTGTGAACTGAACGACGACCGCAATCACAAGAATAAAGCTGAGTGTGCGCAGGTACTGAATGCCTAAAGGCTGCAAAATGTAAGCTTCGACCAAATACGCACTCACAGAGGCGAGTGTGAGAACAAACGTCGTGGCGAGCCCCATACCAATGGCGGTTTCCAGTTTTTTAGACACCCCCATAAACGGGCAGAGTCCCAGAAATTTGACCAAAACGAAGTTGTTGACCAGTACGGTGCCGATCAGAAGTAACAGGTATTCCGTCATACCAACTTTTTTATGCTTGCCAGTGAGCGGTACATTATCTGCCTTTGTGACGGCTATAACAACTCCTCAGCCAAAGGGTTTTTCAAGTTTGTTGTTCTTTTAGCCGAATTGAGGCGTAAATCGCTCCCAAATAGTCTCGCGTCAGAACAGGAAAAAATGACTTGATCTTTGCTAAACCAGAAGAGACAAGGGGTTGGGCTACTTATCCACGGAAACTGTGGATAACTGTGTTGATTGTGGTCGGGTAAACGGCAAACCGGAGCTCTTCCTTTATGAGTAATCTATTTGTAATCGATATCATAGTGAGCAGATAAGCTGCTGTTTCAGAGGAGCAAGAAAGAAAACGATAAAGCTGAAAAAATCAAATTAGATTTTTAGCTCTACATCAGATTTCATAATCAGGAGACTGTGAATGAAAAAATGCTGTTTGAGGATAAGCTGTGGATGGTGATCTATTCGCAGTGCGTATAATTTAGCTGGAAATTTGACATCAACTATCACTTTTTTGACAGTGATCAGTCAGCAGGGAGGTCACTGAGGCGCATGATGTTACGTCGACATTTTGTCTGGGTCAATAGCTGATTTCACCTTTCTTGGTTGACAAGTATATTGGTGGCCTCACAATGGAATCAGATCCTATTACCTGAACTTTTCGGATGGTGTCATGAGTAAATCCTTCAATCTGGCTTCTGCATTTGCCCCGGCCGGGGATCAGCCGACAGCCATACAACAGTTATTGGAAGGTCTGGATTCCGGTCTGGCACACCAAACCCTGCTGGGTGTCACTGGCTCAGGGAAAACATTTACTATGGCAAATGTCATTGCCAGCGCCGACAGGCCGACTCTGATACTTGCACCTAATAAGACTTTGGCGGCGCAGCTTTACGGGGAAATGAAAGAGTTCTTTCCTGATAATGCGGTTGAGTATTTTGTCTCTTACTACGATTATTACCAGCCAGAGGCATATGTTCCTTCTACGGACACTTTCATAGAAAAAGATTCTTCTGTGAATGCACATATCGAACAGATGCGTTTATCCGCTACGAAAGCGTTAATGGAGCGCCGGGATGTGGTGATTATTGCTTCTGTATCGGCTATCTATGGTTTGGGCGATCCAGACTCTTATCTGAAAATGATGTTGCATGTGCGGCGTGGCGACATGCTGGATCAGCGAGATATTCTGCGACGGTTGGCGGAACTGCAGTATACACGCAATGATCTTGCCTTTGAGCGTGGCAACTTTAGGGTAAGAGGCGAGGTGATCGATATCTTTCCTGCTGAATCCGATCATGACGCGATTCGTATTGAGCTGTTTGATGATGAAGTGGATTGCATCAGCCGGTTTGACCCGCTGACCGGCGCGATCATTCAAAAAGATATGCCGCGGGCGACTATCTATCCTAAGACCCACTATGTTACGCCTCGCGAACGTATCCTTGAGGCGGTTGAAAAAATCAAAGTCGATCTGGCTATTCGTCGTCAGCAGCTTATTGACAATAATAAGCTGGTGGAAGAGCAGCGAATTGCTCAGCGCACGCAGTTTGATCTGGAGATGATGCATGAGCTTGGCTTTTGCTCTGGTATCGAAAACTATTCACGCTATCTCAGCGGCCGTGCCGAAGGCGAGCCGCCGCCAACGCTTTTTGATTACCTGCCGCCTGACGGCTTACTGATTATTGATGAGTCGCACGTGACTGTCTCCCAGATCGGCGCTATGTACAGAGGAGACCGTTCCCGTAAGGAAAATCTTGTTGAGTACGGTTTCCGCCTTCCTTCCGCCCTTGATAACCGGCCTTTGAAGTTTGAAGAGTTCGAGTCTTTGGCGCCTCAGACGATTTATGTCTCTGCCACGCCCGGCGATTATGAAAAAAATAAATCCGGTAATGATATTGCGGAGCAGGTTGTCCGTCCGACAGGATTGTTGGACCCAATCATTGAAGTCAGACCGGTTTCTACGCAGGTAGACGATTTGTTGTCGGAAATCCGGCTCCGTGCAGCGATCAATGAGCGGGTGCTGGTGACCACCCTGACCAAACGTATGGCCGAGGATCTTACTGAATACCTGGATGAGCATGGCGTCAGGGTCAGATACCTGCATTCAGACATAGATACTGTCGAAAGGGTCGAGATCATTCGTGATTTACGCTTGGGTGAATTTGATGTGCTGGTCGGGATTAACCTGCTGCGAGAAGGTCTGGATATGCCGGAAGTGTCTTTGGTGGCCATTCTGGATGCCGATAAAGAAGGTTTTCTGCGCTCTGAGCGTTCACTGATTCAGACTATTGGACGGGCTGCACGCAACCTGTCGGGTAAAGCCATTCTTTATGCCGACCGCATCACGGGGTCAATGCAGCGTGCAATGTCTGAAACCGAACGGCGCCGGGAAAAGCAGGATGCGTATAACAGGGAAAGAGGTATCGAACCTAAGGCTCTGAATAAGCAAGTTGCGGATATCATGGAACTGGGTAAAGGACGTACACGCCGAGCCAGTAAAGCGGAGCAGTTACATAAAGTGGCGGAACGCCGGGGTAGCTATAACCTGATGTCTCCGCAGGAACTGGAAACTGAGATCCAGAAACTGGAAGCGCAAATGTATGATATGGCACAGGAACTGGAATTTGAGAAAGCGGCACAGCTACGTGATCAAATTCACTCGCTTCGCGAGCAGTTCATCGCTAACAGCTGAAAGGGCCTCCCAGTCTGAGGGTGGCTTCCTGCGGCCCTTCCGCTGAAACGCAGCCAAAAAAAAAGCCAACCGTAAATCGTTCGGTTGGCATCATTGTTTAAGTGAAATATTCCACAAACAACGTCAGTTGGCTAGGTTGACTCTATCAGAGTCGGTTATATTAATGCAGCAAGCGTGCCAACTTTTTAAAGTGCCTCGGAAAGTGATTATTTGGGATTTCTGGTCACCATGTCTGCACAAAAAAGTTATACTAGAGATAGTTTTTTGCATTTTGCAAACCGATTTGCAATGCGAAATGGTAAATGGCCGATAATACAAAAGTCAGCAGGCAGTAATTTTTTCCAGTGATTACAATTAGATCAGGGAAACTGCGTCGGAGGATAAATGGATAACAAGCTGAAAGCACGACAAGTACTGATGGTAGAAGATACTGCATCAGTTGCGGCCTTGTATAAATCCTACCTTAATCCGTTAGGGTTAGACGTCAAAATAGTCGGTACCGGTGCGGAAGCTCTGGCAGCAATGAAAGACTCGGTGCCTGAGCTGGTACTGTTAGATTTACGATTACCTGATATGACAGGCATGACGGTGCTTGAGCAGGTACGTAAGCATCACCCTAAGTTGCCCGTGGTGATCATGACGGCCCATGGCTCCATTGATGTGGCCGTGGAAGCGATGCGTTATGGCGCTAAAGATTTCCTGATCAAACCCTGCGAAGCGGATCGGCTGCGCATCACGGTGAACAATGCCCTGAAAAATGACAAAAACGACAATAAAGCAATGTCAGTCACTCAGGGCGCACAATATCAAGGGTTTATCGGGACCAGTCTGCCAATGCAGGCGGTGTATCGCGTTATAGAATCCGCAGCATCGAGTAAAGCGACGGTATTTATAACCGGTGAGAGTGGCACAGGCAAAGAAGTGTGTGCTGAAGCCGTTCATGCCGCGAGTCCGCGCGCCAATTGCCCGTTTGTTGCACTGAACTGTGCGGCTATACCCAAAGAACTGATTGAAAGTGAATTGTTCGGCCATGTAAAAGGCGCGTTTACCGGTGCGCTGACAGAAAGACAAGGCGCTGTTGAGCTGGCAAACAAAGGCACCTTGTTTTTGGACGAGCTTTGCGAAATGGATTTGGAATTGCAAAGCAAATTGCTACGGTTTATTCAGACCGGCACGTTTCAGAAGGTGGGTTCTTCCGTAACCAGCTCGGTTGATGTTCGTTTTGTTTGCGCCACCAACCGCAATCCCTGGGAAGAAGTTAAACAAGGGCGGTTTCGTGAAGACCTGTATTACCGCCTGCATGTTATTCCTATCAGTTTGCCGCCGCTTCGTGATCGCAGCGACGATGTTATTGAAATTGCTCATGCTTTGCTGGGGCATATCTCGGTGGAAGAAGGGAAGCGCTTTAGCCGTTTTTCACCAGATGTAATTGAACGCTTCCGTCAGCACACCTGGCCCGGGAATGTGCGTGAGTTGCAAAACGTTATCCGCAACATTGTTGTGCTCAATGATGGCGAAGAAGTACTCGTTCAGATGCTCCCTCCATCCCTCAAGCAAGTTTCTGGCGTTGAAATTGCATCAGTTAGTGCTGTGTCCACATCATCTTTACCGGAACCTGGAACGGTTATCCACAGTTTGGATAGTTTGTCCGTTGCGAGTCCCAGTCAGATTGAACCATTGTGGAAGGTAGAGAAGCGAACAATACAGTCAGCAATCGCAGCCTGTGACGGGAATATCCCCAGAGCTGCCGGTTTACTGGAAGTCAGCCCATCTACTATCTATAGAAAATTACAGGCTTGGCAAGAGGCCGAGAGTAGTCAAAGGGAGAAAGAATAAATGACTGCCATTATTAATGAAGCAACATTAAAACGCTTGGCTGTTGAAGTTGGCCAGGAAACTGTTGCACTCTTGCTTGAAGTTTTCAGCGGCGAGTTAGAGCAATATTTACAGCAATTAACTGAGCAGCCCAGCGTGATGCAAATCCGGGAGATTAGTCATGCGATAAAAAGCAGCGCCGCCAGTTTTGGAGCTGATGAATTAGCCCAAATGGCTCAGGAGTGCGAATCGAGAGTTAAGCAGGGACAAGAGTCCTGGGTCAACGATCACTTACCTGAGCTGCAACAGTTAGTGGGCGACATGGCGCAACAGTACCGGCATTTAGCGTCGGATCAGGAGGCTTTCAACCGCATTTTTTAGCTTCTGCCGGTCATGGCGCCATTCATGGTTGCGGGAGGCAAACTCCCCAACCACCTGGTCATAGCTTTCGTTCAGCTCTGGCCTGTGTTTGTCCGATAAAACACCGTCAATTTTTCTTCCCCCCATCGCCCTTTCGCACCAGTACAACATAGTTTCCAGTGACATACTGCCTGCCGGCCCTTTTTCTTTATCGAGATTGGCTATGAAATAAACGGGTGCATTACAGATTTTCAGTTCATAGGCGAGGTCATTTAACAGCAGTGGCGGCATGATACTGGTCAGAAAACTGCCCGGTCCAAGCAAGACAAGATCCGCTTCTTTTATTGCTATTAACGCTTCTTTAGTCGCGGGCACGGAAGGCTCGATAAACAGGCGCTTCGGGATCTGTTGCAGCTCATCAATACTGGTTTCACCGCTAATGATATTGCCGTCGGGTAACCAGGCTGCCAAATCCGTCGGATGTTCTGACATCGGGAGGATCTGAGTCTCCACGTGCAGGATTTCCCGGATCAGGTTAATGGCTTCAAGTGGACGAATACATAAGTTGTCTAAAGCAGTCAGAATGAGATTGCCAAGATTATGTCCGTTCAGATCGCCATTACCTCTGAATCTGTATTCAAATAACATTGAGCCAATAGACGGTTCAGTGATTAACTGATTGATACAGTTTCTGGTATCTCCCCAGGCAATGCCGCCCATGGATGCTCTGATGCGCCCGGTAGAGCCGCCATTGTCAGTGGTCGCCACTATGCCTGTGACATGAGAACCAAAGCAGGAAAGGGAAGACAGAATTCGCCCCAGGCCGTGACCACCGCCGATAGCGACAATTCTGGCAGAGGTTGGAGATACATGGCTGCTCATAGGTTAAGGAATGCTCGTTATTGAATAGTGTGCTGAATGGAAAGTGTACCCAAGGGCGGGCGAGTGGGAAAGTGGCATTCCGCTGCAGTGGAATAAAATGTGCAGCCCGCACTGATTTCAGTGCGGGCTGGCGAACAATGATCAGTGGTTTTGCTGCATGATGCTCTGAAGATAGTCGTATGTATTCAGGCAATTTGGCGCTGTCAGTAAGGCCTGTTTCTGAAATGCCGGCAGTGGCAGTAATTCAAGCCAGCGCTGGCATAACCAACTGAGATTATTCAGGTATTTCGTCTGATGCAGCTTGTCCAACTCAGGGTGATTGTTAAACATTACCTGAAGTTTTTCAGCCAGTGGTTGCTGATCATCGCGCAGTGTCATATCAGGCCACTGGGGAATGTCTTCAGGATCAGCATAAAACACGCCATTGTCAGCTTGATTTAACGATTTTATCCGGAAATTACTGTGTCCGTATAAGGTCGCGATCAAAGCGCCATCCTGACTTGAAATGTCAAAATCTTCGACAGTCACTCGCGTACCTATGTAACAAAAATGCTGACCATGTTCGTCCTCATCGAACATGCAGATGCCGAAGCCATTGTCAGATGCCAGGGCAACTTTGAATGTCTCCATCTGGCTGCCCGGCGGGATACGCACTGGGATCCGACCGCCTGGCAGGATGTGACGCTGTTGAAATATCAGTGGGATCATGTCACTCATTGTCGGCTCCAATTTTTTCATTTTAGTTGGTCTTTGGTCTCATCGACGTTGCTTAACATACCTACTGCAAATTGGATGCCGGATTTTCATATGCAGTATAGCCCTGTCATAAATTTGCCATCGTTTTGAAATGCAAATCGCTTTGCAAATTGCAAATATCCCTCTGCAAATTGCATGTACAGGTAGCATAACTGTTTGCGGCGATCCTACTTATGATTAGCGATGATTTTCATTGCAGCATCACTGGGTAACAGTTCTAAATGATTTTGCTCGTCAAAATACCAGCCCTTGATTAACCCTTTGCTTCTCATATCGGTAAAGCTGTCTATGACCTGCTTGGCCTGACTGCGGGCAAGATGGGCATCAATCCCTTCTTCCCGTTGTAGATACAAAGCAATGTCTTCAACGGTTGCAGATTCTACAATGTCCGACATAACCCCTCCCTGCCTACATCCGCTCAGATAAAAGAGACTACTCCTTAGTAGTATTGTCGCTTCTGTGGGCTAGGGGTAGACTTACAAAGGTAATTCTCAATTATTTGTCAATCAGAGCTAAACTCTGGTAATGTGAAATTACAACGCTGTTGTGTGTTTTCTGTGAAGAGTGTGAAAATTCTTTGTAAAATATTCTGACGCATAACTGCCATCAAAACTCCGAGCGACTCTCTTCTAAGTCATGAAGGCATAACGGAATCGTCCATGATAAGAGGGTGTCGCCAGTGACCGGCCTGTGCTGGTTTCACTCAGGGTGAGTTCAGAAATGAGCTGGCCTCCCGTATTTGGAAAGGTGTTCCGTGGCGAAACAATTTGAAGATAACTACCAGCGCAAATTCTATTATTTGCGCCTGTCAATCACTGATGTCTGTAACTTCAGGTGTACTTACTGTCTGCCTGATGGCTATCATCCTGAGCATGGGAAAAAGCCCTCTTTCCTTACCCTGGACGAGATTCGCCGTGTCACGTCGGCCTTTGCTGACTGCGGCACCACCAAAGTAAGGATCACCGGCGGTGAACCGAGCTTGCGGCGGGATTTTACCGACATCATCCATACTGTTGCTTCACAGCCTGGTATCGAAAAAGTGGCAACCACCACCAATGGATACCGGATGGAGAAGCAAGTTCATCAATGGCGCCAGGCCGGGCTGACAAATATTAATGTCAGTGTCGATAGCCTGGATCCCCGCCAGTTCCATCTCATTACGGGTGAAAATCTGTTTCACCAGGTAATGCGGGGTGTCGATGCAGCCTTTGAAGCCGGCTACGAGCAGATCAAAGTGAATACTGTGCTGCTCAAAGGCATGAATGCCGAGCAGCTACCGCAGTTTCTGGCATGGATAAAAGATCGCCGGATTCAGCTTCGCTTCATTGAACTGATGCAGACAGGAGAGATGGATGAGCTGTTCAAACAGCGCCATGTGTCCGGTGTCAGTATTCGTAATACGTTGATAGCCAATGGTTGGCTACTTAAACCCCGCGGGTTGAATGACGGTCCGGCACAGGTTTTCTATCATCCAGATTATCTGGGCGAGATTGGCCTGATCATGCCTTATGAAAAAGGCTTTTGTACCACCTGTAACCGTTTGAGAGTATCGGCGCGGGGTAAGCTGCATCTTTGTCTTTTTGGTGATCATGGTGTTGAGCTGCGTGATTTACTGGCCAGCGATAATCAGCATGATGCTCTGATCGCCAGAATCCGGGGGGGACTGACAGAAAAATCAGTCAGTCATTACCTGCAGGATGGCATTACGGGTATGACGCCGCATCTGGCTTCTATCGGCGGCTGACGCAGTTTTCCCAGATTCAATATTAAAGAGAAACGAATGACAGAACTGACTCATATTAATGCGTCCGGCGAAGCGAATATGGTGGACGTATCGGAAAAAGCGGAAACCGTTCGTGAAGCGAAAGCTGAAGCTTTCGTCACCATGTCGGATAAAACACTGCAATTGATTGTCTCCGGCCAGCATCACAAAGGTGATGTGTTTGCTACCGCCAGAATTGCAGGTATTCAGGCGGCAAAGAAAACCTGGGATCTGATCCCCCTTTGCCATCCACTGCTGTTATCGAAAGTTGAAGTTCAGTTAGAGGCTCAGCCTGAACAGAACAGGGTACGTATTGTCTCTGCCTGTAAGCTGGCAGGGAAAACCGGCGTTGAGATGGAAGCCCTGACGGCGGCATCGGTGGCGGCGTTGACCATCTATGATATGTGTAAAGCGGTACAGAAAGACATGGTTATCGGCCCTGTCAGGTTGCTGGAAAAACGCGGCGGAAAATCCGGCGATTTTCAGGTAACAACGGATATACAGGGAGAGGGCTTATGATTACTGTGCTGTTTTTTGCCCAAGTGCGCGAATTGATCGGTGAAGATAACTTGCAAGTACCGTTTGAGTATCCAACAGCTGAAGACTTACGTGCATTTTTATCATCGCGCGGTGAGAAATGGGCGCTGGCACTGGATAACGATAAATTGTTAGTGGCCGTCAATCAAACTATCTGCCCGTTGGATATCCAACTGAACGACGGCGATGAAGTGGCCTTTTTTCCACCGGTTACCGGGGGGTGAAAGATGACAGATAAGATTTGCGTGCAGGCTGAGGACTTCAGTTTAGCGCAGGAATATCAAGCCTTAGCCGAAGGAAACCAGGCTGGCGCTGTGGTGACTTTCGTCGGCAAAGTCAGGGATATGAACCTGGGCGAATCAGTGTCGACTCTGACTCTTGAACATTATCCTGGCATGACGGAAAAGTCGTTGCTGTCTATTGTTGAACAAGCGAAGTCACGCTGGCCGGTTTTGGCTGCAACTGTCATCCATCGGGTTGGTCAGTTAACTGCAGGCGACCAGATAGTGTTTGTCGGGGTATCCAGCGCACACCGGGGAGCGGCTTTTCAAGCCTGTGAATTCATCATGGATTACCTGAAGACCGAGGCACCTTTCTGGAAGAAAGAGGTCAGGGAAGGTGAAACCAGCTGGGTCGATGCCAGAGAAACGGACCAGCAAGCCAGGCAGCGCTGGCAAAAATAAATGTTAAACCTGATTAATAGGTGTGTCTTCTATTGTCTCCCTGAGACTAGAGTAAAACACCTGTTAATCTATCCGCAACAGTGAAACCATCCTAATAACCCGCATTGAACTGTGATCTCTAGCTGACATATTCGTTGTTAACGTTATTTTACGTTAATATCAAATGCATACCTTTGCTTAAAAAATGCATACCCGATGTATAAAACCAGTCTCCCATTGTGGTGGCGAATTTTTGCTCTACTCATGTTTGTAAACACAGTATTAACAATATAAAGGGTGAAAAATGACACTTTTTTATTGTGCTTAAAAGACCACTAATCTAGAAAGTTCAAAAAAATATTTATATCTTTTTAATTCTAATTTTATAAGCCTTATAACCAAAAATAATTAAGCTTAGGTTCAGCTTTGTGAATGAAATGATACCCTGCATTCAATGCAATCCTTCTTTTTTGGTTTTTTATTTCATTTAACTGGTTATTTATTCACAGAGGATCGTGATCACGTTTAGCAAATTGGTGGTTTTTTATACTATTATGTTGCGTTGATGTTGAAATGTTCTGTTGCGCCGCTGTTCAGTGCCTGTTAAGTTTTTGTCGTCCTTGGATGGGGCCAAATAACATAAAATCGTTACAGGAATGTAAAATGAAAAAGACACTTTTAGCAGTAGCAATCCCTACCTTATTGATTGCCAACACAGCGAATGCTTATGAGTTGATCAACGAAGAAGGCAAATACGTAGAGTTGTATGGCCAGATTCGTACAGTTTTCAAACAAGAAGAAGACAAAGACACTAAACTGGATGCAGGAAGCTCCCGTACAGGTGTAAAAGCAAAATTTGCGGTAAATGATCAGGTCAGTGTTTTTGGCCAATACGAAGTGGGTATGACTGGAGATATTCAGAGCCGTCTGCACTTTGGTGGTGTTGAAACTAATTACGGTAAAGTCAGCTTTGGTTTCCAGACCACGCCTGCAGATGACGTTTGGGGTGCTGATTATTCTAACTACTATGGTGGTGCGCCAATTGGTTTCATCTCAGAAGCAGTTACTGGCGGTAAGCTGGACTCAATGATCAAGTATGTTTACGAAGGTGAATCTTTCTGGATTAACTCTGCGTACAACATGTCTGAAGATCGTGCAAACCCAGAAGCAACAGAGTTCTTTGTTGGTACTTCTTTTGGTAATCTCAACCTGCATGCTGGTGGTGGTGTGGTGTCCGCTGCTGCTTTTGCTGATGCTGGTAGCCGTGATGTGAAAAACACACATGCTGAGGTTACTGCAGAATACACTATGGGGGCCGCTGGTATTGCCTTCACTTATCTGAACGGTTCTATCGAAGATAAGAGCAACAGCGATTCAATCGACATGGATGGTTATCAGCTGTCAGGTGTATATAGTTTCAATAGCCAAGCAAATGCTTACGCTGGTTATGAATTTGTAAATTACGATGTAAGCAACGGCATGGAAGAAGATTTTACTCAAATCTATGTTGGTACAACATATAAAGTAAACAGCTGGTCTAAAGCGTTCCTGGAATACGCTTACAATGACGGTGCAACAATTGCCTATGAAGATGCTAACACTGGTAATGGTTACGACACCAAAATTGTCGATGGCGATAATAAAATCGTTGTTGGTTACTACGTTTACTTCTAAGAAACATTACTGCAGTTCGTAACTTGCAAATACTACTGCCTTTGAACCCGGTGCCATGGTGCCGGGTTTATGTTTATAAGCAGGTTACAGCAAAAAAGTACAAAACAAAAAATAGCCCCAAATCTGGGGCTATTTCATCACATTAAGAGTAGATAATTACTCTTACATGCTTACTTAATACCTTCTTCTTCTTTCACTTTACGCGCTGGTGGCATGTAGCCATGACGGACTCGTGAAGGGCTGGGGCGTGATGCGCCGCCGGCTGGTCTCATAGTTGCACTCTCGATCACTAACGGAAATATTCAGGAACAGGTTGATTGGCATTTGCCTTCACTGCTGCCAGTAGAATAGCCCTGCCAATATCGGTGATATTAGCGCTAAAAATCTGGCTGAGATACTTGAATATTGCGTTGGAATGGGGATGTGAAAACAAAATCTAACAGCGTTTTTTTTATGCGCTTTTGTTCTTAAAATCCGCCTTCGGCAGAGCATGAAATTTTGTGCCATAGTTAATATCTGCGGGAAACGGCCGCGGTGGTGTTTGCGCCAACCGTGAAGGCATAATTGTTTTCACCAGCCTGGAATTTTACTGCAGTAAATAACACATTGATTTTCTGTTTTAGCAAAGGAGGGGGTATGAAGCACAGACGCGTATCGAACAGACGAGTTAAACAGATTCTGGAAGATGCTGGCATTAGAGCCCCATTTTCTGATCAGATGCATGATGATCGAGACATGCAGCGAGAAGGAAAAAGTGAGACGTTTGATGACAGCCACGAACAGTTAAGAACTGAATCAGATCGAAAATAACGATTATTTTGTCTTAGAAAGCGCCAATTTTGGCGCTTTTTTTGTTGCGTTCGATCAAGATTCTAAAAGTTACAGGTTGCATATTTGTTAAGACTTAAATCCATTCCACATAAAATGATGTATTTGTGACTTATTATGTTATTAAATTGCACGTTTATTCATGTTATCAGTATGTTTAGCTGTATTGACTATTAACGATGAATAAAGTGGATAAATTATCTGCCTGTGTATTTTCAATCGAAACTTTTGTCTTTATTAGTCATTTTTATGAGGTGCGTTCGCTGTTTTGTGATGATTTTATGGCAAATATTGTTAGTTACTGTTAAAGTTTTCAACCAATTCTTCGGCTGTTTTATCATTGTTAATTGGAATAACAATGCATGATAACGGTTATCATTAACCTGGTCGAAGAAAGTCATGGACGCAATGAAATAATGTATTGGAGATAATGCATGTTTAAGAACAAAATTACTCAGGCACTTCTGCTTGGCGCGGGTGTTTCTGTTGCAGCAGCTTCATTTTCTGCAATTGCCGCAAATGTACCGGCTGGTGTGAAACTGGCCGAGAAGCAAGAACTGGTACGTGGAAATGGTACTGAAGTTGCCTCTATCGACCCGCACAAAACGGAAGGTGTGCCGGAGTCCCACGTAATTCGCGATTTGCTGGAAGGTCTGGTTAACCAGGATGGTGACGGAAATACAGTTCCAGGTGTTGCAGAAAGCTGGGAAACCAAAGATAACCGCACGTTTATTTTCCACCTGCGCAAAGATGCTAAATGGTCAAACGGTGATCCTGTCACAGCCGGTGACTTCGTATACAGCTTCAAGCGTGCGGTAGATCCTGCTACTGCTTCCCCTTATTCATGGTATCTGGAAATGACTACCATGAAGAATGCTGCAGAGATTATTGCTGGGAAGAAAGAAGTTAGCTCGCTGGGTGTTTTCGCAGTAGATGACAACACACTGCGCATCGAGCTTGAGCAGGCCGTTCCTTACTTCGTTAAGATGATGGGCCACACCACAGTGAAACCCGTCAACCAGAAAGTGGTTGAAAAATTTGGTGATGACTGGACCAAGCCAGAAAACTTCGTGGGTAACGGTGCTTACGTAATGGACAACTGGGTTGTGAATGAACGCATCGAAATGAAGCGCAACCCTTACTACTGGGATAACGAGCACACTGTCATCGACAAAGTGACTTACCTGCCAATCGAAAACCAGGTTGCAGAAATGAACCGTTTCTTGGCCGGTGAAATTGATTTCACGTATGAAGTGCCCAATGAGCATTTCCGCCGCCTGGAAAAAGAGCACCCGCAAGAAGTTACCATTACGGGTAACCTGTGTTCTTACTACTACGGTTTTAACAACGAAAAAGCGCCATTTAATGATGTGCGTGTACGTAAAGCCCTGACTTACGCGATTGACCGTGACATCATCACCAAAGCGCTGTTGGGCCAGGGCCAGAAACCGGCTTATTTCCTGACACCGGAGATCACGGCTGGCTTTGATCCGGTTGCGCCAGAATATGCTGCTATGACGCAGAAAGAGCGTGTGGCGAAAGCCAAAGAATTGCTGAAAGAAGCAGGTTTCGACAGCAGCAACCCGTTGAACTTTACACTGCTCTATAACACCTCAGAAAACCACAAGAAAATTGCAGTCGCTGTAGCTTCTATGTGGAAGAAGAACTTGGGTGTGACCACTGAGCTGGAAAACCAGGAGTGGAAAACCTATCTGGACAACCGTCGTCAGGGTAATTTTGAAGTCACCCGTGCCGGCTGGTGTGGCGACTACAATGAAGCATCGAGCTTCCTGTCTCTGATGCAAAGCAACAACTCTTCAAACGATCCGCGTTATAAGAGTGAAGCATATGACAAAATCATGGATCAGGCTCTGAAATCTACTTCTGATGAAGAACGTAAAGCTCTGTACGCCGAGGCTGAGAAACTGCTGGCGAAAGATATGCCAATCGCGCCTATCTATCAATACGTAAAACCTCGCTTGTTAAGTCAGAAAGTTGGCGGCTTCCCATATAACAATGCGGAAGAGAAGATCTTCACCAAAGATCTGTACATTAAAGCGAACTAAACGTTCGTACCAATCAAAAAAATAAGACCAACGGCATTTCCTCCTCAGGAGGAGGAAATGCCGCATTTCTGTCACAGCTATTAGTCGGTAACAATTATGATTAAATTTGTTGCAAAACGGATTTTTGAGGCGATCCCAACGCTGTTGGTTTTGATCACAATCTCATTTTTCCTGATGCGCTTCGCGCCGGGTAATCCGTTCTCAAGTGAGCGTCCACTTCCGCCGGAAGTAATGGCAAATATCGAAGCTAAGTATGGTCTGGATAAGCCTGTTTTCGAACAGTACACCACTTACCTGGGTAATATCCTGCAGGGCGACTTTGGTCCGTCTTTTAAATATAAAGATTTCAGCGTGAATGAGCTGGTTCAGGGTGCCTTGCCTGTTTCTGCAAAAATTGGTTTTTTTGCTTTTGTGTTTGCGCTGGTGATGGGGGTCACTGTCGGTACCCTTGCCGCACTCAAGCAAAATACCTGGCTGGATTACCTGATAATGTCTACGGCCATGGCTGGGGTGGTGATGCCATCCTTTATTCTGGCGCCTGTCCTCATTTATATCTTTTCAATTAACATGCAATGGTTACCTGCTGGTGGCTGGCAGGATGGTTCGGTTAAATTCATGCTGCTGCCTATGTTAGGGATGGCGCTGCTGTATGTGGCGACATTCGCCCGAATTACCCGTGGCAGCATGATTGAAACACTGAACAGCAACTTTATCCGTACTGCCCGTGCCAAAGGCCTGAGTTACCCGTATATCATTGTCAAGCATGCGCTCAAGCCAGCGATGTTGCCTGTTGTCTCATATATGGGCCCTGCATTTGTCGGTATTATTACTGGTTCTGTTGTGATTGAAACCATCTTCGGTCTGCCAGGAATTGGTAAGCTTTTCGTGAATGCAGCCTTCAACCGTGATTATTCACTGGTGCTTGGTATTACTATTCTGATCGGTACGCTTACCATTCTGTTCAACGCTATTGTTGATATTGTTCTGGCGTATATCGATCCGAAAATCCGCTACTAAGGAAGCTGACCGATGATGTTAACTAAAAAAGAAAACGTAAACGCGGTAGAGAAGTTTTCAGAGCAGCTGGAAATTGAAGGCCGCAGTCTGTGGCAGGATGCCCGTACCCGATTTACACGTAACAAAGCCGCTATGATCAGCCTGGCTATTCTGTCTTTGATCTGCCTGGCTGTTATTTTCGGGCCTATGTTCAGTCAGTACGCCTTTGATGACACCGATTGGTATGCATTGCATGCCGCACCAAGTCTTGGTTCGGAAGGTCACTTGTTCGGCACAGACAGTCTGGGGCGTGATTTGTATACGCGTACCCTGATCGGCGGCCGTATCTCATTAATGGTCGGCATTCTCGGTGCTCTGGTTGCTGTTGTTATCGGCACCTTGTACGGCGCAACGTCCGGCTTTCTTGGCGGCCGCACCGACCGTGTCATGATGCGTATTCTGGAAATTCTGTACTCGATTCCGTTTATGTTCTTTGTGATCGTCCTGGTGACCTTCTTTGGTCGTAATATCATGCTGATCTTCGTGGCGATTGGCGCTATTTCCTGGCTGGATATGGCCCGTATCGTACGTGGTCAGACGTTGTCACTGCGCAGCAAAGAGTTTATCGAAGCTGCCCATGTGTCTGGTGTCAGCCGCTGGAACATTATTACCCGTCATATCGTGCCTAACGTACTGGGTATTGTTGCTGTGTATTCAACACTGCTGGTACCGCAGATGATTTTGACCGAATCTTTCCTGAGTTTCCTTGGTCTGGGTGTACAGGAGCCAATGACCAGCTGGGGCGCCTTGCTGCAAGAAGGGGCACAAACAATGGAGATTGCCATCTGGCAGCTGTTGTTCCCTGCGATATTTATGGTCCTGACTTTATTCTGCTTTAACTATGTTGGCGATGGCCTGCGCGATGCGCTGGATCCGAAAGACAGATAAAACCAAGGAATATTCATTGCCGCTGTTCAGGTTACCTTGCTGGAACACTGACTGCACGGCGGCAAGATAAGGAAGTGAAATATGAGCTTATTAGATGTCAAAGATCTGCGGGTAGAGTTCACCACGCAAGATGGTATTGTCACCGCAGTGAATGATTTGAATTTTTCTCTTAACCAGGGGGAAACCCTGGGGATAGTGGGTGAGTCGGGTTCAGGCAAAAGCCAGACCGTGTTCTCCATTATGGGTTTGCTTGCCAAGAACGGTAAGATTAGCGGCAGCGCGAAATTTGAAGGCCGTGAAATCCTGAATTTGCCGGAGCGTGAACTCAATAAGATCCGCGCCGAGCAGATCGCGATGATTTTCCAGGACCCGATGACATCGCTGAATCCTTACATGAAAGTCAGCGATCAGCTGATGGAAGTGCTGATGCTGCATAAAGGGTTGGGACGTGCTGAAGCTTTCGAAGAAAGTGTGCGCATGCTCGATGCGGTGAAAATTCCGGAAGCACGCAAGCGAATTACCATGTACCCGCACGAGTTTTCCGGCGGCATGCGTCAGCGTGTGATGATCGCCATGGCGCTGCTGTGCCGTCCGAAACTGCTGATTGCCGATGAACCAACCACGGCCCTGGACGTTACCGTACAGGCGCAAATCATGGATTTGCTGAACGAGCTGAAAAGTGATTTCAACACCGCCATTATCATGATCACCCATGATCTGGGCGTAGTAGCCGGTAGCTGTGACAAAGTGCTGGTCATGTACGCTGGCCGTACCATGGAATATGGCAAAATCGATGAGATTTTCTATAAACCTGCTCACCCTTACACCGAAGGTCTGCTGAGAGCGATTCCCCGTCTGGATACCGAAGGCGAAGAACTGCCGACGATTCCGGGCAATCCGCCAAACTTACTGCGCCTGCCTGTCGGCTGTCCGTATCAGGAGCGTTGCCACCGTGTCAGCAGCCGCTGTTCACAGGAAGCCCCTTCACTGGAACCTTTTGCTGAGGGGCGTTTACGTGCATGTTTTTCTGATGTGGGGACGTGGTAATGCAAGCAGAAAAGAAAGTTTTACT
The DNA here is from genome assembly GCF_030547675.1 of Photobacterium sp. 2_MG-2023. Lineage (NCBI taxonomy): Bacteria > Pseudomonadati > Pseudomonadota > Gammaproteobacteria > Vibrionales > Vibrionaceae > Photobacterium > Photobacterium sp. 2_MG-2023. The sequence continues at coordinate 169,837 of NZ_JAUOQQ010000001.1, forward strand.
CGATATTAAAGATCTCAAGGTTCACTTCAACATTGCACCCAAGTCAGCCTGGCCCTGGACCAAACCGCTTAAGCTGAAAGCTGTCGACGGGGTCGGAATTCGTTTGTACGAAGGAGAAACTCTGGGCGTTGTGGGTGAGTCGGGCTGTGGTAAGTCGACCTTTGCCCGTGCAGTCATTGGTCTGGTGCAAGCTACAGAAGGCAATGTTGTCTGGCTGGGGCAGGATCTGACCAAGCTGGAACACAATGCGATGCGTGAAAAACGCAAAGAAATCCAGATGATTTTCCAGGATCCGCTGGCCTCTCTGAACCCGCGTATGACGGTGGGAGATATCATTGCCGAGCCATTGAAAACCTTTTATCCGGAGCTGACGACAGATGAAGTCAAGGCCAGGGTGAAAGAAATGATGAATAAGGTAGGCTTGTTACCTAACGTGATCAATCGTTATCCGCATGAGTTCTCCGGCGGTCAGTGTCAGCGTATCGGTATTGCACGTGCGTTGATCCTGAGGCCAAAACTGATTATCTGTGATGAGCCGGTGTCGGCACTGGACGTGTCTATCCAGGCTCAGGTGGTCAACCTGTTGAAATCACTTCAGAAAGAGATGGGCCTGAGCCTGATATTTATTGCCCACGACCTGTCGGTGGTGAAGCATATCTCGGATCGTGTCATGGTGATGTATCTGGGTAATGCCGTTGAAATCGGTGAGGGAGATGCACTGTTTGACGGACCTAAGCACCCTTATACCAAGGCACTGATGTCGGCTGTTCCTATTCCGGATCCGGAGAAGGAGCGCAATAAGACCATTCAGTTGCTTGAAGGTGATTTACCTTCACCCATGAATCCACCCTCGGGCTGCGTGTTCAGAACACGCTGCCCGCAGGCAACCGACAGCTGTGCGCAGAAAAAGCCTCAATTAGAAGGCGGAGACGTGCATGCTGTGGCTTGCCTGAATGTGCACTGATTTAAGCCTGTGACAGGCTTTAAGCGCGGTGTAAAACCCGCGCTTTTTTTGTTACATCTCTGATAAATTGAATAAAAATCAAACTTTTGAGTGTTTTGTTAACAATCTGTTGATGTTGTTATCACTAAAAGTTACATTTTGACTGATTTGACTTACAAGGACGGTTATATGCGGTCACTTTCGGTTCAGTGGAAAATTACCCTGATGGCGGGGTTTGCCTTACTGGCAACCGCTGCGGTACTCACCAGCCTTTCGTTTTACTTCTCGGGACAAAGTCAGCAACTGGTTAGCCAGCAGTCATTCAGTTCGTTGCGAAATCAGTCGCAAGAGCTGGTAAAAGCACAGGCTGAAAGACAGGCGATTTCTGTTCAGCAATTTTTTGATGAAGCGTCACACAGGGCAGAGATGCTGGCTCAGAGTGTGCTGTTTCTGAAATATAACGCGGAAGAAAATTACACCAACAGTGCAGAACTTCGCGGCTCAATTACCGAGTTACTCCGCCGTTCTGTCAATGAATTTGCCAACATTCATGGCGCGTTTGTGGTGTTTGAGCCGGACGCCCTGGATGGTGAAGATGGCAACTACGCCGATGCTGCCTATGTCGGAGCCAATGCGACCGGGCGATTTTCACCCTACTGGTACCGCGGCGACAGTGGCGAAGCTGAGCAACGCATTATCAGTGAAGCGAAAATTGGCGATAAGGCTAGCAATGCCTGGTATACCTGCAGCCTCAATGGCAGGGAATCCTGTGTTCAGGATCCGGTATTCTCAACCGATAATGGCCAGAAGGTACTGCTGAGCTCCATTACTATTCCGCTGATTGTAAAGGGAAAAGCCGTTGGTGTGATGGGGATTGATGTGAAGCTGGATTCCTTACAGAGTGTCATCAATACCGTAGACGAAAACCTGTTTAACGCCAGCGGTAAGGTTTCTCTGGTCAGCCAGAATGGCACTGTTGTTGCCTGGGATCAGGCCAGTGACAGGGTGGGCAGCACGGTAATGCCAGGCGATGGCCTTCCTGTTACACTGACTGACTGGCTCAGACAGGGCACGCAAGTGGTGGGCTGGAGTCAGGATCAAAGCTGGCTGACCGCTTACAATCCGGTTGAACTGGGTCAGACAACCTGGGGTGTGGTCATTCAGTTACCGGCTGAAAAAGTGCTGGCGGAAGCAACAGCCTTGGATAATGCGATTCAAAAACAGCGAGATGAATCTTCTGCTATTCAGTTGATGGCCAGCCTGATGATTGCAGCGGCTGGTTTGCTGATGCTGTGGTTTGCTGCCGCTCGTCTGGTTGCCCCGATTCGTCAGATTGCCGAACGATTGAAAGATATTGCCTCAGGAGAAGGGGATTTAACCCAGCGCCTTCATGTTGGCCAGCAAGACGAGTTGGGGGAGCTGGCAACCTGGTTTAACCGCTTCTTGGATAAATTGCAGCACACCATCTCGCAAGTGATCATTGCGGTTGATGAAGTCGGCACCACGGCCAATGAGGCCGCACAGGTAGCGAGCCACACCCGTGACGGCAGCCAGGCGCAGTTTAAAGAAGTCGACATGGTGGCGACGGCGTCTGAAGAAATGGCACAGACGGCCGAGCAGGTTGTCAGTCATACCGAAACAGCGGTTGGTGCTGCCCGGGATGCAGACTCTGCTGCCGTAGAGGGCCAGGGGGTGATTCATGCCTCAGCAGAATCCATGAACCATCTGGTTTCCCGGATGGAAACGGCTGTGCCTGTCGCCCGTGACCTGGAACGCAACAGCGAAGATATCAATCAGATCCTGCAGGTGATTGCCGGCATTTCAGAACAGACTAACCTGCTGGCCCTGAATGCGGCCATTGAAGCGGCGCGGGCCGGCGAGCAAGGCCGGGGATTTGCAGTGGTCGCGGACGAGGTGCGTCAGCTCGCCAGCCGGACTCAGGACTCTGTCGGCCAGATCCGCAACGTGATTGAGGTGCTGCAGCAGGGCACCCGTGATGTGGTGAATGCGATTGAAGAAGGCAACCAACTGGCAGGTGATACCGCCCATCAGGTCAGTGAAGCTGTCGCGAGTCTGGAGCGTATTACCGAAGCGGTCCGTGCGATTCAGTCTATGAATGAGCAAATTATGCATGCCGCGGGTGAGCAGCGTGCGGTCGCCGGAGAAGTGAACCGTAATGTATCGAATATCCGCGAGCTGAGTGAAACCATTCTCGGTCAGGCTGAAAATTCGGCCACTATAGGCCAGCGTTTAACCTCCTTGTCTCATAAACAGCAAGAGTTAGCAGGTCAGTTCAAAGTGTGACAGCGCCGCCGCTGTCAGCGTGACCAAAAAAAGCCCGCAGTGCGGGCTTTTCTACCTTAACGGGAACCTGATTTAGTCGGCCTGATGCCAGTAACCCATGTTAACCCATTGGGTCAGCAGTAAAATTAATGCTGAGTTATTGATGAGCTCACCCACCTCTGCGATGGAGAAACTGTCCTGATTGCAAAGCCAGTCGGCGGCCTGTTCACAACCGGCGGGTAACTGGTAGCGCTCGCCATCAATATAGACAGTGTGCGGGTGCCCCTGATGGTAAAAAGCGCGCAGACCGCCAATCTTAAACAGCGTTTCGCCCTGCATCAGCGCGCCCACGATTTCATTACCCGACCAGGCCGGATCAGCTGCGATCACATCCATATTATGACGGCTCAGGCTTAAGTATTCACCCAGCCACTGATGCATGGTTTCCGGTTTTTCCATCAGGTTGCGCATCATGGCTATCAGATCCTGACATTCGCTGGCTGGCAGTTCGCCGACCTTGTCACGAGCCGGAAGATCCGGGTTGTGATAATGTTCATCGCCCAGTTCATTTTCGATGATGAAATCGGCAAAGCTGCTCAAAAGCTCCTGTTGCTTTGGTGAACGGAACCCCATTGAGTAGCTCATTGCGGTTTCCAGTGCATAACCGTCATGGGGGAATCCGGCAGGAATATACAGAATGTCGCCCGGCTCCAGCACTTCATCTATGATTGGGTCGAACCCGGTGATCTGGCGCAGATTCGGATGACGGAAGCACTCCTCGTAGTTCTCTTTGCGCGGGCCGACACGCCAGCGGCGTTGTCCGGAACCCTGAATAATGAAAACATCATACTGGTCGAAATGAGGGCCGACACCGCCTCCAGGGGTGGAGTAGCTGATCATCAGATCATCAAACAGCCAGCCGGGCATTGCCTGAAACGGTTTGACCAGCCTGGCCGCGCCGCTGTGCCAGTGGTTGGCTGCCTGCACCATGAAAGACCAGTGATCATCCGGCAGGTTTTCGAAGCTCAGCGGCCCTTGTTCGACCTGCCAGTCTTCACCCTGACGTGCAATATAACGGGAGTCGACTTCTTCTTCCATCGCCAGTCCGGCCAGTTCATCTGGCGAGATAGGGTCAACGAAATCGGCAAAACCGCCTTTAATCACTGTGGGTTGCTTTTGCCAGTAAGTCGATAAGAACTCGCTGAACGAGAAGGTAAATTGATACATAGTCTTCATCGGTTAGAAATTTAAGGGCGATTATATCAGTGATTGGGGGCAGACCGGCAGAAACTAAAAAGGCCAGCATCCTACGCTGGCCTTGAGACACAATAAATAAGCCGATCAGAGTTGATCAGTCAGTTTAATTGCATCACCAATGTAGTTAGCCGGTGTCATGGCTTTCAGGCGTGTTTTCTCGTGTTCCGGCAAATCCAGACCATCGATGAACTGACGCATACCCTCGCCGTCGACACGTTTGCCGCGGGTCAGCTCTTTCAGCTTCTCATACGGCTTTTCGATACCGTAACGACGCATCACTGTTTGTACCGGTTCGGCCAGCACTTCCCAGTTTTTGTCCAGCTCGGCTTCCAGTGCAGCCTGGTTGACTTCCAGCTTGCTGATCCCTTTCAGGGTAGAAGTGTAAGCAATGATGGCATAACCGCAGCCAACACCCAGGTTACGCAATACCGTAGAGTCGGTCAGGTCACGCTGCCAGCGGGAAATCGGCAGTTTTTGAGCCAGGTGAGCAAAGATAGCATTCGCCAGACCCAGGTTGCCTTCTGAGTTTTCAAAGTCAATCGGGTTGACTTTGTGCGGCATGGTGGAAGAACCGATTTCACCGGCAATGGTCTTTTGCTTGAAGTGGCCCAGAGCGATATAGCCCCAGACATCACGATCAAAATCGATCAGGATAGTGTTGAAGCGTGCAAAGGCGTCAAACAGTTCTGCGATGTAATCGTGTGGTTCAATTTGCGTGGTGTACGGGTTCCAGTCCAGACCCAGAGAGGTGACGAACTCTTCGCTGTACTGGTGCCAGTCGATATCCGGATAAGCAGAAAGGTGGGCATTGTAGTTACCGACAGCGCCGTTGATTTTACCCAGCAGTTCTACCTGTTCAATCTGACGGTACTGACGTTCCATACGGTACGCCACGTTAGCCATTTCTTTACCCATGGTACTTGGTGAAGCCGGCTGGCCGTGTGTACGGGACAACAGAGGCACTTCACGGTACTCCGCTGCCAGTGCTTTAATGGCGTCAATCACGTTACGGACTTCAGGCAGCATGACTTGCTCACGCGCTTCTTTTAGCATTAAAGCGTGCGACAGGTTGTTGATGTCTTCAGACGTACAGGCAAAGTGAATGAATTCATTCACCGCGTGCAGCTCAGGATTATCAGCCACTTTTTCCTTCAGGAAGTACTCTACGGCTTTCACATCGTGGTTGGTCGTGCGCTCAATGGTTTTGATACGCAGTGCATCTTGCTCGCTGAATTCAGCGGCAATACGATCCAGGAAGGCATTGGCTTCAGCGCTGAAGGCCGGAACTTCCGCGATAGCGTCAGTCGCTGCCAGTTTTTGCAGCCAGCGAATTTCAACGATGGTACGGTATTTCAGCAGACCAAATTCACTGAAGATACTGCGCAGTGCGCTGGTTTTGCTACCGTAGCGGCCGTCTACCGGGGAAACAGCAGTCAATGCTGACAGTTCCATGATGTCTCTCTCCTGATTAAAGGGTTATAGCTGAGTTACAGAACGCCCAGCAGGCGTTCTCTGAGAATAGTGTTTAGCTTCGGGCCTGAATGATTTTTGCCTGTTCAAGCATCTGTTTGCGGCCAAAAATCAGATGACGGCGCTTACCGCCGACCTGACGCCACAATACGGCACTGCGAACAGCAGCCAGCAACAGGGCACGTACCTTGTGCTGCACTTGTTGCTGTTGCAACTGAGCCGGCGTCCCTGTGACCTGAATGCGCGGGCCAAGCGGGCTGATGATATCCAGATACACACTGGCCATGTTGCTGATCATCTGGTCATCAAGCAGGTCGAAATGATCCAGCTGGCGTTTCACCATATCAATCCGGTCGCCCAACTGCGCCATACTGTCGCGACGACTGGCCAGCTTACGCTCCAACGCCATCACACTGACCAGATAGCGGGTAATTTCACTGCCTGCAGGTGTATTGTCAATTTCATTGATCATGGTGCTGAGGCCTAACCTGAGGTCAGCTTCTTCACCAAAAATTTCAATCACGTTGTTTGGGTTTGTCGAGGTCAGGGTGCGTAAACAGGTGACGAAAGCATCGTTATCACAAGTACCTGTGCGAGCAACAGTCTGTACTAATTTCACTGCCTGACAAATACCTGCAAACGCAATGGTTCTGTCATAAATTGTATAAGCCATGGACTGTCCCTTTAAATCCGCTCTTCAATGATGCCGCCGCCAAGACACACATCACCCTGATAAAACACCGCTGACTGGCCTGGCGTCACGGCGATTTGCGGCTCATCAAAAATGACTTTGATGCTGTTGTCATCAACAGGAATAAGGGTGCAAGGCGTATCCTGCTGGCGATAACGAGTCTTCACCGTGCATTTCACCGGCTCACGCACTGGTTCGCGATCCACCCAGTGCAGCTGAGCGGCGATCAGACCGTTAGATTGCAGGCGCGGATGATCTTTTCCTTGTCCGACAATCAGCAGGTTCTTCTCAATATCTTTATCAACGACATACCAGGGCTCATCTGAGCTGTCTTTCAAACCACCAATCAGCAGGCCTTTGCGCTGGCCCAGGGTGTGATACATCAGTCCCTGATGCTGTCCGATAACTTTACCGTCTTCTGCCGTCACAATATCGCCTGGTTGTGCAGGCAGGTACTTACCCAGAAATTCGGTGAACTTGCGCTCGCCGATAAAACAGATACCGGTAGAGTCTTTTTTCTTGGCGGTGATCAGCCCTTGCTCTTCAGCGATGCGGCGTACTTCCGGTTTTTCCAGTTCACCGACAGGGAACAGACTACGTGCTACCTGATCGTGGCTCAGGGTATAAAGGAAATAGCTCTGGTCTTTGTTGTTATCCAGTCCGCGTAACATCTGTGCTTTTTGACCGGGCTGGGTAGGGAAAGTGCGACGGGTATAGTGTCCCATGGCAATATAATCAGCATCCAGCACTTCATCGGCAAACTCCAGGAATGCCTTAAATTTGATTTCTTTGTTACACAGAATGTCAGGGTTTGGGGTACGGCCAGCTTTATATTCTGCAAGAAAGTATTCGAACACGTTGTCCCAGTACTCAGCAGCAAAGTTGATCGTATGAAGATGAATGCCCAGTTTGTCGCACACAGCCTGTGCGTCCGCGAGATCTTCTGCCGCTGAGCAGTACTCGTCATTGTCATCTTCTTCCCAGTTCTTCATGAACAGGCCTTCTACCTGGTAGCCCTGTTGAAGTAGCAGGTAAGCAGAAACCGAGGAATCGACGCCGCCGGACATGCCGACAATAACTTTTTTCTGGCTGTTATCTGACATTTTTCTCTTCAATCTTGAATAAGTGATAAGGGCGTAATTCTAACAGAAAGCTGCGAACTGAAACAGATCGAGAACCGCTTCACACTTTATTCATCTTTTATCGGCAAATTGGGCTGTCAGCCTGTGCGATCACTCGTTAATCACCACTAACGCAATCGTTTGCTATTTGCCGGCAATGATAGTGTAACTCTCCGCTAATGTGTAGTGTTTTAGCAAAATTAACGCGCCGGTAAATCTCCCCGGCCAGCCTGTCGTTGTCAGAGAGAGACTTCCCGCCATTCACCGGGAGCCAGACCATCGACAGTCCAGTCAGCCATTTGATAGCGGATCAATCTGAGAGTGGGGTGACCTATATGGGCCGTCATACGGCGCACTTGCCGGTTTCGCCCCTCTCTTAAGGTAATACTGAGCCAGGTGGTCGGGATATTTTTACGCTCACGAATTGGCGGATGCCTGTCCCAAACCGCAGGTGTTTCAATGACGGTGACATCGGCCGGCAATGTCATACCGTCTTTTAATGTAACACCTGTACGTAATGCTTTGAGCTGCTCTTCATCTGGAATGCCTTCAACCTGCACCCAGTAAGTTTTGGGCTGCTTGGAGCTGGGCTGTGTCAGGCGCGCTTGCAGGATACCGTCATTGGTCAGCACCAGCAGGCCTTCGCTGTCTTTGTCCAAACGCCCTGCGGCATAGACATCTTTTACCGGGATGTAGTCAGCGAGTGTTTTGTCTCCCGGCTCTCCGCTAAATTGCGTCAACACATTGAAGGGCTTGTTAAAAAGAATGATCTTCTGCGGACCACGGTGACGGCCTGGCTGAGAGGCAATACGTGATTTTCGCGGTTTGGCGCCAGGCTGACGGGACGGGTTACGATCGTCGTTCCGGGTGGTGCGTCGGGTACGTTGAGTTTTCATGGCGATACAAAGTAAAGGGGATAAGTATTTTGTGAGCGCACCATTATAACGTAAAAAACCACCCATGGCGTGCTGGTGAATTTTCAAGTATGATTCCCCCGCATCTTACAAAAAGATAACAAACGGACGCTAGGAGAATTTAATGGATAGTAAAGTAGTTGTACCAGCAGAAGGTCAGAAAATTGCCCTTGATGCCAATGGTAAGCTGGTCGTTCCTAACAACCCGATCATTCCTTTTATTGAAGGTGATGGTATTGGCGTTGATGTAAGCCCTGCAATGATCAAAGTGGTTGATGCGGCAGTTCAGAAAGCATACGGCGGCGACCGTAAAATTTCCTGGATGGAGATCTACACCGGTGAAAAATCGACTCAGATTTACGGTGAAGATGCTTGGCTTCCTCAAGAAACCCTTGATTTTATTCGTGAATACAAAGTTGCAATTAAAGGTCCACTCACTACACCTGTTGGCGGCGGCATTCGTTCTCTGAACGTTGCACTGCGCCAAGAGCTGGATCTGTATATCTGTGCTCGCCCGGTTCGTTATTTTGAAGGCGTACCAAGCCCGCTGAAACAACCTGAACTGACTGATATGGTTATCTACCGTGAAAACTCAGAAGATATCTATGCAGGTATCGAGTTCAAAGCGGGTACAGCCGAAGCAGATAAAGTTATCAAGTTCCTGCAAGACGAGATGGGCGCGACTAAGATCCGCTTCTCTAAAGACTGCGGCATCGGCATCAAGCCAGTATCTGAAGAAGGTACTAAGCGCCTGGTACGTGCAGCAGTACAGTACACCATCGACAATGACCGTGATTCACTGACGCTGGTTCATAAAGGCAACATCATGAAGTTTACTGAAGGTGCCTTTAAAGACTGGGGTTACGAAGTAGCGAAAGAATTCGGTGCTGAGCTGCTGGATGGCGGCCCATGGATGACGCTGAAAAACCCTAACACAGGTAAAGAGATCATCATCAAAGACAGCATTGCAGACGCATTCCTGCAGCAGATCCTGCTGCGTCCGGCTGAGTATGATGTGATTGCGACTATGAACCTGAACGGTGACTACATTTCTGATGCACTGGCTGCTCAGGTAGGTGGTATCGGTATCGCACCTGGTGCCAACATCGGTGATGGTGTTGCACTGTTTGAAGCTACTCATGGTACTGCACCTAAGTATGCTGGTCAGGATAAAGTGAACCCGGGTTCTCTGATTCTGTCTGCTGAAATGATGCTGCGTCACCTGGGTTGGACTGAAGCTGCCGACCTGATCATCAAGTCTATGGAAGCGGCAATCCGCAACAAGACTGTGACTTACGACTTTGAACGTCTGATGGACGGCGCAACACTGCGTAAATGTTCAGAGTTCGCTGGCGATATGATTGAACAAATGTAAGTCAGTTTAATCGCTTTGAAAAAGGCTCGGCTTCGGCTGGGCCTTTTTGTTTTTACTCGATTATTTATCCCATGGCCTGAGAAAAGCATGTCTCTGGCATTGTGTTGTTTCTATGAGATCGGTCATAATTAGCCCACAAGCGCTTGTTCAAAACGATAAGAAAACGCGGGCTGAATAGCCAGTTGTTAACTGAATTGTTAATTACTTGTTTTCTTGTGATTTATTCACTGTTTATTCACTTAATTGTCAATGAAGTGGTGATGAAAAAGCATAACCAGAGATGAAATGCTTGAAGAGTAGGTTGTCAGTAGGGTGGGAGAGGCAATAGCTAAAGGTGAGCAGTCGCCCACCTGGATAAAGTGATGTAAATGTGTCAGCTACGTTTATTTACTGGCGCTTTCAACATCGATGGGGACGATTTCACTGGCGTGATAGCCTTTCGGGCCAGTTTGAACGGTGTAGTTAACTTGTTGACCTGCTTTCAGCGTTCGATATCCTTCCATCTGGATAGTTGAATAGTGTGCAAAGATATCGCCTTCACCGTTTTCAGGACAAATGAAACCGAAGCCTTTTGCGTTGTTGAACCATTTAACTGTACCTGTTGCCATGCTTTTACATCCCTCTTTGCATTCAATTTCCATTTAGCATTTATTTATCAGTACTGTTTTAACATGACTTGAATATAAATGCTATTTTGATGCAGTTAGTATCTACTACAAGGTACACTTTAGTAAAAAGACTTAGACAGTCAAGCAAGACTTGTAACATTTGGATGAAATCTTTTTTGTCCGTCGCAATCTAGCAACCGATTGAACAAATGACTAAGATGAGAATATGAGTAAGTTAAGCGAAAGGATTAGCCCAGAGTCAGACATACTGAATAAGGAGGACACTCAGGTTAAGCCGCCATCGATGTATAAAGTGATTTTAAATAATGATGATTACACACCGATGGATTTTGTGATAGAAGTGTTACAGAAGTTCTTCTCCATGGATTTGGAGAGAGCAACACAGTTGATGCTGGCTGTGCATTATGAGGGGAAGGCAGTGTGCGGCATTTTTACTGCCGAAGTCGCTGAAACCAAAGTGGCTCAAGTCATGATGTATGCAAGAGAGCATGAACATCCGCTACTGTGTACCATGGAAAAAGCCTGACTTTTTCCGGCACGCCAAATCAAGTGGTATTTAGGGGAGGTGCCTTATGCTAAATAAAGAACTTGAAACCAGTCTCAATGGTGCCTTCGCGCGGGCAAGGGAAAAACGCCATGAGTTTATGACGGTTGAGCATCTGCTGTTGGCGCTATTGGAGAATCCTGCTGCTCAGGAAGCCCTGTTAGCGTGCCGTGCTAATCTGGACACCCTTCGAAAAGAACTGGATGCCTTCATTGAACAAACCACGCCATTAATCCCTGCCGATGACGAAAGCAGGGAAACCCAGCCAACACTGAGCTTTCAGCGCGTACTACAACGCGCGGTTTTCCATGTACAGTCATCGGGCCGCAGCGAAGTGACCGGTGCTAATGTGCTGGTGGCTATTTTCAGTGAACAGGAATCGCATGCGGCCTATCTGCTTAAGAAAAGTGATATCAGTCGACTTGATGTGGTCAATTTCATTTCTCATGGCACAGTAAAAGACAGTGACAGTGATGATTTGAATCAGTCAGAGGTTAGTCCTGATGATCCTCGTGCTGAAGGCGGTGAAGACCGTCTGGAAAACTTTGCCACAAATCTCAATCAGCTGGCCCGGGCCGGTGCTATCGATCCATTAATTGGCCGTGAATATGAGCTTGAACGTACCGTTCAGGTGTTGTGCCGTCGTCGTAAAAATAATCCTTTGCTGGTCGGTGAGGCCGGGGTGGGTAAGACGGCTATCGCGGAAGGCCTTGCCTGGCGTATCGTTGAAGGTCAGGTCCCCGACATTATTAAAGATTGTGTTATCTACTCGCTGGATATCGGCTCACTGTTGGCCGGCACTAAGTATCGTGGCGACTTTGAGAAACGCTTCAAAGCGATTTTGAAGCAGCTTGAGAAAGAAGAGAAAGCCGTCCTGTTCATCGATGAAATACATACCATCATAGGCGCGGGAGCGGCTTCTGGTGGACAGGTTGATGCGGCTAATTTGATCAAGCCTTTGCTGAGCAGCGGTAAAATCCGTTGTATGGGGTCAACCACTTATCAGGAATACAGCAATATTTTTGAGAAAGAGAGAGCGCTGGCTCGCCGATTCCAAAAGATTGATATTGTTGAACCTTCGTTGGACGATACCACGAAAATACTCATGGGGCTGAAAACGAAATACGAAGCCCACCATGAAGTCAGGTACACCAATAAAGCCATTCGGGCGGCAGTTGAGCTTTCTGCTAAGTATATCAATGAGCGCCATTTACCTGATAAGGCAATTGATGTCATTGATGAAGCCGGTGCGCGTTGCCGTCTGGCACCTGTCAGTAAGCGTAAGAAAACCATCAATGTCAGCGACATTGAAGCCATGATCGCGCGTATTGCCCGTATCCCTGAAAAATCGGTTTCCTCAAGCGATAAAGAAGTTCTGCTGAACCTGGACAACAAGCTTAAGATGCTGGTCTTTGGTCAGGATAAGGCGATAGAAGCGCTGACCGAAGTTATCAAACTCAGCCGTGCCGGGTTAGGGGCTGATAATAAACCCGTGGGTTCATTCCTGTTTGCCGGCCCGACAGGGGTAGGTAAAACCGAGGTGACGGTGCAATTGGCGAAAATGCTGGGCATCGAACTGCTGAGGTTTGATATGTCTGAGTACATGGAGCGCCATACTGTCAGCCGTTTGATTGGTGCGCCTCCGGGCTATGTTGGTTTTGATCAGGGTGGTTTGCTGACCGATGCCGTCATTAAGCATCCGCACTCTGTTGTGCTGCTGGATGAAATAGAGAAAGCGCACCCGGACGTCTTTAACCTGTTGCTGCAGGTAATGGATAACGGGACCCTGACTGATAATAACGGACGTAAAGCGGATTTCCGCAACGTGATTTTGGTGATGACGACTAATGCCGGTGTTCAGGAGACGGTACGTAAATCCATTGGGCTTGTTCAGCAGGATCACAGTCATGATGCGATGTCGGAAATCAAGCGGGTCTTTGCACCTGAATTTCGTAACCGTCTGGATAATATCATTTGGTTCAATCACCTGGAAAAAGATGTTATCAATCAGGTTGTTGATAAATTCATTGTTGAGCTGCAGGCCCAGCTGGATGCCCGTGGCGTCTCAATGGAAGTGTCAAATGAAGCACGTGAATGGCTGGCAAATAAAGGCTATGACAAATCTATGGGTGCCCGGCCAATGGCCAGGGTCATTCAGGAAAATCTGAAAAAACCTATGGCGAACGAGTTGCTGTTCGGCTCGCTGGTCAATGGTGGTTCGGTGCGTGTAACCTTAAAAGATGACGGTACACTGGATTTCCGCTTCAGCAGTGAGATGGAACCCGCGCATTAAAACGCCGGCTTCAGCCAGTGACAGCTAACAAAAACGGGACTTGAGAGTCCCGTTTTTTATGCCTTAGCTTATGAAGGCGATAGTATGGTGTGCTTCGCAGCTGGGCCAGTCTGATGTTCACCCGCCCGGCGCAAATTAGCGTGAACGGAAGACGATGCGGCCTTTAGACAGATCGTAAGGAGTCAGCTCAACTGTCACCTTGTCGCCGGTCAGGATACGGATGTAGTTTTTGCGCATTTTGCCAGAAATGTGTGCAGTCACTACGTGACCGTTTTCCAGCTCAACGCGGAACATAGTATTAGGTAGTGTATCCAGTACAGTACCTTGCATTTCGATTACGTCTTCTTTTGCCATTGAATCCTCTTAGGCTACCGTGCCTTGCATCTGATTGGGCCGGATAATGCCTTGAAACTGTTTAAGTGTAAAGTTCAGGCCCGCAATTTTACCCTTGCTGCTGCCCTTTGTCAGCTTTTGTTGCAAACTTCGTTCCTTTTAATGAGGCAGAAGCAGGGGGGATAAATAATAATCTTATTGCCATTGGCCCTGAATCAGCTTTTGGTAAGGCCTGAAGCGGGTTTTATAGTTCATCGCAGGGCAGTCATCAATCTGATAACCGGGGTAGAGCCAGCGCCGTCCGGTATCCCGGCAGTACTGGATTTGCTTCAGCACGCAGAGAGTGCCCAGCGATAACGGGTAGTTCGGCTCGAAGAAGGTATAGACTGCGCTCAGTGCCTGGTCAAAAAAATCGGTGACGGCGACAGCCAGTAATTGCTGATCCTGATAGAGGTGCAAAAAACGGGTTTCCATCCAGTTTGCCTGGCAAAACTCAAAAAACTGCTGTCTGCTGGCCGGATACATGGCCCCGTGCGCATGCCTTTCCCGGATATATCGTTCATAGAGAGGGAACCAGTCATCATTAAGCTGGTTCTTGAATTCAGCCCGAAAGCCATTGAGCTGTTTTAACTGCCTTTTCTGGCTTTTGCTGGGAGTGAAGTTAGTGCAGTCAACACGAAGGGGAGTACAGGCATGGCACTGGTCACACATAGGTTTATAAATGGCCTGACCGCTGCGACGATATCCGCAGCCAAGCAGAGCGCCGTAGCCAGAAGCCGTTAACCAGCGATGGTCAACGACTACGCCAAGCTGCTCTTTTTGCTCAGGTAAATAACTGCAACTGATTTCCGGAGTAAAGCCTAAGCGTATAGTGGGAAGACTCATGATAACCTACTACGCAATAACCTGGGGCGAATAACAACCTGATTTAAGTATGGCGCATCTTTGTTGTCCTAAGGTTTGCAAAAATGCGTCACGAGGCACTTCCTGCGCGCCCAGAGAAGCAAGGTGCGAGTTCATAATCTGACAGTCGATAAGACTGCCGTTATGTGCGCTGAAATGCCGGCAGAAGTGCCAGAATGCAATCTTTGAGGCATTGTCGGCGAGCGAAAACATGGATTCACCGCAAAAGACGGTACCGACGCTAATGCCATATAAGCCGCCAACAAGCTGGTCGTCATGCCAGACTTCAACGGAATGGCAGTGACCCTGGTTATGTAAGTGCTGATAGGCTTTAATCATGGCGGAAGTGATCCAGGTGGCATCAACCCCGCGGCTGTAAGCGCATTTCTCTATGACTTGATGACAGGCATGGTTCAGAGTGACCTGATAGCCTGATTTGCGGTAAAACTTTTTCAGACTCTTACTTGGCTGAAATATCTCTGGCAGGATAATCGCTCTGGGAGACGGGCTCCACCATAACAGGGGCTCACCTTCAGCGTACCAGGGGAAGATGCCTTGCCGATAAGCATGAACAAGTCGCTGGGCACTGAGATCACCACCAAATGCCAACAGGCCATTGGGATCATCAAGCGCTGTGCTCGGATGGGGAAACTGTAAGTCGACTGAGTCGAGCTCAGGCAAATATATAGCCATATAAATACAATGTAGGTGGAGAATATCAGTATGAGAAAGTGGTTATGGTTCGTTTTGCTGTTTTCGTGCGTGTCGCAAGCCGCGCCTTATAATCGCAATCAGGCGCGCCCGGTCAATCAGGTTGTTTTCGGTCAACTGGAAACGGTACGTTATATTACCCAGCAGCAAGTGGTCAACTCCGAACATAACGGTTGGCAGACTTTATTAGGTGCAGTGGTGGGCGGCTTGATCGGTAATCAGTTCGGAGGAGGACATGGCCGTGAGGTCGCGACCACGGTTGGTGCTTTGGCGGGCGCTGGAGTTGCCTATCAAAATCAGCATATTGGTCAGTCAATCCGGCAGTACAAGCTGGTGGAATTACTGATAAAAACCGATGACGGTAAGCTGGTGGATGTGATTCAGGATATTGATCCGAATATGTTGTTTCAGTCAGGTGATAACGTCCGGATTCTCTATTTTGACGAAGGGGTCAGAGTTGACCGCACTTATCCATAGCCAGAACAAGTGAGTCAGAACAAATGTGAGCCAGACTGAGAGAAAGGCGCTGGAATCGCTCCAGCGCCTTTCTGTTGCATGAGTTAAACCCGACGCCAGAGTTCAGTGTAGCGCCCGTTCAGGGCCATCAGAGAAGCGTGATTGCCACGTTCTATGATGTTGCCCTGATCCATCAGACAAATCTGATCCATTTGCTCCAGCCCGACCAGACGGTGGGTAATGAAGACCACTGTTTTATCCGGCATGTGCTCGAACAGCAAAGACAGGATCTGTTGTTCAGTCCGGCGGTCCAGCCCTTCGGTTGGTTCATCGAGCAGTAAAATGGGGGCATCATGAAGCAGCGCACGGGCGATGCCCATACGGCGGCGTTCGCCCCCGGAAATTTGCCGGCCCCCGTCACCCAGCCAGGTATTCAGGCCATTACCGTCCAGCAGTTTCTCCAGTCCGACTTTGGTCAGTACGGCTGTCAGCTCGCTGTCGGTGGCATCCGGTTTGGCTAGTTGCAGGTTATCGCGCACTGTGCCGTTAAAGATATCGACACGCTGGCTGACCACGCTGACAGCATCACGCAGTGCCGCTTCCTGCCATTGACAAAGCGGCGTGCCATCCAGTGTGATCTGACCTTGCTGCGGATCCCAGTTACGGGTCAGCAATTGCAGCAGGGTTGATTTACCACAGCCTGTGCGTCCAAGCAGCGCCAGTTTTTCACCGGCTTTGAGCTCAAGAGTGACATGGTTGAGCACGGATTGTTCGCTGCCGAAGTAGCTAAAGCTGACGTCTTGAATTTTAATCTCGCCCCTAACACTGGCTTGATGGCCCTGAGGATCAAACTGTGTGTCGGGCGTGGCATGAATAATTTCATTCAGGCGTCTGGCCGAGGAGAGCGTTTGCCCCAGATACTGGAAAGCCCCGGCAACCGGCATCATCAGCTCAAAGCTGGCCATAGTGGCAAAAGCCGCCAGCGCAATCATAGAATCAGGTGTGCTGCCGCCCACACCGTCAGCCGCTAACCACAGCATGAGTACCAGAGACCATCCGGTGGCCAGCAGTAACATCGCATTCGCCATTCCTGTCAGGCTGGTCATGCGGCGCTGTGCCAGCAGCAGCTGACTTTGTTCATTCAGTGTCCGCTCTCTGTACGCGGACTCTGCGTTAAACAGCAAGAGCTCGGCCTGGCCTTGTAACCAGTCGAGCAGGCGTATTCTGAATCCGGCTTTGGCCATCGTCAGCGTTTCACCGTGCTTCTTGCCCAGTTTATAAAAAATAACCGGCAGAGAAAGCATCAGGGTAAACAGCAGGCAACCGAGTACCAGGCCAAGCGCGGGGTCAAACCAGGCCAGAAAGCCACTGATCGCCAGGATACCAATCACCCCAATCACTAAGGGGCTGATCAGCCGCAGGTAAACGTGGTCCATGGCATCCACATCAGCAACCAGGCGGTTTAGCAAATCGGCGTCGCGCAGATTGGTCTGACGGCCGGGAATCAGCGGAATGAGCTTACGGAAGAAGAAAATGCGCAGATCGGCCAGTAGCTTAAAGGTTGCATTGTGGCTGACAACACGTTCTCCCCACCGGCCAGCGGTACGGGCGATGGAAAAACCACGCACACCCGATGCAGGTAACATGTAGTTGAAGGTTTCACGGGCAATCGTCATACCCGCAACGGCAGAGGCGGCAAGGAACCAGCCAGACAGTGTCAGCAGGCTCATGGCAGCAAGCAGGGTCGCCAGCCCCAGCAACATACCCAGGGTCAGGCCAAACCAATGACGACGGTAGAGTTTAATGTAAGGGATTAAATCATGCATCGAGATCCCTCTTATCTGTGTGGGACAACATGTCGGCTAATAAGCCTTCGCGGCTAATCTGGCTGAAATGGCCTTGCTGAACAATCTGGCCGTTTTCCAGCACCAGCACCTTATCCATACTGGTCAGCTGGTCGAGACGGTGGCTGATCATCAGGGTGGTCTGGCCTTGTGTAGCCTGGTTAAGGCTCTGTTGCACCAGGTGTTCGCTGTTAGCATCCAGGCTGGCGGTGGGTTCATCTAAAAGCCAGAAACTGCCGTTCTGAAGCAGGGCACGGGCGACGGCCAGCCGCTGTGCCTGGCCCACGGACAGACCGGCTGAGCGATCACCGACTGGATGATCAAAGCCCCGTTCCAGATGTTGAATAAACTCATTGGCGAAGGCTTTGTCAGCCACTTGCAGAACATGCTCGTCAGTGGCGTTTGGATTACCCAGCATAATGTTATCGCGAATGCTGCCATGGATTAGCAGCGGATTTTGGCCAACCCAGCTGATAGCCTGGCGCCATTGGGCAGGGGCGATTTCGCGCAGTTCTGCGCCATTCACTTTAATGCTGCCTTCATAGGGTAGAAAACCCAGCAGGGCATTTAACAGGCTGGTTTTACCGGCACCGCTGGGGCCAACCAGAGCCACTTGTTGTCTGGCATCAATATCAAAACTCAGCGGGCCTGCCAGAACCTGTCCTTGCGGGCTGAGCACTTTGACGTCGGTCAGACTGATGCGGATGGTCTCGGGTGAAGGCAGCGGTTGCTCACCCTGACTCATGTCGTCGGCCTGGGTATTGAGGAATGTCACTATGGATTCTGCGGCGCCAATGGCTTGTGCTTTGGCGTGGTAATAGGTGCCCAGATCTCTCAGCGGCTGATAGAACTCAGGTGCCAGCAGCAGAATAAAGAAACCGGTGAACAAAGTGATCGGCAGGCCATAATGGCCGAAATCCAGCTCGCCAATGAAAGAAAAACCAAAATAGACCGCGACCAGTGCGATGGAAATGGCCGTGAAAAATTCCAGCACGGCGGATGACAGAAAGGCCATGCGTAGCACTTCCATAGTGCGTTTGCGCAGTGTATCGGCGGCATCGTGCAGGTTTTCTGCTTCAGCGTCTGCGCGGTTGAACAGTCGCAGTGTTGCCAGGCCCTGCAGGCGGTCATAAAAGTGGCCGGACAGGCGCTGCATGGCTGTGAAGTTGCGTCGGCTTGCATCGGCAGCACCCATACCGACCAGCGCCATGAACAAGGGAACTAACGGCGCAGTGATCAGGAAAATCAGGCCGGCCGCCCAGTTAAACGGAAATACCGCCACCAGAATGACTACCGGGATAAGGACAGACAGCGCCATCTGAGGGATATAGCGGGCAAAGAAATCCTGCATTTCTTCAACCTGTTCCAGAATCAGGCTGGCCCAGGAACCGGCAGGACGACCTTTGATAAACGCCGGGCCAAGCTGATGCAGCCGTTGAATGATCAGCTGACGGATATGCAGGCGGATATGCTCTCCGCACCGGTATCCTGCCACTTCACGGCCCCAGCTGCAGGCGGCACGCAGTGCAACCACAGCAATCAGGCCGGCAAAATGCGCGATCAGCTGGTACTTGTCAGTGTGTTCAATGATCAGTTGCTGCAAAATGTAGGCGAGCAGTCCGGCCTGGGCTACCAGGAGCAGACCCGACAGGAATCCCATGCCGACACTCAGCATGAGCCAGGGTTTGGCAAGCTTGCTTTGCGATTTTAACCATTTGGTCAATTCGCGCTGTAATTGTTTATCCATTTTTTAAAGTAGCGCTGTATGGTTGGTCAAATTCTGGTTTCCCAAAGGGGGAAGGCAAAAAAGGCCGCGGTCGATTGCCGTGGCCGTAGTTTCAGTTTTTACTTGCTGTTTAACGCGTCAAGGTAGCGTTCCGCATCCAGCGCGGCCATACAACCTGTGCCAGCAGAGGTGATAGCCTGGCGGTAGACGTGATCCATGACATCTCCGGCGGCAAATACACCAGGAACGCTGGTTTGTGTTGCATTGCCTTCCAGGCCGGACTGAACTTTGATATAGCCATTTTCCATTGCCAGCTGACCGGTAAAGATGCCGGTGTTCGGCTGGTGGCCGATAGCAATGAACACGCCCATCACGTCCAGATCTTCGGTTGTATCAGACTGAGTTGCTTTCAGGCGCACACCTGTCACGCCCATGTCATCACCCAGTACTTCTTCCAGGGTACGATCCGTGTGCAGGACGATATTGCCGTTATGGACTTTGTCCATCAGGCGATCGATAAGAATTTTCTCGGCGCGGAAGGTGTCACGTCTGTGTACCAGATGCACTTCGGACGCGATGTTGGCCAGATACAGGGCTTCTTCTACTGCGGTATTACCACCGCCGACCACAGCAACTTTCTGGTTACGGTAGAAAAATCCGTCACAGGTGGCGCAGGCAGAGACACCGCGGCCCTGGAACGTTTGTTCGGAATCCAGACCGATATATTTTGCGGACGCACCGGTTGCAATGATCAATGCGTCGCAGGTGTATTCACCGTTATCGCCTTTCAGATGGAAAGGACGCTGGCTGAAATCGGTTTCGTTGATGTGATCGAAAATGATCTCAGTATTGAATTTTTCAGCATGCTCTTTCATGCGGTCCATCAGTGCCGGACCTGTCAGTCCTTCCGCGTCGCCAGGCCAGTTTTCAACTTCTGTCGTCGTGGTAAGCTGGCCGCCTTGCTGCATGCCAGTAATCATGACTGGATTGAGATTGGCACGGGCCGCGTAGACAGCTGCCGTATAACCGGCGGGGCCAGAACCTAGGATGAGTAGTTTACTGTGTTTTGCGTTACTCATTGTTTCTCCAGACTTAGTCAGCGTCACTTATCAATAAGGCATCGATTGTAGGGAAAATGCAGGCGTAAGGAAAGAGCAGACCATAGCTGTTCAGGAAACTCAACGAAAAAGCGCCGGAAACCAGGTTTTCAGCGCTAGGGGCAGCGAAATGTAACAGGCGCAGTTTAGTGCATGCTCAGGGCAACCGTCGGATCGGTATAGTGAAGGTTAAAGGCTTCAGCGACTTCGCGATATGTCACTTTACCGTGTATGACATTTAAACCGGCCAGAAAGCCGGGATCATCCCGTAACGCCTGCTTATAGCCTTTACCGGCCAGACTGATGATATACGGCAGCGTGGCATTGTTGAGCGCAAACGCCGAAGTTCGTGCCACCGCACCGGGCATATTGGCGACACAGTAGTGTACGACATTGTCCACTATGTAGGTTGGGTTGGTATGCGTGGTCGGATGAGAAGTTTCAAAACAGCCGCCCTGATCAATCGCCACATCAACAAGGCATGAACCGTGCTTCATAGCTTTAACGTGCCCGGCCGTGATGAGCTTAGGGGCAGCTGCACCGGGAATGAGCACCGCGCCGATAATCACATCGGTATCAGGCACCAGACGGTCAATCAGATCATCCGTCGAGTAAAGCAGCTTCACTTTGCCCTGAAACTCGCAGTCCAGCGCCCGTAACGTATCCAGGTTACGATCCAGCACAGTGACATCAGCACGCATCCCTACCGCCAGACGGGCGGCATTCGAACCCACAACACCACCGCCTAAAATGAGGACTTTGGCTGGCTCGACCCCGGGTACACCGCTGAGCAGCAAACCTCTGCCGCCACGGGTATTTTCCAGCGTTTGCGCAGCGGCCTGAACCGACATCCTGCCGGCTACCTCAGACATGGGCGCCAGTAAAGGAAGCCGGCCTTTATGGTCTTTTACCGTTTCATAAGCAATACAAATAGATTTGCTCTGAATCAGCTCCTTTGTCTGCTCAAAATCAGGGGCCAGATGTAGATAAGTGAATAGAATTTGCCCTTCGCGAAGCATGGCTCTTTCGACGGTCTGGGGTTCTTTTACTTTAATAATTAGCTCTGATCTGGTAAAAACTTCTGAAGCAGTCGAAAGAATCGTTGCTCCGGCAGATTGATAATCTGCATCGGACAACCCTATACCTGCTCCGGCCTGGGTTTCAATCAGTACCTGATGACCTAGCGAAACCAGTTCTCTGACGCTGCTGGTTACAAGGCCTACTCGGTATTCGTGGTCTTTGATTTCTTTAGGCACACCGATGATCATGCTGTGCTCCTTGATCTATGTAGCAGGGTTAGCTATGGACAAGGTTGAAATGACAGAGCTAATGGCAGTATAGTTTGACTAAAAGAGTATTTGATACTAAATAACTAGTAGATGTAGTATATTTTTTTGCAAGGAAGTAAATAGGTGGAATAAAAAATGGTAGATACCAAAAAGAAACCCTCCAAGGAGTTGGATCGCATCGACCGCAACATTCTGAACGAACTTCAGAAGGACGGACGAATTTCAAACGTTGAGTTGTCTAAACGTGTTGGATTGTCTCCAACTCCTTGTCTGGAGCGTGTACGTCGCCTGGAGCGCCAGGGGTACATCAGCGGCTATACTGCGTTGCTGAACCCGCAATATCTGGACGCATCTCTGCTCGTTTTCGTTGAAATTACCCTTAATCGTGGTGCACCCGATGTCTTTGAGCAATTTAACCGTTCGGTTCAGGAGCTGGAAGATATTCAAGAGTGCCATCTGGTGTCGGGCGATTTCGACTACCTGTTAAAAACACGTGTATCGGATATGTCTGCATACCGTAAGCTGCTGGGTGAAACCCTGCTGCGCTTACCGGGTGTAAACGACACTCGTACATATGTTGTAATGGAAGAAGTGAAACAGACCAATAACCTGGTTATCAAAACGCGTTAATTGGCCCGGAGCCAGTCTGATTTCAATCAATACCAAGCGGCCTTGCGCCGCTTGTTTCGTTTTTGTGGCAGTTATACTGTTTTGTGTCTCAATTGCTGAAAAAGTCGGCATCCCATCATCTATTTGACATTGGGATGAATTATTTGTGTTATCAACAAACTACAATTACAGCTTGTATGGTGGAGCCAAGCGTGCTGCGGGAGTGCGCAAAGTGAGTGAAAGTGTCAACGGGCGTGCATTCTGTGTTGTTCACATCGTTTTCCTACTTTGCTCCCACATTTCCTCAGGCAGGTAACATTACCCGTTAAGTGGTATAAAATAGGCCACAACACCCAAGCCCCTTAAAGCGGCCTGGGTGATATATCAAACGCAAATTCAGCTGGGTCACCCACAGGACGTTGATTACCCCCGGCTTACAGTCAGTATTAGCAAGACCGGAGAGAGTTTTTGAGGAAAGTTAGAGGCAAAACTCAGCCTATACGCCTGTCAGGCGGACAGCGCCTGCTGGAAAGTTTTTTGATCATCGGTATTCTTGCCGCAGTGTATATCATGGTTGCCCTGGTCAGTTTTAACCCGGCCGATCCGTCCTGGTCGCAAACGGCCTGGCAGGGTACGGTGCAAAATAAAGCCGGCGCATTCGGTGCTATGGTGGCCGACACCGCCTTTTTCACTTTTGGCTCGCTGGCGTACCCTTTACCGCTTGTTATGCTGGGAGTGACCTGGGTGATGTTCCGTCGTCGTGGTGAACGGGAAGCGGCGGACTACATGATATACGGCACCCGCCTGTTAGGCTTGCTGTTACTGTTTCTGACCAGTTGTGGCCTTGCCGATCTGAACTTTGATGATATCTGGTACTTCTCCTCCGGTGGTGTTATCGGCGATGTCGTCGCCAATCTGACTCTGCCGCTGTTTAGCCTGCTTGGCACGACACTGGTTCTGATGTTTTTATGGGCGGTGGGTTTTACCCTGCTGACCGGCATTTCCTGGCTGCGCGTGGTGGATGGCATAGGTGAGACAACCTTAGGGATGCTAGGCTGGTTGCTCAACAGAGTCCGTGGCGAAAAGCCGCAGACACTGGCGCCTTTTGCTGCTGATATTCCAGACGAAAGCCAGACAGCTTATGCCGCCAGGCTGACGCACAAGGACGAGACAGACATTGACGAGGATGACGTATTACTGCGTCGTCCAGAACGTATTGCCTATACCCCAACGCCGCTGGCCGACACACGGGTTTCGGATACGGCTGTTGAGAAACCGGCTCAGATCAATCAGGCTCGCCCTGAGGTTAAGCCGGCGCCGGCGCATGCGCCTGGGCAGTCAGAACCTGCCATTGTGATGCCAGAACGCAGCAAGCCCGCTGCAGCCTCCGCCAGTCAGCCGCTGGGATCCAATCCGGATATCGCTGGCGTGACGATTGCGGACTTGCAGTCCCAGCTGGCCGAAAATGATGATTACAGCGTGTATGCCGCCGAGTCGGACAACGCCCAGGCCGACACTCTTACAGACAGTTATGAACAGCCGGGTCAGGACCAACTGAGCCAGCAGGACCCGTCCACTCATGACAGGGTGGATGAACCCGTTATCGGGGATCTGTCCCTGGTCGGGGAAGAGCCGGTGATGTCTGAGTACCAATCTGCGCCGGAGCAGGAGTACGCAGTTGCTGAACCTGATGACGATATACCCTGGCAAGACGAACCCATGCCCGATACGGATATTGAGATCGGTGTCCGTGATGGTATGTCTGAACTGGAACGTGCTGGCATAGCCTCAGAAACTGAGGACGAGGCTGAATACGCTGATGACCAAGAATCTGATGAAGAGGCTTTTCAGCGCAAAATTCGCGAAGCGCAGCAGGCACAACAGCAGCAAGCCTACGCAGCGGGGCTGGATAATCCGTTCCTGATGAAAAAAGATGTCGATTTGCCTAAACCGACTTCACCGATGCCAACTTTGGATCTCCTGCAGCCGCCAACACAAAATGTGCAGCCAACCAGTGAAGAAGAATTAAAGAATACCGCCCGTTTGGTGGAATCTAAGCTGGCGGATTACAAAATTAAAGCCAAGGTGGTTGGGATTTATCCTGGCCCGGTGATCACGCGCTATGAGCTGGATTTGGCACCCGGTGTCAAAGTGAGCCGCATCTCAGGGCTGGCGAAAGATCTGGCCCGTGCTTTGTCTGCCTATGCAGTGCGCGTTGTGGAAGTGATCCCGGGCAAGCCTTATATCGGTCTGGAATTGCCGAACGAGAGCCGCGAAACGGTTTATATGTCTGAAGTGCTGGGCAGTGAGCGCTTTATGAACATGCGCGGTCCACTTCCTATCGTGCTGGGCTATGACATTGCCGGTGAGGCGGTAGCCGCTGATTTGAGTAAAATGCCCCACTTACTGGTGGCCGGTACCACAGGCTCTGGTAAATCTGTGGGTGTCAACGTGATGATTCTCAGCCTGCTTTACAAATGTAAGCCAGAGGATTGCCGTTTCATCATGATCGACCCGAAAATGCTGGAGTTGTCTATTTACGAAGGCATTCCGCATCTGCTGACCGAAGTCGTCACTGACATGAAAGACGCCGGTAATGCGCTTCGCTGGTGTGTGGGGGAAATGGAACGCCGCTACAAACTGATGGCCGCGGTAGGGGTGCGAAACCTGGCCGGTTATAATGCCAAGCTGAAAGAAGCTGCTGCCGCCGGTCACCCAATCCATGATCCGCTGTGGAAACCTGGCGATAGTATGGATGAACATCCACCGCTGTTGGAGAAAATGCCAAGTATTGTGGTCATAGTGGATGAGTTTGCCGATCTCATGATGGTGGTCGGCAAGAAAGTGGAAGAGCTGATCGCTCGTCTGGCGCAGAAAGCGCGAGCCTCTGGTATTCACCTGGTGCTGGCGACTCAGCGTCCGTCGGTGGATGTGATTACCGGTCTGATTAAGGCCAATATTCCAAGCCGTATGGCGTTTACCGTCTCAACCAAGACAGACTCACGGACTATTCTGGATCAGGGTGGGGCAGAATCGTTGCTGGGCATGGGTGATATGTTGTATCTGCCGGCAGGTCAGAGTCACACCATACGTGTTCACGGTGCCTTTGCATCCGATGATGATGTCCATAATGTGGTGAACGACTGGAAAGCCCGGGGCAAACCCCAGTATATCGACGGAATTCTGAACTCAGACCAGGGGTCGGAAGCCATGTTGCCAGGGGAAACTTCATCCGGTGGTGAGGATGATCTTGATCAGCTCTTTGACCAGGTCGCTGCCTTCGTGGCAGAGAGCCGTCGCGGATCCGTTTCTGGCGTCCAACGCCGTTTCAAAATTGGCTATAACCGCGCCGCCCGTATTGTAGAACAGCTGGAAGCACACGGTATTGTCAGTCCTCCGGGCCATAATGGTAACCGCGAAGTGCTGGCGCCGGCTCCGGCAGGAGATTGATGTATGATGAAAAATCAGCAAATAACAAAAACCATTCAGGGCGTGATTCTGGCCGCTGCACTGTTTCCAGTACTGGCATTAGCCAGTGCCCAGCAGGAGTTGAGTCAGCGTCTGAATAAAGTCGATGCCTTCAGTGCCACATTCACTCAGAAGGTCACCAGCCCTGAAGGGGATTTGCTGGTTGAGGGTCAGGGGAATGTTTCGGTTCAGCGCCCGAATTTGTTCAGATGGCATGCCGACACGCCGGATGAAAATCTGCTGGTGTCAGACGGTCGTACCCTCTGGTACTACACTCCTATGGTAGAGCAGGTAACGGCGATGAAACTGGACGATGCCACCGCGCAGACTCCTTTTGTTTTATTGATTCGCAACCAGAATCAGGATTGGGCGAAATACAACGTAGCCCAGACGGCTGATACGTTTACGCTGACGCCGAAAGACAGCGCTGCAGTGACCGGGAAGTTTGTGGTTACAGTCGGCCGGGATGGTCAGGTTCGCGGTTTTTCCGTTGAAGAGCAGGACGGTCAGCTCAGCCAGTTTCGCTTTGCCCGATTTACGCGTGGCAAGCAAGATCGTAAGCAATACAGCTTCACTCCCCCTCCGGGCGTAGAGCTGGACGATAAGCGCTGATTGCGTTAAAAACGAGAGAGTATTATTCAGGCGGTAGAGATACCGCCTTTTTCAGTGATGGATGGTCAGCGTGGATAACCTCAGCTTAAATTTTTCCTCGGATTTTCGCCCCTTGGCTGCGCGCATGCGTCCGCGTACGGTAGAAGAGTACATTGGCCAGCAACATATACTTGGCCAGGGGAAGCCTTTACGAAGAGCGCTGGAGGCCGGGCATCTACACTCCATGATTCTCTGGGGACCGCCCGGCACCGGCAAAACGACGCTGGCGGAAGTTGCGGCTCACTATGCCAATGCTGAAGTAGAGCGTGTATCGGCGGTGACCTCGGGCGTCAAAGATATTCGTGCCGCCATAGATAAAGCGCGTCAGAATCAGCACGCCGGCCGGCGCACCATTTTGTTTGTCGATGAGGTGCACCGTTTCAATAAAAGCCAGCAGGATGCGTTTTTGCCGCATATTGAAGATGGCACTGTGACATTCATTGGCGCGACCACTGAAAATCCGTCTTTTGAGCTCAACAATGCACTGTTATCCCGCGCCCGGGTCTATAAGCTCAAGTCTCTGACGACAGACGACATACTGACAGTCATCAATCAGGCGATGGATGATGCAGAGCGCGGCATCAGGGACGACAGCCTGACCTTTGCTCCGGATGTGAAAGAAAGCCTGGCGGCACTGGTTAATGGCGATGCGCGTATGGCGCTCAACTACCTGGAGCTGCTGGCGGATATGGCAGAGGCGCATCAGGGCAGTAAAGTCATCACTTTAGCGCTGCTGGCTGAAGTCGCCGGTGAGAAGATCACCCGTTTTGATAACAAAGGCGATCTCTGGTACGACATGATTTCCGCGGTCCACAAGTCAATCCGCGGCTCCAGTCCGGATGGCGCCTTATACTGGTATGCGCGCATGCTACAGGCAGGTTGCGATCCCCTTTATGTCGCCCGCCGATTACTGGCCATAGCGTCTGAAGATGTCGGCAATGCCGACCCGCGTGGCATGCAAGTCGCGATTGCGGCCTGGGATTGTTTCACCCGGGTGGGCGCTTATGAAGGTGAAAGGGCGATCGCGCAAGCCATTGTGTATCTTGCTTCTGCACCCAAAAGTAATGCGGTCTACACTGCATTTAATCAGGCAAAAGCGGATGCGGCCAATCTGCCCGACTACGAAGTCCCTCCTCATCTGAGAAATGCACCAACCACACTGATGAAAGATCTGGGTTACGGTGCTGAGTATCGGTATGCCCATGATGAGCCTGGCGCGTATGCGGCAGGGGAGTGCTATCTGCCCCCTGAGCTACAGAGCAGGAAGTACTATCAGCCCTCAGAGCGTGGTTTAGAGAGTAAAATTGCTGAGAAGCTGGAATATCTGGCTTCCTTGGATGCAAAAAGCCCGCAGAAACGCTATCAATAATCAGGCTTTTTGGGTATCGTTTATCAACTTGCGTTAGTGATTCTAACGTATTCAGATTTCAACTTATTTAACCCGCGAACGGGTTAAATTTTGTGCAACATTCTATGACGAGCACAGGATTAGCATGCTAGATTCAAAACTTCTTCGAACTGAGCTGGACGCGACAGCAGAAAAATTAGCGCACCGTGGGTTTACCCTTGACGTAGAAACACTTCGTTCCCTGGAAGAGCAACGTAAGTCGATTCAGGTGAAAACGGAAGAACTGCAGTCCTTGCGTAATTCCCGCTCGAAGTTAATTGGTCAGCTGAAAGGCAAGGGCGAGCACGAAGAAGCCGATAAAGTCATGGCAGAGGTCGCTGGCCTGGGTTCTGAGCTGGATAACGCTAAAAAAGCGCTGGCTGAGATTCAGTCTCAGCTCAGCGACATTGAGCTGTCTATTCCGAATATAGCGGATGACTCCGCGCCAATCGGTAAAGATGAAGACGAGAACGTCGAAATTTCACGCTGGGGCGAACCTAAGACTTACGATTTTGCTGTGAAAGATCACGTTGATCTGGGCGAGATGGCTGAAGGTCTGGACTTTGCCAGCGCGGTAAAACTCTCTGGCTCCCGTTTCATCGTAATGAAGGGCCAGTTCGCCCGTCTGCACCGTGCATTGGCGCAGTTCATGCTCGATCTCCACACCCAGGAGCATGGCTATACCGAAATGTATGTCCCTTACCTGGTCAATCAAGACAGCCTGTACGGTACGGGCCAGCTGCCGAAATTCGGCGAAGATCTGTTCAATACCAAGCCTGCGACCGAAGAAGGCGTGGGTATGTCGCTGATCCCGACCGCGGAAGTGCCGCTGACCAATATGGTTCGCGATACCATAGTTGACGAAGCTGAACTGCCAATCAAGATGACGGCGCATACGCCTTGCTTCCGCTCTGAAGCCGGTTCTTATGGTCGTGATACCCGCGGCCTGATTCGTATGCACCAGTTTGATAAAGTGGAACTGGTTCAGATCACCCGTCCGGAAGATTCTATGGCGGCACTGGAAGAGCTGACCGGCCAGGCAGAGAAAGTACTGCAACTGCTGGAACTGCCTTACCGTAAAGTGATTCTCTGTACTGGTGATATGGGCTTTGGTGCGATGAAGACGTACGATCTGGAAGTCTGGCTGCCGGCGCAGAATACTTACCGTGAGATCTCTTCCTGCTCCAATGTGGGTGATTTCCAGGCACGCCGGATGCAGGCACGCTTCCGCCGTAAAGGCGAGAAGAAGCCTGAGCTGGTACATACTCTGAATGGCTCAGGTCTGGCGGTTGGCCGCACCATGGTCGCAGTGCTGGAAAACTATCAGCAGGCTGATGGCCGCATTGAGATCCCTGAAGTGCTGCGTCAGTACATGGGCGGTCTGACTCACATCGGTTAATCGCTGTGATGACAGTCAAAATGAAAAACCCAGCCTGCGCTGGGTTTTTTTATGTCTTTATCTGCCTTGACCGCGACCTGCCTTGAGCGCGGGATGGCACCTGTGTCAGAGGAAGGCGGGCGTATCGTTATCAGGCCTGAAGCTTGAGTTCGGTTTGACCGGCAGCTTCAGATTCAGCCTGTTCCAGCAGGGGAAGCAGACTGGCGCTGATATCCAGCGGGAAATCGTCTATCGCCAGCGAATGAGCAATCTCAGTCAACTTGGCATCAAATAAATAGAAAATGTTATCCGACAAGCTGAGTGAGAACTTATACAGTGCCAGCCGGCATGCTTTGCTTGCACTGGCCGATTGCAGCAAAGTGGTCAGGTCGTTCTCCAGCTGATCGGCCATTAACGACGGCCCGGGTATTTTGAGCATCAGGTTCATTTGTCCCAATCGGCGTTGCAGCAAATGCAGATGCCTGCGCAGTAATACTTCCTGCTTACTGTTACCCGGATGAAACACCGCCACTGTTGAGCGGAACTGGGCCAGGGTATCCAATGCGTTCAGTGTGACCGGCCAGAACTGCTGATACTGCTCGAACAGGGTGCTTTTGTCTGCAATGAGCAGGCTGGTGGTTAAGTGGTCATCAATCAGATACATAACATGGCGAATGTTTTTGCCATGACTGGCCTGGTTACGTGACATAGAATACTGCGGCCACTCAGTGCTTAACTGCTGCAAATGCTGAGTCAGAATCCGGTACATGGGTTTTTGCTCAAGCCCGGCCTGACTCAGCAGAGTATGGCTCAAACTCAGGATGGCATTCTGCTCGGGAAAAACCGGCAGGATTTCGCCTCGACTTTTAGTGAGTTGGCTTTTCATAAGATGGCTATGGGACAGACGCCTGTGTTGGCGCAGCAGTTGAATGAGCTGCCGAAGGCCAAGGATCTGATCGAAGTGTGCTTCAGTTTGTGCCTGCTGCTGTTTGTTGTAGAAATACCAAGCCGTGAGTGCCAGCACAGTCAGTGTTAAACCAAGAATAATCCACATATCGACTCCCTGAATGCCAGTAAATGGCATAAATACTTTGTTGATCCTCTTTGACGTTTTGATTCTGTTTCTGGGTCAGCTTGTTTAAGCCTGAGTTGCAGTTTCTTAACGACCTAGTCATAACGCAAAAAGCGAGCCAGATTTTTTAGCAGGTGTCATTTTCTATCTATATGATTAAATTGGAAAATTTATTAAGGTAGCGTCATTGGTACACTTTAATTGCACTGCTTTGGTGCATTTTAAAACTTGCGATGCCACAGAATAAGGCAAGGAGAGAAATTGGTTGAGCAGATAAAAGAAGAGGCCCCGATATGGGGCCTCAGAGGTTACTATCCAGCTTTCGCATCAGGCTTTGTGCAGGTGTACTTCTTCGTCAGCTTCACCCGCTTTTGGATCGTTAAAGCGGCTGATATCTATCTCATTTTCAGATTTACCCACAATACAGGTGACAACACTGTCGCCTGTGATGTTGACGGCAGTGCGAATCATATCCAGCAGGCGGTCAACACCCATGATGATAGCGATACCTTCAACCGGCAGTCCTACCTGATTCAATACCATCGCCAGCATGATCAGCCCGACACCAGGGACACCGGCGGTACCGATTGAGGCCAGCGTTGCTGTCATGATCACTGCCATGTAATCGCCCATGGTCAGGTCGATATTGAATGCCTGAGCAATAAAGGCAGTGGCCACACCTTGCATAATGGCGGTGCCATCCATGTTGATGGTCGCGCCCAATGGTACAGTGAATGAGGCCACTTTATTGCTGACACCCAGACGCTTGGTCGCCGTTTCCATCGTCACCGGGATGGTGGCATTGGAAGAGGCCGTTGAGAAGGCGAACATGATCGCATCTTCCATCTTCTTGAAGAAAACGAATGGGCTCAGGCCCGAGAACATTTTCAGCATCAGGCCGTAAGTGAACACGGCATGCAGAATCAGGGTACAACTCAGTACCAGGAAGTAACCCATCAGGTTATAGATAGCATCCAAACCCAGACCGGTGAACAGTTTTGCCATCAGGAAGAATACACCGTATGGCGCGATGTGCATCAGCAATGCCACCAGCTTCATGATCACTTCGTTCAGATCGGCAAAGACGCCGGCAATGCGTTCACCCGCTTTACCTGCTGCACTGATGGCAATACCGAGCAGAATGGCAAATACGATGATCTGCAGCGTATTGCCCTGAGCCATGGAATTGATAGGGTTGGTCGGGAACATGCCAATGATCACTTCACCCAGTGAAGGTGCTTCCTTGGCTGCAAATGAGGTCGCGGCCGCCAGATCTGCACCTTCGCCAGGCTTAAACAGCGTGCCCATTGTCAGGGCAAGCGTAATAGCCACAGCCGTAGTGGTGAGATAGAAAGCCAGTGTTTTACCGCCAAGACGGCCAAGAGTGCTGATATCGCTCAGAGTGCTGGTACCGCATACCAGTGAGACGAAAACGAGTGGCACAACCAGCATCTTCAGGCTGGCAATAAAGATTGAGCCGCCTACTTCGAACAGGCCGTTAACTATGTAGTCCTGAACAAATGCCGTATCAGCGAAAAGCGAGCGGATGATAAATCCAGTCAAAATACCCAGCACCATACCGAGAATGACTCGGGCGGTCAGGGACAGTTTTTTGTTTTGGGTTTTCATGAAAGAACACTCCTTATTATATGTGGCTCTGTTACTGATCCTCAGAGCGCGGAGCAGATTACCAGTTCCAGTTACAAACCCGCGATGTAAAATCAATGTCATGATTTAAAGCTTGTATGAGATCACACTTTATTGGGTTTGTTGTTAATAAATCCTTATTCTTATTAACAAACCAGAAACCGTTTGATTGCTTTATATACTGATATAGCAAGCATTTTTTGGTTATATCGTCTGCTCTTTGCGATTTTGATGAAATCAAAAGCTGAGTGTGTAGGCTGTAGGTGCTGCTGAGAAGTGCATGATTGCGAGAGAGTCGCCGGCGGGTGAACGTGCGGAACAAGGGGAAATAGGATAAAAAAAGGAGCGACTGCTCCTTTTTTCAGGTGTTTTTCTGTGAATCCGCTTTACATTACACGCATGCCAGGCTGGGCACCTTCATGAGGTTCCAGCAGCCATAGCTCTTTGCCGCCAGGACCGGCAGCCAGGATCATGCCTTCTGACATACCAAACTTCATTTTACGCGGTTTGAGGTTAGCCACGACAACCGTTAGCTTGCCGACCAGATCTTCCGGGTTATAGGCTGACTTAATGCCAGAGAAAACCTGACGGGTTTCGCCGCCGATATCGAGCTGGAATTTCAGTAGTTTGTCCGCTTTTGGCACAGACTCACAACTGATGATTTTTGCAATACGCAGATCCACTTTAGCAAAGTCATCGAACTCGATTTCATCCGCGATTGGTTCATCAACCAATGGGCCCGCGGCGGGCTGGGTTGTTGCGGCTTTTTCAGCGGCAGCGTCTTCTTTAGACGCCTCAACCATAGCTTCAATGTGTTTGCTGTCTATTCGGCTGAACAGGGCTTTGAACTTGGCAATCTCATGGCCTGTCAGTGGCTGTGCAATACCATCCCAGGTCAGGGTTTCATTGAGGAATCCTTCAACGCGCTCTGCCAGTTTTGGCATCACAGGTTTGAGGTAAGTCATCAGCACACGGAACAGGTTAATACCGACAGAGCAGATTGACTGCAGTTCAGCATCTTTGCCTTCTTCTTTCGCTACAACCCAAGGTGCTTTCTCATCGACGTACTGGTTAGCTTTGTCAGCCAGGGCAGTAATTTCGCGGATGGCACGACCAAATTCACGGTTCTCATACAACTCGGCAATACGGTCAGACGCCGCCGCGAATTCCTGGTACAGCGCCGGTTCTGCGAAGGTGTCGGCCAGTTTGCCATCGAAGCGTTTGGTAATGAAACCTGCGTTACGGGAAGCCAGATTGACAATCTTGTTCACGACATCGCTGTTGACGCGTTGTGAGAAGTCTTCCAGATTCAGGTCGAGATCATCAATACGGTTGTTCAGTTTGGCGGCGTAGTAGTATCGCAGGCACTCAGGATCCAAATGTTCCAGATAAGTGCTGGCTTTGACAAATGTCCCCTTAGACTTGGACATTTTGGCACCGTTGACTGTGACATAGCCGTGAACAAAGACATTGCTCGGTTTGCGCAGACCGGCACCGTCCAGCATGGCTGGCCAGAACAGGCTGTGGAAGTACACTATGTCTTTACCGATGAAATGGTAAAGCTCAGTGGAGCTGTCTTTGTTCCAGAACTCATCAAAGTTCAGATCGTCACGCTTGTCACACAGGTTTTTGAATGAACCCATGTAACCGATAGGCGCGTCCAGCCAGACATAAAAATACTTGCCGGTTTCGCCCGGGATTTCAAAGCCGAAGTAAGGCGCATCACGGGAGATATCCCATTGCTGCAGTCCGCCATCGAACCATTCCTGCATCTTATTAGATGTTTCTTCCTGCAGCGCACCGGATTTGGTCCACGCTTTTAACATGCTTTCAAACTGAGGCAGGTCAAAGAAGAAGTGCACTGAATCTTTCATTACAGGCGTGGCGCCAGAAACTGCAGATTTCGGGTTGATCAGATCCGTCGGGCTGTAAGTTTCACCACAGTTGTCACAGTTATCACCGTACTGATCGTCTGCTTTACATTTCGGGCAGGTGCCTTTGACAAAACGGTCCGGCAGAAACATTTCTTTCTCTGGATCGAACAGCTGAGAAATAGTGCGGCTGGTAATAAAGCCGTTTTTCTTGAGTTCGTTATAGATGAAAGAAGACAGCTCGCGGTTCTCTTCAGAGTGCGTGCTGTGGTAGTTATCAAAGCTGATATCGAAGCCAGCAAAATCCGCCTGGTGCTCTTTGCTCACTTCGTCAATCATTTGCTCAGGCTCCATCCCCATCTGTTGGGCCTTAAGCATAATTGGCGTACCGTGCGCGTCGTCTGCACAGATGAAATGAACTTCGTTGCCGCGAAGGCGCTGATAGCGCACCCAGATATCCGCTTGGATATGCTCAAGCATGTGGCCAAGGTGGATAGAACCGTTAGCGTACGGCAGGGCGCAGGTCACCAGAATTTTTCTTGGGTTTGCAGCCATATTTCTCTATTCGCTCATGATGGGTAAAAAAGATAATAAGCCTTGAATAGTACCCCAAGGCAGGCCTGATTCATAGCCGAAATCACTGACAATTAGAGCGGTTTCAGACGCAAAGTGATAGGATAAAAACAGCGTATTACAACGAACAAAGCAGGTCTTTATCATGGTGAATAATCCCGACAGTCCTTTTGCCGATAAAGCGGCATTGTGTGACTGGTTAAATCAGTTTACACATCCCTGGCTGGTGCATGAGTGGGCGGATACTCCCGGTCTCGTCCACTGGCAAGGTGATCAGGCGGTGATCATCACGCTGCCTTTTGCCGCTTCGTCTGTGGCCGATGCTTTAACAGACTGGATTGCTGATCAGCAGGCTCAGCAGATTGCCACAGATCTGAACGTCAGTGTCAAAGTGCGGGTTACGCCGTTGGCCGCCAATGACAAGCCGCTATTGAAAGGCGTTAAGAATCTGCTGGTCGTCAGTTCGGCCAAAGGCGGCGTAGGCAAGTCGACGACAGCCGTGAATCTTGCGCTGGGATTACAGGCGCTGGGCGCCCGAGTCGGGCTGCTGGATGCCGATATCTATGGGCCATCTGTGCCTATGATGCTGGGCGCGGCAGATGAAAAACCGTCCTCACCGGACGGAAAAATGATGGCTCCGGTGGTGGCGCATGGCCTGTATACCAATTCTGTCGGCTACCTGGTGCCGGCCGATAATGCGACTGTGTGGCGCGGCCCGATGGCATCGAAAGCTCTGTCGCAGATCATGAATGAAACTCTGTGGCCGGAGCTGGATTATCTGGTGGTGGATATGCCGCCCGGCACGGGAGATATCCAACTGACCATGGCGCAACAGATGCCGGTCACCGGGGCTGTGGTGATCACCACCCCGCAGGATCTGGCCCTGGCTGATGCCATCAAGGGGGTAAATATGTTCAGTAAAGTGCATGTGCCCGTACTCGGCGTGGTGGAAAACATGAGCTATCACATATGCAGCGCCTGCGGTCACCATGAGGCGATTTTTGGTACCGGAGGGGCGGAGAGAATGGCGCGGGACTACGCGATTCCTTTGCTGGCTCAGGTGCCACTGCATATTCAGATTCGTCAGGATATTGACGAAGGCACACCGACAGTGGCGTCATCACCTGACAGTGAGCAGGCTCAGGCTTATATAGAGTTAGCCGGGCGCGTAGCCAGCCGACTCTATTGGCATGGGCAACCTGTGGCAGAGCAAATCAGTATTAAAACTCTGTAATTGCGGTCAATGTAACTGTTTAAGTCTTGTTTTCTGTTGCATTTGCATAATGTTTTGAGCGCAAGATCGCATTTGCTCTGGTATCCAAGGCGTCAACTCCTTATAATCGTGCGGTTTAATTTTTACCTGCAGTATAGTGCTGTGCCGCTGAGTGGGGCCGGTTACTGAAATTGGGTAATAACCCGCTAGATATTCTTACAGGTGCTTTCTGATATGTCTGAACATTCACACCAATGCGTAATTATCGGGATTGCAGGCGCGTCTGCTTCCGGTAAAAGTTTGATTGCCAGAACGGTTTACAACGAACTTAGAGAAAAAGTTGGCGATCAACAGATCGGTGTTATTACGGAAGATTGTTACTATAACGATCAAAGTCACCTGAGTATGGATGAACGGGTAAAGACCAATTATGACCATCCCAATGCCCTTGACCATGATTTGCTTTGTGAGCACCTCGAAACCCTGATGCGTGGTGAAGCGGTGGAAGTGCCGCAGTACAGCTACAGCGAGCACACTCGCATGACGGAAACCACCTCGCTGACTCCAAAGAAGGTGATCATTCTGGAAGGTATCCTGCTGCTGACGGATCCCCGTTTACGTGACCTGATGCATGCAACTGTGTTTATGGATACCCCGCTGGATATCTGTCTGCTTCGCCGTTTGCAGCGTGATGTGGCAGAACGCGGCCGGACAATGTCATCGGTACTGCAGCAATATCAGAAAACCGTCCGCCCTATGTTTATGCAGTTCATTGAACCGTCGAAACAATATGCCGATATTATTGTGCCACGAGGCGGCAAGAACCGAATTGCTATCGATGTGTTAAAAGCGCATATTGCCCGCTTGCTTAAAGCGTAAGGTATGGCAACGGCTGGCTCAGGTCAGCCTTTTTTGTCTCCTGAATTCGGTGTTGTATTAAAAGGCGTGACAACATGTCACGCAAGCGGCTGCAAAGATAGACCTGCTGCGAACAGGTCGTTATAGTGGCGGCAAGCATTTCCGATAGTATTTATGATTTTTTGCCCTGGAGATAACCCGCAACATGAGACTTTGTGACAAGGACATCAAGGCCTATCTTGATGAAGGTAAGATCAGTATTGAGCCGCGCCCGTCAAATGATGTGATTAGCGGTCTGACAATCGATGTCACCTTAGGTAATAATTTCCGTATTTTTACTGACCACGGTGCGCCGTTTATCGATCTCTCCGGCAAAAAAGAAGATGTTGCGGCACAGCTCGAAAAAGTCATGAGTGATGAGATTGAAGTCGCCGATGGCGATGCCTTTTTCCTGCATCCGGGACAACTGGCGCTGGCGGTGACTCATGAATCTGTCACCTTACCGGATAACATTGTCGGCTGGCTGGACGGACGCTCTTCGCTGGCCCGTTTGGGTTTGATGGTACACGTCACAGCGCACCGTATCGACCCGGGCTGGGCTGGCAGGATTGTGCTGGAATTTTATAACAGTGGCCGGCTGCCGCTGGCACTGCGTCCGCACATGCCCATTGGTGCTCTGAGTTTTGAGGTGCTGTCAGGTTCTGCTGAGAAACCTTACAACAAGCGCGCCAATGCGAAATATCATAATCAGCAGGGTGCGGTTGCCAGCCGAATCAATGAAGACGAGAAGAAACATCGCTGATTTTTGTCAGAAGCGCATTAAATTGTAGTCAGAATGATAAGGTCACCTTAACGGTGGCCTTATTTTTTGCTTTAATAAATCAGGTATTTTGACATTTTTTGTTGGCATTTTTAGTGTGTCACAGGTCAATAAATGTTGTTCAACATGGCACACATTCCGAGGACAGAATGAAAAAAATTCTCTATGTACTGCTGGCGATCGTGCTGGTTGTGGTGGTGGCGATTGGCGTTCTGGTGACGCTGGTCGACCCGAACCAATTTAAGCCTTTGATTGCGGAACAGGTGAAAAAGGCCACGGGCCGTGATCTGGTTATTGAAGGCGATATCGGCTGGCGTTTTTTCCCGAGCGTGGGCTTTGCGATAGGCCGGACCGAGTTTCGTAATCCGGCAGGTTTTGATGAAGCTAACCTGGTTCAGTTCAACGAAGCGGGTGTGTCTGTGTCTGTACTTCCGTTGCTGTCCAACCGGCTGGAAATTGGTCAGGTCACGCTCAAAGATGCCCGTGTGTTTATTCAGACGCGCAAAGATGGCGTCAGTAATCTGGATGGCTTAGGTGGCGATAAAACGACCACAGACAGGGCGTCTGACTCCCGGGAAACTGAGGCACAGCCGACAGCGTCAGGTGAGGGTGAAGTGGTGGCCGAAGGCGAAACAGCAACCGGTGAGAAATGGGTGATCAGTCTGGCAGGCATAGCGCTTGAAAATGCCAGTGTCAGCCTGCGGGACGATCAGGCAGGTACTGTCACTGCGCTGGACTCGCTGAACATGAATTTGAGCCAGTTTGCACCGGGTGAATGGGCGGATCTGAATTTTGATCTGGCGGGTCAAAACGGTGCGATGCGCTTCTCTGCCCAGGGCAAAACCAGCCTGCAGTTGGCGGAAAATCTGGATAACGCGGCGCTGAAAAACACCGAGCTCTCCGCCAGCATGACAGAAGCCGGCACTCAGCTGGATAATGTCACGGTGAAACTGGATGCCTTTAATCTGGGCGAGTGGAGTAACGTGACACTGTCAGCCAAAGGGCAGATCCCTGATCTTGCCTTCAATGCTGAGGGTAAAACCCGGATTAGGGTCAGCCAGGATAAGGCGAACATTTCGCTGCAGGCGCTGGATCTGAAATCAGATCTCGAAGGTGCCGCTCTGCCCCGGCCGACGATGAAAGTGGCCATGTCTGGCGATGCTGAATACGATCTCAAAGCCGCTATGGCGACCCTGAGCGGATTGACAGTGAAGGCGGATGAACTGGCGTTGAACGGCGATGCCTCTTTCAAACAGGCCGATATTCCGGTGATCCGTTTTGCGCTCAGCAGTGAGGAGATCAATGTCGACAACTGGACCGGTGGCGACGCAGAGGCTGCAGCCAGTGAGGAGGCCAAGCCGTCAGACACCTCAGGCACGGCTTCTGCACCGGCTGGCGATGCACCTGTCAGCGAACAGGAGCCTGATCTGTCGGTCTTGAAACAGCTCGATGTCGACGGCACTGTGAAAGTTAAGCGCTTTGTGGCGGCCAACGCCAGGCTGAGCAATGTTGATCTGGCGATAGCGGTTAAAAATGGCGTGTTTACTCTCAACAAATTCGCGGCAGATCTGTATGACGGGACAATATCCGCCACAGCCAGACTGGATGCGAACGGTTCATTGCCGGTGTACCAGATCAGCAATACCATT
Source organism: Photobacterium sp. 2_MG-2023 (assembly GCF_030547675.1). Classification (NCBI taxonomy): domain Bacteria; kingdom Pseudomonadati; phylum Pseudomonadota; class Gammaproteobacteria; order Vibrionales; family Vibrionaceae; genus Photobacterium; species Photobacterium sp. 2_MG-2023. Next base: position 208,912 of record NZ_JAUOQQ010000001.1, read on the forward strand.
CAGGGTGTACAGGTGCAGCCTTTACTGGTCGATGTTGCCGAGAATGATATTCTGGCTGGCACGGGTAACATTGATGTCGAAGTGGCAGGCAAAGGCCTGGCAGAGTCGCGGCTCAAGAAGAATCTGGATGGAACAATCGCCATCAATTTTGCCGATGGTGCGGTTAACGGGATCAATATTCCCAAGATGATCCGTGAAGCCAAGGCCAAACTGAAAGGCCAGTCTGATACTGTACAGGACGAGCCGAAAAAGACAGATTTCTCTGCGCTGACGGCGACCTTCATACTGAAGGACGGTAAAGCGGCGACCAATAATATGCATCTGGCTTCGCCTCTGCTGCGTGTCGATGGCAAAGGGAATACGGATCTGACCGAGCAGTCACTGGCGTTTCAGATTGACACCTCTGTGGTGGCCACCAGTAAAGGACAGGGCGGTAAATCGGTAGACGAAGTCGCGGATATCACAGTGCCGCTTGATATTACCGGGACCTGGCAGGCGCCAGATTATGCCATCAACTTTAAAGAGCTGGTGAAGCGGAACAGCGAGCTGGATAAGCGGGCGAAAGAACTGGAAGCAAAAGCCAAAAAAGAAGCCGACAGACTGGAAGAAAAGGCCAACAAGGAAGTGCAACGCGGTCTGGATAAATTGCTGGGCGACAAAGCCGGTGACGATAAAGTCAAAGAAGCTACGGATAAGTTGCTGAAAGGACTGTTTAACTAACGCGCAGTTTGCGTCAAACCAATGAGATCAGGGCCAGTCGGGTAAACCGCTGGCCTTTTTAGTGCCTGCCGCTATTTTGTTACTGATAATGTAGTTGGGCTATCTCTGACTGAGCGGTTTGGTACAATCAGCAAAAAACCATGGAGAGTGACCTTGGATTCAGTTACACAGGCGGCGTTGGGCGCTGCTGTTGCCGGCATGATAGCTGGCCGAAAAGCCTCACCCAAAGTGCTGGTGGCCGGTGCCATGCTGGGAACCTTGCCGGATCTGGATGTGTTGATCGATTATGGCGATCCTGTATCGGATATGGTGAAGCATCGCGGCTTCAGCCACTCTCTTTTTGTGCTGTTTCCGCTTTCGTTGTTACTGGCGTGGTGCTGGCACCGATGGCGGCCAGCCAGCTCATTCAGTTTCTTGCGGTTGTGGGGCTTGGTGGCGGCCTGCCTGATCACCCATCCCATTCTGGATGCCTTTACCGCTTACGGTACTCAGCTTTTGTGGCCTTTACCTGTCAGCGTGGCGGTGTCCAGTATCTTCATTATTGATCCGCTTTATACCCTGCCGCTGTTAGTGACGTTGCTGGCCGCGCTGCTGTGGCGTGATCGTATTGCCAGCCTGTGCAAAGCCGGTGTTATCCTGTCCAGTCTGTACCTGTTATGGTCAGTAGTGGCGATGCACATGATTGAGCAGAGAGTAGAAAATCAGGTGGCAGGCACGCCACTGGAAGGCAAGCCGGTTTTTGTTTCGCCAACGCCTTTTAATACCGTGTTATGGCGAATTGTGGTGTTAGGCGAGGACAGCTACTGGGAAGGGTTGTCGTCACTGTTAGATGAATCAGACACTGTAGACTTTCTTGAGAAAGCCCGCGGTCACTGGCCTCTGACCGACAAGCCTTCAACATTACAGGCGCTTGAACGTTTTACCCGTCAGTTCATTCGCTATGAAGATAACGGCAGCCAGATCATCGCCACAGATCTGCGTCTGGGCATGGTGGATTATCTGCCGTTCCGGTTTGTGTTTGCCAGCCGGGAGAACCATGAAGACTGGCAATTCCCGCTGCCAGTGCAATTGAGCAGCCCTGCGGTGCGGATAAAACATTTACCTTCTTTGTGGCTGCGCCTGTTGGGCAGTCAGGATATTGATGCAGACCTCTGCCATGCGTCTGAGGCCTGTCATCATTCGGCGCTGCCGTCGTCCTGATTACCAGTCTACGCCTTTGCGGGCTTTAATACCGCTCTCAAAGGCGTGTTTGATGTTGCGAACTTCTGAAACGGTATCGGCCATGTCAGTCAGGCGACGGTGAGCCGCGCGGCCTGTTACCACCACGGATTGCTCCGGTGGGCGCTGCGCGATAGTGTCCAGCACCTCATCGATATCCAGATAGCCGTAAGTCAGCATGTAAGTCAGCTCGTCGAGCAATACCACGTCATAGCTGGCGTCTGTCAGCATTTTTTTGCATTCAGTCCAGGTGGTCTGCGCCGCGAGTGTATCGGCTTCTTTGTCTTGCGTGTCCCAGGTAAATCCTGTGCCCATGACAGCGAAAGTGACGTCGTGTTGTTCTAGCAGGTTCCGCTCGCCATTGTCCCAGGTGCCTTTGATAAACTGACCGACACCACATTTCTGACCATGACCGACCGCGCGGGCAATAGTGCCGAAACCAGAGGTGGATTTACCTTTACCGTTACCGGTAATGACCAGCAGGATGCCTTTTTCTGTCTGAGCTGCAGCCACTCGGGCATCGACTTCTTCTTTGACTTTTTGCTGCCGGGTTTTGTAACGATCCTGTTTATTGTGTTCGTCTGCCATAACTGCCTCTTTAAGTTGGCGTTCTTGCGGAATAGAAAAGAGATGATTGTGTTCGAGCAGAGCACAAGACGCAAGTGGGATTGGTGGTTTAATGACAACCTGACTCTCTCATTCCTTAGCCAATGGAGGAAAATAGGGATTGCTATACTTTTAGCGTGAACCCTAGCAGGTAAGGAAGGTGATGTTGTGAAATTCGTCCTTTTCGTCTTTTTCATTGTGTCGCTGGCAGTGAGTGGCTGCGCAAGAAACCCTTACGGTGATTCTTATGGCCGATCTCAGGCACAGCAGATCCAGCAAGTGAAATACGGCACTATTGTTCAGATTGATCCTGTGACCTTAGAAGGTGAGCAGAATGTGGTTGGCACCATAGCTGGTGCAGCTGTGGGCGGGATACTGGGATCGAAAATCGGTGGCGGCAGCGGTTCAGACATTGCTGCCATCGGGGGTGGCTTGCTGGGTGGTTATGCCGGGAGTAAAGCCTCACAGAATCTGTCGGAAAGTAACGGTGTGAATCTGACGATTAAACTCGATTCAGGCGAAACCATAGCCATCGTCCAGGCTGTTGATCCTAATATGCTTTTTCGGGTGGGGCAGAAAGTCCGGATTAATGTCACCGGCAGAACCGCACGGGTAGTGCCTCAGTAGTCCATCCTTTGGCGTTGAGGCTTCACCGATAAATAGTCCTGTGGTTTAGCTTGCACGGGTAGAATTGGACAGGCCACCATCTTGTGGCCTGTCTGATGTTTCGGATGAGTCTGGCCAGTATTTATACCCTCGCGACAAGCTCGGTCATTCTCTGCAATTCTGTCAGCAAACCCGTGAGACCTTTTTTCATTGCGTCATTGGCTTCCAGCACGCCTTGGTCATTAATGTATTGGTTATAAAAGGCAATAGGCACGGAAGCAGACAGGGTAAGCGTACCGACGCCAGACAGCAGCAGTCGTAATGCCTGAGTTGAACGCAGTCCGCCGGACACCCCGCCATAACTGACAATGCCTGCTGGCTTCCCAGCCCATTCTTTGGCCAGAAATTGAATGGCGTTGACTAATGCGGCAGGGGGAAAGTAGTCGTATTCCGGGGTCACAAAGAGAATGGCATCCGCAGCAGTGACGGTCTGGCTCCATTGCTTAGTATGAGCTTGGGTGTATTTTTGCTGGGCAGGGTGATCAGGTTCGTCCAGTAAGGGCAAGTTCACTGTTTTCAGATCAGCAAATGCCACTTCAAATTGTTCTGCAGTTTCTGCTTCTTGTACTACCCACTCAGCAACTGGTAAGCCACCACGGTTAGGCCGGGTACTGCCGAAGATGATTAATAATTTTTTCATACTTTTTCCTTGAATACTGACACAGGCTAATAACGTCAATGTTCAAGTGTAGTGGTGATTCGCCGTGAATGACGAAGGGCAAAGCACTATTTGATGTCGTTGCAGTGCGATTTGAGGTAAGACTGGCAGTAAAGACTGACAGATATGCATCAGTCTTACCGGATGAAAATATCTATGTATGCCTTGGTGCAAACATGATGATACACATGCCCGTAATGGCGACAGACGCACCGAGCAAATCCCAAAACGTAGGGCGGATGCCATCAACCAACCATAGCCAGAATATGGCAGCGAAGATATAAACCCCGCCGTAGGCAGCGTATACCCGGCCGGACGCTGTGGGGTGCAAAGACAAAAGCCAGGCGAACAGCGCCAGGCAAATAGCAGCAGGGAACAACAGCCAAATGGATTTGCCTTCCCTCAGCCATAAATAGGGAAGGTAGCAGCCAAGTATTTCTGCCAGTGCGGTGAATAAAAACAGCATCAGGGTTTTCAGTTCTGTCATGGGGCGTATTTTCAGTGTGTGGGTTTTCAGGCGCTATTTAACCATAATGGCTTCACTTCAGGGGGATTTACTGAAGCAGCAGATATTTTTCATTCGGTTTACTCAGGTTGCGCCTGATCCCGAACAGATTGGATAAAAAGGCATTTTTATTGACTAGGTCGAAAGGAGTGAATAGGATCACACTTTTTACACGCCATGGAGAGACAGATGTCAATTACGCCGCCTTAGCCGACAACCCACCCCTAATCTTTCTAACCTCTTGTTTACACAAATTTTTGAGAAATTTTATGATAGAAACGATAAAGCGCGATTGGTTATCCAATGTGCGTGGTGATGTATTGTCTGGGCTTGTAGTTGCACTGGCTCTTATTCCAGAAGCGATTGCTTTTTCCATTATTGCCGGGGTTGACCCGAAAGTCGGCCTGTATGCCTCATTCAGTATCGCGGTAATTATTGCGTTTACCGGAGGCCGTCCTGGCATGATTTCAGCGGCAACCGGTGCCATGGCGCTGTTGATGGTGACTCTGGTCAAAGAGCATGGTTTGCAGTATCTGCTGGCAGCCACAGTATTAACCGGTATCTTGCAAATCGCGGCCGGGTATCTGAAATTGGGTGATTTAATGCGATTTGTTTCCCGTTCGGTCGTCACGGGATTTGTTAACGCATTAGCCATTTTGATCTTTATGGCCCAGTTACCTGAACTGACTGATGTAACCTGGCACGTTTATGCTCTGACGGCGGCCGGTTTGGGTATTATCTACCTGTTCCCTTATTTGCCTTATGTCGGCAAAGTTCTTCCATCGCCACTGGTGTGTATTCTTGTTATTACTGCAGTCACATTGACCTTTGGTATTGATATTCGCACTGTGGGTGATATGGGGCAACTGCCGGATACACTGCCGTTCTTTCTTTGGCCTGATGTTCCGCTGAACCTGGAAACCTTGCTGATTATCCTGCCTTATTCTGTTGGCCTGGCAGTTGTCGGTTTGCTGGAGTCCATGATGACAGCCACAATTGTGGATGATCTCACTGACACCAGCAGTGACAAAAACCGTGAGTGTAAAGGTCAGGGGGTTGCAAATATCGCGACTGGCTTCCTGGGCGGTATGGCTGGTTGTGCCATGATTGGTCAGTCGATTATCAACATCAAGTCCGGTGGTCGGGGCAGATTATCAACTTTTATCGCGGGTTTGTTCCTGCTGATTATGGTGGTTTTTCTCAGCGACTGGATCAAGCAGATCCCAATGGCAGCGCTGGTTGCTGTCATGATTATGGTGTCTATTGGTACTTTCTCCTGGTCTTCGATTAAAGATCTGAAATCACACCCGCTGTCTACCAATATTGTGATGGTCACCACCGTTGCTGTGGTCGTGGCAACACATAACCTCGCTATCGGTGTGTTTGTCGGTGTTCTGTTGGCAGCCTTGTTCTTTGCCAACAAGATCGGCCACTTTATGGTGGTGAAGAGTGATCTGGAACAAAATGGCGAAGCAAGAACTTATCGTGTTGTAGGACAAGTCTTTTTTGCCTCTTCAGATCAATTTTTAGCCTCTTTTGACTACAAGGAAGTGCTGGAGCGTGTCACTATTGATCTGTCATCGGCTCACTTCTGGGATATCACAGCCGTCTCATCGCTGGATAAAGTGGTCATTAAGTTCCGCCGCGAAGGTACTCAGGTGGATCTCATTGGCATGAATGAAGCAACAGCGACCATAGTTGATAAATTTGGTGTTCATGACAAGCCGGAAGAAGTTGAAAAACTGATGGGCGGCCATTAAGGAGATATCATGACGCAATATATTACCGCATGTATAGACGGCCAGCATTACTCGAAAGCCGTGGTGGACCTGGCAGCCTGGACAGCCAGGCGTTTGGATACACCGCTAAAACTGCTGCACGTGCTGGATAAAGACAGGTATCAGGCTGATTCTCAGCTGTCCGGAACAATTGGTCTGGGCAGCCGTGAAGCGTTACTGAAAGAGCTCAGCGAGCTGGATGAAAAACGCTCCAAACTGGAAATACAGCACAGCAAAGCTTTGCTCAATGATCTGGAATCTCTGGTCACTGATACTGGCGTCCCTGCTGTGGTGAAACAGCAACTGCATGGGCATCTTGTCGAGACGTTACTGGAACTGGAACCGGAAATTCGGGTACTGGTGCTGGGTAAATCCGGCGAGTTACATCAGCAGGATGCCAAGGCGATTGGCTCGCAGCTGGAAAGTGTGGTGCGGGCATTTTCGACCCACACTCTGATTGCTAACGGCGATTTCAGTGAACCGGCTGAGTATCTGCTGGCGTTTGATGGCAGCGAAACCAGCCAGAAGCTGGTGCAGAAGGCCATTGATACCCCGTTACTCAAGGGGATGACGTGCCACTTAGTGATGGTGGAAGATGCTGACAACAAACGCGACGCCTTTGAGTCTGCGGCCGAGACCCTGAGCAACGCAGGTATTAACGTTACTAAAGTGTGCCTGACGGGATCAGTAGGCAGTGCAATTTTGCAATATCAGCAGGAAAAATCGATTGGCATGATAGTGATGGGGGCTTACGGCCACTCTAAGCTGCGCCAGTTCTTTGTCGGCAGTAATACCACCCGGCTTCTGGTGGATGCCACTGTTCCTATGCTGTTAATCCGATAACGCAAAGCGCATCAGAGACTCAGACCAAGGGAGCGATTTCGCTCCCTTTTTTTGTCGCCTCTAAACCACCGCCTATGGCGGTGGTGATTGTTTGACCTCTGTGATCCGTCATGCGGCTGTGGTGGTTGTGGCAGCTCAGCGCAAACAACGACAGGCAAGACACAGATAGGCTGTGCTTGTTTGGATATTGCATTTACCTGGCAGGGATGCGTACTCTGTATCAGGCGTAAAGGTAAGCTGATGGTGAGGAGGAAAATTGATGCCAGAGAAGAGAATACCATCCGTGCTGTTAGTCTGCATGGGTAATATTTGCCGCTCGCCAACCGCAGAAGCTGTGTTGCGTGCTAAGGCAGTGAAAGCAGGCATCGAGGTTGAGATCGATTCTGCAGGTACGATTGGGTATCACGAAGGAAAACGGCCGGACAGTCGTTCGCGTGCTGCCGGGGAAGCCAGAGGATACAGCTTTGAGCGGATTCGCGCCCGCCAGATAGCTGTCGGCGATTTCGAAAAGTTTGATTTAATTCTGGTTGCGGACAGGCAAAATTTGTCTGATCTGACAGCCATCTGTCCGGCAGAATATCTTTCTAAGCTGTCCTTGTTACTGGCCTTTGCGGATGCAGAGGAAGATGAAGTACCGGACCCGTACTATGGCGGCGAGGAGGGTTTCGAGCATGTGCTGGATTTAATCGAAGCTGCTGCGGACAGGATAGTTGCTGGTCTGAAACAAAGGTGATTTGGCGTGCACTGTAAGTGGCTTTGAGTTAAGTGGTCTGACTGGAGAGGTACGTTAATCCGAAACACAGAAAGTAAAAAGCCATGCAAACGCATGGCTTTTTGTCTTTATTGCTGCGTCAGAGTTACTCTTGTGTCTCTGAGGCTGCTTTGGTCATTGGCGCCGAAGCAACGTTAGTTGCTGTCTGACTACCTGCCTGACGGGCTTGAATCTGACTGGTACGTAACGGTGCAATCGCTACCGGTGTCGTATCCAGCACTTGCTGCGGAGCAGGTGCCTTAGTCATCGGAGACACGCTGTGAATCCCGCGGGGTGCGCTTGCCGTCACTTGCTGCTTAACGGCTGCTGTCACTTGGGCCATAACAGGCGGTTCAACGGTCTCTTGCGGACTGGCTTCTTCTGCCTGCTTTTCCGCAACAGTTTCTGCGACGGCTTCAGTGACAGTTTCTGCTACCAGAGGCACGGAAACGTCAGTGTCGGGAGCCGCGCTCTCAGAAACCTGGGTGGTTTCAGGTGCTTCAGCCACAGCTGCCGTTTCGGCTTGCTCAACGCGGGCTTGTACTGGCTCACTTTGCGCTGCAGTCTGACGAAGTGGCATGACTTTACCCATTGCCAGTTCCGGCATGGCCACACCGCTCAGTGATGCAGCCTGTGCCTCGGCGGATTGCTCAGCCTGTACTGCTACTGCAAGGGTTTCAGTTTCTTCGGCGCTATCTTCTGCGGCGGTATCTTCTGCATGGACAGCTGGCTTGTCGTGACGAGGCCAGACTTTACCCATTGCCATTTCAGGAGACGCCACACCGGTAGTTGGACGACGCTTAGGACGCTCAACAATGGAGACCACGTTTTCCATTTCGCCCAGGCTGTCAGACACTTCTTCTACCGCATGGGTAATGGCATCAGAGACTGCCTGATCGACCTGGTCTTCATCCTGTTGAGGACGCGTATCGCGGATGCGGCGACGACGTTGACCGCTGGCACGCAGGTGTCGTGGTGAGCGGCGGTTACGGCGTTGACCTTCCTGACCTTCCTGAGCATCTGTTTCCGACTGCACATCGGCAGATTCTAGCTCAGCGGCAGAGTTGGCTTCTTTGGCCATTTCGATACCGACGTTCTTAACACGGCTTGGCGTGTTATCGCTGACCGCAGCAGGAGCTTGCTCTGTGTCACCGGCTGGCTGCAGCTCTGCAGATTCCAGGCGGATCTTCTTATGCAGCTGGCGACGTTGACGGCGTTGTTTTACCTTCTCGGTCTTTGGTTGCTCAACGTTGTCGGTGGTCGCTTCAACGGTGTCAATTACCTCTGCCGTTTCAGCCTGTTGCTGCTTTTCTTTACGGCGTTGCTTTTGCACTTCATCGCGGCGTTGGCGTTTTTGCTCTTTGATTTCTTCATCAGCTATTGTGCGCGGTGCCGCCGCTTTCGCTGGCTTTTCAGCCTGGGCGTTACGGTCTTGCTTAGGACGCTCATTGCGACGACGCTGCTGACGCTGACCTTTTTCGCCAGCTTTCGCGTCGCGTGAATCGCGATCATCATCCTGACGGTTACGGCTCTGACCCTGACGGCTGCCGTCTTTGCCGCGGCGGTTATCACGACGGTTGTCACGTCGGTTATCCTGGCGTACGGCAGGTGTAGTCTCTGGCTTTTCTGCCGGCTTCTCTTCAGCGGTGCTGCTAAAGAAGCTGGCAAGAGCGCTGAACAGTCGCTGGAACAGACCAGGCTTGCTTTCTGCGTTGGCCGTCGGCTCAGAGACTGTGGCAGGAGCAGGCTTAACAACCGGCGCTGGTGCTTTTGGCGCAGTAAATCCTTGCAGAATGGGCTCTTCACGCTTTTTGGTTGCACGCTCTGGTGCCGCTTCCGCTGCTTCTGTCTCACGTGTAGCTTCCAGCACTTGCGGAATGTGGTAAGACAAGGTGTCTTTTTCTTCGCCGGTACGTACACGCAGCACTTCAAAATGCGGCGTTTCAATATCAGCGTTAGGAACGATCACCACTCTTACATCGTGATATTTTTCGATGTGTTGTACAGAGCGACGTTTCTCGTTCAGCAGGTAGGACGCGACAGCAACCGGTACGATAGCCTGTACCTGAGAGCTGTTGTCTTTGAGTGCTTCTTCTTCAATTAGGCGAAGAATAGACAGAGACAGCGACTCGTTATCACGTACCACACCTGTACCTGTACAGCGTGGGCAGACATGGTGGCTGGCTTCAGCCAGAGAAGGACTCAAACGCTGACGTGACATTTCCAGCAGGCCGAAGCGGGAGATACGGCCGATTTGCACGCGGGCACGGTCCATTCGCACGGCTTCGCGCAGGCGGTTTTCCACTTCACGCTGGTGACGAACCGGGGTCATATCGATGAAGTCGATAACCACCAGGCCGCCTAAGTCGCGCAAACGCAGTTGACGGGCGATCTCGTCGGCCGCTTCCAGGTTGGTCTGCAGCGCGGTTTCTTCGATATCACCGCCCTTCGTGGCGCGGGCTGAGTTGATATCGATAGAAGTCAGAGCTTCTGTCGGGTCAATAACCACAGAACCACCGGAAGGCAGTCGCACTTCACGCTGGAAAGCCGATTCAATCTGGCTTTCAATCTGATAGTGGCTGAACAGCGGTACTTCGCCTTCGTAACGTTTTACTTTAGGCAGAAAATCAGGACGTATCAGTTTGATGTGATCGCGGGCGCGGTCGAAGATTTTCGGGCTGTCGATCAAAATCTCGCCAATATCACGGCGCAGATAGTCACGAATAGCACGGGCAATCACGTTACTTTCCTGATGGATCAGGAAAGGAGCAGGGTGGGCATCGGCGGCTTCTTTCACTGCACTCCAGTGATTGAGCAGTACGTTTAAATCCCATTCCAGTTCTTCAGCGGATTTGCCCACGCCAGCAGTACGTACGATCAGGCCCATGCCATCCGGTAGCTGCAGGGTGCTCAGTGCGGCTTTCAGTTGTGTGCGTTCTTCCCCTTCGATTCGGCGCGATATACCGCCGGCACGAGGGTTGTTTGGCATCAGTACCAGGTAACTTCCCGCCAGAGAGATAAAGGTTGTCAGCGCAGCCCCTTTGTTGCCGCGTTCTTCTTTATCCACTTGAACGATAACTTCCTGACCTTCTTTCAGCACTTCCTTAATATTAGGACGACCCTGATAGGTGTAGTTGGCTGGGAAGTAGTCGCGTGCAATTTCTTTCAGAGGGAGGAAACCGTGACGCTCGGCACCATAGTCGACGAAAGCGGCTTCAAGACTAGGTTCGATACGGGTAATGCGGCCTTTGTAGATATTTGCTTTCTTAGATTCGTGTCCTGGGCTTTCGATATCAAGATCGAATAGCTTTTGACCGTCCACTAATGCGACGCGCAACTCTTCCTTCTGAGTTGCGTTGATCAACATTCTTTTCATTCTGTGTACTCATTTATTGTCGTTGTTTTAGTGAGCCAATATTGGATTTTCTACCGATGCTGCCTGACCCCAAGTCTGATTTACGGTTGCAACCTCACGGTTGGATGTTTCAGGAGTGCTCTATGGCTACACGTATCTGCCAGCTGTACTTAAAGATGGTATAAGACCATTAAAAGTGGCTTTAAGACCCTACGGTACTCAGCCGGTAACACCGCGTCATCGCGGTTGTATCTCTAACACCGATAAAAAATCTGCAATCGGAACACTAATAATGACTCTGCATGACTTATCGTCTTACGCCTATTGCAGCGACGCCAAGCAGAGCAGGATAAAAAACATTCATCATGACGAAAATATGACCGTCATGGCACGGAAAGTGGGAAATTCCCCTGTTCCAGACTGCAATCATAGCAGGGTGACTTTTTTGCGGCAATCTGCTTTATAGCCGTGATAGAATCTTGGGCTATGAAAGATGACAAACCAAAAGTGCAATTCATCGCTATTGCTGATGATTTTGCCGGGCAAAGGATTGATAATTTTCTCCGTGCCCGACTGAAAAACGTGCCCAAAAGTATGATTTACCGGATTTTGCGTAAGGGTGAGGTGCGAGTAAACAAAAAACGGATAAAACCGGAGTACAAACTCCAGGAAGGGGATCTGGTGAGAGTACCGCCTGTGACCTTGCCAGAGAAAGAAGCAGCGGCACCTGTCAGCACTAAACTGGACAAAGTCGCTGAGCTGGAAAATTGCATCATTTACGAAGATGAGCACATGCTTATCCTCAATAAACCGTCAGGTACTGCTGTACACGGTGGCAGTGGCCTGAAATTCGGTGCCATCGAAGCACTGCGGGCGTTGCGCCCGGATGCGCGCTTTCTGGAGTTAGTACACAGGATAGACAGAGACACTTCAGGCATTTTGCTGATAGCAAAGAAACGTTCAGCCCTGCGTAAACTTCAGGAACAGTTCAGGCAGAAAACGGTTCAGAAATATTATTTTGCGTTAGTCATGGGGCAGTGGCCGAAAGAGTGCCGTAAAGTCACCGCTCCGCTGCTGAAAAACGAAGTCAACAGTATTGTTCGGGTTAATCCGAACGGTAAAGCGTCTGATACACGTTTTAAAGTACTGGAAAGTTTTACAGAGGCCACGCTGGTGCAGGCCAGTCCGGTCACAGGTCGTACGCATCAGATCCGTGTGCACTGTCAGTATACAGGTCACCCCATTGCCTGGGATGACAGATACGGTGATCCGCGTTTTGATGCGTATACCAAGACGGCCGGGCTGAGTCGTCTCTTTTTACATGCAGCGAATATTCAGTTTGAACACCCGCACTCGGGTGAGAAAGTGGAAATCAATGCGCCCATGGATGCCATGCTCAACAGAACGCTGGAGGCGCTTCGCCAGCGTTAATGCATTCAAAGGACGTCAATACCCTGTCGGGACAGCATCTCCCGTAAACTGATGAGGGGCAAACCGATCAGGGTATTGGGATCCCGGCCTTCAAGGCGGTCAAACAACGCGATACCTAAGCCTTCGCTTTTGAAGCTGCCGGCGCACTGTAAAGGTTGTTCACGTTCAATATAACGTTGGATCTCAACCAGAGTCAGAGTGCGAAAATGCACGAGAAAGGGTTCACAGATGACGTCGCTGTTATCAGTCTGAGCGTTATAGACGCACAGGCCAGTATAAAAAGTGACTGTCTGACCGCTGGCGGCGGCGAGCTGGGCACAGGCCAGCTCTGCGGTATGAGGTTTACCCACTATCTTGCCGTTAATGACGCAGACCTGATCCGAGCCGATGATGATATGAGACGGATGTTCTGCCCGGCATGCTCGGGCTTTGGCTTCAGCCAGCCGTTTTACCAGTGTTTCAGCCGATTCATCAGGAAACGGTGTTTCATCAATATTGGGTGATGCGCAGTCGAACGGTAAACCGAACTTCTCCAGCAGACTGCGACGGAAGGGAGAAGTAGAAGCCAGAAGTAGCGGTTGTTTCATGATTTGACTCAATGTGTGTAGGTGTGTTCAGTGCGTTTTTACCCCCAGAGATTGGGGGAGCAATAAGCTGAAATCTACGCTAGTTTTAACTCAGAACCAACCTTATTATACCTGCCGTACCATGGACTTGGACTGGCAATGAAAACCCCTTGGGGGGAAATGGTCAAAAGCTGGGATTTCGGACACATTTCCTTTGACTCAAACCAATTAGAAGGCTAATATTCGCGCCCTATGCAAAAGGTAAAATTGCCGCTGACGGTAGATCCGGTCCGCGCTGCTCAAAAAAAGCTCGACTATGATGGCATCATCAAAGCCGAGCTTTTAGAGCGTCTGGCTGAATCGGCTTCCAGCGTTTTAAGTGATGCAAACGTCATCTTATCATTTGACTTTGACCAGCGTCATATCGCATTCATGCGTGGGCATGCTGATGTTGATGTGATGTTAACCTGCCAGCGATGTCAGGAAGAATTCCAACACCATTACAGTGTGGATTTCTGTTATAGTCCGCTCCTCAGACCCGAGGAAGCAGATGAGTTTCCGGAAGCTTATGAGCCGGCTGAAGTCGACGAAAATGGTGAGATCAATCTGCTTCAACTCATCGAAGATGAGCTGATTCTGGAGTTACCGCAAGTGCCAATGCATGATGAAGCTGACTGTTCAGTCACTGCATCAGGTATGAGCTTCGGTGAGATCCCTGTTGCTGATGAGCGTCCGAATCCGTTTGCAGTATTAAAAAACTTGAGTAAAAGTAATAAGGAGTAGGGTTAATGGCCGTACAAAAGAGCAAAAAATCACGTTCAGCACGTGGTATGCGTCGTTCACACGATGCACTGACTGGCGCTGCTGTATCTGTCGATCAGAACAGCGGTGAAACCCATCTGCGTCACCACGTGACTGCTGACGGTTTTTACCGTGGCCGCAAGGTTATCAACAAATAAGGTTGAACCTTGACTGGTCTAACCGTTGCACTTGATGCAATGGGTGGGGACTTCGGTCCTCAGGTAACAGTGCCTGCCGCCGTGCAGGCACTGTTACAATACCCGTCGCTAAATCTGCTCCTCTTCGGTGATCAAAGTGCAATCACCGCTCAACTCTCATCGCTCAATGCTACTCATCATCCCCGTCTGACTGTTGTCCATTGCGATCGTGCCATCGCTGATCACACTCGTCCGTCTCAAGCATTACGCCAAAGCCAGGGTTCGTCTATGCGGCGGGCATTGGATGCTGTGGCAGAAGGTGACGCGGATGCCTGTGTCAGTGCAGGGAATACCGGCGCTCTTATGGCATTGGCTCGCTATACGTTGAAGCAATTACCCGGCGTGGAGCGTCCTGCTTTAGTGTCCGCAATCCCCAGCCGCCGCGGTGGCAAAACATGGCTGCTGGATCTGGGTGCCAATGTATCTTGTGATGCTGATACTTTGTTTCAGTTTGCTGTGATGGGATCGGTACTGGCGGAGCAGGAAATGACGGGCAGGCCGCCCAAAGTGGCCCTGCTCAATATTGGTTCTGAAGAAATAAAAGGCAACGATCTTGTTAAACGCTGTGCATCTATGCTGAGCCGTTCGCCGGATGTACATTACATTGGCTATGTTGAAGGCAATGAACTGTATGACGGTAAAGCCGACGTGGTTGTCTGTGATGGTTTTGTCGGCAATGTTAGCCTGAAAACCAGCGAAGGGGTTGCTAATCTCTTTATAGAGAGCTTTAAACAGGCTGTCAGCCAGCATCCTATCAAGCGATTGATCGCTAAGTGGCTGTTTAGTGACCTGTTCCGTCAGATACAAAGCCTGAACCCCGACCAGTACAATGGCGCAAGTCTGTTAGGATTGCGCGGTATTGTCGTTAAAAGCCATGGAAGTGCTGACATTGCTGCTTTTACCAATGCAATTGGTGAAGCAGTACATGAAATCAAGCGGAAGATACCGGCAAAAATCAGTGACCGTTTGGAACACGTACTACTTGAGAGGCATTTTTAGTCTTCATGTATAGCAGAATATTAGGCACTGGCAGCTATCTGCCAGAGCAGGTTCGTACCAATGCGGATCTGGAGAAAATGGTGGATACCAGCGATGAGTGGATTGTCGCTCGCACTGGTATTCGTGAGCGTCGCATCGCGGCAGAAGAGGAAACAGTCGCAGTAATGGGGTATCACGCTGCAAGCCGTGCGATGGAAATGGCCGGTGTTGCGGCTGACGAGATTGATTTAATTATCGTTGCGACAACCTCAGCCAGCCATGCTTTTCCGTCTGCAGCCTGTCAGGTACAGGGCATGCTTGGCGTCAAAGGGTGCCCGGCATTTGATCTTGCGGCGGCCTGTTCCGGTTTTGTCTATGCCTTGAGTGTGGCGGATCAACACATCAAAACCGGTATGGCGAAGAAGGTTCTGGTTATCGGTGCGGATGCGCTGTCCCATAAGTGCGACCCGCAAGACCGTTCCACCATCATTTTATTTGGTGATGGTGCAGGGGCCGTTGTGCTGGGCGCCAGTGAAGAAGCCGGTATCATTTCTACCCATCTACATGCAGATGGCCATTTTGGCGGTTTGCTCAGTTTGGCTGTGCCTGAACACGGTGAGACATTTGATTGTAATAAATGGCTCTACATGGCAGGCAACGAAGTCTTCAAAGTGGCCGTCACTCAGCTGTCGAATCTGGTGACGGATACACTGGCCGCCAATAATATGGAAAAATCCGATTTGGACTGGCTGGTGCCGCATCAGGCCAATTTGCGCATTATTACGGCGACGGCGAAAAAGCTGTCAATGTCGATGGATCAGGTTGTCGTGACTCTGGATAAGCAAGGGAACACGTCAGCGGCAACGGTGCCGGCCGCGCTGGATGAAGCCGTACGAGACGGCCGCATCCAGCGGGGACAGACACTGTTGCTGGAAGCCTTTGGTGGTGGATTCACCTGGGGTTCGGCACTGGTGAAATTCTGATAGAACCGCACGTTTTTTACTATGAGGCACAGGCGGAATTAATCAATAGTCGCCTGATTACCGCATCATTGATGGCATCTTGGATGCCATTTCTCTTTGTATAAGGATTCTCGAATGTCTAAGTTCGCGATTGTTTTCCCTGGTCAGGGGTCTCAGGCTGTTGGCATGCTGGCTGAACTGGCTGAGCAGTATGAAAGCGTACAGCAAACTTTTGCACAAGCATCTGATGCCCTGGGTTATGACCTGTGGGCGCTGATTCAGAATGGCCCGGCCGAAGATCTGAACCAGACTCACCGCACTCAGCCTGCTCTTTTGGCGGCTTCGGTTGCTATCTGGCGTGTCTGGCAGCAAGAAGGGGGCGCACAGCCTGCTGTTCTGGCCGGCCATAGTCTGGGCGAATATTCTGCATTGGTTTGTGCTGGTGTGCTGGATTTTAGCGATGCTATTAAGCTGGTTGAGCTGCGCGGCCAACTGATGCAAGAAGCGGTACCAGCCGGTGTGGGTGCTATGTCGGCTATCATTGGTCTGGACAATGACGCTATTGCTAAAGCGTGCGAAGAAGCGGCTCAGGGCGAAGTGGTTGCACCGGTTAACTTTAATTCACCGGGTCAGGTTGTTATTGCAGGGCATAAAGCGGCAGTGGAACGTGCGAACGATCTGTGTAAAGCCGCAGGCGCGAAACGCGCACTGCCGTTGCCTGTGTCTGTACCGTCTCATTGCGCGTTAATGAAACCAGCTGCCGATAAACTGGCCGTGGCGCTTGAGTCAGTCACTTTCAATCCGCCGGTTATTCCAGTGATTAACAATGCGGACGTCGCGACTGAAACCGACCCGGCAGCGATCAAGCTGGCGCTGGTTAAACAGCTTTATGGCCCTGTGCGCTGGACAGAATCTGTCGAGCGTATGGCCGCTGAAGGTATCGAACTGCTGCTGGAAGTGGGGCCAGGCAAAGTGCTGACAGGTCTGACTAAGCGCATTGACAAATCGCTCAATGGCGCTGCTGTGAATGATCCAGCCAGCCTGGCAGCGGCTAAATAATCTGACGTTGTCGCGATAGCTGCTGGTCAGTACGCGGCAAACCGAATAATCAGCCTGTAAACAATGACAGGCTATATAAAGAGGAAAAAACATGAGCCTGGAAGGTAAAGTTGCTCTGGTCACCGGCGCAAGCCGTGGTATCGGCCGTGCGATCGCAGAAATCCTGGTTGAACGTGGTGCAACCGTAGTCGGCACTGCCACTTCTGAAAGTGGCGCGGAAGCGATTAGCGCTTACCTGGGTGATAAAGGTAAAGGTCTGGCACTGAATGTGACTTCTCCTGAGTCTATTGATGCAGTACTGAAGCAGATCAAAGAAGAATTTGGTGATGTTGATATTCTGGTGAACAACGCCGGTATTACGCGCGATAACCTGCTGATGCGAATGAAAGATGACGAATGGCAGGATATCATCAACACTAACCTGACCTCGATTTTCCGTCTGTCTAAAGCTGTGCTACGTTCAATGATGAAAAAGCGTTATGGGCGTATTATCAGCATTGGTTCTGTGGTCGGTACTATGGGTAATGCGGGTCAGGCAAACTATTCAGCGGCAAAAGCCGGTGTGATCGGTTTCACTAAATCCATGGCACGCGAAGTGGCTTCACGTGGTATCACAGTGAACGCTGTGGCACCTGGTTTCATTGAAACGGATATGACCAAAGCTCTGAATGATGAGCAACGTGCCTCTACGTTGTCTGCTGTGCCTGCGGGACGTTTAGGCGAGCCGCGTGAAATTGCAGCAGCTGTTGCATTTCTAGCCTCTGACGATGCTGGTTACGTTACAGGCGAAACCCTGCACGTTAATGGCGGCATGTACATGATTTAAGCAAAAAAGTTGAAATCTTTTTGGATGCAGGTCAAACTCACGTAGATTTGACGCAGAATCGTGGTTTGACCAGCACCCTGAGTGTTGCAACTTTTACAGTAATGAATAAACTACAGCAAATCGCAATAGCGAACTCTTGTTAAGGAAATAGATTAGTATGAGCAACATCGAAGAACGCGTAAAAAAAATCATCGTTGAGCAGCTGGGCGTAGATGAGTCTGAAGTAAAGAACGAAGCTTCTTTTGTTGACGATTTGGGTGCTGACTCTCTGGATACTGTTGAGCTGGTAATGGCTCTGGAAGAAGAATTCGACACAGAAATTCCAGATGAAGAAGCTGAGAAAATTACTACAGTTCAGGCAGCTATCGACTACGTTGTAAGCGCTTCTGCTGAGTAATCTCAAGAACACTTCCAGGCGGTCTCCATGACCGCCTGATTTTCATTTGTAAATCCTTATTTAATACTTCAGTTCCCGGAGAATAAATCGTGTCTAAGCGTCGCGTAGTTGTAACTGGCATGGGTATGCTGTCGCCGGTTGGCAATACTGTCGAATCTTCATGGAAAGCCTTGTTGGCAGGCCAGAGTGGTATCAGCAATATTGAGCACTTCGATGCGAGTGATTTTGCAACCCGTTTTGCTGGCATGGTCAAAGACTTCAATTGCGAAGATTACATGTCAAAGAAAGATGCCCGCAAAATGGATCTGTTCATCCAGTATGGCGTGGCTGCTGGTATTCAGGCGCTGAAAGACTCTGGTATTGAAGTCGGCGAAGACAACGCCAGTCGCTTTGGTGTTGCTATCGGTTCAGGTATTGGTGGTATTGGCCTGATTGAAGTCAACCATCAGGCAATGCTTGAAAAGGGTCCGCGTAAAATCAGCCCATTCTTTGTACCATCCACTATTGTCAACATGATTGCCGGTCATTTGTCTATCATGTACGGCCTGCGCGGTCCAAACATTGCAATTTCTACTGCCTGTACGACTGGCCTGCACAACATTGGTCACGCCGCCCGTATGATTGTATACGGAGATGCGGACATGATGCTGGCTGGTGGTGCAGAAAAAGCCTCAACACCGCTGGGTATGGGAGGCTTTGCTGCGGCGAAAGCGCTGTCTACCCGTAACGATGA
The DNA here is from genome assembly GCF_030547675.1 of Photobacterium sp. 2_MG-2023. NCBI lineage: Bacteria > Pseudomonadati > Pseudomonadota > Gammaproteobacteria > Vibrionales > Vibrionaceae > Photobacterium > Photobacterium sp. 2_MG-2023. The sequence goes on from NZ_JAUOQQ010000001.1 coordinate 227,962, forward strand.
TCCTCAGGGCGCATCTCGCCCTTGGGACAAAGATCGTGACGGTTTCGTCCTGGGTGACGGTGCCGGCATGATGGTGTTGGAAGAGTATGAGCACGCGAAAGCGCGCGGTGCCAAGATTTATGCTGAGCTGGTTGGCTTTGGTATGAGTGGTGATGCTTTTCACATGACCTCGCCAAGTGCTGATGGTTCTGGCGGTGCCCTGGCCATGGAAGCTGCTATTCGTGATGCTGCTATTTCGCAAGATCAGATTGGCTATGTGAATGCACACGGTACCTCTACACCGGCTGGTGACGTTGCTGAAACACTGGGCATTAAACGTGCCTTGGGTGCAGCGGCAGACAAGGTGCTTGTGTCTTCAACTAAGTCAATGACTGGTCACTTGCTGGGCGCAGCAGGTTCTGTGGAATCCATTATTACTGTTATGTCTCTGGTTGATCAGGCGGTACCGCCAACTATCAACCTGGAGAATCCAGACGAAGGTTGCGACCTGGATTATGTCCCGGGTGAAGCCCGTCAGGTTTCGATGGAGTACGCACTGTGTAACTCCTTCGGATTCGGCGGCACGAATGGCTCCTTGCTGTTCAAGAAAATCTAAGTCGATTCTGTTATGCTAGACGGCCCGGTCATCTAACCGGGCCGTTTTTTTATGGGGGTCGCAATGGTGTGGATCAACAGTGTTGCAAAGGGTTATGTGGAACAAGACACGGTTGATGTGTCTGCTCGTGCTTTGCAGTACGGCGACGGTTGTTTTACGACTGTGCTGGTTGAACACAGTGAACCCAGGCTTTGGCATCTGCACCTTGAACGCCTGCAAACGACCTTGAAAAGACTGGACATTGATGCTCCAGACTGGTCGCCCCTAACAGATAAGGTGATGTCTCTTGCCAGGGGATACCCTGAAAAAGGGGTTGTAAAAATACTTATCAGCCGGGGTGCCGGAGGCCGAGGCTACAGCCCTGCAGGCTGCCATCAGACTCAGGTCATTATTTCCGACTTTACCTGGCCAGCCTTTTACGAGAAATGGCAGCAGGAAGGTATCGAGTTAGGAGTTTGTCAGCAGCGGCTCGGGCTTTCTCCCATGTTAGCCGGCTTAAAGCACCTGAACCGTTTGGAGCAGGTGCTGTTGAAGCAGGAAATTGAACGGAATGGCTGGCTTGATGCTGTAGTGCTAGATGCGAATGACCATGTGGCGGAAACCAGTGCCTCCAATATTTTCTGGCGTTGCGGTAATAGGCTATACACACCAGCTTTGGATCTGGCTGGGGTGCATGGCTTAATGCGGGCGCACGTCTGTCAGCAGGCAAGCGATTTGGGCTATTGTCTTGAGTTTGTCAAAAGCCCGCTCGACACCTTGCTTTGCGCTGATGAAGTCTTTATTACTAATGCGTTGATGGCCCTGGTGCCGGTCACGAAAATCCAAATGAGAACGTACACTGAACACAGTGCGTTAAAAGCGATAATGAAGAGGTTGTACACGTGCTAAAGAAACTGGCATTGGTGTTTGTACTGCTGGGGGCCATCCTGGCAGGCGGTGCAGGCTGGACGTATGTGCAGGTAAGAGCAAGTATTGACCAGCCGCTGTTAAAAAATACTGAGCCATATCTCACGGTCAGACAGGGCTCCACTTTCCGAGGCTTACTTTACCAGCTGACTCAGATGGGGATGATCGCCGACTCTCCCTGGGCGCGCTGGATCGGGCGGATCGAACCGCAACTGGCTCAAATTAAAGCGGGTACATATGCCATTGAGCAGGCACATACCCTGCGCGATATCCTGAGAACGGTGGCCTCGGGCAAAGAACACCAGTTTGCGATCACCTTACTGGAGGGCGGCCGTTTTTCCGACTGGCTGGCTGAGCTGGAAAATGCCCCAATGCTGAAGAACGACACTTCCCAGATGACAGAGCAGGATATCGCCAAAGCTATCGGCGCCGATGTCGATAAGCTGGAAGGGTATCTGTTACCTGAAACCTATCACTATACAGCGGGCACATCTGATCTGGCTTTGCTCAAGCGCGCTTATAAGCATATGACGGAGCTGCTTGATAATGCCTGGAAAGAGCGGGACGATTCGATTCCGCTCAATAATCCATACGAAGTCTTGATTATGGCTTCCATTATCGAGAAAGAAACGGCGGTTGATGAAGAGCGGGCTAAAGTGTCATCTGTCTTTATGAATCGTCTGCACAAAGGGATGCGTCTTCAAACGGATCCGACGGTGATTTATGGCTTAGGGGAGAAATTTGACGGCAATATTCGCAGAAAAGATTTGCGAACACCGACACCCTATAACACCTATACCATAGACGGCTTACCACCCACACCTATTGCTATGCCAAGCGCGGCCTCTGTGATTGCCGCGGTGAAACCTGCCCAGACAGGTTACTACTATTTTGTGGCCGACGGAAAAGGTGGCCATACTTTCTCAACAACATTAAGCGAGCATAATCGTGCTGTTCGCCATTATCTGAAGATATTAAAACAATAAATGAACGGAAAATTTATCGTCATCGAAGGCCTGGAAGGGGCGGGTAAAAGTACCGCGATTGCAACCGTGCTGGACACGCTCGCGGCACGGGGGATCACCGACATTCAGTCTACCCGCGAACCAGGCGGGACTCCCCTGGCAGAACAAATGCGAGCGCTGGTGAAAGAAGGGCACCCGGAAGAGCCATTAACAGATATGGCTGAGTTGCTGTTGCTGTATGCGGCGCGCAGCCAACTGGTAGAAAATGTTATTAAGCCTGCGCTGCGTGCAGGTCACTGGGTGGTGGGCGATCGTCATGATATGTCGTCGCAGGCTTACCAGGGCGGCGGCAGGGGATTTGACCCTGAGCTGATGTCTGGGATCAAAACCATGGTGCTTGGCGATTTTGAACCGGATCTGACCATTTACATGGACATTGACCCAGAGCTTGGTTTGTCACGGGCTCGGGGACGCGGGGCTTTGGATCGCATTGAAAAAATGGATCTGTCTTTCTTCGAACGAACCCGGGAGCGGTTTTTAGCGCTGTCACGTAATAACCGCAAAGTGGTGATTATTGATGCGTCCCAATCACTGGAAGCTGTGACGTCGGATATCCGCCTGCAGTTGAATGCCTGGCTGGCTCAGCAGGAGTCAGCATGAGTTACCCCTGGCTGACAACGGTCTGGCAGCAATGGCAGCAGCTTTTGAGTCAGGATCGTTTGCATCACGCCATGCTGTTGATTTCACCTGCCGGGTGCGCCGGGGACGTGTTGATACGCCAGCTGGCAAAAACTGTGCTCTGCCAGAACGGTGTTGAAGAGTCCTGTGGGATCTGCCACAGCTGCCAGTTGTTTGAAGCCGGTACCCACCCAGATTGTCACAGTATCAGTCCGCAGGATGGCAAAGCCATTGGCGTTGATATGGTTCGTCAGTGTAACCACTGGGCGTGGGAAACCTCCCAGCTTGGCGGTAAGCGTGTGGTACTGATTGAGCAGTCAGAGCATATGGGTGAGGCGGCGGCGAATGCCTTGCTGAAAACACTGGAAGAACCGCCGGCAAACTGCCAGTTCATCTTAACCGCCACTGAGCTGGATCGCTTACTGCCAACGATTAACAGCCGGTGTAACAAGTGGCGTCTGCCTCTGCCGCCTGAGCAGGATGCTAAGCGCTGGGTTGAACATAAACTGATGCAATCAATCAAACTGGAGGCTGTACGGCTTAACGGCAATGCGCCTCTGGCAGCCTTAGCGTTTATCGAGCAGGGACAGGATATCCGTCATCAGCATTTGCTGGCCGGCTTTCATCAGTTTCTGTCTCCCCCCCATAGTGGCCTGTTCAGTGTGGCTGACAGCTGCATGAAAGATGGCCACTTAAGCCTGAAATGGCTGAGCTATTTTCTGGTTGACTGCCTGAAAGTACAGCAAGGCGCTGAGCAGCACTTGATTCATTGTGAATCAGCACCTTTGGTCAGGCAAATCGCGGGGCAGCTGACCACGGTCACATTGCTGGCGCAAATAAAAGGGCTTAATGCCCTGATTCGGGAACTGGAAAGCCATCCTGGTCTGAATGATGAGTTGTTGATCTCTGACTGGTTGTCAGGCTTTATCAGTGCAACATAAATACACCGAAACGCGAGAGGATATTCAGGTGCTAGTAGATTCCCATTGCCACCTTGATAAATTGAATTACAACGAACTGCATACTGATGTTGCAGACGTACTGGCAAAAGCACAGGCTCGGGGAGTAGAGTATTTTCTGTCCGTCGGTGTCACCCTGAACAGTTTCCCTGCCATGATGGCGATGATTGCCCCTTTCGATCATGTGTTTGCATCTTGTGGGGTGCATCCGCTGGATATTGACGCTGGCTTTGATTATGGCCTGCTGAGGCAATATGCCAGTGATGATAAAGTCGTCGCTATCGGTGAAACCGGGTTGGATTACCACTACCAACCTGAACTGGCCGAACAGCAACAGGATATTTTCCGTCAGCATATCCGTTTGGCGGTTGAGCTGAACAAGCCGTTGATCATTCACACCCGCATGGCGCGTGAAGATACCATTCGTATTCTGCGCGAAGAAGGCGCTGAGCGCTGTGGCGGTGTATTGCATTGTTTCACTGAAAGCCTGGAAATGGCAGAAGCGGCAATTGAGCTGGGCTTTTATATTTCCATTTCCGGAATTGTGACTTTTAATAAAGCTGCTGAGCTGAAAGATGTGGTGAGTCGTTTGCCTCTGGAGCGGCTATTGGTGGAAACAGATTCACCCTACTTAGCGCCTGTCCCTTATCGCGGTAAAGAAAATCAGCCTGCTTATGTTAAAGAAGTTGCAGAGTATATAGGCCTGCTGAAAGGGGTTTCTGCCGCTGAGGTTGCCAGAGTGTCGAGTGAAAACTTTTTCCGACTTTTTTCGCAGGCAAAACGCTAAAACGGATAAAAAAGGAGCTGAGGCTCCTTTTTTTAAATTAATCCAATAGGTTTTATCCATTTATTTTATTTTTTCTCTCCTTTTTCAATCTCCCCCCAATCTTTACCTGTCATTCCATGAAATCTTCGTTCGTTACATAAAGAAACATGGGATACAAAAGTGAAATATAATTACATTCGGCTGTAATGCCAAATACTTACATTAAGTATTTGATTTATAATCAAGTTGTTTGATTTTGATGTGTTTTTTGAGTTGATTGTTAATTGTGATCTATGCGTCAAACTGAAACTTACTTTCATCTTCGGTTGGCAATATTGATTGATGTCACGTTATATTTGGCGCCGCATTTTATACTTATGCCGAACAATAAAAATGAGCGGTGCTAGCATTATGACTACGGGGGTAGGTCGCTGGAAACCGCTGAAACAAAACAAACATCTCACTCAGGAGCACAATATGTTTAAGAACTTTTTTGCTAACCTGCAGAAGGTCGGTAAGGCGCTGATGCTGCCTGTATCGGTTCTGCCGGTAGCGGGTATTCTGTTAGGTGTGGGGGCTGCTAACTTCAGCTGGTTACCTGACGTAGTCTCTCACTTGATGGAACAGGCCGGTGGCTCGGTATTCGGTCAGATGGCACTGCTGTTTGCCGTTGGTGTGGCTCTGGGCTTTACGAAAAACGACGGTGTTGCCGGTCTGTCTGCCATTGTCGGTTACGGTATCATGGTTGCTACCCTGAAGGTGATGGCCGATGTCATGGGTGTCGCCAAGATTGAGACCGGTGTGCTGGGTGGTATCCTGGCCGGTGGTGTGGCGGCCTGGGCGTTCAACCGCTTCTTTAAGATCCAGTTACCGGAATACCTGGGCTTTTTTGCCGGTAAGCGTGCAGTGCCTATCATCACAGGTTTTCTGTCTATTGCGTTGGGTGTTGTGCTGTCGTTCATTTGGCCGCCAATCGGTTCAGCGATTGCCACATTCTCTGACTGGGCTGCCAACCAGAACCCAGTACTGGCGTTCGGTATCTACGGTGTCGTTGAGCGTTCTCTTATCCCATTTGGCCTGCACCACATCTGGAACGTTCCATTCTTCTATGAAGCGGGTTCTTGTGTGACCAATACTGGTGAAGCAGCACGTGGTATCATGACTTGTTTCCTGACTGCGGATGACGCTTCCCGTGCCGCAGGCAACGGTTTTGGTCAGCTTGCGGGTGGCTACCTGTTTAAGATGTTTGGTTTGCCGGCAGCAGCATTTGCTATCGCTCACTGTGCTAAACCTGAAAACCGCGCCAAGGTAATGGGTATCATGGCATCGGCTGCCCTGACATCTTTCCTGACCGGCATTACCGAACCTATTGAGTTCTCATTCCTGTTCATCGCGCCAGTCTTGTACGGGATTCACGCTTTGCTGGCTGGTCTGGCATATGTACTGACCAATGCTCTGGGTGTTGTACACGGCCATACCTTCTCGAACGGTTTCATCGACTTCATTGTTCAGATGCCTCGTGCAGAGAACGTGTGGACACTGGTGATTCTGGGTCTGTGTTATGCCGTACTGTACTACGTGGTATTCACTTTTGTTATCCGTACCCTGAATCTGAAAACACCGGGTCGTGAAGATGAAACGGCGGATGTTGAAACCGCAACGGGTTCTGAGCTGGCTGGTGAGCTGGTTGAAGCCTTCGGCGGTAAATCCAACATCACTAACCTCGATGCCTGTATTACACGTTTGCGTGTCAGCGTTGCAGACACCGATATCGTTGATCAGGATAAACTGAAACGCTTGGGTGCAGCCGGTGTGGTTGTAGTCTCTGGCGGTGTGCAAGCTATCTTCGGGACTAAGTCTGATAACTTGCGTACAGAAATGGATGAGTGGATTCGCAATCACGCTTAATCCGATGTAACGGTTTTTCTTTAACCATAATCAAAGCCTGGCAGTTGCCAGGCTTTTTGTTGCCACTTCTAATTCACCGCCGATGGCGGCGGATTGTTACTATGGTTTAAAGCGACAGAAAAAACAGCATCAGCACTGGTACCAACAGGCTGAGAATGAATCCGCTGACTATTGCAATTGGGACGCAGCGAATACCGCCACAGTTTTGGATAATAGGTAAAGTGAAGTCCATTGCTGTTGCACCGGCATAGCCGATGGCTGTGTTAGGAAAGCGTGAAATCACGGCGGGTATCATGGTTAACGCAACCAGCTCCCGCAGCAGCTCATTCAAGAATGATGCGCCACCGTATACAGGTCCAAGGCCATCACCCATCAAAATACCTGCCAGCGAATACCAGCCGAACCCTGAGGCCATCGCCAGGCCGTGATTCAGCGGAATACCCAGCAGCCAGGCGGCGAGCAACCCGCCTGGTAACGAGGTCGCAATAATCACTAAAGCGATCAGCATACCTTGCTTGTTGAGCAGGATCTGTCGCAGCGTCATGCCACTGTTGCGCAGCTGGATACCGATTAAAAACAGCAGCAGTAACAGAATGATTTCACTTGCCCGGTCAACCCAGCTCAAATCCATGTTCAGCAACAGACCAGCAATGAGTCCGACGGCGACGACCAATATCAGCTTGGCTGACTCCAGCAACATTTTGGCTTTGGGAAGCTGCTGGTGGCCATGCTCTGTTTTCAATGGATAGCGCTTATCAAGCAGCGGCAGTACCAGCAGGTTAGATGCGCTGATGCAGAGGAAGAAGGTGATTGTGTATAACAGGATCTGGCTGAGATTTTCTCCCAGATTGTCCAAACCGGCCAAGCTCAGTCCCATCAGTGACAGAATCACCAGCACCAGGCGTGATGTCTGCGCGTGAATAAACTGAAGTACTGAGTCTTTCCTGACCGGTATGAGGTAGCCAACGATAAGTGGCAGGAAAATAAAAAGCATTCCTGAAAACATGAGTATCCTTACAATACGTTGCCTGTTCTGGCGAAAAAAAGCACCCGGATACTGCATGGTTGGTGCAGTCCTGACAATGAACCTTTTTGTCAATGGGCTGTTAATGAAATCAGAAGCTTATCAGGCTGTTGAAGACAGGGTCAATAGAGCGCTGTGTGTCTACAGCGCTTAAGTGGAGGAGATCTGGCTGGAAGGGGCTTACTGATAGATTAAAAACCACTGCTGAGCAACACGTGGTTGATTTGGCTGTTAAATTCGTCATCGGGCAGATTGGTCAAAGTAAACATGACTTCTGCGCCAGCCAGATCCAGTTCAACTTCATGCTCGTCGATGGCGTCATCATCGTCTTTAAACAGTAACAAATGATTAGCCATGCGGGCGACATCCAGATAAGTGATGTCATCTTCTTTCTTGTGAGCAGGAAAAAAACGCTTATTACAGGCGACTTCAAGATAATCTTCGTCGAAGCCCCAGTGTTTCAGGATATCCAGACTGGATTTGTTACAGCAGTGTTCAAAGACGTATTTGGCAAAATTGATATCCAGAAAATTCCCGCTATCAAGGTAGTTTTGGTATTCATGTATCAGGCTGAATAAACCAATGTCGGCAAATAATCCGGCCAGCAGGGCTTTCTCTGGCTCAATTTTCAACTCTGGACGGTATTGCAGCAGGTTCTGGGTAATTAATGCCATAGAACCTGCCAGTTGCCTGGAACGGGTGGCGCTGTTTAATAACAGAGACTTGCATTCAATATCAAAGCTGCTGTGCAGTTTAATGTCCAAGACTGTTTTTGCTGTAATGATATCTCTGACACGGAAAATACCGAGCCGACTGACAGCGGTTTGAATATCGTGGCAGACAATGTTACGGCGATTAAACATCATGGTATTGGAGGTTTTTATCACAGTTGCGGCCATACCGGGGTCATTCAGCAATAAAGTGGCTGCATCACGAACGGTAGAGTCGTCTCTGTTACACAAGGTCTGCAGTTCTGTCAGGACGTCAGGAATAGGCGGTAGCTTCAGACGGTTTTCTTTGATCGCGTCCTTCACTAACGCGTGAAACTCTGATTGCAGGCCTGTCAAAATTTTGTCGTTTTCAGGTTTTAACCAGAAAAAAGATACATGCGGCATGAGGGAACGTTAACCTATGAGATTTTGCTTATTTTATCTTGGTCAGATGAGTTGAGTACACCAGACCAGGTGATTTTTGAGAACAATGTAAGGGTTAGTTGATATCGTCATCAAATAACTGGTTATTATCGAGTAGCTTGTGCAAAAAACGTGCAGTGAGGGCAGGGGAATCCTGAGCAATTAATAGCTGCTTATAGTGAACTTCGAGCGGTAGTGATTCAATCCAGCGTTGACATACCCAACTTAAGTCGTCGAATTCACTGATTGGATATAAGGCGCCAATTTCTGGCATAGTGGCGAAAAAGAGTTTCAGTTTGTCCACTAAGCACTGGTGTTTGTCTGTTAAAGGTGTTGGCGGCCATGCCCTGAATGGCAGGTAGTCAGCAATCAACAGGCGATCACTCTCATGCCTTACCGACAAAATCCGTATTTTCGTTTTACCTTCCACGACTATGCTGAGCAAACCGTTAGTTAACGCGTTAAAGTCCACCACCCGGACTTTGGTTGCGATGGCGGGAATGCGGGTAATGGTCTCGTCGTTCTCTTCTTCTTCACTGCGCATGCATAATGCAAAATCCCGCTGGCCTTCAATCGACTCTTTCAGCATACGCTGGTAACGCTGTTCGGTAATGGTAATTTCCAGTTTGCCTTCCGGTAACACATGGCTGGCAGAAGGAAACAGGGCAATATCAGGCATATCTCTTAATTCCTTTCTCCCTTTCTCTCTTAACCTTAGTCGTTATCACAGTGTAAAACGATCATCAGCAGCGGATATGACACAGGATTTTTTATTATTACTTATTGATAAATGCCCATAGTTACCTGAATTTGCATTCAATTTTTCTTAAGAACTTGCTCTGAATCTCATTTTCATCTGTACTTTGTTTCATATGTGGAATTTAAAATTTCTGTGTGACATTGTTGCATATGATAGTTGGCGTTGGTTTTAGATCGACAAAGAAGAATAAATTTAGGACTTATGTTATGTCGATTACAAAAGAAACATTCATAAATTACCTGGATACCTTTGTACCGAATGAACAGCGTTCCATGTTTGGCGGGACAGGTATCTTCGTTCAGGGGGCCATGTATGCTCTGCTGTCGAATGAAAAGCTTTATATTCGTGGTGGAGAAATGCTGGATCAGCAACTGCTCGAATTGGGCTGCCACAAGTTCAAGCATGTGAAGCGCAGTACGGTGGCAGTCGTGAATTATTACGATATCTCACCTCTGTATGCATCCCGGTTATCGCTCTGTAATGAGCTGATTCAAAGCTCAATCGCGATAGCATTGCAGGAAAAAACAGTCAAAGGAGCATCCCGTAACAAGCGGTTACGGGATCTGCCGAACTTGCGTTTGACCCTCGAAAGGATGATGAAAAAATCCGGTATCGATGATGTTGATATTTTTCATCAGATGGGGGCGGTGGATGCGTATCTGCAGGTAAAACAGACTCAGGGGAAAAATGTTGATCAGAAACTGTTGTGGATGTTTGCAGGAGCGATCGAAGGTTGCCATTGGACTTTGCTGAATGAATCACATAAAAGTGTGTTATTGCAGCAACTCGAACAGAAAAAGCAACATTACAAGCCCCCGCGTGGTGCTGAGCAACATCCTTGTGATTTTATCTAATTGATAACATATGAAAAGTGCTTATCCATGCCTTAAATCCAGAGGCTAACGGTAAAGCCTTTCGCAGAAAACAAATCCGGGTGTGTGCAAGCCGCCCGGATTTTTTATTTTCAGCGCAGCAATGCTCTGAGGCGGGGTCTCTGTCCTTGTCAGCGTCAACTATCTTTAATAGAGAAGATTCGGTTAACAAGATGCTGCTGTGAAGACATGAGAAATGAATGACCTGATCAGGATTGGGTGCATGGCCTGTTGGCTGAGTTACGGTCCTGTATGGGCTGCGGGCTTCGCTGAACAGCGCGAACAGTACAATGACTGCATACTGGAGTATGTTTCTGCCGCTGAGGAAGCGGCGGCAATTACCTGGCTAACCAATGCATGTCGTGAACTGTATCTGGATAATATTCTGCTGACCGACAAAGACAAACAATACTATCAGTGCCTGCTCGAATTCATGCCGAAATCGAGCAGGCTTGAAGCCACATTGAGTATCAAGCAGGTCTGTCAGGACAGATACCGTTCTTTCTTACGCTGATCAGGCCTCTGAGCGTTTTGTCTGGCTGAGCAAAAACAACAAAGCGGCAGAGACGACCACAGATGGGCCCGCCGGGGTATCATAATGCCATGACAGTAACAGCCCCAGCATCACAGCAATGCAGCCCAGAATGGCGGCAATCACTGCCATACTTTCCGGGCTTTGTGCAAAGCGGCGCGCTGTGGCTGCCGGAATGATAAGCAAAGATGTGATAATCAGTGCGCCGACAAATTTCATCGCTACCGCAATCACCATACCGACCATCAACATCAGTAATAACCGCATCAGATCGACGTTAACCCCTTCAACCTGAGCCAGATCTTCGTTGACTGTCATCGACAGCAGCGGACGCCATAATGCAATCAAAGCGGCCATGACCAGCGCGCCACCACCGTAAATCCATACCAGATCATTGGTTGTCACCGCCAGCAAGTCACCAAAAAGATAAGCCATCAAATCAATGCGGACATGATCCATGAAACTGATTGCGACTAAGCCTAACGACAGCGCACTGTGAGCGAGAATGCCCAGTAACGTGTCAGTAGCGATATAACGCTGCTTTTGTAAACTGACCAGAATGACCGCCAGAGTCAGACAGCAGATCACCAAAGCGAGGTTGAGGTTGATATTAAACAAGAAGCCCAGTGCTATGCCCAGTAATGAGGCGTGGGACAGCGTATCACCGAAATAGGCCATTTTACGCCAGACAACAAAGGAGCCCAAAGGCCCGGCTAACATAGCGATGCCAATGCCGGCGGCAAAGGCGGGTAGCATAAATTCAAGCATTGTTTTTTCCGTGCTGGCATGGACCTACCAGGCTACCGCCCAGATCGTGTTCGTGATTGTGGTGATGGTGATACAGTGCAAGTTGCTCACTTTGCTGTGTGCCAAAGAGCGCAACATAAGAAGGGTGACAGGTGATCGACTCTGGTTCACCCGAACAGCAGACATGGTGCTGCAAGCAGATGACATGGTCGGTTTTAGCCATAACCAGATGAAGATCATGAGAAACCATCATTATCGCGCAGTTCAGCTTATCTCTGAGCGACTGAATTAAACTGTAGAGTTCGAGCTGACCGTTGACATCGACGCCCTGTACAGGCTCATCAAGCACCAGCAAGTCTGGATTTTGCAAAAGTGCGCGAGACAGTAGCACTCTTTGTGTTTCTCCTCCCGACAGGCTGTGCATATTACTGTGTATCAGGTGCGCGCTGCTCGCCAGTGCCAGCGCGTCCAGACGTTGCTGGGCGCTGTAACGCCCGCCTAATGCCATAAAACGATCAACGGTAAGCGGCAGCGTGTCATTGAGCTGCAGTTTTTGTGGTACGTAGCCAATGCGTAGCCCCGGTGAGCGAATGACTCGGCCAGATGTGGGCTTGCGCAAGCCGGTAATGACTTTCACCAGCGTGGACTTGCCTGCCCCGTTCGGACCTATCAGAGTGGTGATCTGGCCGCGTTCAAGCTGGAGTGAAACCAGATCAAGAATGTGGCGGCCTGAAGCGTTAACAGTAACATTCTGAAGTTCTACCAAAGGTTTGGTGGACATTGTACTGGCCATAAATGGGTGTGAATCTCGTTGCTATCGGTTGGTGTTATATTATAACATTATCAAACTTCTTTTCATTGAATATTTTTAGGGTAGGTAGATGTTGCGTTTTCGAGCCTGGTACTTTGCGGCAATGGTGTTGGTACCCTTTGCGGTTTCAGCAAGCAATGTGCATGTTGTGACCACTGTACATCCGGTGAATCTGATTGTGCAGGAGCTGGTCGAAGGTGTCGGCCAGAGCGAAACTCTGTTGCCTGCCGGCAGCTCTCCCCATGACTATGCTTTACGTCCATCTGATGTGGAAAAGCTGAAAGCCGCGGATTTGGTGGTTTGGGTCGGGCCGGAGCTGGAATCTTTTCTGACCAAAATACTCAGTGGCCAGGAAAATGCGCTTTCACTGACCTCGCAAGAGACAATTACTTTCCGGGATTTTGAAGGCCATGAAGATCATGACGGTCACGAAAGTCATGAAAGTCACGAAAGTAATGGCGGTCACGAAGAGCATGAACATCATCATGATGGCATCGACCCGCACCTTTGGCTGGGCCCGGATCAGGCAATTCAGGCTGCAAAAGTGATCAGCACTGCATTGATTGAACTGGATCCGTTGAATCGTGCGCAATATGAGGCTAACCTGTCCCGGTTCATTGTCAGTGTTAATGAAACTGTACAGAACCTGAAAGAGCAGCTCCAGCCTGTGCGTGATAATGGGTACTATGTTTTTCACGATGCCTATGGCTATTTTGAGGAAACGTTTGGGTTACATAATCTGGGACACTTTACGGTTTCACCGGATCGCCGCCCAGGTGCAAAAACCTTGATCGCTATCCGCAATACGCTAAAAAAGTCACAGGTTAAGTGTATTTTCAGGGAACCGCAGTTCTCACCTGCGGTCATTAACAGTGTCACAAATGGCAGTGACATCAAAATTGGAACCCTGGATCCCATGGCAACGGATATTGCCTCTGGCCAGGGAGGTTATGTTCGATTCCTGCAAGAACTCGGACGAAGTTTTACCGAATGTCTTAAATAAATAACAATGAAAATATTTACGGTTGCAGCCCGGCGGTTTTATCAGCTCCCCCGTCAACACCGAATTGCGCTTGCTTCTACATCACTTATCGTTGCGGCTGCCCTTATGTGGCAGCCTTCTGTCGTCCACTCTCCCTCTTACGGTTCGCGCAGCGAATCGGAACAGCGGCGTGAAGTCCCGCTGCTGTCAGAGGAGCTCTTGTCACTGTCCGAGCAAAACAGTGAACCGCTTGGTGTTGTGCTTGACCCGGAAGACCCAGACTTTCAGGTTCCCAAAGATGAGCTGGAACAACAGTTGGATCAAGCCACTGATGTTGCACATTCCCACAAAGTGTCTTCCGGTGAAACCTTAGGTGAAATTTTCACTCAGTATGCACTGCCTATTTCAGATATGTACAAACTGATTGGGGCAGATAAATCGATCCAGTTTCTACGTGTCGGACAAAGTATTGGCTGGTCGCTGGATGAAGAAGGGCGGATCGGCGAACTGTCCATCGAACGCAGTGCGAAACTGACGGATACTTATACCCTGACCTCAAAGGGTTATGAGCATAAGGAAGTGGAGCGCACCGGTGAGTTTAAACCTGTACGTTTAACCGGACGTGTTTCCGGCAGCTTCTATCAGTCGGCCCGCTCTGCCGGTCTGTCACCGACGCAAATTCAGACCCTGGTCAAAGCGCTGCAGTGGCGGTTTGATTTAGGTAAAGAAGCCCGCAAGGGCGACCGCTTTGCGATTACGCTTGAACGTGAATTTATTGACGGAAAAGCGGTGGGTCAGGGTGAGGTGAAGGCTCTGTATTATATGAATCGTAATCAGGAACTGTTTGCCATGCGTTATGACGATGGTGAGTTTTATGACGAAGAAGGCCGAAGCCTGAACCGGGCGCTGAACCGATATCCGACTCAGAAACGTTTTCGGATCAGTTCATCGTTTAATCCCCATCGCAAGCATCCCGTCACCCACAGAGTCTCGCCACATAACGGTACTGATTTTGCAACGCCTGTCGGCACACCTGTGGTTGCGACAGGCGATGGCGTGGTAGTTAAAGCGCAAAAACATGCTTTGGCGGGTAATTTCATTATGATCAAGCATGGTCGGGAATACTCAACCCGCTACCTTCATCTGAGCAAGATACTGGTAAAAGTCGGTCAGAAAGTCCGTATGGGTGACAAAATCGCACTGAGTGGGAATACCGGACGTTCCACGGGACCGCATCTTCATTATGAGTTGCTGAAATACGGACGTGCAGTGAACGCCATGAAGGTACCGCTGCCTCAGGCTGAGCCTGTGCCTAATAAAACCCGGACCGATTATCGTAAACTGGCGAATCGGGAACGGCAGAATTTGCTGGCGGTTATGCCGGGGTAACAAAGAAAAAACGCATCGTTTGATGCGTTTTTTTACTTTATAAATTGTGTGTCGCACCGATGGGGCCTGGCCCCCGTGCGTGTAGTGCTGGAGTTATTCACGTATCGGTCGCTGTTCGCTGAGCCATTTATGCTGGTGTAAAGCCGTTTACTTGGCCGAACAGTAATTGCAATCGTTCAACCAGTTGTTGTTGCTCATCTTCGCTGTGCAGGCTGCCGTCGGTATTTCCCCAGACAGGTCCTGGCCAGGCAATATCTGTCGTAAAGCGGGCGATATGATGGACATGAAGCTGCGGCACTAAATTGCCTAAGGCCCCGATGTTGATTTTATCGGGGCTGAAATAGGTCTCAAGCAACTGGGCGGTTGAGCTGGATTCTACCATCAGCTGCTGTTGATCCACGGCAGACATATGGTGAATCTCACGTAATGCGTCATATCTGGGGACCAGAATCAACCAGGGACCAATGGCTTCTTTTGACAGCAGCACACGGCAAAGCGGTAAGTCGCCAATCCACTGAGTATCCGCGCTTAGTCTCGGATGAAGGGTGAAACTCATGGAAATATTCCTTCTTTCTATTAAGTGCTTCACAAGTCAGCTATCAGGCTACAACAAAAAGCCATCGCACCGAGCAAGCTCACCCTAGGATAAACTAGAACGTATAAGCACGAAAGCGGCTTAATTATCTCAGAGTCATTGTTATGAACAAGCAGGAGGAAACCATGGCAGAGTGTGAGGAAGTGCTTACCTATTGGTTCGGAAATCTCAAAGGGGAAGTTACCGAACTAGATAAACAGGCACTGTGGTTTAAAGGCGGGGATGCAGTAGACCGTGAAATCACCGAACGTTTCAGGGATCTGGTCAGCCGTGCTGGTCGGGGTGAATTGAATGCGTGGACAGAAACGCCTAAGGGGACGCTGGCGCTGATTATTTTGCTTGATCAGTTCAGTCGTAACATCTATCGGGGTTTGGCAGCCGCTTTCCGCTATGATTCATTGGCACAGGCCATATGTAAACGCGGACTGGCGAAGAATTTTGATCGTGCGTTAGCCCCTATTGAGAGAGTGTTCTTTTATTTGCCGTTAGAGCACTCAGAAGCATTGGAAGATCAGGAAGAGAGTGTGTTTCGTTTTGACCAATTGCGGCAGGAGGTAATGAAAGAGCATAAGCCAGAATTTGACGACTTCTATCAGTACGCTGTCAGTCATTTCCAGGTCATCAAAGATTTCGGCCGCTTTCCGCACCGCAATGCCGTTTGCGGCAGATTATCGACACAAGATGAGATCAGCTATCTGCATCATGGCCCGAGATACGGGCAGTAAATGGGTTATAAGACAGGCAGTACCCGGTTCCGGCCAAGATTTTTTGCCTGCAGCAGATACTTGTCGGCTCTGGCCAGCACTGCCAGACCGTTTTCTTTTCCTGTTTGTTCTGCAATGCCAAACGATGCAGTAATAGAGCTGACGGTATTTCCCGATTGTTTGTCCTGCACGGCAATGCCGGAGAGGGTTTTACGTAATTTTTCTGCTTTGTCTCTGCTTTGTTGCAGGTTAGTGCCAGGTAAGATAATAACGAACTCTTCGCCACCGTAGCGATAGGCCTGCATACCTTGCTCGCACCAGAATTGAAGGTGGCGGGCAACAGAGCAGAGTACTTTATCGCCCATTAAATGGCCAAATTCATCATTGAAGGTTTTAAAGTTATCAATATCCAGCAAGACCAGACTGAAAGGTGTGCCGTGCTGGATACAACTGCTGAGGTCTTGCTGAAAGGCGCGTCGGTTGAGTAGTCCGGTCAAGGGATCTTCGTTGGCACATTTGAGGCTGTCTTTCAGAGCTTTTCTCAGATTCTCAATTTCTTTATTAGCGTTTTCCAGTTGCTGGTTCATAAGCGTACTGGATTGATGCATGTGTCTGGATTCATCCAGTAATTCTTGTACCAAATCATTGGCTTCGTGCACGTTGACACCCTGATCGGCTTTCTGGCTCAGCCGCTGGCAGGTCCGGGATAACGCTTGATGGAATGCCTGCGTTTCTTTTTGAGATCCGTTCATGGTGTGGCAAAGTTCATCCATGATGGCTTGCAGGCTATGGCTTACCTGCCCTTGCTCACTGGCAGGGTGATGAGCCAGATGGGTTCGGTAAAGCGAATCACTCAGGCTGGGAGGACAATGCCCGTATTGCGCTAAACTCTGGTCTATGGCCTGAGTGAGAATCGGATTCTGATTCGTGGTATAGCTGTACCACAGTGCGTAATTCACCGGTGTCGTCGGGACTTTATGTTTGATCATCAGTGGAATGGCTTTACGCAAGGTCTGAGTTGACGTGAGAAATTCGTCAGTCATACCGTCGTCGGTTTCGTGTGAGTCATTGAGGCTCATTGCAACATTCCATGTAACAGAAAAAGGCCGGTATCCAAAAATTTGTGCCAAAAAAAGCCTTCTAAGGATACCTCAGAAGGCTGTGCATGTTTAGCTTTGCTTAATTAGATAAATGTGATGTTCTGCCAGATTACATACGTTCCAGTGTGTCAATACCCAGTAAATCCAGACCTTGTTTGATGGTTTTCGCTGTCAGCAGCGCCAGTTTCAGACGGCTGTGCTTGACCGGTTCATCGGCATTCAGAATCGGGCAGGCTTCATAGAAGCTGGAGAAATTCCCCGCCAGCTCAAACAGGTAGCTGCACATAACGTGCGGATGGCCTTCACGGGCCACGGTTTCCACGGCTTCTTCAAATTGCAGCAGTTTTGACAGCAGCACTTGCTCTTTCTCGCCATTGATCACAACTGGGTGTGTCAGCTCACTTTCGTTCAGGCCTGCGCGTTTAAATACAGAAATGACACGGGTGTAGGCGTATTGCATGTAAGGTGCTGTATTGCCTTCGAAGGCCAGCATGTTCTCCCAGTCGAACACGTAATCTGTGGTACGGTGTTTGGACAGATCAGCATACTTCACCGCGGCCATGGCGACGGTCGATGCAATCTTGGTTTTCTCAGCCGCATCCAGCTCAGGGTTCTTCTCTTCGATCAGTACCTTAGCGCGTGATTCTGCTTCATCCAGCAGATCAGCCAGACGAACGGTACCGCCAGAGCGTGTTTTGAACGGACGACCGTCTTTACCCAGCATCATACCGAAAGCGTGGTGCTCCAGCGACACATCGTCAGGGATGTAACCTGCTTTGCGGACAATCGTCCATGCCTGCATCAGGTGTTGGTGCTGGCGTGAATCGATAAAGTAAAGCACCCGGTTGGCATTGAAATGCTCGTAGCGGTATTTCGCACAGGCAATATCCGTGGTTGTGTACAGGAAACCGCCGTCACGTTTCTGGATGATAACCCCCATAGGCTCACCATCTTTGTTTTTGAACTCATCCAGGAAAACAACCTGAGCGCCATCGTCTTCTACGGCCAGCCCCTTTGCTTTCAGATCGGCGACAATCCCTGCCAGCATATCGTTGTACATGGACTCGCCCATCACATTGTCACGGGTCAGGGATACATTCAGACGATCATAGTTATACTGGTTTTGCTCCATGGTCACGTCGACCAGTTTCTTCCACATATCAGCACAGTACTGATCGCCACTTTGCAGCTTCACTACATAGTTACGGGCGCGTTCTGCAAAGGCTTCATCTTCATCGTACAGTTTTTTCGACTCACGATAAAAAGCTTCCAGATCAGCCAGTTCCATAGAAATCTCGCCAGATTCTTGCTGAACACGTTCCAGGTTGGCAATCAACATGCCGAACTGAGTTCCCCAGTCGCCTATGTGGTTGGCGCGAATGACGTTATGTCCCAGAAACTCCAGTGTACGAACCACAGCATCACCAATGATGGTGGAGCGCAGGTGACCAACGTGCATTTCTTTGGCGACATTGGGTGCCGAATAGTCGACAACGATATTTTGTTTTTCCTGCGTGGCCACACCCAGGCGGGCATCAGTCAGTGCCGCTTCTGCACGCTCGGCCAGCCAGGTTTTATTCAGAAAGATGTTAATGAAACCAGGACCGGCGATCTCGACTTTCTCTGCGATATCGCCCAGATCGAGTTGATCGATGACTTTTTGTGCAAACTCGCGCGGGTTAGCTCCCAGTTTTTTCGCAACACCCATCACACCGTTGGCCTGGTAATCACCGAACTGTGCTTTGGCTGACTGACGAACAGCTGCCGGGCTGCCTGCCGGGGCACCGGCCGCTTCGAGCGCCAGGGAAACTTTATCGTTAATGAGTGCTTGAATGTTCACACGTCTATCCTTTAAATCGGTCTGTAGCCTGACAGGCAGGCAAAAGTCTTGGGTATTCAATAAGCTATGCAGTTACGTCTTACACCTGAATCGGTCAGAAGCGTGGTCAGCAATACACCAGAAAAGGTGAAAACAACCCTGTCTGATGTTTTTAAAAAGGTCATCCGGGTAGTGCTGACGGGAGCTTGCTGGCTGCAAAGGCGGCTGCATGGATACTAAAAATAGTTAGCCGTAATAATACCCATAAACACAGGGCAGTTGGCAAGGTGAAAAGGTGATAGGAGCTGAAATTTTTCTCATTGCTATGGCTGGCTGAAGGCTTGTTGCTCAAGGCTTTTGCTGGCAAAGATTCTGTGGATAATGGGTGACCTGAGATCAGTGAGGAGAAATCACATGCAAGATTTACAGCAGGCAAATCTGCAACCGGAGCAGATGCTGACACAATTACCTGAATTTATGGGTAAAATTGAGAGGCTTGCTGAACTACTGGGGTTGGATCTTTCAGCCTGTCAGGCAGACCACATTGCCCTGCGCGTAAATAGTACTGCGTTAGCGACGGCATTGCATCAGGCATGGCTGGCATACGGTGAAGAGTGGTCAACCAATGTGATCAATGGTCGTCCTATTGTTGTGATTGGCTTTCATCAGCCTGTGCAAGCGGGCCAATGGCAGATTGAAGCACTGGAGCTGCCTTACCCGGGCGATAAAGCATACCCGGTTCAGGGGTGGGAGCATGTTGAATTTGTGGTGCCTTGTCAGGCGTCCACCACAGAGGAATTAAAAGTGGTTCTGGATGCGCGTTTTCCCGGATTGGACTGGGACAACTTGAAGCAAGCCGGTATTGATGTGAAAGCAAGTTCACCGGCAGGAGAGAAAGAGCGGCTGGCTAACCCGACCTTTGCGTTTAAGAAGGACGGGGTATGCATTAAGCTGCACCCGTGTTCGCTGAAAGCTGTGATTGAGAGTGAAGGCTGATCTGAGCCATAAAGCCAGGGCGGAGAAGCGATGAACACTTTTCCGCCACAGGTTTACAGCACCACGGTGCGATTGCCGTAAACAAACACCTTGTCTTCAACTACCAGGCTGAGTGCCTTGCTCAGAACAGATTTTTCGACATCACGTCCTGAACGGGCCATGTCTTCTGCACTGTAGTTATGATCAACCGGAATGACGTTCTGGGTAATGATAGGGCCTTCATCCAAATCATTGGTGACGAAGTGGGCCGTGGCACCAATGATTTTCACCCCGCGTTCATAGGCTTGCAAGTAAGGTTTCGCGCCAATAAATGCCGGAAGGAAACTGTGATGAATATTGATAATCCGGTGCGGAAACTGAGCGACAAAACCAGGCGTCAGAATACGCATGTATTTTGCCAGCACCACATAATCGGGTGAATACTGGTTTACACAGTCAAGTAATCTGGCTTCATGCTCTTCACGGCTTAAACCTTCATGGCAGACATGGTGGAAGGGGATATCAAACTTTTCAACCAGGCCAGCCAGTTTGTCGTAGTTACCAACGACAGCTGCAATGTCAATATCCAGTGTGCCGTCATAGGCTTTTACCAGGATATCGCCCAGGCAGTGTGCTTCTTTGGTCACCATAATCACGACTTTCTTGCGAGCAGAGCTCACCAGACGGCGGTGGCTGCCTTCAGGCAGGGCGCGATCCAGATCGAACAGAAAGGTTTCATCGTTAAACACCCCTTCCAGCTCAGTACGCATAAAGAACTGCCGATGGCGGTGATCGACAAACTCTTTGTTGTGGATAATGTTGAGCTGGTGTTTGTAGCAGATGTTGGTGATCTTAGAAATCAATCCCATGGCATCCGGGCAATCGGTGAGCAGGGTTTTCTTTTCCATGGTGTCCTTATGTTGCGTGCATATATGTATTAGTTGTGTCATTAATTTTTTACATGGCTTTGATTTCGACGTCAAAATATTTTGTGATCTGACTCAATAATTTTTCCTGGTAACTGCCGCTGGCTGTTACGGGGTAATCTTGGCATAATCCCGAAAGATACTGGATAAATAACCAATAGATTGGCCTTCATGATTGCAAAATTCTTTCAACCCGGCGGTGCATTGGAAAAGGCGATACCTGGCTTTCAGGCACGTCAGCCACAGATTGATATGGCAGAAGCGGTCGGGCGGGCAATTAAACACCAGCAGCAACTGGTGGTAGAAGCGGGTACAGGCACAGGCAAAACCTTTGCGTATCTGGTGCCGGCGTTGATCAAGGGCCATAAAACCATTATCAGCACAGGCTCGAAAAACCTGCAGGAACAGCTTTTCTACCGGGATTTACCTTTGATGACCCAGGCGCTGGGCTATACAGGGAAAGTGGCGTTACTGAAAGGGCGCTCAAATTATCTCTGTCTCGACAGGCTCAGCCGTCAGATCACCGAAAGCCATGGTGGCTTTGTCGATCAGGGCATGCTGAGCCAGCTGGTGACGATCCGCAGCTGGTCTTCAGCTACCAAAACCGGTGATATCAGCGAATGTGATTCCATTGCCGAAGACAGCCCGGTGATTCCGACTATTACTTCAACCAACGACAATTGTCTGGGGCGAGAGTGCCCGTCTTTTGAAGACTGCTTTGTCGTGAAAGCCAGGCGAAAAGCCATGGATGCGGATGTTGTAGTGGTTAACCACCATTTGTTCATGGCGGATCTGGCCATTAAAGAAACAGGCTTTGGCGAGCTGATCCCGGAAGCGGATGTGTTTATTTTCGATGAAGCCCATCAGATCCCCGATATTGCCAGCCAGTATTTCGGCCAAAGTCTGTCGAGCAGACAACTGCAGGAACTGGCGAAAGACATTACTATCGGTTATCGCACTGAAGCACGAGATATGCGTCAGCTGGAAAAAACCGCAGACCGGCTGAGTCAGGCCGCTGCTGATATGCGATTGGTGATGGGCGAACCCGGCTATCGCGGCAACTGGCGTGAGGCGGTGAACAGCCCGGCCATTCAACGGGAGCTGACGAGGCTGAATGATGCACTGGATCTGGCACATGACGTGCTCAAACTGGCACTTGGCCGCAGTGAGTTGCTGGACGCCGCATTTGAACGAACCACCTTGCTTAAAGCCAGACTGACACGCTTGTGTGATACCTCGATCACCGGCTATTCCTACTGGTATGAATGCACCCCCCGCCATTTTACTTTGCATATTACGCCGCTGTCGGTCGCAGAGAAGTTTCATGAGCAGATAGAAAAGCAAAAAGGCGCCTGGATCTTTACCTCTGCGACACTGGCTGTTGATGAAGATTTCAGCCATTTCAGTCATCGTTTAGGGCTGCAGCCTGCGGAGCAGATGTCGCTGACCAGCCCGTTTGATTATCAGCAGCAAGCGTTGCTGTGTGTTCCCCGTTTTTTACCAGAACCCAACAGTCACGGACTGGCGGCCAAACTGGTGGCTCTGATGGCACCTGTGATTGAGGCCAACCAGGGGCGGTGTTTTTTCCTTTGTACCTCGCACCAGATGGTACGGGATCTTGCGGAAGGCTTTCGCGCCTGCCTGGATTTGCCTGTGCTGGTTCAGGGAGAAACCAGTAAGCAAAAACTGCTTTCAGAATATCTGGAATTGGGAAATGCGCTGCTTATTGCAACAGGTGCGTTCTGGGAAGGTATTGATGTTAGAGGGCAGGCGCTGAGCTGTGTTATTATCGACAAACTTCCCTTTACCGCGCCGGATGACCCATTATTGAAGGCGCGGATAGAAGATTGTCGTCTGCGCGGCGGGGACCCCTTCGCGCAAGTTCAGATACCGGATGCGGTGATCACCCTCAAGCAGGGGGTAGGCCGGTTAATCCGAGACCAGCAGGATAAAGGCGTGCTGGTTATCTGCGATAATCGTTTGGTCACGCGCCCTTATGGCGCTGTATTTTTAAGAAGTCTGCCGCCGATCCCCCGTACGCGGGATGTTGACGGTGTCGGACAATTTCTGTCTGGACTGCACGCCGAGCAGCAAGCAGCCGACAGCCAGCATTCAGAGGCTTGAATGAGCAGTAAGATTTTAGCGGTTGATACCGCGACTGAAAATTGTTCTGTTGCGCTTTTAGTGGGCAGTGAAGTGATTGCGCGTTGCGAATTTGCGCCGCGTGAACATACTACCAAAATTTTGCCTATGGTTGATGAAGTCCTCGCCGAAGCGGATTTGCGTTTAACCCAGTTAGATGCGCTGGCGTTCGGTCGTGGCCCGGGGAGTTTCACCGGTGTGCGGATTGGCATAGGTATCGCTCAGGGACTGGCATTTGGTGCCGATTTGCCTATGGTTGGTGTGTCGACACTGGCAGCAATGTCTCAGGGAAGCTACCGTTTACATCAGGCTTGCCATACCCTGGCTGCTATCGATGCGCGGATGGGCGAAATTTACTGGGGGCAATATCAGCGTCAGCAAGATGGTGACTGGCATGTGCTCGGTGAAGAAGCCGTATTGCGTCCAGAACGGGTAGAGCAGCGATTGATCTCTGTACCGGATACCCGTTGGTTTACTGTAGGTACTGGCTGGCAAACCTATCAGGAACAATTACAGGCTTTGGCTGTCGAAAAGCAGGCCAGCACAGTGCTTTACCCTGAAGCCCAGGATATGGCATGGCTGGCTCAATTTGCTCTGCAGCGTGGTGAAGCCGTAGACGCTGAACATGCCAGCCCTGTCTATCTGCGTGATGAAGTAACGTGGAAAAAATTGCCCGGCCGTGAATAATGCGTATTCACAGCTAACAAGACACACAGGTCAATATGGTCAACATACCCCGTATACCGACAGCAACGCAGGCGCCGCAACGGCCGAAGCGAACCGATAAACAGCGAAAGGCTGAGCAGACAGCTGCGCCTGTTTCTCAGCCGACTGTGGTTGCTAAAGCGGTGGCGGAAACGATCAAGGATCCGGCTTTTATTGAAGAGGTTCAGGCCAGAGTGCAGTACGACAGTCCGCAGGGGAAAAATAAGCAGGCATTGTCGGCTTATCTCGATGTGCTGCATCAGGCTAAAAGGGAAGAATACTCTCATTTGTTAGGCGTGGATTTCTACGTTTGAGCTTCGATGCCGGCAGAGCATCAGACGCGAATTTCTTTTTTAACAAGGATCCTGTGGTGAAAAAATCTATATTGGCATTTGCCTTGATGGTATTGAGCGGTTGCAGCCAACTGCCAGACAGTCTGCAAACATCGACCGAAACACCAGTAACCGACTTAACCCAAGTGATTGAAGACCCTCAGGGTGTACAGGGTAAAGAGGTGCGCCTGGGAGGCGTGATTGCCTCAGTGGTCAATGAAGCGTCACGTACGCGGCTGGAAATAGCCAGCTTGCCTATAGATGAATCAGGCAAGCCTGAATTGAAAGCGTCGCCTCAGGGGCGATTTATTGCTTATGTTGATGGTTTTGCTGACCCTATCGAATACGCTCAGGGTAAACTGGTGACCGTTGCCGGTCAGCTGCGTGGCAGCGAAGTGGGTAAGATTGGTGATTTCGATTACACCTATCCTGTGGTGTTTGCTAAAGGCCAGCAGATCTGGCAAATCAAAGAGCAGATCCGTGTTGATGATGTGAGTGCCTACTACCGCTGCCTTGGTATCCGCTGTCAGTATATCCACTATGGTTTACGGCCAGATAATCTGGATGTCCAGTACCGCGTTACTCCTTAGTTACGACGACCTGCCTGATTGAACAGCGAAACTGACTATGATGTACGAAAGCCGATTACCGCTTGCTGACACTGAGCTGGCGGTAATCACGTCTTTTTCTCCTTGCCGGGAAAGTATACAGCGAGGCAAGCTCATTCCGATAAGCGATGCCGAAAGGCGTCGTCCTACGCTCTTGTTTCTGCACGGCTGGCACGATAACGCTGCCAGCTTTGCTGTGCTGTTTGAGCCACTGGCCGTGAGGTTCAATCTGGTTGCTGTCGACTGGCCCGGGCATGGTCTGTCTGCACATCGCCAGACAGATAATTATTATTATTTCATGGACTATGTCGACGATCTGGCTCAGATCATACAGTCTCTGTCATCTCAAAACCTTATGTTGGTTGGCCATTCTTTGGGGGCGCTGGTTGCGGCAGCCTATGCTGGGGCCTTTCCCGAATCGGTCACTGGACTGGTGCTGATCGAAGGGCTTGCGCCACTCCATGAAAGCGCTGAACGGGTGCCTGAAAGGCTGCGTCAGGGCATTGAAAGCCGGATGCGGCGCAGGCAGCGTCAGTCTGCAGAATTTAAACTGGATTCGTTTCAGGCCGCATTATCTGTTCGTTGTCGGGTAAACAGACTGACACCCGATCAGCTCAGGCCGCTGGTTCAGCGAGCGACCTATACCGACGGCAAACACTGGTACTGGCGTCATGACGATAAGTTGCGCTGCGACTCGTTGTTCAGGATGACAAAGGAACAGGTTAAGGCGCTGATGCGGCAAATTGAGTGTCCGGTATTGTCAGTGATCGGTGATAAAGGCTTTTCCTATCTGAAAGAACCGGATGCTGGCTTGTCATGGCTGAGACAGGCCGGGCAAATAGTGGTACCCGGTGGTCATCACTGTCATCTTGATAGCCCTCAGCTTGTTTGTGAGCAGATTTTGCTGCTCAGTTCAAAAATCAATAAGCTGGTCTAATCAGTTGTGTTAATTCAATGTTAATTGTGCTGTAATGCTTGTATAGAACAAGTGTTTGAATGTCCCGCTACAGCCATTTTTGGCGCTTTAAGCCCTAATAAATATAAGGAGAGTGCATGGTGGATAAGGTTTGGCTTAACCGCTATCCGGATGATGTACCGGCTGAAATCAACCCTGATACTTACTCGTCATTGGTTGAACTGTTTGAACAGTCCGTCCAGAAATATTCCGATCAAACGGCCTATATCAATATGGGTCAGGTGATGACTTTCAGAAAGCTGGAAGAACGCAGTCGTGCATTTGCGGCTTATCTGCAAAATGACCTGAAGCTCGAAAAGGGTGATCGGGTGGCTGTCATGATGCCAAACCTGCTTCAGTATCCTATCGCGCTGTTCGGTATTCTCCGTGCGGGTTGTGTGGTGGTTAATGTTAACCCACTATACACACCTCGTGAACTGGAGCATCAACTGAATGACTCTGGTGCAAAAGCCATTGTGATTGTGTCGAACTTCGCTCATACGCTGGAGAAAATTGTCGAAAAAACCAGTGTTGAGCATGTCATTTTAACCAGTCTTGGGGATCAACTTTCCCGGCCCAAAGGCACTCTGGTTAATTTTGTGGTGAAGCACATTAAAAAGATGGTCCCTAAATACCACCTGCCGCATGCCACCTCGCTGAATCATGCGCTGAAGCGCGGGCGCAGAATGCAATACGTGAAGCCTTTCATTTCAGGAGAGGACATCGCTTTTCTGCAATACACCGGAGGGACTACCGGCGTAGCGAAAGGCGCAGTGCTGACGCACAGAAATATGATTGCCAATGTGCTGCAGGCTAAAGCAGCCTACGGACCCATTTTGCATGATGGTCGTGAGCAGGTGGTTACAGCGCTTCCGCTATATCACGTTTTTGCCCTTACTGTGAACTGTCTGCTGTTCATTGAAATGGGCGGCCAGAACCTGCTGATTACCAATCCCAGGGATATTCCAGCTTTCGTCAAAGAGCTGAAGCGTTATCCGTTCACTGCGCTGACCGGTGTAAACACACTGTTCAATGCGCTGCTCAATAATGAAGATTTTCTTGAACTGGACTTCAGCCGTCTGCATCTGTCTGTAGGTGGTGGTATGGCTGTACAGCGTGCCGTTGCGGAGAAATGGTTAGCAACCACAAAGAACTATTTGCTGGAAGGGTATGGCCTGACTGAGTGTTCGCCGTTGGTGGCCGCTTATCCGCATAACCTGACTGAGTACAATGGTTCGATTGGCCTGCCTGTGTCTTCGACAGATATTCGTATTGTGGATGAAGAGGGTAACGTTCTGGCCATGGATCAAACCGGCGAACTGCAGGTCAATGGCCCGCAGGTGATGAAAGGCTACTGGCAGCGCCCTGAAGCAACGCGTGAGGTGCTGACAGAAGATGGCTGGTTATCGACAGGCGATGTTGTGCGCTTTGACGAAGACGGCTTCTTACATATCGTTGACCGTAAGAAAGATATGATCCTGGTCTCTGGCTTCAATGTGTATCCCAATGAAGTTGAAGATGTTGTCGCTTTGCACAGTAAAGTGCTGGAAGTGGCGGCAATCGGTCAGCCGGATGAAGCTTCGGGCGAGGTGGTGAAGATTTGTGTTGTGAAACGCGATTCCAGCTTGACCCGCGAAGAGTTGTTGTCGCATTGCCGTCAATACTTGACCGGTTATAAAGTGCCTAAAGTGGTGGAGTTTAGAGATGAATTACCGAAAACCAATGTCGGTAAAATTCTGCGCCGTGCACTGCGTGAAGAGTCAGAGAAGGTAGCGCAAAAAGAGACAGCGCAAGCATAATCCTGAATTTTAGGATAAACTTGTTCCAGGTTCAGTGCCGGCTTACATAGCCGGCACTTTGTTTTATGCCAGCAGCCAGTATTCATCTGAGAATGGCGTTAGAACACAGAGAAAACAGGCTGGTATCTGCTTGTTATGTTGAAAAAGGTGAGTTTTGAAATTTGAGATTATAACCACGAATGACAGACTGGCTGAGGTTTGCCAGCAGGCAAGTCAACAACAGGCGGTAATGTTGGATACCGAATTTGTTCGTACCCGGACCCTGTTTGCTCAGTTGGGGCTGATCCAGCTTTATGACGGCGAACTTCTGTCTTTGATTGATCCTCTCAAGCTGACTGATATGTCGCCGTTATGGGCGTTAATGCAAAATCCTGATGTTGTGAAAGTGCTGCATGCCTGTGGTGAAGATCTGGAGGTGTTTCAGTCTGTTGCTGGCTGCATGCCCGCGCCTATGCTGGATACTCAGATCATGGCGGCCTTTATCGGCCACGGCTTGTCGACGGGATTTGGTGCCTTAGTGCAGGAATATCTGGGCGTTGAGTTGGAAAAAGGGGAAGCCAGAACGAATTGGCTTGCTCGTCCTCTGAGTGACAAGCAACTCGATTATGCCGCCGCAGATGTTTTTTATCTGTTGCCTTTGTATCAGCAGCTTTTGGCAAAAGTGGAAGCGAAAGGGTGGATGGATGCCCTGCGTCAGGAATGCGAAACCATGCTGGTAAAGCGCAGCCGTGTTCCCGACCCGGAGCAAGTTTACACAGACATAAAGAATGCCTGGCAGCTATCCCCTAAACAATTGGCTATCTTACAGAAGCTGGCTTCCTGGCGTCTTCGGGAAGCGAGAAAGCGCGATCTGGCACTTAACTTTGTGCTCAAAGAGCTGCATCTTTGGAAAATTGCTCGCTATGAGATCACCTCAAAAGCGGTTATGGCTCAGGAAGGTTTTGATGAGCGTGAGATTCAAAGACATGGTAACCGTTTGATTTCCATTGTGAAAGACGTTGAAAAAATGAGCCAGTTGGATTATCCGCAGCCATTGTTTCGTTTGATGGAAATGCCCGGCTATAAACAAATGGTTAAACGCATCAAAGATGAAGTAAATGCCGTGGCCAAAGAAACAGGGCTGGCGACGGAGTTTCTTGCCTCGAAGAAGCAAATTAATCAGTTGCTGAGTTGGGCATGGAAGAAGGGCTGCCCTGAAGATCAGTTGCCTGAAATGTTGTCTGGCTGGCGAAGAGCGCTTTTTGCTCATCGGGTGTTGCCTTTGGTTCAGGCTTAAAGCTTGTACGGTAACAAACCAAGTTAACACCTGAAAAAAATCCCCGGCGAACCGGGGATTTTTTTATTTTTCATCGGGCAGGGTGACATTGAGTTCCAGTACCGACAGGTCTTCTTCTTTCTGATCGAGGTGTACCGTGACATGCTCAGGTGAGACATCAACGTAACGGCGGATAACCTCAAGAATATCCTGTTTGAGCTGGGGCAGATAACTCGGATTACCCATACTCGCGGAGCGACGTTCAGCAACAATGATCTGCAGCCTTTCTTTCGCCACACTCGCGGTCGACTGTTTTTTGGGGCGGAAGAACTCTAGCAAAGCCATAGTGTGGTTAGCCTCCAAATATGCGTTTCAGGAAGCCTTTTTTCTCTTCCTCTAAGAATCGGAACGGGCGATCTTCACCCAGTAAGCGTGCAACTGTGTCCTGGTATGCCTGACCTGCATCTGAATCGGCGTCCAGGATAACGGGTTCACCTTTGTTAGATGCATTCAGAACAGATTGGCTCTCAGGTATGACGCCTAGCAGTGGAATGTGCAGAATTTCTTCAACATCCGCGACGCTGAGCATATCGCCATGAACCACACGCGAAGGATTATAACGAGTCAGCAATAAATGTTGCTTGACCGGTGATTCACTGTTTTCGGCTCGACGGGATTTAGAGTCGAGAATACCAAGGATACGGTCTGAATCACGCACAGAGGCCACTTCAGGGTTGGTAGTGACTATCGCCTCATCTGCAAAGTATAAGGCCATCAGCGCGCCTGTCTCTATGCCTGCCGGTGAGTCACAGATGATAAAGTCGAAACCCAGTGCATCTAATTCAGACAAGACTTTTTCGACACCTTCTTTACTTAGGGCATCTTTGTCACGGGTTTGTGAAGCCGGTAAGACGAACAGGTTGTCTACACGTTTGTCTTTAATCAGCGCCTGATTAAGTTTTGCCTCGCCATTGATAACATTGACGAAATCATAAACAACGCGGCGTTCACAGCCCATAATCAGGTCCAGATTCCGCAGGCCGATATCAAAATCAATGACGGCCGTTTTTTTACCTTTTAAGGCCAGGCCGGACGCAATGGCCGCACTGGAGGTCGTTTTACCTACCCCACCTTTACCTGAGGTCACCACGATAATTCGTGCCATCTGTATTATTCCTTTTCAAAGTTATACAGCCAGATGCTCTATATTTAAATTGTTGTCAGTCAGAGAGATAGCGACACTTTTTCCCCAAAAAGCGTCTTGAATTTTGTCACTTAGCCAATAATTACCAGCAATAGATATCAACTCTGACTGTAAATTATGGCAGAAAATCTGAGCATGAGTTTGGCCGCTGGCGCCGGCAATAGCCCGGCCACGCAAACACCCATAAATATGGATACATCCATCAGCAATAATTTCAGCACCTGCGCTGACATGATTCAATACGACGAGATCGCAATTTTTTGCATAAATCTGTTGCCCCGATCTAACCGGGGTGCGAATCACTTTTGCTGGCTCCATCACCGGGCTGGTGGCCCGGGCCTGCTTGGCGGCATTCATGATGGCAAAACCGGCTGATTTCGCCTGTGCTTGCAGGTGAGAGGGCTTGCAGCCACTGATCCCGACGGGGATCATACCCGCATCCTGAATGCCTTGTCGAAGTTGTTCGAAATCAAGTGCTCTGCCAGCCTGGCTGACATCAATCACCAGAGGCGCATGGGCAAAGAATGCCGGAGCCTGCTCCACTTTGTCCTTCAGGAAACTGATTGCCTGTTCTAAGCCGCCGTCAGCCAAGTGTAAGGATGAGAGCGTGTAACTGCCCCCTTTTAATTCTGCCGTTTTTGTCATGGCTTATTCATCTTACGCGGACAATTTCGCGCTCAGGTACGTTATCACATAGGTTATAGCATGTTATATTCCCAGGCAGGTCTCAGCAAGTTCTCCTTGTCAGAGTTCGGTATAAAGTTTAAATGATAGCCACAATGGTGAACGCAGAACGCAGAGGAACCCTGATCCTGATTCGGGGTGGAATGTTTTCTGCTTTTTGTGGTCAGATAATGGTGATTGGTAACCTGCAGGTCAGCTCATGTTTTGTGCAATTTATAAAAGCTCTAAAAAAGAAAACACCTATTTATATATCAATACCAAAGATGATTTTTCAGATGTACCTGAAGCCTTATTGAGCACTTTTGGTACACCTCAGTTTGTTATGGTGCTAAAACTGAGTAATGAGAGGAAGTTAGCGTTGGCGGATATCAATAAGGTACGGGAGTTGCTCTCTACCCAGGGTTATTACCTGCAAATTCCGCCTCCTGTGACTAACCTTCTAGACGAATACAAAGCAAATAAGTCAGAAAATAATACATGACGATGAAAGGGTGGATATGCGTAAGCAATGGGTAGCTGTCTTTGTGTCCTTAGGACTAGGCCTTGCATCACCGATAGTATCGGCTGATGAAAGTTTTGATAATTATGTCTCCGGGCTAAAACAAGAAGCACGTGAGAAGGGGATAGATGATTCGATTCTTGAGTCCGCCTTCGCTGATGTCACATTCATTGAACGTGCAGTTAAAGCTGATAAAAATCAGCCAGAAAAGAAGTTAACACTGGATGAATATTTACCTAAAGCTGTTCCCCAGTGGAAAATTGAACAGGCGAATAAGTATTATCAGCAGCATAAAACGGCACTGGAGCGAATCGGGCGTCAGTATGGTGTTCAGCCCAGGTTCATCGTGGCATTGTGGGGCGTGGAAAGTAATTTTGGTCGCTTAACCGGCTCGTATAATGTCATTGAAGCGTTGACGACGCTTGCTTATGAAGGTCGCCGTGAAGCCTTCTTCCGTGAGCAGGTCATGGCGGCTTTAACTATTTTACAGCAAGGCCATATTACTGCAGCGGATATGAAAGGCTCCTGGGCCGGTGCCATGGGGCAGCCTCAGTTTATGCCGACCTCATACCTGACCTTTGCTGTTGACGGAAATGGCGACGATAAAGCTGATATCTGGAAAACGGAAGATGATGTTTTTGCTTCTGCGGCCAACTACCTGAGTAAATCAGGTTGGGATGACAAATACACATGGGGACGCCAGGTACGTATTCCAGATAGGTTGAGCGATACCCTGAAAGGTGTGGAATCCCAAAAGATGAAAACGTTGTCTGAGTGGGATCAACTGGGTGTGCGCCGTTTGAATGGCACTGCGCTACCTAAGGTAGATATCAATGCATGGCTGGTGCAACCAGACGATAATCATGGCAGAGCTTACTTAGTGTACGGTAATTACCAAACATTACTGAAATGGAACCGGTCGCATTATTTTGCGTTAGCTGTCAGTACACTGGCAGACAGTATTCGGTAGCTGCGGATTTAGCTGAACAAAAAACGATATGCGTTATTAATTGCGAATAATAAAAAACCCGGCAGCAATGCCGGGTTTTTTGATCTGGTCTTGATCAACCTTGTTTGATCAAAGCTTGAAGTCGTCCAGAGATTTACCTTCATCCAGTGCTTTTTTAAGAGCGCTTGGCGTGCGGCCTTGGCCTGTCCAGGTTTTCTCTTCACCGTTTTCATCGATGAACTTGTATTTAGGCGGGCGAGCTGCACGCTTGGTTTTTGCTTTACCAATGTTTGCCATCAGTTCTTCAGGATCAATACCATCAGCCAGTAGCATATCTCGGTATTGCTTCAGTTTTTCTTCGCGCTCTTTTTCTTTCGCGATTTCTTCCGCTTCTGATTCTTCACGTTCATCAACCACGGTCTGAAGTTTTTCCAGGGCTTCTTTCAGTTGCTCCAGTGAATATTCACGAGCAAGTGCACGAAGACTACGAAGGTTTAATAGCGCTTTCATTGCATCAGACATTTCAAATTTCCTGTTGGCGTTATACTAATTATTAGTGAATCACTTTATATCTGCAATAGTAATACTTTTTAAACCCAACTGCCAAATAAAATTGTTAGTTTGCATTATTAATCAGGCGGTTTTTTATACTTGAACTTTATCTTTGAACAATGAAAGGCGGCACCATTCGTTTTTTTGCTTGTTAATAAAATGGGGGAGTACGAATATTTTAACTTGCTGTAATGCTAATAATTTCATATTCATTTACAGTGCGTTTTGGGCGCAAATGTAAGTAAATACAGAAGATTAGTGCAGTAGTATTAACTCAAAGTAGCAGATATTGGCTTTCTGTAGTTGCAAATCAGATAACAAAAAGTAGAATACGCGATTCCTTGACTAAGGGTAGAGGTGCATTATCTATCAGTAACTGGCGGGAGGTGACCCCGAGGAACGTCAGTGAAAGGAGCTAATGCCGAAGTAAGGCTGGTCTGTCAAATCACCTTGCTGGGGTTGTCACTGAAAGGGACAACACTGCCATAGTAACTTACAATTAACTATGGAGCGCTACTGTGGGGTCGGGAGGGGCATCAGTCTCTTTCCTATATCGCTTCCCATCACGGTTGACATCGGTACCGTGTTTAACAGTAGATCTCCAACCACGATCGGTTGTAGTAGAGATCATGAACCTAGTAGATTTTTCCCAATCCTCCATTTCCATTTTACCGCCACTCGTGGCGTTAAGCCTTGCTATTCTTACTCGACGAGTGCTTCTCTCGCTGGGTATTGGCATTTTGATCGGTGCGTTATTGCTGACTGATTTCAGTATGTTCAATACTGTCTCTTATTTGAGAAACAAAATTGAAGGGCTGTTTATAGATGGTGACAGCATCAATACCTGGAATATGAGTATTGTTGCTTTCTTGCTTTTATTAGGCATGACCACAGCATTACTGACGCTCTCTGGCGGTACGCGTGCTTTTGCACAATGGGCGCAAACTAAGATTAAAAGTAAACGCGGTGCAAAACTTTTAGCGGCTTTTCTTGGCGTGTTTATTTTTGTTGATGATTATTTCAACAGCTTGGCGGTTGGTTCGATTTCCCGGCCAGTCACCGACCGCTTTTATGTTTCCCGCTCAAAACTGGCTTATATTCTGGACTCCACTGCCGCACCTATGTGTGTACTGATGCCTGCATCCAGTTGGGGGGCATATATCATTACAGTGGTGGGGGGTATTTTGGTTTCACATGGTGTGACTGAATATTCTGCGTTAAGCGCCTTCATGCAATTGGCACCTATGAATTTTTACGCTGTGTTCGCGCTGCTGATGGTATTTGTTGTTGCCTGGTTCCAATTAGATGTTGGTTTGATGAAGAAGCATGAAGTTCAGGCCAGTCATGCTCGCGGGTTTGACAATGAAGAAGTTCATGCCGAAGCCAAAGATTTGAATGACGAACTTGAAATAGAAGAAAGTGAAAATGGAAAAGTGGGCGATCTCATTATTCCTATTCTGGTACTGGTGGCAGCCACATTATTCTTCATGATCTACACCGGTAATCAGAGTTTGCAGGCTGACGGTAAACCGTTTTCTATTCTTGGCGCATTTGAGTCTACCGATGTTGGGGCCTCTTTGTGTTACGGCGGTCTGCTGGGGTTATTATCGGCACTGGTTGCCGTTGGACGCCAGGCTATTCCGGTAAAGCACATTGCGCATGCTTTATGGATTGGTGCGAAATCCATGTTCGGTGCCATTCTTATTCTGTTTTTTGCCTGGACAATCGGTAGCATAATCAGCGATATGGCAACAGGTAAATTCCTGTCGACTTTGGTTCAGGGCAATATTAACCCTGTCTGGTTGCCTGTGATTCTGTTTCTGCTGGCCGGTATTATGGCTTTCTCGACCGGTACGTCCTGGGGCACCTTTGGTATTATGTTGCCGATAGCCGGCGATCTGGCTGCGGCAACTGACATCAGCCTGATTCTGCCTATGCTCAGTGCGGTACTGGCTGGTTCTGTTTTTGGTGATCACTGTTCACCTATTTCAGACACCACCATATTGTCTTCAACGGGGGCACGCTGTAATCACATTGACCATGTGTCGACACAGTTGCCTTACGCATTGTCCGTTGCACTCGTTTCTGCGGTAGGCTTTACCGTGTTAGGGATGACAGAATCTCTGGCGGTGTCTTTTGTGGCTGCGACAGTCGCTTTCTTACTGGTTTGTGTATCCCTTGCCTGGATTGCCAAACGCCCGCTGAAAGGCGCGTAAGAGCAGCTTAGCCATCGTAGAAAGATGGCACTGAACCGGCTTAGTCTGCACTGAGCCGGTTTTTTTATCTCTGTGTACAGTCATTCATCGTAAAGTGGTCTCACCGCATGAAGCCGGGAGCCAGACTTCCAATTCGCATTCTTCTTCGGTAGCATCTTGCGATATTCAGAGTGATGCGGAAAGCCTGATGGCGCAAATGTATTTTTATTACTCGGCGATGAATGCCGGGAAGTCGACGACGCTGTTGCAGTCGTCTTTTAACTATCGTGAACGCGGCATGTCGCCGGTAATTTTTACCGCAGCCATTGATAACCGGTTTGGTCAGGGTAAGGTCAGTTCCAGAATTGGTCTGTCTGAAGAGGCTGAACTGTATAGCCCGGAAGATAACCTGTGGGATAAGCTGTCTCAGATGAACAGCTTGTCACGAGTGGATTGCGTGTTAATGGATGAATGCCAGTTCCTGACGAAAGATCAGGTTCACCAGTTGACTGAAGTGGTCGATAAACTGGATATTCCTGTGCTTTGCTATGGCTTGCGTACCGATTTTCGTGGTGAGCTGTTTGAAGGTAGTCAGTACCTGCTGGCCTGGGCCGATAAACTGGTCGAACTGAAAACCGTTTGTCATTGCGGCCGAAAAGCGAACATGGTGATTCGCCATGATGCGTCAGGTAAAGCCATTGCGGATGGCGATCAGGTTGAAATCGGTGGTAATGACAGATACGTATCAGTTTGCCGGAAGCATTATAAAGAAGCGATGGGTCAAGCTCGTCAGGCGGCGAAAAGCGCCTGATAAAGCCAGCGTAATAATGGAAATGAAATAAAAAAGGAAGCTGCTGAAGCTTCCTTTTTTAATGGGGTTTGTCGCAGGCTTTAGCCTTTATGCCTTTCCTGCAGTTTGGCAATCACATCAGACAGGCTCAGACCCTGATCCTGAAGTAACACTATCAGGTGATACATCAGGTCGGCTGATTCGGAAATTACCTCCTCTTTGTCACCCGCCGTTGCCGCAAGCGCGACTTCAACGCCTTCTTCGCCCACCTTCTGCGAAATCCGCTTGGTGCCACGAGCGTAAAGGCTGGCGGTGTAAGAGGACTCAGGATCGGCGCCTTTGCGGGCTGCCAGCACTTGCTCCAGTCGGTGAAGAAACACCAGATCGGGGGCGGTGGCAGTGTCTCCGCTGTCTGTGCTGCCCTTGTCGAAACAGGTGGTTGTACCGAGATGGCAGGTGGGGCCAACAGGCTCGGCGCTGACCAGGAGGGTATCCTGATCACAGTCGAGCTGAATTTGTTTGAGTTGCAGCACATTGCCGGATGTCTCGCCTTTAGTCCAAAGACGTTGTTTGCTGCGTGACCAGAAAGTCACCTGCCGGGTATTCAGCGTTTTGCTGAGTGCTTCATCATTCATGTAGCCCAGCATCAGTACCTGGCCGCTGCGGCTGTCCTGCACTACGGCGGGGACCAGACCGTCGACCTTGTCCCAATTAATTTCACTGCTCAGGCTCATAGTCGGATCTCCACCTGTTGTTGTTTGAGGTATTGCTTGAGTTCGCCAATATTAATGATTTGCTTGTGGAAAACAGAGGCGGCGAGGGCGCCGTCAACTTTGGCGATAGTAAAGGCATCGGCAAAATGCGCCATTTCACCGGCGCCGCCGGAGGCAATAAGCGGCACTTTGCAAATGTCACGAACCAGATTCAGCTGAGTCAGATCATAGCCCTGACGAACACCATCCTGGTTCATCATGTTCAATACGATTTCACCTGCCCCGCGGCGCTGCACTTCCTCAATCCAGTCAGCGGTTTGCCACTGGGTGACCTGGGTGCGGCTTTCATCACCGGTGAACTGGTAAACCTGATACTGACCGGTTTTGGCATCAAAGTAAGAATCGATACCCACCACAATACACTGCACACCGAATTTATCTGCCAGCTCAGTGATCAGCGCAGGGTTGGCTAACGCCGGCGAATTGATAGAAATTTTATCCGCGCCAAATTGCAGTATTTGCTGGGCATCGTCGGCTGATTTAATACCGCCCGCGACACAGAACGGAATATCGATGACTTCAGCGACACGTTCGACCCAGCTTTTGTCAACGACACGGCCATCGCTGGACGCTGTGATATCGTAGAAAACTAACTCATCGGCCCCTTCTTCCGCGTAGCGTTTTGCCAGCGGAACGATGTCACCGATGATTTCGTGATTTCGGAACTGGACACCCTTAACGACCTGGCCGTCACGGACATCCAGGCAGGGAATAATGCGTTTTGCTAACATGTCAGGCTCCTTGTCACTCGTTCCAGCAGGCAAATGCCTGCTCTGCGGTAAATTTACCGTCCAGCAGGGCACGGCCGACAATCACGCCGGCAACGCCTGAGCCTTTCAGTGCAGCAATGTCATCCAGTGATCCGATACCGCCGGATGACTGGAACTGAACGTCTGGGTATTGCGCACATAAGTCGCGGTACAAATCGACATTAGAGCCAGCCAGCGTGCCGTCGCGGGAGATATCCGTACACAGAACATGTTTAAGGCCCACGGTGCGGAAGTCTTCAATCAGGGCTTCAATGGTGACGCCTGAATCTTCCTGCCAGCCGGAGACGGCCACTTTGCGCTGGCCGTTGTCATCGATGTTGACGTCCAGCGCCAGTACGATGCGCTCCGGGCCGTATTTTTCCATCCAAGCCTTAACAACTTCCGGTTGTTTAACCGCGGTTGAACCAATCACAACACGCTGCGCGCCGGCATTCAGTAAGTCGGCAACATCTTGCTCGCTGCGAACGCCGCCTCCAATCTGGATATTGGCAGGCGTGCTGGCCAGCAGGGCACGGATTAAATCGAGCTGGCGAGCAGAGGTGTCTTTCGCGCCGGTCAGATCAACCAGGTGCAGCCAGTCAGCCCCTGCCTGATGATACAGCGCAAACTGTTCTGCGGGGTTTACTTTATACTCGGTTACCTGACCGTAATCGCCCTGAAACAGGCGGACGACCTGGCCATCTATTAAATCGAGTGCGGGAATAATCATAACCAGTCCTTGTCGTCCTACATATCGAGAAAGTTTTGAATCAGTTGTGCACCGGTTTTACCGGAACGTTCAGGGTGAAACTGCACACCGTAGTAATTACCGCTTTGCACTGCGGCAGTAAATGGCTGGCCGTATTCACAGCTGGCTATCGTTCTGCCTTGCTCGGTGTTAAACGCCGGCATGGCGTAGCTGTGGACGAAATAGAAATAACTGCCAGCAGGGATGCCGTTAAATAATGGGTGGCCCTCTTCCGGAGTAATGGTATTCCATCCCATGTGCGGTAAGGGCAGCTCACCGGTGCGCATTTTCTGCACCGGTGCCGGACAAAGCTTCAGACAGGGTACGTGTTCTGTACCATTCAGGCCTTGTTCTTCTGAGTAGTCACCCAGCAGCTGCATGCCCAGACAGATACCCAGCAAGGGTTTGTCGACCTGGCTGACCAGTGTGATTAGGTCGCGCTCGGCCAGGTTTTTCATAGCCTCGCTGGCGGTACCTACACCGGGCAGGAAGAGTTTATCTGCCGCCAGTACAATCTCAGGATCCCGGCTGACGGTCACCTGATAACCCAAACGCTCAATGGCAAATCGCACGGATGACACGTTGGCGCACCCTGTATCAATGATGACAACTTTCTGAGTTGAATCAGTCATTACAGCACCCCTTTACTGCTCGGCAGCTCGTTGCCTTCCACTTTAATGGCCTGGCGCAAGGTACGGCCAAAGGCTTTAAACAGGCTTTCAACGATGTGGTGATCGTTGTTGCCATCGGAAGAAAGGTGCAGCGTGCAGGCCAGTGTATCGGTCAGGGAGCGGAAGAAGTGCGGGACCATTTCCGTTGACAGATCACCGACGTTTTCACGGCTGAACTTGGCATCGAATTTCAGATAGGGGCGGCCGGATAAGTCCAGCGCACACTGAGCCAGGCATTCGTCCATTGGCAGGCTGAAGCCAAAGCGGCCGATGCCGCGTTTGTCGCCCAGCGCTTCTTTCAGCGCCTGGCCCAGTGCCAGTGCGGTGTCTTCCACACTGTGGTGGTCATCAATGTGCAGGTCACCATCCACTGTCAGGATGAGCTGGAAGCCGCCGTGAGTCGCAATCTGATCCAGCATGTGATCGAAAAAGCCCAGACCGGTCTGAATCACGTTGCCGCCGGACTGATCCAGATTGACCTTCACTCTGATGTCGGTTTCTTTGGTCTTGCGGACCACTTCGGCAATGCGGGGACGGGTGGTGAGATCGGCCACTATCTGCTGCCAGTTCAGGCTTTCACGCTGGTACTGGATACCCCGGATAGCCATGTTGCCGGCCAGTTGCAGATCGGTTTGGCGATCGCCGATAACCGCAGAGGTGGCAAAATCGACACGGCCTTGTTGCAGGTAGTCTTTGACCAGGCCGAGCTTGGGCTTGCGGCAACTGCAGTTGTCGTGTTCAAAATGCGGGCAGATCAGCACATCATCGAAGCGAACTCCCTGAGACTCGAAAATGG
The DNA here is from genome assembly GCF_030547675.1 of Photobacterium sp. 2_MG-2023. Taxonomy (NCBI): domain Bacteria; kingdom Pseudomonadati; phylum Pseudomonadota; class Gammaproteobacteria; order Vibrionales; family Vibrionaceae; genus Photobacterium; species Photobacterium sp. 2_MG-2023. The sequence goes on from NZ_JAUOQQ010000001.1 coordinate 267,514, forward strand.
CCATCATCATATTGTGCGGAGCATCAAAGTCAGCCTGCGGGTAACTGTCTGTGCCCAGTCCGTCCTGATTGGTCACCATGACCAGTTTATAGCCTGCATCCTGCAGTTTTAGCAGGGCAGGGATGACGAAGGGCTCCAGCTCAAGTTTGTCCAGCCGATCGACCTGGAAGTCTACCGGCGGTTCGGCAATTAAAGTGCCGTCGCGATCAATAAAGAGAATTTTTTCCTTGCTCACAATAGAATCCTTCCAAATTACGAAATCTTTTCCAGCTGAGTGCGGATGAAGGCCAGGGTCTTCTCGCACTCATCCCGGCTGCCAATACTGATACGGATACAGTTCTCGATCGGAGAGCGGCGCAGAATAATGCCGTTATCCCACAGGGCTTTGAACATGGCATCACCGTCAGGAAAACGTACCAGCAGATAGTTACCATAGCCGTCGTATACCGTCACACCCGGTAACATACCCAGTCCAGCTTGCAGGTAAGCACGGTTTGCGCTCAGGTCGAGCACCTGAAATTTGGTTCTGGCCAGACCGGCGGGCGACAGTGCCTGGACTGCAATATCAGCCACAGGGATAGGTACAGGGTAAGGTGCAATGACTTTCAGCAGTAAATCAATCACCACTGAGTTAGCCAGTGTGAAGCCACAACGCAGGCCAGCCAGGGCAAAGGCTTTAGACAGGGTACGCAGGATCACCAGATTCGGGAACTGCGCCAGCAAATCAACCGTGGAAGCTTCCGGACAGAAATCGATATAGGCTTCGTCCATTACTACCAGGGCTTTGTCTTGCGTCATGTTCAGCAGCGTAATAATGTCATCACGGCGAATGAGGTTGCCGGTCGGGTTGTTAGGGCTGCAGACAAATACCAGTTTGACGCCGTCCAGGTTATCGGCAATCGAAGGTAAATCCAGCTGCCAGTCAGCGGTCAGCGGTACCTGCTTGACCCCCACATCAAAGGTCTCGGCACTGATGCTGTACATGCCGTAAGTCGGCGGGCAGTAAAGAATGCTGTCTTGCTTAGGCTCACAGAAAGTGCGGACCAGCAACTCAATGCCTTCGTCAGCCCCACGCGAAGTCAGCACCTGGGATTTATCGACACGCGCATAATCGGCATAGGCCTGAATCAGCGCTTCTGGCTGGCAGGAGCTGTAGCGGTTCAGGCGGTCACACTGAATCTTGTATTCATTGACGAACGGCGACTCGTTGGCATTCAGCCAGATGTCACCACTGCCGCCAAGGCGGCGGGCAGACTGGTATGGCGTGAGTTCGCGAACGGTTTTACGAGCCAGTAATTCAGGGTTCATCTTAAGCCTCTTTCAACGTCGATGAGCGTGATTGTTTGATTTTTTCTACCCGGATGCTGACGGCACGGCGGTGTGCGTCCAGACCTTCTGCGGTTGCCATGGTTTCCACCGTCGGCGCCAGTTCCAGCAGGCCATCGGCACTGAGTTCCTGCACCGTCATACGCTTGGTAAAGTCGGCCAGACCCAGGCTGGAATACGTTTTGGTATAACCATAAGTAGGCAATACGTGGTTGGTGCCTGAGGCGTAATCGCCTACGGATTCCGGCGACCAGTGCCCCAGGAAAATCGAGCCGGCGTTATCCAGCAGAGGCACTAAATCACGCGGGTTACGGGTCTGAACAATCAGATGCTCAGGTCCGTAGTGATTTGAGATAGACACGCACTGAGTGATGCTGTCGGCAATGATCATCAGGCTCGATCCGAGTGCCTGGCGGGCAATATCGGCACGGGACAAACTGCTGAGCTGTTTTGCAATGGCGTCAGCGACGCGGTCGGCAATACTTGGCTCAGGGGTGACCAGCACAACCTGTGAATCTGGTCCGTGCTCAGCCTGACTGAGCAAATCAGCAGCGATAAAATCCGGATCAGCGCCACTGTCGGCAATGACCATGACTTCAGACGGGCCGGCAGGCATGTCAATGGCGGCGCCATTAAAATCATTGCTGACCTGACGTTTGGCCTCGGTAACAAACGCATTACCGGGGCCGAAAATTTTGTCGACTCTGGATACTGATTCGGTGCCGTATGCCATGGCGGCGACAGCCTGCGCACCACCGGCATTGTAGACATCGGTAATGCCGCACAGTTGGGCGACATACAGAATCTCATCGGCGATAGGCGGGGGCGAACAAAGCACTACACGCCGGCATCCGGCAATTTGTGCCGGCACGCCCAGCATCAACACAGTCGACGGTAAGGGGGCGCTTCCGCCCGGAATGTACAGACCCACGGCATTAATGGGCCGGGTGACCTGCTCACAGATAACACCGGGTTGTGTTTCAACCTGCAGTGGCTTGGTTTTTTGCGCTTTATGGAACTTGGCGATGTTGGCGTATGCCTGTTGCAGTGCCTGTTTCATGTCCTCAGACAGTCTGTCAGCGGCGGCCTGAATCTCTTCCTGGCTGACTTTGATTGATTCCGGGCGGACTTTATCGAATTTTTCTGCCAGCTCCAGCAAGGCCTCATCACCGCGTTCGCGAACATCTGTAATGATGTCTTTGACAATTGCCGTCACATTCTCGCCTGCTGTGATGGCCGGGCGTTGCAGTAATGATTCACGCTGCTGTTCACTCAGAGATTGCCATACAACCGTCTTCATGGTGCTTACTCCATCATTTTCTCAATTGGCAGAACGAGAATTGAGCTGGCGCCCAGCGCTTTCAGTTGTTCCATGGTTTCCCAGAACAGATTTTCTGAGCTGACAAGGTGAACGGCGACGCGGCTTTTGTCGTGAGACAGCGGCAGTACGGTAGGGTCTTCCGCGCCAGGCAGTAAGGCTGTCACTTGTTCCAGGCACTCAGTCGGTGCGTGCAGCATGATGTATTTCGACTCTTTGGCCTGAATCACACCTTGCATACGGGTTAACAGACGCTCGATCAACGCTTGTTTGTCGGCGCTGAAATCACCAGAACGCTGAATCAGTACCGCTTTAGACTGCAGGATCACTTCGACTTCTTTCAGGCCGTTGGCCTCGAGTGTCGCACCGGTGGAAACCAGGTCACAGATGGCATCGGCCAGACCGGCACGTGGTGCAACTTCGACTGAGCCATTGAGCATGCAGGTGCTGAATGTCACACCCTGCTCTGTCATGTAGCGCTTCACCAGTTGTGGATAGGTAGTGGCAATGCGCTTACCTTGCAGATCTTGCGGACCTAGGTATTCCTCATCTTTATCAATCGCAATAGACAGACGGCAGCCACCGAAATCCAGGCGACGCAGCATCTCGTAGTGGCTGGGTTCACCCCGCGCCGCACGCTCAAGCCCGACTTCTTCCAGTTCATTTTCACCAATGAAGCCCAGATCAACGACACCATCCATAATCAGGCCGGGAATGTCATCATCACGAACCAGCAGCAGGTCGATGGGCATGTTTTCACAGTGAACCACAAGGCGCTCACCGATCAGATTGAATTTTACACCGCAGCGCTTCAGGAGATCTTTACATTCAGTGCTCAGTCGTCCTTTCTTCTGGATAGCAATGCGTAGTCGTTGTGTTTGCATGATGACATTCCCTATATGCTTAATTTATCTTTTAAATTCAGTGCTAAAACGAAAAACCCCCGGAAGATTTCTCTTCCGGGGGTCTGAATGCTGCTTATATGTAGCGACCGCTGGAAGAGGCGAATTGTCGTCTTCCAGAGTGAGGCGTATCCTCCTGAAAGACTAATCAGGATGATGATGGTGGTGTAGGTTTACCATTTGGATACGCATAATTATGTACTCTGTCTAAATCATTATTGACTGTGGACTTGTTATTCACACTAACCAAGCTACGGCGGTTTTGCAATAGTTAATTAGTACATTTTGGAAATTTCTTTGTGCTGAATGCCACACGGGGATTAGCTTACATACAGCATTTTTTAAACTTCTTGCCGCTACCGCACGTGCAGGGATCATTCCGGCCCACTTTCAGCGGTTCGGTTGCTTCCTGATACTCGCCGTCGATATAGAACCATTGTGGGCTGTTTCCGATCATTTCACGTAAAAATCGTGACTTTTCGTGCAGGCAATATTCTTGGTTTTCGTCACGGTAAAAGGCTTTGAATTCGACATAGCCTTGGGTATCGCTGGCGATCTGGCTACTGACGACCTCAAGCCCAAGCCATTCACTATTGATGGAGTCTGCGATGGCGTCGCGATATTGTTCTGCCTGACAACTGGGGTGGTAAGTCGCGACGACAAAATCGACCAGTCCCAGAACATGCGCGCTGTATCGGGCGCGCATGAGCTGTTCAGGATGCAGGGCCATTGATGGATTCTGGTGGACAAGCTGGCAGCAGCTGGATAAAGGTTGCTGGCTGCCACAAGGACATAATTGTGTGTTTGTCATCATTTATTGCAGTTCTTCTATGCTGGTCACCCATTCTAAAGATTCCAGGTAGCGGTTCGCAACATGTTCACTCTCCAGACCCAGTTTAGAGCACATGCTATCCACCTGATCCCAATCGGCATGATCATAGGCGCACACCAGTGACAGCAGGTATCCCAGTTTTCCGCTGCGGTGAATCAAGGCGCCCTGAATGCTGATATCGAGCGGCAGCATAGGGATCAACACATCGAGCGGCTGATCAAGCAGTGAATCCAGCATCGAGAAAAGCCCCGTCAGAAAAGCACGGTTGCCATTTAATTTCGGGGAAATGTCAGCGGCCAGCAGTTCGCACAGATGGGCCCGTTGCAAAGACAGGCAGTAGAGTGATGACGGCTTGTCACGGGTAACGTGTGAGGTTGCCACAAAACTGATAAAGCGGCGAAGCCTTTCTTCCCCCAGATAAATGAGTGCCTGCTTGAAGGAGGAAATGGGCACAGCACGGTTTGAGGTGATGGCATTCACATGGCGTAATAACTTGTACGATAAGGACAAATCGGTCGCAATGATCTCCTCCGCCTCATCAAAGTTCACCACATCCTGACAGATCTGCTGGTAGAGCCTCAGCGTCGTCAGCGCCGAAGGGCTGAGTGTCTTTTGCTGCATCATTTCGGGCTTGCTGAAGAAATACCCCTGAAACAGATGAAATCCCGCCGCTTTGGCTTCTTTGAATTCGGCGTAGGTTTCCACTTTTTCAGCCAGAAACTGAATTGGCTTGTCTTTGTGGCGGCGAATAAAAAATCGCGCTTTATCAATAGGCGTCAGTTGTAAATCAAATTTAATGATGTGGACGAAAGGCAAAAACCGGTTCCATTCTACGCTCGGGTTAAAATCGTCCAGTGCTATCTGGTAGCCACGCTGATAAAGGTCTTTAACCGTTTCCAGAAGCGTATCTGAGGGGGTGCAGTCTTCCAGCACTTCAATTACAAAAGTATGGGATGGAAAAAGAAGAGGTGTACCTTTAAGCAGGCTTTTTTCAGGAAAGTTGACAAAGGCGAGTTTGCCGCTGCATACATCGTTTGAACCGTTAGAGAAGAAATTGTTCAGTAACAAGCGATTTGTTGCCTCTTCGGGCGGCACATCCGGGAAACAATTTTTGGGCCCGTCGCGAAAGAGCAATTCGTAGCCAATAGTCGTTTTTTCGCGATCTAAAACGGGCTGCCGGGCAAGATAAGAATACATGATATCAGCACTGTTTATGGTTATCGTTGTGTTGGCGAGGGCTTGCATTGCCAGTGATTCTCTTTGGTGAATAGTCCGCATGACAGGAGTGAACCAGTATATTACTAATAATTATCACCGTTGCGTAACATTAGCAGTAGAATTTTCCACTGGTTGTGACCTTTCGCTGAGAAATTGCGCGGCTTGTGATCTTAAGCCCAAAAGATAAGATTGATAAGTAAAAGTAATGCCCGGTGTCGACCCGAATTCAGCCTCTGGTTATGAATCACCGGGTTGTGTGTGAGTGTGAATATGTATCGCTAGTTTTGGTCAGCCATTCTGAAGCTGCGCATTTGCAGCTGGCAACCGGCAGCTGTGCAGAGCAGAACGGAACCCTGATCATACCAGTCACCCAGCACGGTCCGGGTGGCCTGCTGCCCATCAATGGTTAAATCATGAACGGCCGGGCGATGGGTATGGCCATGAATCATATGGGTCACTTGGTGTTCTGACATTAAATCAGTGACAGCTTGTGGCGTCACATCCATGATGTCATAGGACTTCATCTGATTGTTGCTACTGCTGCCAGAGCGCATCTTGCGGCCAACAGCCTGGCGCCATGCCAGCGGTAGGCGCAAAAATAGCCATTGAATAAATGGATTATGGACTTTTTTCCGGTAACGCTGATAGCTTTCATCCAGGGTACACAAAGTGTCACCATGCAAAATCAGCGTTGGCGTACCGTACAGGTCAATCACAGTGTGCTCTGGTAATAACATGACGCCTGTTTCACGGCTGAATTGCTTGCCGATCAGGAAATCACGGTTGCCATGAATGAAAAAACAGGGCACACCGGAATCCGTCAATGCTTTAAATGCACATTTGATCTGGCGGTGAAAGGCATTGTCGTCGTCATCACCAATCCACATTTCAAACAGATCGCCCAACACATAGAGTGCTTCGCATTGGGTTGCCTCGGTTGACATAAAGTGCAGAAAACAATCGGTAATATCAGGGCGATCCGCACTCAGGTGCAAATCAGCTATAAAACATATGGTCATAAGTATTGAGACAGGTGGCCGGTATGAACGGCCACCTTGGCAGGGAATTATTCTTCGATGGTAACAGAATTGATGACAACTTCTTCAACCGGCACGTCCTGATGGACATAGCCCCAGTTACCTGTCGCAACCGCTTTGATCTTGTTGACGATATCCATACCTTCAACCACTTCACCAAATACGCAGTATCCCCAACCATCTGGTGTTTCAGATTTGAAATCCAGGAAGTTGTTATCATTCACGTTGATGAAGAATTGAGAGCTTGCGGAATGTGGTTCCATGGTGCGGGCCATCGCGATGCTGCCAGTTTTGTTGCTCAGACCATTGTTAGCTTCATTCTTGATTGGTGCACGGGTTTCTTTTTCAACCATGCCGGACGCCATACCGCCGCCCTGAACCATGAAGCCGTCAATCACACGGTGAAACAGCGTACCATTGTAGAAACCGTCACGGCAGTACTGCAGGAAGTTCGCACTGGTTTCCGGAGCTTTTTCTGTGTTGAGCTGGATTTTAATATCACCAAAAGTGGTGTGAAGCGTTACCATGAGCTTATCCTTAACTGGAGTGTATTGCTTTAAACCCTGAATTCTAACGAACTAAGGCAAAGCGTCAATACAGTTTATACAGGTGAACCAAGTTAATTCTATAACTATAGAAGAGGGTTGGGATTGGTAAAATCGGTACTGCACCCGTTAACCATGCCAATCGCGCTGAACCTAGCATCTTGAGGCGACTTGGGTATAATCAGCCCTTTGAATCGTAACCCCCGAAATGAGTAATTATCAGACATGTTAAAGATCTATAACTCACTGACAAGACAAAAAGAGGAATTTAAACCCATAGTGCCTGGCAAAATAGGCATGTACGTCTGCGGGGTTACTATTTACGATTTATGTCACATCGGCCACGGCCGCACCTTTGTTGCATTCGACGTGGTGTCACGCTACTTGCGTTACAGTGGCTATGATCTGACATTTGTCCGTAATATCACAGATATTGACGATAAAATTATTAAACGCGCGGCAGAAAACGGTGAAAGCTGTGACTCTCTGACCGAACGTCTGATCGGCGAAATGTACGCCGATTTTGATGCCTTGGGTATGGCGCGTCCGGATATTGAGCCTCGTGCGACCAAATTCATTCCGGAAATTGTTGCGCTGTGTGAACGTCTGATCGAACGCGGTTTCGCGTACGTGGCAGACAATGGCGACGTGATGTTTGAAGTCAGTAAGTTTGACGAATACGGTAAGTTGTCTGGCCAGGATCTGGAACAGCTGCAGGCCGGTGCGCGTGTTGATATTGAAACGGCAAAACGCAGCCCACTGGATTTCGTGCTGTGGAAAATGTCCAAACCGGGCGAGCCGACCTGGGAATCACCATGGGGACCTGGCCGTCCGGGCTGGCACATTGAATGTTCTGCAATGAACTCGGCCATTCTGGGCGATCATTTTGACATTCACGGCGGCGGCTCTGATCTTCAGTTCCCGCATCACGAAAATGAAATTGCGCAATCCTGCTGTGCCCATGATACCCAGTATGTGAATACCTGGATGCACAGCGGTATGGTGATGGTTGATCGTGAGAAGATGTCCAAATCACTGGGTAACTTCTTCACCATTCGTGATGTGCTGGAGCATTACGATGCTGAAACGGTTCGTTATTTCCTGATGTCTGGCCATTATCGCAGCCAGCTCAATTACAGCGAAGAGAACCTGAAGCAGGCACGCTCTGCGCTGGAGCGTCTGTATACGGCACTGCGCGGTCTGGATACGGATGTTGCCGCACAGGGTGGTGAAGCCTTCATTGAGCGCTTTACCACGGCGATGGATGATGACTTCAACACGCCTGAAGCTTACTCTGTGATGTTTGATATGGCGCGTGAGATTAATCGCCTGAAAGGTGAAGATCTGAAGGCGGCTTCTGCACTTGGCGCTCAACTGCGCGCACTGGCTGAAGTACTGGGATTGCTGGCGCAGGATCCTGAAACCTTCCTGCAAAGCAGTGCAAAGGCAGACGATGTGGCTGAGATTGAATCACTGATCCAGCAACGTCTGGATGCCCGAGCTGCGAAAGACTGGGCAGCAGCAGATGCCGCACGTGATACGCTGACAGCCATGGGAATCATTCTTGAGGATGGTCCGCAAGGTACGATCTGGCGTCGTAAATAGCTGTTTATCAGACACTTGGACAGCTGAGTGAAAAAGCCCTCTTGCGAGGGCTTTTTTGTGCGTGCGGATTGTGTTCGTTTTTCTTGGATCATTTAGTGGCAGGCGCTGAGACGATCCTGTCATCGGGATGTGCGAGCTCACTGCCGCAATGCTTACAGAAGACGGCGTCGGTTTCATGGCCCGGCCGCGAGCAGTTCATGCACTTCACCAGGGTGCGGTGTAACTGACTCTGATGGCCAATTTCTGCCGTGATAATGCCGGTGGGAACGGCGATGATGGAGTAGCCCATCAGCATAGTGAATGAGGCGAGCGTTTTACCGAGATCCGTCTGAGGTACCAGGTCACCATAACCCACAGTCGTTAAGGTCACTATGGCCCAGTAAATACTGTAAGGAATGCTGGTAAAGCCATGTTCTGGTCCTTCAATCACAAACATGAGTGAACCAAATACAGTCACCAGCACTGCGACAGTAGTGAAAAAGATCAGGATCTTGCGGCTGGATTGTAATAAAGACCTCAGCAGTAAATTAGAATCCTGCAAATACCTAACCAGTTTTAAGATCCGGAATATACGCATTACCCTCAGCAACCGGATGACCATCAGATAGTGCGCGGCCGGAAAAAGAAACACCAGATAGGTGGGTAAGATGGCAAGAAAATCGACAATGCCGTAAAAACTCCGGGCATACGCAGCCGGCTTGGGTGAGCAGTACAGCCTGAGCAGATACTCGAGCGTAAAGATCAGCGTAAACCCCCATTCCATCAGGTAGAACAGCTGTCCCCACTTCTGGCTTATCGGGCTGACAGACCCGAGCATCAGAACAATAATCGATGCCAGTATGGTCAGAATTAATGTGATATCAAATGCTTTGCCCGCCGGGGTGTGGGTGCCAAAAATGGTGATGTAGAGTCTTTCTTTTCTTGTTGAGTGGGACATAACTAACATCTGAGTGATTGAAAAATAAAGCATACTTAAGAGTTGCTGCCTTTGCCAGAGCCATTTCCGCGCTGTTTGTACCTGCTGCCGGTAAGAGCTTATTTGGTTTACAGCAGCAGGGGGAAGGTAAGACTTACTGCACCTATTTTACTGTTTTTGTTTGCTATTCTGGCTTCATTTATCAATGATATGTGTTCAGATGCTTATTGGTGGTCAAAAAGTCATTCAATGACATTGTCGTTCTGAGCGTTACTGGATTAGGCTTTATGTGGCGTGAATACTACCCAGAATGGGGTATGAGCCTGTAGCCGTTTGGGGAGCCAATCTGTTGTCACTTTTGGGAATTAAATTACCGATATGAAAATTAATTTCATGTTGCGGCATGTCTAAATATTTGTTTTGTGAATGATTCTAATTGAGTTGCTTTTTAAATAATTGATTTTATTTGTTTTTGATGAGTGGTGACATCTTTCTGATGTATGCGTTTAGCATGATCCAGATCAAGCCCCACCTGGCAATGAAGTCATAAAATCAGTTTTGAAAGCAATTTACTAAGTGTGCTCAATCGGCGATAAGCGCTCTCATGGCAAGGAATCAGAGACGTATCCTTACTAAAAAGTTTTCAATCTTAAAGTTAGGAGTTTGACTATGCCTGTAACGAATTTGGCAGAACTCGATGCAATGGTTGCCCGTGTAAAAGCAGCACAGAAGATTTTTGCCACCTACTCGCAGGAGCAAGTAGACAAGATTTTCCGTGCCGCCTCTCTGGCGGCAAACAATGCCCGTATTCCTCTGGCCCAGCAAGCCGTACAAGAGTCTGGCATGGGGATCGTTGAAGACAAGGTGATCAAAAACCACTTTGCCTCTGAATTTATTTACAACAAATACAAAGACGAAAAGACCTGCGGCATTCTGGAGGAGAACGATGAGTTCGGCACCATCACCATCGCAGAGCCTGTCGGTATCATCTGCGGCATTGTGCCGACGACAAACCCAACTTCAACCGCTATCTTCAAATCTCTGATTTCACTCAAAACCCGTAACGGTATTATTTTCTCTCCGCACCCACGGGCGAAAGAATCGACCAACGCTGCGGCGAAACTGGTATTGGATGCCGCCGTCGCGGCTGGCGCACCTAAAGATATCATTGGCTGGATCGATCAGCCTTCGGTTGAGTTGTCCAATGCCCTGATGAAGCACCCAGACCTAAACCTGATTCTGGCCACCGGTGGTCCGGGCATGGTGAAAGCGGCTTACTCGTCTGGCAAACCGGCCATTGGCGTCGGCGCAGGTAATGTGCCTGTGGTGATTGACGAAACGGCCGATGTAAAACGTGCGGTGGCATCTGTGCTGATGTCTAAGACATTTGATAATGGCGTGGTGTGTGCCTCAGAGCAGGCCGTGATCGTGATGGATGAAATCTATGACGAAGTGAAAGCGCGTTTTGCCAGCCACAAAGGGTATGTGCTGAGCAAAGAAGAGGCCGACAAAGTCCGCAAAGTGATTTTGATTGAAGGTAATCTGAACGCCAATATCGTGGGCCAGCCTGCTACAAAAATTGCTGAAATGGCCGGGGTGTCGGTTCCTTCTGATACCAAGGTACTGATTGGTGAAGGCGAAGCCATCACGATCGATGAAGAGTTTGCCCATGAGAAACTGTCGCCAACCCTGGGGATGTTCCGTGCCAAAACCTTTGAAGATGCGGTAGAAATGGCCTGTAAAATGGTCGACCTTGGCGGTATTGGTCATACCTCGGGCTTATATACCAACCAGGATGTCAATGAAGAGCGCATTAAGTACTTTGGCGATAAGCTGAAAACCGCGCGTATTCTGGTGAACATCCCGACCACCCACGGCGGTATCGGTGATCTGTACAACTTCAACATAGCACCATCTTTGACTTTAGGCTGCGGTTCTTGGGGGGGGAACTCTATCTCTGAAAACGTCGGGCCTAAACATTTGATTAACAAGAAAACAGTGGCGAAGCGAGCTGAAAATATGCTGTGGCATAAACTGCCTAAGTCGATCTATTTCCGCCGTGGCAGCCTGCCTGTGGCGCTGACGGATCTGGAAGATAAGAAACGTGCTTTTCTGGTGACCGACCGTTTTCTGTTTAACAACGGCTATGCCGATGAAGTAATGACGCTGCTCAAAGCACAGGGCATAGATGTCCATGCTTTCTACGATGTGGAAGCCGATCCAACACTGACGATCGTCAAAAAAGGTGCGGAAGCCATGAAGAGCTTCCAGCCTGATGTGATCATCGCACTGGGTGGCGGTTCACCGATGGACGCCGCGAAAATCATGTGGGTGATGTATGAACATCCGGATACCCACTTCGAAGAGCTGGCGATGCGCTTTATGGATATCCGTAAACGTATCTACAAATTCCCGAAAATGGGTAAAAAAGCAGAGTTGGTTTGTATTACAACCACGTCAGGGACGGGGTCTGAAGTGACGCCGTTTGCGGTCGTCACCGATGATGAAACAGGCGCGAAATACCCGCTGGCTGATTATGAGCTGACACCTCAGATGGCAATCGTTGATGCCAATCTGGTAATGAACATGCCAAAATCACTGACTGCGTTTGGTGGTTATGACGCAGTGACCCATGCGTTGGAAGCCTATGTGTCTGTGCTGGCAAACGAGTATTCAGATGGCCAGGCATTGCAGGCACTGCAACTGCTCAAGCAATACCTGCCTTCCAGCTATGCCAACGGTGCGAAAGACCCGATTGCCCGTGAGAAAGTCCATAACGCGGCAACCATCGCCGGTATTGCTTTTGCCAATGCGTTCCTGGGCGTCTGTCACTCTATGGCACACAAGATAGGTGCTGAGTTCCATATTCCACATGGTCTGGCAAATGCCTTGCTGATTGCGAATGTGGTGCGCTATAACGCGAACGACAATCCAACCAAGCAGACGGCTTTCTCTCAGTACGACCGCCCGCAAGCTCGTCGTCGCTATGCCGAAGTGGCTGATCACCTGGGCCTTTCTCAGCCCGGTGACCGTACCGCACAGAAAATTGAGCGCTTGCTGAGCTGGCTGGATGCACTGAAAGACGATTTGGATATTCCTAAGTCAATTCAGGCGGCAGGGGTATCAGAATCTGACTTCCTGGCGAAACTGGATGAACTGGCTGTCGAAGCCTTTGATGATCAGTGCACCGGCGCGAACCCGCGTTATCCGCTGATTGCAGAGCTGAAAGAGGTGCTACTGGCTTCTTATTACGGAAAGGCGTATGTCGAAGGCGAAACCTTTGAAGGCACGACTGTGATTAAGAAGAATGCAGATCAAAAACCTGCGGAAGTCATTCAGGCTGCTCCTTCGGCCCGAAGCAAGAAGGTTGCGGCTAAGGCTTGATAGCCTATCGCTGAGTGAAACAAAAACCCGCTATCTGGCGGGTTTTTTATACCATTTGCAGATTACGGCCTATGGCATTAGTAGATTGCGAGGACAAAGACGGGACTCGCTGCAGTGACAGGGGGATCAGACCACTTCTGCTTCAATCATTCTGCCATTGAAATAGTCGTTCGAGACTATGTACTCAGCACTACGGGCAATTTCATACTGCATGGGCAGGCTGAGTAGGGTACTGGGTGGCAGATCATGCCGCTCATCAAAGATCAGCGGGAAAACGCCACCAACACGAATTTTGTACTGCGCCAGCTCTTTGGACCAGCTTTGAGTAAAGCCCGCCAGCATGGCTTTGGAACTGCTGCTCAAAGGTATGGGATTATCCGGCCGGCAAGCAGCTAAATTGATAATCACACCGGACTGGTGATGTTCGCGCATGTAGCTTGCGGTCTGTTTGCCAAAGGAAAGAAACGCTGATGTACCTTCCGTCATGAGCTGGCAGAATTCTTCAACTGAGGTCTGGGTTAAGAGCATGGGAATATCGACACCCAACCAGCAGTTGATCAGTACATCGATTTTTCCGTATTGTTCGTGTACCGCATGAATGGCACTGGCAATAGTGGCTTCTTTATTATCGGAAAGACAAAGTGCATAGCACTCGCTGCCTTTGGCTAAACATTCCTGATGGTTGATGTGCAATCGTTCACTGTCTGTATCTACCAGGGCTATCCGTGCGCCTAATGAAGAGAAATGGAACGATGCGGCTTTTCCTAATGGGCAGCCTGCAGCAGTAATAAGAATAACTGAGTCTGCAATATTCATAGCGCAATCTTCCTATATGTGGATACCTAGAAGTCGTAACAGCAATGACGGCTTTAACCATCCTCACCTTCACTATTCAATAAACTAATAACACCCTGATAATGTTAAATCTTAGTTAAGTACGCAGGTAAAGCGGCATTGAATTGTTTGGCATATGACGCTTGTCACGAAATTTAGTACTTTGTGAGATGTCGCGAAAAAATTGCTTAATTGACTGAAAAATAACGAAAAGAAAAGGTGATGGTGATCAGCAGACCTTAGCAACGGCGCCGTACATTTCAGCGGAACGTTTGGCTCGGATAAGGTTAAGGTAGAGATCCTGCGGGGACCCTTTGATCGGTTCCGGCTGGGTGGGAGGCAGGCGGCGGCGCTCATGCCCGGACAGGTTATGGTACAGCTCTTCAGGCAAACCTTTCGTGTCCTGGGGGGGGAACGTTATTGCTATGGGTTGTAACGAGCTGAGTAAGCGGGTTGCGGAAAGCCCGCCATAATGGAACGCTCGTGACTGCTCTGCACCACGGGGATAGCAGAACTCGGATGTCGACAGCGGGGCAGGGTCTTGCAATTCGAAATAAGAGCGCAACTGCTCTTCTGTGGTCGCAGGGGGCAGCGGTTTTTCGGTCGGCGTGGTTTCCAGATAATCCGGCGATAACATAGCCAGCATCAGTGCGAAGTCAGATCGGCGCCCCTGCTCAACCGCGCGGTTGAGCTGGTTACCAAGCTGCACTTCACTGATAAGCTGTGCTTTGTCTATGGTATGGATTTGCATGGAGTCCGACAGAAATTAAAACCAGTGTTATCTCTATCGGACAGTCAGTGAAAATCTTTAGCGAGATTGTCTATCAGATGGCTAATTATTAACCGATTGATTCAATGGCGTTCTTCATGCGCGATAGCGCCAGCTCTAAAGTCTGGCTGGTACAGCCAAAATTCATCCTGACAAATCCGGAATGGCCAAAATCTGCGCCAGACGAAAAGCCAACACCAGCGGCTTCAAAGAAGGCATGCGGGTTTGCCACAGGCAGGCCGGAGGCATCAATCCAGGCCAGATAGGTCGCTTCAATCGGATGCAGTGTGAGCCCCGGCATACTGTTAATGGCTGTCATCAGCCTGTCTCTGTGCTGACGCAGATAGTGGAGCTGATTGTCGAGCCACGGCTGGCAATCACGGTATGCGGCTTCGGCGGCCGTATAGGCCAGCACATTGACCTCAGGCACTATGCCAGCCCGCGTCCGGTTGAAACGGCGTCGTAGCTCGAAACTCGGAATAATTGCCATTGATGCGCCAAGACCGGCAATGTTAAAGGTCTTGCTCGGTGCTATCAGGGTGATGGATCGCTGTGCGGCATCGTCATCCAGACTGGCAAAGGGAATATGGCGGGCGTTCTCATTGAGGAGCAAATCGCAGTGGATTTCATCGGAACAGACATACAGGTCATGCTTTTTGGCAAAGCTGTGCAGCGCTTCCAACTCCTGACGCGTGTAGACGGTACCGCCGGGATTTAAGGGGTTACAGAACAGCAACAGCTTGCTATCGGTCGGGATCTCAGTTGCCGCTAAATTCAACAGCCAGCGGCCTTGCTGCAGTGTTACGGGGGAGTAGGCCAGAGGGCGTGAAGCGTATTTTGCCGCACTAAAAAATTTCGGGTACACCGGCTTGGGACTGACAACGGCCTGATGTTGCTCGGTACAGGCACGAACAGCCAGATTGAGACCACAGACCAGACCGGGTAAATAAACAATCCACTCTGGTTTGATCTGCCAGTTATAGAGGGCTGCCATGCGCTCAACGATCAGCTCGCTGAGCGATGCAGGCACGGAACCATAGCCAAAGACGCCGTGATCGACATGCTGGTGGAGGGCGTGTGTGATCGCATCCGGTACTCTGAAGTCACTGTCTGCCACCCACATAGGCAGAACATCCTTTCCCTGATACTTCAGCCACTTTGTACTGTTGCTCTTGGTGCGATCCACCGGCTGGTCAAATAAACGCAGGATCTCTGACATAGGCTCTCCAATAACCAGTTGAAATCAATGAATATGATGACTCAGCTATTATGCGCCTAATTGGCCAGAAGAAGGAAGCCCCAGCCTAAAACCGGAGCTTGAGAGGTAATCAGAACAGGGGCTTAGCTCCAAACTGTTCGGCGGCATAGGCGACGCGTTCAGCCGGAGAGGGCATCTTGGACGGCGTGCCCAGGCTTTCAATGTGATGAAGTCGCGGCAGCAACCCGCAGCCATTGGCGGTCTGGATCGCAAGGCCAGGCCGGGCATTCAGCTCCAATACCATAGGACCTTTGACTTTATCCAGTACCATGTCAGTGCCCAGATAGCCCAGTCCTGTCATTTCCCAGGCACTGGCTGCCAGTTCCAGTAACTTCAGCCAGTTGGGTACGGTGAGCTCGCTGAGCAATCTTTCAGTATCCGGGTGACGTTCTACCGGCAGGTTAAACTGCACCGCACGAACGGCTTTGCCGGAGGCGATATCAATGCCGACCCCGACGGCTCCCTGGTGAAGGTTGGCTTTGCCGTCAGAGGCCGCGGTAGAACAACGCATCATGGCCATGACAGGGTAACCTTTAAATACAATCACCCGTATATCCGGTACCCCTTCAAAGCTGAACCCGTCGAAGACATTATCAAACTGGATCAGATTTTCGACCATGGCCACATCGTTCTTGCCGCCGAGCGAAAAAAGCCCGGCCAGGGTATTAGTGATGTGTCTTTCAACATCCTGCTTATTAATCACAGCCCCTGACGGTTTGGTGTATAAACCGTTTTCGTGCTTGATAATGACAAGAATCCCTTTCCCGCCGGAGCCTTGAGCCGGTTTGATAACAAAGCCCGGCCAGTCACGCACCATGTCGTGAATTTCTTTGACGTGAACCTGGCTTCTTATCACACCGATCAGTTCAGGCACGGTGGCTCCCGCACGCTGGGCGATGATCTTGGTTTTCAGTTTATCATCGACAAGCGGATACAGACTGCGGTCGTTGTAGCGGCCGATATAGCTGTGATTGCGCTTGTTCATGCCCATGATGCCGCGTTCGCGCAGACGCCACGGCGTAGTATAACGCGATAAAAACATGGCTTAATCCTCCGCTAACGGCTTAAAGCGTCGTAGCTCACTCAGGCGGTAGCCTGTGTAGTTACCCAGCATCAGGATCATTGCCATTATAATGAGTTGCAGGCCGATAAAGTTAAAGGTTAAGTGACGAACCAGATCATTGGTCATGACCAGATACACTATGATAGCCGTTAACAGCGAGCCACCACCCTGAATAAAGACCTCTTTTGCCCCTTCTTCTTCCCACAGAATCGACATACGCTCAATCGTCCAGGACAGGATGATCATCGGGAAGAAGGTGATCGTCAGACCTTCTACCAGGCCAATTTTGAAGGCCACCACGGTAAAGATCGAAATAATGAGTATTACAGTCACTATGACGGCGGATATTCGGGCCACAAGCAGCAAGTTCAGCCGCGACAGGTAGCTGCGTATGATTAAACCTGTGCCAACGATAAGCAGAAAACCCAGTACACCGGTAATCAGCTGAGTCTGCACAAAGGCCACTGCAATCAGCACCGGCATGAATGTCCCTGAGGTTTTCAGGCCCACTATGACCCTGAGGAAGACTACAATCAACGCGCCTATCGGTACCAGCATGATGGTTTTGAACATCGCCTGCTCCTCAATAGGCAGGCTGTGTATTGAGAAGTTCAGCAGATCTTCAGCCTGGATTTTTTCACGGGTTGCCTGCTGCGGGGTAATATCCTGCGAAATAATCGAGAAGCTGATATTGGAGTTACGGCCGCCTATGACATCCAGCAAGGAATGACCTTGCTGATTCCAGACCAGTACATCGTTAGGTTTACCTTCCTGTCCTGTCTGCGGGTCAAATAAATGCCATTTCTCGCCGCCCCAGACTTCCACCATAGGGCTGATGCTTTGGCGACGGCGGCCATCTTCGAGCTGTAAGCCACCCACGATGCGGGCATTTATCCCTTCCATCGAGAGTAAGAAAACCACCACATTTTCCCGCGGAAAAGCATTGAGCAGCAAAGAGGCGTTTTGGTTATTCCTGTCATTGAGCTGTTTCAGTATTTCCCGGGTCAGCGTCAGATTGTCCGCCGACAGGGTTCTAGCCTGAACCAGCATGGCTTTGGCTGCCGTTTCCTGAGGGTTATCAAGGCTGGGAGCTTCAGGCTTGCCTCTCGGTTTATCGGTCGAGAAACTGGCCAGCGGGTCGACAAGCATCTGTGTTTTGTAATAAAGCACCTGTTTGCCGGATGCCTGACGAATTGACCATTCCGCCCGGCGTCCCTGATCGGTATCGATCAGTGCAACGCCATAGCCAGGTGATGAGGTGCTTTCGTCGATTTGCGTGAAGCCCTGCTGTGATTCCGGTGCGGCCATTGATACTTTGACCGGCTTGCCGATGGCATCAAACTCCACTCTGGCTTCCAGCTCCCACAAGGCGCGCTCTTCGCCCGGTGTCCAAGGCACACCGTAAATATCATGGCGGTAGAGACTGAGCGCTGTCCCGGCAATGACGAGCAAGGTGATGAGAAAATAAAACGGAATTCTTGACGTCATGACAACCTCTAATTTTTCCTTTATTGGTTGAAGCAAACGAAACGATGAAAACGAAAATGGGGCTATGACAAGCTGTCATGCCCCAAACTGAAAACGGTTATCGCCCTTGGATGAATTGTTTACCGACATCAACGAGTGCGACGTCTTTAAAGAATTCCCGCCCAAGCAATACCGGATATGTCATCTGTGTTCGGTCTGCCAGGGTAAACTGTGCTTTCTCATGCAATTTGCCGAGTTTAAGCCACATTTCAACCACCGGGCGCCGCTCGGTATCGTCGGCGGAAGACTGGCGAATTTTCACCCAGCGGACAATCGGGGCTTCCATGATTTGATCGGCTGGCTGATTCTCTTCCCCGCTGTGGCTGAGATTGAATTTGGCCCACTGTTTGCCATCCCGTTCAAAGATCTGGACATCCAGTGCGTTGATCGAAGAAGTTGTCGCACCCGTGTCAACCCGTGCTTTAAAAAAGGATTGCACTGAGTCCAGCCAGATCCATTCTTCTTCACCCAGGATAACTTTGCCATGGGCAGTTTTAGGATCGATATCAATAGTTTTTTGTGGTACCGGCACTATTTTTTTCTCAACAATGACTTCAGGTTTAGACGATGAAACAGAAGCAACTTTATTCAGTTCTTCTGACATTGATGATAGCTCTTTTTCTAACTTAGCAATGTTTTCATTTTGCTCATTTATTTGTTGCGACATGCGATTAAGTCGAAAATGGACATTGGTTTCCATCATTTCAATCGCAGTCAGTGTATTCGTTTCCCGCTGCGGGCTGGGTTCGGTTTTCAGCATTGAGCAGCCGGAAATAAATGTCAATGCAATAAAGGTTACGCTGCGGCCAAGCATGCTCACTCCCAAAAGTGGATATAGTGTAATTCTTAGTTTTTCTTTAGGGGGCCGTAGTTTAGCGTACAAAAAAGGATGCGGGTAGCACCCTTTTGTTAACACTTAGTCAGGATTTACGGCGACCAGCACTGCGCGTCGGGGGGCCGGGTAGCCTTCTATTGTTTTTGACGGGTCTTGCGGATCAAGATATTCCGGCAGTGAATTATTTGTCATCCAGTTGGTGGAGCGTTGCTCATCGGTGGTGGTGACACTTTCATCAACAATCCGCACATCGACAAAACCGCTTTTCTCCAGCCAGACTTTCAGGGCTTTGGCAGAGGGGAAAAAGTAGACATTGTGCATCTGAGCATAACGGTGACCTGGAACCAGTACCGCATTTTCATCGCCTTCAATCACTAAGGTTTCCAGCACCAGTTCACCGCCTTTGCGCAGCTGGTTTTTCAGCTGCAATAAGTGATCAAGCGGCGAGCGGCGGTGATAGAGCACACCCATACTGAAGACGGTATCAAACGCTTTCAGTTCCGGCAGTTGTTCGATGCCCAGCGGTAGCAGGTACGCACGCTCATCCTGGCCCATCAGGCGACGGATCGCCTCGAACTGAATCAGGAACAGGTTTGAAGGATCGATCCCGACCGTCAGTGCGGCCCCTTCACCCAGCATACGCCACATGTGGTAGCCGTTGCCGCAACCGACATCCAGCACTTTACGGTGTTTGAGGGGAGAGATGTGCGGCAGAACGCGATCCCATTTCCAGTCGGAACGCCATTCGGTGTCGATGTGAATACCGTGGATATGGTACGGGCCTTTGCGCCAGGGGTGCAGCAGACGCAGTAAGCTTTCCAGGCGTTTTTGCTCACCATCGGCTACCGGCACTTCATTCATGACACTGACTTGTGTTTTCAGGTCGATAAAGTCCGGCTTATCGGCAGGAAACTTCTTCAGCGCCCGAACCCAGCGGGCCATGTCGCCGTGCTGGGCGGTTTCCCAGTCGGATAATTGCTGCGGCAAAATGTTAAGCCAGGGACGCAGTTGCTCGTCATTGGCTAATAAGCGATAGAATTCTGAAAAGCTAAACATGGAGCGTCAAAGTTACCTTAATTTCGTTAATTACTTGATGGCAAACATAGAGCCGAAGTTGAAGCACTGGAACCAGACTTCTACGCTGCGAAAGCCAATATCGGACAAACGCTCACGGTGGGCCGGGATGCTGTCCGGGCGCATGACATGTTCGATGGCGCTGCGTTTCTGGCTGATTTCCAGCTCGCTGTAGCCGTTGGCACGTTTGAAATCGTGATGCAGATCGATCAGCAACTCGTGCGCTTGGCCGTTCTCAAAAACATATTTCTCAGACAGGATCAGTATGCCGCCCGGACGCAGCCCGGCATAGATTTTTTCCAGCAACTGGCGGCGATCTTCCGGTGCCAGAAACTGCAGGGTGAAATTCAGCACCACCACAGAGGCATTGTGAATATCCACATCCCGGATATCCGCTTCAATAATGTCTGCCGGCGTGTCGGAGCGGTAAGCGTCAATATGCAGACGGCAGCGTTCAACCATGGCGCGGGAGTTGTCGACGCCTATGATTCTACAACCGGGCTGTTTGATATGACGACGCATGGACAGCGTGGCAGCGCCAAGCGAACAGCCTAGATCATAAATAGTGGAATCCGGCATAGCAAAGCGCTCGGCCAGCATGCCAATGGCGGAGATGATATTGCTGTATCCCGGCACAGAACGTTGGATCATATCCGGGAATACTTCGGCGACGCGTTCGTCAAAGGTAAAATCACCCAATTTATCGATCGGGGCGGCGAACAAATTGTCGTGGCCAGCCATTATCTCTTCCTCACACCTGATATCTGAATCTCGCACGGTTCCTTCCGGTATACCTCGCCGCACGGCGATGGCAATGGGGAGTCCTTCTCCCGCTGAAAAGGCGCGTATTGTAGATAAAATAGCGCCACTTGTCTTGTGGATTTACAGGGCAGGTCAGGCAGGATTCAGAGCAGTGACACCTGGTCACCACCTTGCGGCAATTTCAGTTCGGGCAGGTGCAACGCTGTGTCAGCCAATTGTTGTGCCAACTGGCGATGAAGCCGGACGGCCAGTTCCGGGGCAAAGTCGTTGTCGGGCGTATGAATGAACAGATAAGGCTGGCGGCCTTCACTCAGCCATAAGGGAAGACGTTGTAACCAGTTGGCAAAAAAGGGATCGTTGGCATCAAGATCCGGATGACCAATGAAACGCACCACAGGGTGCATGGCGGTTGCAATGGCGTGAACCGGCACTCTGGGTTTTTTCTGGTGGGCATCAATGACGGCCTCGCTGGTGGCGGGGGCCGAAAAAACCGGGCGAGTGTCCATGATAATCCGGTTGGCCTGATGTTCGATAAGCAACCGGTTTAGCGCCTTTTCTTCTGCGCCTTTGCTGAAAAAGGCCGGATGGCGGACCTCAACCCCAACCGTCAGATCTGACGGCAGCTGTTTAAGAAAAGCGGAGAGTGCAGGCAGCTCTGCCGGTCCGAAGCTGGCGGGTAATTGAATTTTCCAGATGCCGGTTTTTTCTGCCACAGGCGCCATGATATGAAAAAATTCACCGAGCTGGCCCTGGCAGTGCATCAGCTTATATTGATGAGTGATGGTTTTCGGCAGCTTGAAGGTGAATCGAAAATCGTCCGGTGTGGCATCAGCCCAGTTCTGTACAGTGGCCGGCTTGGGCGTGGCATAGAAGGTGGTATTGCCTTCGACAGTGGAGAAAGTTTCTGCGTACCGGTTTAATCTTTCGGTGGAAGGACAGCCGCGGCCGTAGAGGCTACGTTGCCAGGGCGCATGTGACCACATTGCCATGCCGATCTTTAGGGGTGAAGAAAAGGGCATTGAAAAACCTTAGTGAATACTTTTTATTCGTCTGGATAAGGGGCTTGGCTGACATTGTGGAGAATATCCCGCCATTCGGTCAACATTCACGACTGGAATCAGGCTATTTTGCTTGATTTACGCCAGAGGTTTTTCCTACAGTGGTGTTTTTCATTTATAATACCGCGTTATTTTTATTTCGGACGTCAGTCAGGCCGCAGCCGGACACTGAAGATGGCCGAAACTGGCACAGTTGGTGTCTGTCATACCATTTTGGGCGGACACACAGGATTGTAAGTAAACAGATCGGGAAATTCTTATGCGCACCCAATATTGTGGTCACCTGAACAAGTCCCATGCGGGACAAACCGTTGAGCTTTGCGGCTGGGTAAACCGCCGTCGTGATTTAGGCGGTCTTATTTTCATTGATATGCGAGATCGTGAAGGTATCGTTCAGGTAGTGGTTGACCCGGATATGAAAGATATCTTCGAGGTGGCGAACCAACTGCGCAATGAATTCTGTATCCGTCTGACCGGTGAAGTCCGTCAGCGTCCGGACAGCCAGGTCAACAAAGACATGGCGACCGGTGAAGTGGAAGTGATTGCCAAAGGCCTGGAAATCATCAACCGTTCCGATGTGCTGCCGCTGGACTTCAACCAGAAGAACACCGAAGAGCAACGCCTGAAATTCCGCTATCTGGACCTACGTCGCCCGGAAATGAGCGACCGTATCAAACTGCGTGCGAAAGCATCCAGCTTCGTGCGTCGCTTCCTGGATGAAAACGGCTTCCTGGATATTGAAACACCTGTCCTGACTAAAGCGACACCGGAAGGTGCCCGTGACTATCTGGTGCCCAGCCGTGTGCACAAAGGCAGTTTCTACGCATTGCCTCAGTCACCGCAGCTCTTTAAGCAGTTGCTGATGATGTCTGGTTTTGACCGCTACTATCAAATCGTCAAATGTTTCCGCGACGAAGATCTGCGTGCAGATCGTCAGCCTGAATTTACCCAGATCGATATTGAAACCTCTTTCATGACGGCCGATCAGGTACGTGCCGTGACTGAGCGCATGGTAGCCGATATGTGGAAAGAGCTGCTGAACGTTGACCTGGGTACTTTCCCTGTCATGAAGTATGAAGAAGCGATGCGTCGTTACGGGTCGGACAAGCCCGATCTGCGTAACCCGCTGGAGCTGGTGGATGTGGCCGACATCCTGAAAGACGTCGACTTCAAAGTCTTTGCCGGCCCTGCTAATGATCCTAAAGGCCGCGTGGCCGTTCTGCGTGTACCGGGTGGTGCAGCGCTGTCTCGCAAGCAGATTGACGAGTACACCAGTTTTGTCGGTATTTACGGTGCAAAAGGCCTGGCATGGATGAAGGTCAATGACCGTGCGGCTGGTTTTGACGGCGTGCAGTCACCTGTGGCTAAATTCCTGAACCAAGACATAGTGGCCCAGCTGCTGGAGCGCACTCAGGCCGAATCTGGCGATATTCTGCTCTTTGGTGCCGATCGTAAAAATGTGGTTGATGAAGCAATGGGTGCCCTGCGTCTGAAGCTGGGTAAAGACCTGAAACTGACTAACGATTCGGCATGGGCACCGTTATGGGTGGTTGACTTCCCAATGTTTGAAGAAGATGAGGAAGGTAATCTGCACGCGATGCACCACCCGTTCACCTCGCCACTGGGCATGACTGCGGAAGAGCTGGCGGCTAACCCTGCAACAGCAATTTCCAATGCTTACGATATGGTACTGAATGGCTACGAAGTGGGCGGTGGTTCTGTGCGTATTCACAACGCAGACATGCAGGCGGCAGTATTCAACATTCTGGGTATTGACGCGCAAGAGCAGCAACTGAAATTCGGCTTCCTGCTGGACGCACTGAAATTCGGTACGCCGCCGCATGCGGGTCTGGCGTTTGGTCTGGATCGTCTGGTCATGCTGCTGTGCGGCACTGAGAATATCCGTGACGTGATTGCCTTCCCGAAAACAACGGCGGCAGCATGTCTGATGACAGATGCGCCAAGCCTGGCTAATCCTGCCGCTCTTGAGGAGCTGGCAATTGCGGTGAAATTAGCCGCGAAAGACGAACAAAATACCGAAGCCTGATTAATCAGGCTTATCCGGGCTGGCAGCTCTGCCAGCCCGATCACTCTTCAAGACATTGCAGTATGCTTCATACCATCTGATGTACGATCTCTCGCCGTGTTCTGAACAGTGATCAGCGCCTCCCAGTGACGCAGAGCTGGGACAACACCCTCTATAAATCCGGAGCATTGTTATGGCAGGTCATAGTAAGTGGGCCAACATCAAACACCGCAAAGCGGCGCAAGACGCTAAGCGTGGCAAAATTTTTACCAAGTTAATCCGAGAAATCGTGGTGTCGACCAAAGAAGGCGGTCCTGAAACGGAAAGCAACCCGCGCCTGCGTGCTGCTGTCGATAAAGCGCTGTCCAATAACATGACGCGTGACACCATCAACCGTGCTATCAGTCGTGGTGCTGGCGGTGAAGGTGACGACAACATGGAAACCGTGATTTATGAAGGATACGGTCCTGGCGGCACTGCTGTGATGGTTGAATGTATGACGGACAACCGCAATCGCACGGTATCCGGTGTGCGCCATGCGTTCAGCAAAGCGGGCGGTAATCTGGGCACAGACGGTAGCGTTAATTACCTGTTCGAGAAAAAAGGGGTGATTTCCTACGCGCCGGGGCTGGATGAAGACGCTGTCATGGAAGCAGCACTGGAAGGGGGGGCTGATGATGTTGAAACCAATGATGATGGTTCTATCGACGTCTACACCACACCGGCGGATTTTGGTCCGGTGAGAGACGCACTGGACACTGCCGGATTTGAAGCCCAGAACGCAGAAGTGACTCTGGTGCCGTCAACCAAGGCCGAGCTGGACGCGGACACAGCGCCAAAACTGCTGCGTCTGATTGATGCGCTGGATGATCTTGATGATGTGCAGGAGGTATATCATAACGGGGATATTTCCGACGAAGTGGCGGAACAGTTGTAATATTAATGGCCATTATTTTAGGGATAGACCCAGGCTCCAGAATCACGGGATACGGTGTTATCCGTCAGGTGGGCAGACAACTTGAATATCTGGGCAGTGGTTGTATCCGTACCAGCTGTGATGATATTCCGGGTCGGCTGCATCAGATTTATGCCGGGGTTACCGAAGTGATCACTCAGTTTCGTCCCGATGATTTTGCCATTGAAGAAGTCTTCATGGGCAAAAATGCCAATTCGGCACTGAAACTCGGGCAGGCACGCGGCAGTGCAATTGTTGCAGCCGTGAATGCCCATATCCCCGTCAGCGAATATGCGGCCAGATTGATTAAACAGGCGGTGGTTGGCAAAGGCAGTGCCGATAAAGTACAGGTTCAGCACATGGTCTGCCATATGCTGAAATTACCGGGTAAGCCCCAGGCGGATGCGGCAGATGCTTTGGCAGTGGCTATCTGTCATGCCCATACCCACAAAACCCTGGTGGCGATGGCAGGCCAGGCATCGGGTTCGAAACGGGGACGATACAGATAGTCATACGCTGTTAAGTCACCATATCAATATCCCTGTCAGGAATGCGTTCTGTTGGACGGATCAAAAAAAAGCAGCCTTGTGCTGCTTTTTCTTTGTTAATTCATTGTTAACTGAATATAGTGGTCGGAGCTGTTGGATAGTTCATATATAACAATGACAAGGATAACAAAATGTCCCCAGTCGCTTTTTGGCGCGGCCTGTTTTTGCCCTCTTCACATCAGTGGCAGGGAGAGCAAGTCCGCTTGGTTGATACCCTGCTATTTTTCACCCTCATCTCGTTTTTCGTCGGCTTGTACAGCTGGATAAAATGGTCGAGCCATGCCCATACCAGTTTGGTTATCACGTCTATTACACTCATTGGATGCGAAATACTGGCCGGGTTGGTTGTACGCTGGCTGAAACAGATTGAACTTGCGATCAATCTGGGTTTTCTGGGCATGGTGATCCATGCCGTGAACATTGTCTATCAAAGTGGCGGTATTGTTGTTTCCACTCAGGCATTCTGGATGCCGCTGCTGATTGTGGCGTTTTTTCTGGCGGCCAAACCGGTCACAGCCATGATCTGGAGTGCGCTGGTCGTAGTGATTTCTGGCTGGATGATAAAGGAATCTCTGGCCGGTCACGACTTTCCTCACCTGGTATTGACGCCGGCAGCAGAACGGCTGGAAACCTGGTCTGGCTTATTACTGCCTTTAATAGTGATAGGTATCGCTCAGGCCTTCACCGTGCGTCAGCGAGAAAGCGCGCTGGTGAAGTCGTCAGAGGCTGAACGGGCCAGCCATACATTGGCAGAGCAAGCCAAAAAAGGTGAGCAGGCGCTGGGCAGCATTATGGATCGTGCCAGCGAAAGTGCCAGTCAGCTGGCACAGTTAGCCGATGATCTGGAACAGCAGTCTGATGCGTTGCATCATCAGGTGAAAGATCTCAATCAGAACTGTCTGTCGCAGGCCAGTGCGGCCGAGCAGATGAGCCAGCAACTCGGGCAGATGACAGAAGGGCTGGATGAATCAGACCGTTCGGTAACCGAATTGCGCCAGCGCAGCCGAACCATAGAAACTCAGGCCCAGCACAGCTCGGCATCACTGAATGCCTCAACCGACGCTATCGCCCGCATCCTGCACAGTAATAATGAAGTCATGTCGGCCGCTGAGCTGATCACTGCCGTTGCCGAACAGACCAATCTGCTGGCATTGAATGCCGCGATTGAAGCCGCGAGAGCCGGGGAATCGGGACGAGGGTTCGCCGTGGTCGCCGATGAAGTCCGTAAGCTGTCTGCAAAAAGTAATGCTTCCGCCACAGAGATCCGCAGCTTGCTGGAGAAAAGTAAAAATGAAGTGCAGCAGGGACAAAAAGTCATTCATGCTACGGCGACCGAGCTGGGCGGTATTATTGCCGAGATCACTGGTCTGTCTGAGGATGTTAACCGGCTGGCCGATACCCTGGGTATTCAGGTCCAGTCACTGAAAGAGCTCAATCAGGTCAGCACCGAAGTGGCACACAGTGTGGTGCAGACTAATCAGGTTTCGGATCAGGTGGCCCAGCAGGGCGCCGAGCTGGCCAACAGAGTCGAAACCTTAAAAGGACTCGCCGATAGCCTCAATGCGCTGGTGTCACGCCATCAGGCTTGATCTTGTCTGTCATTTCTTACGACATTCTGATAAAGCGCTGGATATCCATCCAGCGCTTTATTATGCTAGAGCCAATTTAATTTGCGAGATAGAGGCAAGGCAGTGATTGGCCGATTACGAGGAATCATAGTAGAAAAACAGCCACCGGAAGTGGTGATTGAAGCCGCCGGAATCGGGTATGAAGTTCAGATGCCGATGAGCTGTTTTTACGAATTGCCGCAAGCGGGGCAGGAAGTCACCATTGCCACCCACTTTGTGGTGAGAGAAGACGCCCAGCTGCTGTACGGTTTCAATAAGAAAAGTGAGCGGGATTTGTTTCGCGAAGTCATCAAAGCCAATGGTGTTGGCCCGAAACTGGGTTTAGCCATCTTGTCTGCGTTGACGGCCAGCCAGTTCGTGCTTTGTGTGGAAAATGAAGATATTTCTACCTTAGTGAAGATCCCCGGTGTGGGTAAGAAAACGGCAGAACGCCTGCTGGTTGAAATGAAAGACCGTCTGAAAGGCTGGGGCGAGGGCGATCTTTTCACACCAGCGCTGGATACTGCAGCCAGCCAGGCACAGTCTGCCGCATCCGATAAGAACCGGGCGGAAGATGAAGCCGTGAGCGCCCTGATAGCGCTGGGCTATAAACCTCAGCAGGCTTCTAAAGTGGTCGCTCAGGTTGCGCAGGATGATATGCCAAGTGAAGCGATTATCCGTGAAGCCCTGCGCTCCATGGTGTAAGTGAGATTGTATGATAGAAGCTGATCGCCTGGTGTCGGGAAGTTATCCGGTCAACCGCGAAGAAGAGGTCATTGACCGTGCCATCCGCCCGAAATTACTGCAGGATTATCAGGGCCAGGATCATGTCCGGGGCCAGATGGAAATTTTTATTCAGGCTGCGAAACTGCGTACTGAAGCGCTCGATCATCTGCTGATTTTTGGCCCGCCCGGATTGGGTAAAACGACACTGGCTAACATTGTTGCAAACGAAATGGGTGTCAGTATCCGTACAACGTCAGGCCCTGTGCTGGAGAAGGCCGGCGATCTGGCGGCACTACTGACCAACCTGGAAGAAAATGATGTGCTCTTTATTGATGAGATCCATCGTCTCAGCCCTCAGGTGGAAGAGGTGCTCTATCCGGCGATGGAAGATTATCAGCTTGATATCATGATTGGCGAAGGGCCGGCGGCACGGTCTATCAAGATAGATCTGCCCCCGTTTACCCTGGTGGGCGCGACAACGCGTGCCGGTTCGCTGACCTCACCGCTGCGTGATCGTTTTGGTATTACCCAGCGGCTTGAGTACTACAAAGTGGCTGATCTGCAAGATATTGTTCAGCGCAGCGCCCGGTGCCTCGGGCTGTCTATGGTGCCGGAAGGGGCGCTGGAGATTGCACGACGTGCCCGCGGCACGCCGCGTATCGCGAACCGGTTGTTACGGCGCGTACGGGATTATGCTGAAGTGAAGAGTGATGGTCATATCAGTGAAGAGGTAGCAAGCCAGGCACTGGATATGCTGGATGTGGACAGCAGCGGCTTTGATTATATGGATCGAAAACTGCTGATGGCGATTATTGACAAATTCATGGGTGGTCCTGTGGGATTGGATAATCTTGCAGCCGCTATCGGAGAGGAAAAGGATACGATTGAAGATGTACTCGAACCCTATCTGATTCAGCAAGGCTTTTTGCAGCGCACACCTAGGGGACGGATTGCGACCCATCGCGCTTATCTGCATTTTGGTTTGGATATCCCTAGCAGCTGATATCACAGATAATCAAATGTTAAAAACGGAGCCCAAGGCTCCGTTTTTGTTTGCTTTTTACGCATGTTTTTTTCGGCTAAATCCGGCTGAGTCATCTAATATCATTAACATTTCCTGCATGAGTTTATGCGTCAGACGGGTCAAATCCTGACGGTGGCCATAGCTTTAATGCTGGTAAAGGCCCAAATGGTTGAGGCTGGCCAGGAGTTGCGGATTTTTCTGGCAGGCCTGGGCTTGGCGGTGATTGTTTAAAACTTGGATATTGGTGCAGTAACCAAACCGGGAAATGTTAATAGGAATATCTTCATCTCCAAACAAGTGTCACAGTTGGTATGGCTGCCAGTAAGGTGATACCTGCAGGGCACAGTCATTGTCCTGTTGTCTTTTTGGATTAGAAAAAATAATCTAAAGGTCGGGTCAGGTTTATATTAATTGCACTGTCTTTACGCTTGTTTATTGATGTTATCTTGTGCGCCGAAGTCGTTTTTTCCTTTCAGCTTTACTGAGAAAAATTACCCGTTTTTTGTTGTGACTATAGAACCTGCCAAGGTGATTAAATTTGCATTTTTTGTAACTTTATAATTGAAAAATCACATTTATTTAAAGTGTTAGCTACAAAGCTATGCAATTGCGAGAAGTTTGATCTCGCGCATGGAAATAACTTATCTATACGATTTAAATCGCAATCTGCTTAGCGAATCAGCGCGCTTTTTTATAAATACCTTTGAACCTGTGTGGCGAAGTCAGTAGTATTAGTTTCAGCTTATCTGGCTGTGGTTTTACATTAAAATCTATAATTCGAAACAAGTCCGCAACATCCAGTTTGGCGAGTAAATCGCTGGTCAGGAAATGATGTTGTAAAACAGGCAGGCGTGCTCGCTGACGTTTTGCGTAGCCTAACGATGGATAACGCGTTGTCGGGTTATCAATCAATGATTGCTGATGTTTTAACCGATTGACAGTAGTCTTGAAGAATACTTGCTGGGCGTGCTCGATCAACTATGTCGTACGTTGCCGGGAGACTGGCGACTAAAGGAGTTATCATGTTTGATATCGTCGAACTATCGCGGTTACAGTTCGCTATGACTGCGATGTACCACTTTTT
The DNA here is from genome assembly GCF_030547675.1 of Photobacterium sp. 2_MG-2023. Classification (NCBI taxonomy): domain Bacteria; kingdom Pseudomonadati; phylum Pseudomonadota; class Gammaproteobacteria; order Vibrionales; family Vibrionaceae; genus Photobacterium; species Photobacterium sp. 2_MG-2023. The sequence goes on from NZ_JAUOQQ010000001.1 coordinate 297,747, forward strand.
GTTCGTCCCGCTGACTTTGGGCATGGCGTTTCTGCTCGCCATCATGGAGTCTGTGTATGTGATGACCGGAAAGCAAATCTACAAGGACATGACCAAGTTCTGGGGTAAGCTTTTCGCCATTAACTTTGCACTGGGTGTAGCCACTGGACTGACCATGGAATTCCAGTTCGGTATGAACTGGGCCTACTATTCTCACTACGTCGGCGACATTTTTGGCGCCCCGCTTGCAATTGAAGCGCTGATAGCTTTTTTCCTTGAATCCACTTTTGTCGGCTTATTCTTTTTTGGCTGGGATCGACTCAGTAAGCGCCAACACTTAACGGTGACCTGGCTGGTGGCTCTGGGCTCAAACTTCTCTGCATTGTGGATTCTGATTGCCAATGCCTGGATGCAAAATCCAGTTGGTGCTGAGTTCAATTTCGAAACCATGCGCATGGAGATGGTGAGTTTTGCCGAAGTGATACTCAATCCAGTTGCACAGGTGAAATTTGTCCACACTGTGGCATCAGGCTATGTAACAGGTGCCATGTTCATCTTGGGTGTCAGCTCTTATTACATCCTCAAAGGTCGCGATCTGCCTTTTGCCCGCCGTTCATTTGCGATTGCGGCTTCTTTCGGTATGGCCTCTATCCTGTCTGTGATCGTGTTGGGAGATGAATCCGGCTACGAGCTGGGTGATGTCCAAAAGGCAAAACTGGCCGCTATTGAAGCCGAGTGGCACACCGAAGAAGCCCCGGCGGCATTCACCTTATTCGGCATTCCGAATCAGGAAACCATGCACACGGATTACGCCATTAAAATCCCCTATGTGATGGGTATTATTGCTACGCGTTCATTTGATACTGAAGTCACGGGTTTACGTGATCTTAAAGATGAGCACGAAGTGCGTATCCGTAGTGGTATGGAAGCCTACGGCCTGCTTGAGAAACTGCGTGCGGGTGAAAAATCACCTGAAAATATCGCCGCGTTCGATGCCGTGAAAAATGATCTGGGCTATGGGCTGTTGCTAAAGCCTTATACCGACAGGGTCGTGGATGCTACGGATGAGGACATCGCACAAGCGGCGGCCGATTCATTGCCTACCGTCTGGCCATTATTCTGGAGCTTCCGCATCATGGTGGGCTGTGGATTTATTATGCTGGGTGTGTTTGCTGCGGCATTTATTCAAACCTGTCGCCATAAAATCACTGAGAAAAAATGGGTGCTTCGCGCGGCGCTGTACGCCATCCCGCTACCTTGGATCGCCATTGAAGCCGGCTGGTTTGTCGCTGAGTACGGTCGTCAACCCTGGGCGGTGGGTGAGATTTTGCCTACAGCGATGGCGGCGTCCAATGTGGCCGTGTCGGATGTACTGACGTCGATGGCCGTTATTATCGCTCTGTATACCTGTTTCCTCATTGCGGAAGTCTACCTGATGCTGAAATTTGCCCGTTTGGGTCCAAGCAGTCTGAAAACCGGGCGCTATCATTTTGAACAGAATGTTGCACCGCATGACTTAACTGATAACCCGGTCATGAAGTGATCCGAGACGGACAGGAGAATTAAAAATGTTTGATTACGAAGTGTTACGTCTTATCTGGTGGTTGCTGATTGGTGTCTTGTGCATCGGTTTTGCAGTGACGGATGGATTCGATATGGGTGTCGGTGTTCTCACCAACATTATTGGTAAAACAGACACAGAACGCCGCATCATGATTAACTCTATCGCACCGCACTGGGACGGTAACCAGGTTTGGTTAATCACAGCCGGCGGTGCGTTATTTGCGGCCTGGCCACTGGTCTATGCGACGGCTTTTTCCGGGTTTTATCTGGCTATGGTTCTGACAGTAGCGGCCCTCTGGCTCCGTCCTCTGGGGTTTGATTACCGCTCGAAAATTGAAGATCCAAAATGGCGTAACCTGTGGGACCGTGCGATTTTCATCGGCAGCTTTGTTCCGCCTGTGATCTTTGGTGTGGCTTTTGGCAACCTGCTGCAAGGCGTGCCTTTTGTTCTGAGCGATCTGCTGATTCCGACTTATAAGGGCTCGTTTTTCGGCTTGCTGAATCCCTTCGCTTTGCTGTGCGGCGTTGTCAGTCTGGCGATGATAGTGACACAGGGTGCGGTATACCTGCAGATGAAAACCACAGACGAGCTGCATGCGCGCGCGCGCAACATTGCGCCAGTCACAGCGTTAATAACCTTGGTTGCTTTTGTGCTGGCCGGATTCTGGGCGAAAAACCTGGAAGGGTATGTGGTCGCGTCTGAGCTTGTAAAAGATGCGGCGTCAAACCCGCTCAACAAAGAAGTGGTTCGCCAGACTGGCGCACTGATGATGAATTTCAATGCTCAGCCGCTGCTGTGGATTGCTCCGGCACTGGGCATTGTGATGCCGTTGCTGACGATTCTGGCATGTCGTATTGAACGGGCAGGGTTTGCTTTCCTGTTCTCCAGTCTGACCATGGCAGGCATTATTCTTACTTTCGGCTTTGCAATGTTCCCATTCATCATGCCGTCCAGTGAGATTCCGAACCACAGTCTGACACTCTGGGATGCAACATCCAGTGAGCTGACGCTGAACATTATGACAGTGGTTGCTTTTGTCATGGTGCCGATCATCCTGGCTTACACCTGCTGGTGTTATTACAAAATGTTTGGTCGTCTCGATAAGCAATATATCGAAGACAATAAAAATTCACTGTACTAAGGAGACTGACTATGTGGTATTTCGCCTGGATTCTGGGGGTCCTGTTAGCCTGCTCGTTCGGTATCATTAACGCGTTGTGGTTAGAAACAACAGAGAACATGGATGACAGCAGTCAATCAGACAGTGAGTAATCGTATCGACGTCTGGGTCAGAACAAGCCATGCCTGGCTGGCGCACAGTGTGTTACGTGTGCTGGCCCTGATCATGGGACTGGTTACAGGCGGTCTCGTGATATGGGACCCAGTCTTGTTCGCCGAGGAGATAGGAGGTTTTGGTCCTGTTATTTCTCCGGCACTCATCTGGTCTTGCTGTGCCGCGGTTATCTTCGGGGTAGGTTTCGTGCCTCGGCGGTGGTACTGGCAACTGTTATTCACACCTTATGCCGCCTTACCCATATTGGCGGGTATTCTTTGGCTCCGTCTGAGCTGAAAGCATGTATGTTACGACACAGCCCGCTGAGAATAGCGGGCTGTGTTTTATGTGGCAGTAATTCCCGGAAATACCGACAAGGTCAAAAATTGAAAGGAAATAATACATGCGGAAAGTCAGGGGTTTCATTCTCTAAATTAACTCCGGTATAGTTATTGCTGGATTACCTTCTGACGTCATTTTTTTGGCGTTGGTTATGCATCATTAGTGGTATTGGGATGACGGAAGAAAACGCCTTTGAATGGCCAATCACTATTTATATTGAAGACACAGACACTGGCGGCATTGTTTATCATGCCAATTATCTTAAGTTTTTTGAGCGTGGCAGAACGGAACTATTCAGAAGCTTTGGAGTCAGCTTACAGGACATGTTAGAGCAAGGTTTCAGTTTCGTGGTGCGCCATCTTGAAATTGATTACCTGAAAGGTGCCAGATTAGACGATCAGCTCAAGGTTCGTACCTGGCCGTTAAAGGTGCGTAAAGCCTCCATCGAATTTTGTCAGATTTTAGTAAACAATGAGGGCCAGTGCTTGTGTAAAGCTACTGTTCAGGTAGCCTGTGTCGACCCTCGTTCAATGAAACCCATTGTGATACCAGAACATATACTGTCGGAGATAGCCTAAGTGAGTGCTGAACTTTCTATTCTGGATTTGTTTTTGCAGGCGAGCCTGCTGGTCAAAATTGTCATGCTGATCCTGCTGGGAATGTCGGTCATCTCCTGGGCGATGATTGTGAAACGTTCGCAGATATTGTCTCAGGCAGCCTCAAAAGCCGAGCGTTTTGAAGACCGTTTCTGGTCGGGCATTGATTTATCTCATTTGTTTCAGGAAGTGCAGAGCCGTAAAGACGATCTGAGCGGAACGGAACAGATTTTCTATGCGGGATTTAAAGAGTTTGCCCGTTTGCACCGTAATAATGGCAAAGCGCCAGAATCTGTCATGGAAGGGGCTGGCCGTGCGATGCGTGTATCGCTGTCGCGGGAAGTGGAAGAAATGGAAACCAGTCTGCCGTTTCTGGCCACTGTGGGTTCAATCAGTCCTTACATCGGCCTGTTCGGTACAGTATGGGGCATTATGCATGCCTTTATTGCGTTGGGCGCCGTGAAGCAGGCAACACTGGCGATGGTCGCTCCGGGTATTGCCGAAGCATTGGTTGCAACGGCGATGGGTCTGTTTGCAGCAATCCCGGCTGTGATGTTTTACAACCGCCTGACCAACAAGGTTGCCAAACTGGAACATAACTACGCCACCTTTATGGAAGAGTTCTCCAGCATCCTGCACCGTCAGGCGTTTGCAGCTAACCAGGAGTAACATCATGGCGGTTTATCAACCGAAAAAGCGCAAGATGACGGCGGAAATCAATGTGGTTCCGTACATTGACGTGATGCTGGTGCTCCTGATTATCTTCATGGTGACCGCGCCATTTGTGACTCAGGGTGTAGACGTTGAGTTACCTGCCACGCATACAGCGCAAACGGCGGCAGAGCTGGCCGGTGAAAACGATAGCGGGGCACCTATCATTGTCGAGGTGGACAAAGATGGTCAGCTTGGCCTGAGCGTCAATAACGATGACATGATACGTGGCCTGCAATTGACTGAGCTGCTGACGCGCGTTAAAGCCGAATTGCAGCTTAATCCGAAAACGCCCGTAATGGTGGGCGGAGACGCCAGAGTCCCTTATTCAGCGATTATCGAAACGCTGGATGCCTTGAATCAGGCAGGTGTCGGCTCTGTGGGTCTGATGACTGAGCCATTGGAGCAGTAGGGAAGTAAATGAAAAAAAACAACTATACAGTTGCCATCATCATTTCGTTATTTTTCCATGCTGTATTGTTTGCTGCGCTGATCTGGGGAACGGACTTCACTATGTCTGACCCTAAGCCAAAGGGTTCGACCATTCAGGCTGTTGTCGTTGATCCCGCTTTGGTCAATCAGCAGGCCCGCCAGTTTCGCGAGCAGCGAGATGCGGCGAAAAAAGCAGAGCAAGAACGTCTTGAGCGCCTTGAACGTCAGGCTGTGGCACTGGAACAGCAGCGTCAGGCTGAAGAAGAGCGCATTCGTAAATTGAGAGCGGATAAGCTCCAGGCCGAGAAAGCAGCGCGCGAAGCAGATGCTGAAAGGGCTCGAATTTCTCGTGAAAAAGAAAAAGCAGCAGAAGAAAAGCGTCAGGCAGACGAACAAGCCAAGCTGGCTCGCGAAGAAGCGAAAAAAGCCGAAGCGGATCGTCAGGCTAAGTTAAAAGCCAAGCAGGAAGCTGAAGAAGCAACGCGTAAAGCTGAAATTGCGCGTCAGCAGAAAATTGAAGAGCAAAAACGTGCCGAAGAAGCGGCTCGCCAGGCAGAAGTTGATCGTAAAGCTAAGGTAGCGGCGAAGAAGAAAGCGGAAGAAGAAGCACGTAAAGCTGAAGCTGCCCGTAAAGAAGCCGAACGTAAAGCGAAAGAAGCAAAAGCACTGCAGCGGCAGCAGGAAGCGGCTCTTAATGACATGTTTGCCGGCCTGGAAGCAGAAACTGAGCAACGAGGTAGTGCGAAAGGGCAGTTCATCGCTGATGAAACTGCCCGTTACGGCGAAATTTATAAGCAGATGATCCAGCAAAATTTGCTGTTTGATCAAAATTTCTCGGGTAAAGAATGCAACCTGCAAATGCGACTGTCAGTGAGCGGCCTGCTGCTGGATGTGTCGGATGTGGGAGGGGATACAAGTTTGTGCCGCGCGGCAAAAGCGGCCGTTGTAAAAGTCAGCCAGTTTCCCATGCCAGAAGATCCGGCAGTGGTGGAAAAACTGCGTTCAATTCGCTTAACCGTGAAGCCAGTAAGTTAAGAGGGAAAGCTAAATGAAACGTTGGATTTTGGGCTTGTGTGCCGCCCTGCTCACCATGAGCCAACTGGCACATGCTGAACTGGAACTGGTCATTACTGAGGGTGTCGATTCGGCACGCCCGATCGGTATTATTCCCTTTCAGTGGGAGGGTGGTGGTGCGGCGCCTGTTGATATGGCGTCGGTTATTGCCTCGGATTTACGTCGCAGTGGCAAATTTAGTCCTGTTGCCCCTAATGCAATGCCGCAAACGCCTACCAGCGAAGCAGACATTAATTATGCCGCCTGGACAGCATTGGGTGTGGATGCGCTGGTAACAGGCACTGTCAGTAAGAACGCTGATGGTAATTATGTCATCAATTACCAGCTGATAGATGTAGTGCGCGGCCAGTTAACCAATGGCGAGAGCCGGGGTCTGGAAGACGGAAAGCTGGTTCAGACCAGTGATCACGTTTTGCTGAATAACCGAGCGACAGTCAGAACCAACCGTCTGCGTCAGTATGCGCACCGTATCTCGGATGTGGTCTATGAAAAACTGACCGGCGAAAAAGGGGCATTCCTGACGCGGATCTCTTACGTGGTCATCGACGATAACTCGGACTATCCGTACCAGCTTCGCATTGCTGATTATGATGGCTATAACGAGCAACTGGTCCTGAAATCCAAACAGCCGTTGATGTCGCCTTCCTGGTCTCCTGACGGCAACAAACTGGCTTATGTCAGCTTTGAAAATCAGCAGTCCCAGATTTTTATCATGAACATTACGAATGGCACCCGTGAAATGGTCGCCTCATTCCCTAGACACAATGGTTCACCGCGTTTTTCCCCTGACGGGAAGAAACTGGCCATGGTCTTGTCGAAAAGTGGGAGTTTGCAAGTCTACGTAATGGATTTACAAACTAAAGCGATGAAACAGGTGACAGACGGGCGTGCGAACAACACTGAAGCGTTTTGGGATCCAAGCGGTCAATCTATGATTTTCACGTCAGACAGAGGTGGTAAACCTCAGATATATCGAGTAAATTTAGCTGACGGTTCGACTGAGCGTCTGACATGGCAAGGATCGCAAAATCTCGGTGGTCAGCTGACTCCAGATGGCCGTTATTTGGTAATGGTGAACCGATCGGATTCGGGTTACAACATTGCCAAACAGGATTTGAAAACAGGTGCTGTACAGATTTTGACGAAAACATTTTTGGATGAATCTCCAAGCATTGCCCCAAATGGTGGCATGGTGATCTACAGCTCGGTTAATAACAAATCCAACGAGTTGTCTCTGGTATCAATAGATGGTCGTTTTAAGGCTCGTTTACCAGCTACCAGTGGGCGAGTAAGAGCACCATCTTGGGGACCGTTCTTATAGGGTTCACTGCAATATAGCGATAAATAAGGAAAAAAAATGCAACTGAATAAAGTTTTAAAGGGTTTGGCAATTGCGCTGCCAATGTTTACTCTGGCTGCTTGTAGTTCTACCGACAGCACAGACAGTTCTGCCGCTCAAACTAACACTGGCGCTGGTACAACTGGCTCAGAAACCACAGTTGTAACACCTGTAGATTCTGGTTCAGCGGCGATGTCAGAGCAAGAAGTCCGCAACCAGCAACTGCGCCAGGAACAAACGGTTTACTTCCAGTTTGACAATGCTGAAATTCAGGCCAGCTATCAGGCGATGCTTGAAGCACATGCTGAATACCTGCGTAACAACAGTGGTGTGAAAATTATTGTTGAAGGCCACGCGGATGAGCGCGGTACGCCAGAGTACAACATCGCACTGGGCGAGCGTCGTGCCAATGCTGTTGCTAAGTACCTGCAGGCACTGGGTGTGTCTTCAAGCCAGATCTCTATCGTAAGCTACGGTGAAGAGAAGCCGCTGGTACTGGGCCACACTGACGCCGATTACGCTAAGAACCGTCGTTCGGTTCTGGTTTACTAATTAAGGTTATGAAAATGAACAGTAACATGATGCGTTATGTCGCATTAACGTTGCTGATTGGTGCGGCGACCCCTGTGGTCGCCGCACCTGCTCCTGTTTCTGAGCTCAAAGGCAGCTCATCAAGCAGCGAAAGCAGTCTGCAACGTTTAGAACGTATGTTTGAGGCGCGTAGCCAGATGCAACTGGATATGCAGCGTCAACTTGATGAATTGTCCCGTGAAGTTGGCGAACTACGTGGTATGGTTGAACGCAATAGTTACGATATGAAGCAGATGCTGGAACGTCAGCGTGAGCTCTATCGTGAAATTGACAAATTAAGCCGTGAGCAACCCGCTGCAGCCAAAGCAGAGAAAAAGGATGTATCCGGCGGTGAAACCTATGCCGCCAGCGCCGATGAAAATACCGCTTATGAAAGTGCCGTGAATTTGATTCTGAAAGAAAAGGATTATGATGGTGCGGTGACGGCGTTCAACGGATTTTTGTCCACTTATCCTGACTCTGTGTATGCGGCCAATGCCCATTACTGGCTTGGGCAGCTTTATTTTACCCAGAACAAGATGGCGGATGCTCAAACACACTTTGAAGCTGTTGCCAGTTTCAAAGATTCCAATAAGCGCGCTGATGCGCTGTTGAAGATGGGTGTGTTAGCCGAGCGTGGCAACAAAGCAGATGTGGCAAAAAAACTCTACGAGCAGGTAGTGGCAGAATATCCCAATACTGCGACATCTCAACAAGCCGAAAAAAGCCTCAAGAATCTTAAATAACAGGATATCGGGCTTAGTCTATTCCTCGCCGCTGACCTCTCAAAATTGGGTTAGCGGTGTCTGATTGCCCCTTCTATGCCTTATCCAGATTAGTATTACAGCGTAATTGCAGTGTATAATGCGCGGATTGTAAGGACGAGCTGATAGAGCAAGACGTAATGAGCCTGACATTTGACCCTTCAGAAATGGTGTATCCATTTCCACCCAAACCTATTCCACTGACTCAAAGCGAGCAAGTGGATTACAAAGCGAAAATTAAAGCGCTGCTTCAGGAAAAAGAAGCTGTGCTGATCGCGCATTACTACACCGATCCCGAAATCCAGGCACTGGCCGAAGAAACCGGTGGTTTTGTGGGCGATTCGCTGGAGATGGCACGATTTGGTAATCAACATCCTGCGAAAACCCTGATTGTTTGCGGTGTGCGTTTCATGGGGGAATCGGCCAAGATTCTTACGCCAGAAAAACACGTGTTGATGCCGACGCTGGAAGCTGAATGCTCTTTGGATTTAGGCTGCCCGGAAAAAGAATTCAGTGAATTCTGCGATGCGCACCCGGATCACACTGTGGTGGTGTACGCGAATACGTCTGCAGCGGTCAAAGCACGCGCTGACTGGGTAGTGACGTCCAGTATAGCGCTGGAGATTGTCGAACATCTGGATGCCGAAGGTAAGCCGATCATCTGGGGACCAGACCGCCATTTAGGCAGCTATATCCAGAAGAAAACAGGCGCTGAGATGCTGTTATGGCAAGGCGAGTGTGTTGTTCATGATGAATTTTCCGCCAAAGCGCTGAAAGACATGAAGCACCTGCATCCGGACGCAGCTATCCTGGTCCACCCTGAATCGCCTGCGAGTGTGGTTGCCTTAGCAGATGCTGTAGGCTCTACCAGCCAGTTGATCAAAGCGGCTAAGAGCCTGCCGCAACAAAAACTGATTGTTGCGACTGACAAAGGCATTTTCTTCAAAATGCAGCAGATGGTGCCAGGAAAAGAACTGATTGAGGCACCGACGGCAGGAGCTGGCGCGACTTGCCGAAGTTGTGCGCATTGCCCCTGGATGGCAATGAACGGCTTGAAAGCCATTGAAGCAGCTTTGCGCGAAGGTGGCGAAAAGCACGAGATCTTTGTCGATGAAGCCATTCGTGTGAAATCTCTTATTCCGTTGAACCGTATGCTGGATTTTGCTGCATCGCTGCAGTTGCAAGTGAAAGGCAACGCCTGACACGGGCAAACCAGATCCACCGAGATGAAAAGCGGCCCTATGGTCGCTTTTTTTTGTATCTGAAGACTTTTGTGTTGTTGAAGGTGTGGCGGGATTTTGCGAGATGTTGTGGAATCCGACTGTGATAGACAGACCTTGATCCGGTATAAGTCATTATCGGTAAGTGGTACAGCAGGTTTTACTCGCCGTAACATAACAAAATGAATCAAATTTGTAACATTTAGTGGCACCTGAGATCTCATTGTCAGCATTTTTTAGTTGATCATGTATGCCAACAAGGCAATAACATTTATAGGATAAATAATAATGAAACAACCCTACTAAATATCTGAAAACTAGGATCATAACTATGCTTACACAATTCAGAAAAAGCTGGCTGGCCTTCACGACTACAGCATTGCTTACCTTTTCGGTTCAGGCGAGTGCGGAAAATTACACCATAGGAACAGGCAGTCAGAGCGGTACTTACTACCCGTTAGGCGGCATGCTGGCCAAGATCTGGAGTGAGAATATTGATAACTTTGATATGCGGGCTGAGGTGACTGCTGCTTCGGTTGAAAACGTGATCAAAGTATCTACCCATAAGCAATTGGCGGGTATTGCAATGGGCAATGTGGTTGAGCAGGCCTATGAAGGCACTAAACCCTTCCCGAGAAAAATGGACGCGGTAGTTTTGTTTGCTCTCTATCCCAATGTTGTCCAGTTTATGGTACCTGCGGATTCAGATATCCACAGTATTGCTGATCTTAAAGGTAAAAAGGTTTCGCTTGGCGCACCGGGTTCGGGTACACGAGTCAGCGCCGTTAATATTCTGAATGCATTGGGGGTTGAAGAAAAAGATATTCAGGCCCAGTCTCTGAATTACACCGCGACCACCAGTGCGATTGCCAATGGTCAGATTGATGCCGGAGCCATTGTCGGCAGCTTAGGTGTAGGCGCAATCACAGAGCTGGCATTGACCCGTAATATCCGTATTTTGTCGTTTACCGAAGCGGATATGGCGAAAATCACTGCGGCCAACCCCTCTTATCAATTGATCGAAGCACCCGCTGACACCTATAAGAATGTCGCAAGCTTTAAAGCACCGGCAATCTGGAATGTGTTAGTGGTGAATAAAGATCTGGATAACAAACTGGCGTATGAAATGACCAAAACCGCCTTCGAGAATATGGATAAGATTCGTAAAACGATCAGCGTGACTCAATATACGACGCTTGAAAATATGAAAAAACTGGGTGGTGTGCCATTGCATCCTGGTGCCCAGCAATATCTGGATGAGCAGTCGCAGTAAACATGGGTTGTTTTCAGGGGCGGGGAAGTGCAGACCCGGGTCTGTCTCTCAGCCCTTGTGCTGAATTGGAGTATTTATGTCAACGACAGCCACTGCCCGGCACGGGCAAAAGCTTGCAGATATGCTGATGAAAATAGCCGCTATAGCGGCTATCGTTTTGTCTGCCTTTCAGATTTGGCAGGGGGTGACGGCAGAATTAGCGGCGCCTGTTTTTCGTCCGGTACACTTAAGCTGGATTCTGGTATTAGTGTTTCTCACTCAGCCATTAATCAAACAGAGCCATTCTTTTCCACTATATCTGGCGGCACGTAGTATCGATTTTGTGTTGTCGGCTGCCACCATCTGGGCGACCTGGCACATTGTTCAGTTTGATTATGACGATATCAGTTTTTTACTGGATGGGCTGAAAGGGGCAGATCAACTGGCTGGGTTGATCACTATCGTTGCCTTACTGGAAGCGACCCGGCGTTCTGTCGGCATGGTAATGGTGGTGATTGCGGCGGTCTTTATCACTTATGCGCTGTTTGGTGATGCCTTGCCTTCTGGCATCGCCAGCAAAGGGTTCGAGTTGGAAGAGCTGATTCGATTCCATATTTTTTCCACCAACGGGGTATACGGCGCGCCTTTAGCGATTGCGGCAGGGGTAGTGTTTATTTTCGTGCTGTTTGGTGCTTTTCTGCAGGTGACCGGTGCCGGGCAATTTTTCATCGATATTGCTTTTGCTGTTGCTGGTAAATACCGCGGGGGCCCGGCAAAAGCCAGTGTGATCGCGTCGGCGGCGTTAGGCTCTATTTCTGGCTCTGCGATTGCCAACACGGTGACCACCGGCTCGTTAACGATTCCGATGATGAAAAAGCTGGGCTACAAACCTGAGCAAGCTGCCGGTATTGAAGCCGCTGCATCCACTGGGGGGCAGATCATGCCGCCTGTGATGGGGGCGGGCGCCTTTGTCATGGCGCAGTTTACCGGGATCCCTTATAGCGAAATATTACTGGTCTCGATTGCACCTGCGATTTTGTATTTTGCCTGCACGCTGCTTTATGTCCACCTGATGGCCTGTAAGCTGGGGCTGGAAGGGATGGATGTCAAAGCAGGTGTGCGTGAAGTGCTGAATAAAGGCTGGCACTTTCTCGCGCCATTGATTCTGGTCACTACGCTGCTGATGATGAGTTACTCGCCGGTGCTGGTCGGGATTGCGGGATGTGTCGCTATTCTTGTTTCCGCCTTGTGTCGCCGTTCGAGCCGTGTCAGCCTGAGTCAGGTACTGGAAGGCATGAAAGAGGGGGCATTGATGGCCCTGCCGATTTCCGTGGCCTGTGCAACGGCCGGTATTGTTGTTGGCGTTGTCGGACAAACCGGTATTGGCCTGCAGTTCACCCAGTTCCTGCTGGCGCTGTCCGGTGGTCACTTATGGTCGGCACTCCTTCTGATAGTACTGGCGGCGGTGGTGCTGGGCATGGGCTTGCCTGTAACAGCCGCGTACATAGTGCTGTCCGTTATGGCGGTACCGGCGCTGAATGATTTCGGCTTGCCTATTCTGACTGCCCACATGATTGTATTCTGGCTGTCGCAAACTTCTAATGTCACGCCACCTATCGCTCTGGCGGCCTTTGCCGGTGCCGGTATTGCGAATGCATCGCCGATGCGATCTGCGGTGCAGGCGTTTAAACTGGCTCAGGGCTTTTTCCTGATCCCTGCTATGATGGCATTCTCCGGGCTCATACTGGGTGACGGGGAGACGCTGCATTTTGTGATTGGCATTGCGACAACGGCAGGGCTGATTATTGCATTTGCGGGTGGTATTGAGGGACGTTTGATTAACCCGCTCAATAAGCCGTTCAGAGTGATACTGCTGGCATTGGCACTGATGATGCTGTTTATGGATGACTCGGTCAGGTTAGCTGCGTTAGTTGCTGTTATCGGGATAGTCGTGGTAAACACCAAGTTAGGCCGGAAGAAGGTGGAAATGACCCACTGACGCTTGTTTCCAGCCCGTGTAATCAGCCGGGCAGAAGTGGCTGCCCGGCGGTTGGTTACTGGTTTTCGGTAAGCTGTTGTGCGCGCTGAGTCAGGCCGCACAGCATGGGAGGGATGGCTTTGAATACTTCTTCAAATTGTGCCAGACCTTCAGCGCCTTGCTCAGATAAGGCGGCCATTGCACTTTCCGGATCATACAGCAGGCTGACAGAAAGCAGCACGCCACCCAGCAGGGCATTGTCCTGGCTGTTTTCCGGCATGATGGTTTCCCAGTCATCCCGGGCCAATTGCCAGCCCTGTAATACGCCTTCGGCAAATTCACGGGTGGCTGGCGTGACTAATTCTTTGTCATCCAAATCGCAGCCTTCCGGCCATTCCCAGCTATTGGACAACAAAGCCTGGCGCGCTTCGTTCCATATCTGAACGATGGCGTTGGCATAGTTTTCCAACTCTTCATGACTGGTAAATGGCGAGGTTTCATCACCACCCCACAGGTAGGCCAGCCATTCAGCCGGATCCAGTAAATGAGGGGCCGCCGCCATTGCCGTTACAAAGCCACGGGTTTGATGTTCAGACAGCAAATGCTGACTAAGTTCAGGGTCTTGCAAAATTGCCGAAAGTTGCGCAGACATTATCAGTTTCTCTTTTAAATGGGCAGGCACGCTGTTCCAGCGCCTGGGAGCAGAATAACGGTATTGTAGCAGGCAGAGTCAGAAGACATAGCCTTGTAACGGGGAAACATGAAAAAAGGGGAGTGTGAGCCTGACAATGCTGCAAAAGTATCCACTTGATTGATAATGTGGTGATTTGGGTTGACCTCAGTCGGGGGCAACACTATAGTTACGCCCCGTTACTGAGTAAGCGCAGTGACCAAAATTAGGTGAGGTGTCCGAGTGGCTGAAGGAGCACGCCTGGAAAGTGTGTATACGGCAACGTATCGAGGGTTCGAATCCCTCCCTCACCGCCACATTCAGAAAAGACCCGTTGAGAAATCAGCGGGTCTTTTTGTATTTAACGACTCTGAGTTGTATCAAATGGCCTATAAGCCAGAAAATTAAAACTGACCTTCATTATTTCATTTCTGACTCAGTCTTTATTCATGAATCGTTATTTATTTTGTATTGAAAATTTAAAATAGCGTCGTTAATGCTAGATGACAGCGAACTGGTTTATTCACGAAATACTCATTTCTAATTTGGCCGTTAAGCGCTTTTATTAGCCGAAAATATTTGCGAGCCACTATTCATTTTATGTTCATTCGTTACATTAAATATCAAACCCTCATTATATTTGTAAATTAGCAAGAACTAATTTGTAAATTTTCATATACAATCCGTGGTGATTCAACGTGTTGATTTTACTTGACATTAGAGTAATAGCTCTTATTTATTGTTTTAATTGTTATTAAAATGTTAACTTTTATGTACGTTTCATTATCGGTTTTTTGTTCGTTATGTTTGCAAAGTATTGAAATGCTGAGCCAAAGTTGAATCGCTTTCTTGAAAAGCATACATATGTGTAACGGAGCTGAAACAAGAAGTTCTCAGAAGTTAGGCGATAAAACATTTGCAGTATGAATGGTTTGTTGGTTGGGATGCGCAGGACAGCTCACTATAATCTCTAGGAATGAGTAATGAAAACAAACAAACAACAAGCTTTGGCTGTATTGACACTAGGTTCACTTTTCACCTTGCCGGCCATGGCCGCAGAAATGGTTGACGTAACCGATTCTGCTGTTCTGGAACAAGGGTTAATGGCACGTTCACTGACACCATTAAATAACAGTTTTAAACCTGTTAAATCGGTCACTTTGCCAAATGGTAAACAAAAGGTTCGCTATCAGCAGCTTTATAAAGGATTACCCGTTTATAATACTGCCGTAGTGGCAACGACAAGTAATAAAGGCCTGACTCAGGTTCATGGCCGAATGGCGCAAAATGTAGAGCAAGATCTGCCATTAATTCAGGCAAGTATTGATGAAAAACAGGCACTGAATATTGCTAAATCACACCATGCTTCTTTACATTCTCCGCAATTAACCGGTGAGCTGCCACTTGAAAATGAACAAGTGACACTGATGGTTCGTCTGGATGAAAACAATCTGGCTGAGCTGGTGTACCAGGTGAGTTTCTTTGTTCCTTCTGATGAGCCATCACGTCCTTATTTCTTCATTGATGCCAACACAGGTGATGTGCTGGATACCTGGGACAGCATCGCCCATATCCAGGCTCCGGGCTCTGGCCCTGGTGGTAACACTAAGACCGGGCAATATCAGTTCGGTGTGGATTTCCCGAATTTCATGGTGGAGAAAAACGGTACGACCTGTACCATGAATACCAGTGCAGTAAAAACCGTCGATCTCAATGGGGCGACCTCAGGCTACAACGCCTTCAGCTATAACTGTCCGACTGACAGCAACGCCAATAGCCACAAGCAGGTCAATGGTGCCTATTCACCGCTGAATGATGCTCACTACTTTGGCCAGGTTGTCTTTGATATGTATAAAGACTGGCTGAATACGGCACCGTTAACCTTCCAGCTGACAATGCGTGTGCATTACGGCTCTCAATATGAAAATGCCTTCTGGGACGGCAGCGCAATGACCTTTGGTGACGGTTCTTCTACCTTCTATCCACTGGTAGATATCAATGTCAGTGCTCATGAAGTCAGCCATGGCTTTACCGAGCAGAACTCAGGTCTGGAATACCGCAATATGTCTGGTGGTATCAATGAAGCGTTCTCTGATATTGCCGGTGAAGCGGCTGAATTCTATATGCGTGGCAGTGTGGACTGGGTAGTAGGAAGCGATATTTTCAAACAGTCCGGTGGCTTACGTTATTTTGATCAGCCATCCAAAGACGGCCGCTCAATCGATCATGCTTCGCAGTACACATCGGGCCTGAATGTGCACTATTCAAGCGGTGTATTCAACCGTGCATATTACTTGCTAGCCAATAAATCCGGTTGGGATGCCCGTAAAGGTTTCGAAGTTTTTGCAGTGGCTAACCAGCTGTACTGGACTGCCAACTCCAACTTTGACCAGGGTGGTTGTGGTGTTGTTAAAGCAACCCAGGATCTGGGCTATAACACTGCTGATGTTGTCGATGCCTTCAATACTGTCGGTGTCAATGCCGCTTGTGGTGTAACCCCGCCAACGGGTGATACGCTAGAAAAAGGCAAGCCTATCAGTGGTCTTTCCGGTAACAGAAGCAGTGAGCTTCACTACACATTCACTGTGCCAGCATCAGTATCAAGTGCTTCTGTAAGCATTACTGGCGGATCTGGCGATGCCGACTTGTATGTGAAAGCAGGCAGCAAGCCCACCACGAGCTCATGGGATTGTCGCCCATATGTTGGTGGGAATAATGAAACCTGCAATGTTGCCGTTTCATCTGGCCAGACCTACTACGTGATGCTGCGTGGCTACAGCAACTTCTCAGGCGTGACACTGAACCTGAATTACTAAGCCGTTTTTAACGTTATGAACCAGAAGGGAGCCTTGTGCTCCCTTTTTTCTTTGCTGAGCGCTTGGTCATGATATGTAATTAAATTTCACTTATGTAGTTATATCTCTTTTGTGTGCCTGCATCCCCGCGATAAAAACCTGCAGTTTTATCTTCATTTGGCATGATCTTCAGTCATGACCCAGTAAAGTGCACCTTATGCATACGACTTTTGGCAATCTTAACAGTGTTAATTGCAGGCTAGATGAGGTAGCCGAGCTTGTTCGATCCTAAGTTTATGAAAAAAATATAAAAATAACACAGGCAAATTGAAGCGGAGCTTGGGGTGGGGTTTCATGCAAATAAACCGGATCTTGGCGACAAGCTGTGTTTATCAACTGACAAACTGAGCTTTCCGGCCATTTTTGTGCCGTGAAACATGCGGAAAAACCGGATAACAGAAGGCAAGAAATACCTGAGTAGCACGTCAGTAGTGCGCAACTAGCTAAATATGCGGCTTTGATCACGATTATTGGTTGTAAATAGACAACATCAATATTAATACAGTGAGATATTTTATCTGAAAGTTGATTTAATATGACAAATGACTGGCTATGTGTGTTGATTCTGGTCATATAGTCTTTTTGAATTGCCCATATTGGCTTTTATCTCTGGTTAATGGTTCGGAGCGGCAGTGAAAGAACAATTTAATGTGCGCAATGCGGCAGCAGACACTTTTGCAATGGTGGTGTTCTGCTTTATCACGGGCATGATGATCGAAGTGTTTATCTCAGGGATGACCTTCCAACAGTCGCTGGCTTCCCGAACGTTGTCAATTCCGGTTAACATTGCTATTGCCTGGCCTTACGGCGTCTTTCGCGACTGGATGATCCGCCAGGGCGCAAAATTGAGCCCGTTGGGCCGGATGAAATTCGTCTCCGATATGCTGGCTTACGTGCTATTCCAGTCGCCTGTTTATGCCGCTATCCTTTGGTTTGTGGGGGCCGAGCCTGAGCAAATCATGACAGCGGTTGCAACTAATGCGCTGGTAAGCGGTGTACTGGGTGGCGTCTATGGCCAATTTCTTGAAGTTTGCCGTCGTATGTTCAGAGTACCGGGTTACTACCAGCAGGCTTAACACAGCGAGTTAAAACGTCTTTCCTGAGAGGCAGTCCAACGGACTGCCTTTTTCGTTGCTGCCGCTAGCGGCTCAAAGGGTGACGTTGCTGTTTCTTGATGGCAATTTCAAGTTGAGGGTGCGCAATACTGATATCGTGTGCCAGGAACTTACGTTTAATCCGGCTATGGAGATCATGGGTCAGACTGAGCCGGTGGCCAGTCTCTGCTGCATAGGCCCGCACTTCAAAATTTTGTGCGTCTGCAGTAATACTCAGAAAAAACACCTCGGGTTCAGGATTGTCCAGAACCAGTTCGCATTCATCTGCCGCCTCAAATAACAGCCGGGTCACCAATTCAGTATCAGCCAGATATTTCACACTGATAGCTATGGTTACCCGGGTAATGGAATCCGATAACGACCAGTTGACAAACTGCTCTGTGACAAAGGCTTTGTTGGGCACGATGACTTCTTTTCTGTCCCAGTCGACAATGGTGGTTGCCCGTGTATTAATTTTTGCCACAATCCCGGTAAGATCGCGAATGGTGACCGTATCTCCAATGCGGATAGGCTTCTCAAACAAAATGATTAAGCCGGATATAAAATTGGCGAAAATTTCCTGCAGACCAAAACCCAGGCCGACACCCAGTGCTGCAATCAGCCACTGCATTTTTGACCAGTCAAAACCTATCAATGCCGAACCAATAATGATACCAAAGAAAATGGCCATATAGCGGGTCAGGGAAGTAATCGCATAGCCGGTCCCCGGACTCAGGCTAATGTGTTGCAGTACCAGCAGCTCCATTGCACCGGGTAAATCACGGGCCAGAATGGCAGTCAGCCAGAGCGCCAGAATGGCGAGCAGCACACTTTTCAGCGTGATATGGCTGAGTTGTTCTATTCCGTCGATATTGGCATTGACGTCCCAGAGTGTAATGTCTTCAAGGAAGCTGGTGGCCTGATATAAATCTGACGACAAGAGCGCCAGAATAAACAGGTAAATCAGTAGCAACAGCGAGCGTAAAAGCCGCAGTGACTGCGCACTGATGACATCCAGATCGACTTCTGGCTCTTCAATTTCAATATGCAGTTCACTGCTTGATGGTTCCTCTTTGCCTTCAAGTAATTCAGCTCTTCGCTGCGCCAGTATTTCCTGACGTTTTGCTTTGGCACGTTCGAAAGCCAGCCTGCGTCGCTGAATCAGCATAAGGCGTTTGATCAGGTAATACACCAAGAGGGTAAACACGCCCAGCACTGCAGCATATTCGAGTTTGGACATCAGTTTTTGCGCCGAGCCCAGATAGCCCAGCAGTGCAAAATAGTTAAGCGCTTGCGGTAATAAAATCAGCAGCCACCAGAATAAGTGATGGCTGAGATGCAAATGGCCTTGAGGTAGGTCCCGGTAGGTCATAGGAATACGCTCATTGGCCATTTTCCACATAAAGTAACTGACGGCTATGTTGCTGATGATAAAAGCAAGTCGTCCTAGTGTGGCGTTCACATCAATATCGTTGTAGAAGAAGGCAAAGTTTTGGATCACCATCATAGGGAGGTAAACCCAGAGCAATCGGCGATAATGGCCGAAGCAGCGCATGACCAGATTGGGCTGCCAGTCAAAATGTTTGATGAGCAGGCCGTCCGGCCGTACCAGCTCCCTCATGAAACAGTACATGACCAGAGGCAATGGCAGTGCGAGGGCCTGGCCTAAGTGATGGATGAAAGGCAGTTGCCAAAGCGCGCTTAACAGGGCGCCAACGACGGCGACCACCAGTGGTGCCGGCCAGGCAAACAGGCCAGAGCAGATGACATTGATCGTGCTGAAGCTGAACCTGTCTTTGGTGACTTTACCTATATACTGACTGGTTTCTTTTAAATATTGCTTCCAGCGTGCGCGGCTCCAGCTGAGGGCAATAATCAGCAGTGCGACAATGATCAGACAGAAAGCCAGTAGCACAGGATCGGCAACCAAAGGGACTTTGAGTAAGCCCAGCCAGTGCGACGGTGAAAAAAACCACTGCAAT
This sequence comes from Photobacterium sp. 2_MG-2023, assembly GCF_030547675.1. NCBI lineage: Bacteria > Pseudomonadati > Pseudomonadota > Gammaproteobacteria > Vibrionales > Vibrionaceae > Photobacterium > Photobacterium sp. 2_MG-2023. The sequence continues at coordinate 317,442 of NZ_JAUOQQ010000001.1, forward strand.
TTTTCCAGTGTGTCGGTCGCTAATTTGATACTGAAAGCGTTGCTGTCCGGCGCCAGAAACAGCAAGCGTGCCGCTCTGTTTTTCAGGTTATTCAGTGATGAGTCCAGCCGGTCATAGGCGACTTTCAAGGTTGCTTGCTGATAAATCAGGATGTCGCTGCTGTCTATCAGCTTTTCTAACAAAGACAGGTTGTTCTGAATGAGTTCGGATTGCAGTGCTTGCTGATCTTCGGACAGATTTTTTTCTGGCGCAGACTTTGCGCTTTCGGTCAGATCTTCAAACCGTTGCTGGTATTCATACTTACGGATCTGATTTTGAGCGATGTTATTGTCGAGCTCTGACATATCCGGCGGATCTGGCAGTCTCTTGAGCCGCGTACGCATGTTTTCACTGAAAGCAGGGCTGAGGGACAACCACTCGGCCATGTTATTCAGATCCTCTGCCGTTTTTGCCACTTGTTCTGATTGCTGATCGGTTTTTTCCTGTTGCAACTGAACCTGATCCAGTTGATCTGACAACGAGGACAACACACGGGCATAGCGCCGGTTTTCTTCACTGAGCTGTTTCAGTTCAGGGGGAAGATCGACCAGCTCTTGTACAAGTTCATCGGTATCGACGGCAGACTGTTCGGCATCGGTTCTGAGTAGCCGGTTCAGCATCAATTGCAGATTGTTACGATATGCTTGTCTGGCCTCTATTTCTACATTGACCAGCTGGAGCTTTTGCTTGCTGAGCGTGCGGCGATTATCACCCGTCAACTGTTCGGCTTCGAGGGCAGACAACTGGTTGTCATAAAACTCATACTCAATGTTATGAACCAGCAACAGCGGGTTATCACGATCTCTTTCCGCCTGCTTGCGGGCTTTATCTGCATTATCTATCTGTTGGCGCAGTTGTTCGACCCGTTTTGGAAACGCATCAATACTGCGTTCTATGTCTTCAATCTCGTTGCGATAGTTATGTCGCTGTAACTCAAGCTGCTCTAACTTGTTGTCCTGTTCAGCTATCTCAAGGGTAAGCTGATCCTGGCTCCATTGGCTAAAGTCTGGAAAGTTTGAGGCATTAAAGTCACTGATTTGAGTTTTTATGGTTTCCGTTTGCTCATTGAAGTTATCCAGCAACTGCTGGTTCTTTTCGATTTGCGTTTTATAGGTTTGCGTTTTTTGCAGCTGATCCTGAGCCTGAAGTAGTTTCTCCAGTAATTTTTCATTCTCAGGCGTTGTCTCCAGCTCGTTGGCCAACGCAATCTGTTTGTCCAGTGCTTTACTGTAATCGGACGTTTGCTGGGTGGTGGCGGAATTTGACTCTTCACTGGCGTAGCAGGGAAAGACGGTGATCAATAAGACTAACGAGAGTACGAATACGGTGAGATTACGCATAGTGAAGTGGTGAGACTCAAATAAGAATTATCTTACAAGTGTAGAAATAAGCGTGTGTTAGGCCTAAGAAAAAACCGATTTGATCTTTTGATCATCGCTTACGATAAGAAAGTACAACTAATTGGGAAAAAACCTTGACCCGATTAGCACAAGTCAGTAAATTAGCCGCCGTCGACGCGACAGGCGTTGGCAACAATTTGGTGAGGTGTCCGAGTGGCTGAAGGAGCACGCCTGGAAAGTGTGTATACGGCAACGTATCGAGGGTTCGAATCCCTCCCTCACCGCCACATTCAGGAGAGATGGCTGAGTGGTTGAAAGCACCGGTCTTGAAAACCGGCATACGTTAATAGCGTATCTAGGGTTCAAATCCCTATCTCTCCGCCACATTTGAAGAAACCGCTGAAGCATCAGCGGTTTTTTTTTGCCTGAACCTTGGCAGGATGAGATAGGGTGAAGAAGCCTGGAAGGGGGCGGACGGCCAGTCTCAGCCGAGCCATAAATCCCTATCTCTCCGCCACATTCGAAGAGACCGCTGAACTATCAGCGGTTTTTTTTCGCCTGAACCTTGGCAAGATGAGATAGGGTGAAGAAGCCTAGAAGGGGGCGGACGGCCAGTCTCAACCGAGCGGAGCGAGACCACGTTGCCCTTCAGGCAAACCCATATTTAGTCTGATGTATATCAGGCCGCTAAGCCTGTTGAAATACCGCGACACCCCATCCGGATTTCTTTCGCATCCATCATCCTGCATATTCAATATAGGCATCAATTAGCTTAACTCTGCAGCCATATACTCTCTGATGAATATTGAACCGAATTATCTCAGAATAAACCTGCCTAGAAAGACAAACGTAAAAAATATTGACACATGCTTTTATGGTAAAAATGTTTATGTGTAGAAAGCCTTTATCAACTATCTAATTTAACTGAATAATTGAAATTTAATACTTAAGTTTACTACCAAACTAAACTTCCAGTGCTAAAAATAAGAAGGTGATTTTTTATATAATTTTATTGAGATTAATAAGACAAATAAGTCTTAAGGTTTAAATGTAAGACCAATTGCAACTTCATGTTTTTAAATGATTAACTTTAAATGCCTTCACGATAACTTTATTATTTGTCATTTTTTTTACGTGAACTAAAGTTAACTTTATTAAAACGCTAATATAATAATGAAAGGACGAGTAGGAATGTCTAGAAAATCATACACTAGATTGGCATTAGTGTCGGACGAGAGTATTCAGTCTTCAATTCTGAAAGAGTACTTGGTAAAGAAGCTTACATTTTCCATAAACTGTATAAAGCTGGATGAAATCAGCAAGTTATCAGCTAAGCAGATAGAAGAGACATTGTTCATTTTAGATTCTGCCAGTATCACGCCGAAATCGAGTGAAAAGTATCTGAGTATCATGGCAGATAAAGAGGTAATACCTTCTGAAGTTCTGATTAATGTTTGCACTGATATTAAGGTCGATGAGCTTAAGAGATGGCCGAATTTGGTGGGGGTTTTCTATACCAGCGATTCACTTGATCTGTTATCTGAAGGGTTGCTGAAGATACAAAGTGGTGAGTTGTGGTTTAGCCGTAAGTTATGCCAGGAACTGATTTCCGAATACCGCAGTACTCAAGCCAATATCCCAAAATTGAGCGTAGAGTTAACGACAAGAGAAAAAGAGATTATGCAACTATTGGTCTCAGGGGCATCTAATTTGCAAATTGCCGAGTCCCTGTTCGTGAGTGAAAATACAGTTAAAACACATCTCCATAATGTGTTTAAAAAAATTAAAGTTAAGAACCGCCTGCAGGCATTCATGTGGGCTAAGAATCATACATTCAATAGCTTATTATCATGAAATATCCATATTTGATGCTTGTATATCTAGCCATTGTTTTTCCTGCGGTTAGTGCAGTAAAGGGTGAGTCGATTGAGTCATCAAAACCGATTGAGAATGGACCGTCATTGGAAAATGATGAGCCGCTTGAAGTTCAGGGTCGATTGGAATCGTTAGATAGTTTGCGTGAAATTGATGGTGTAGTGATCGACAGGACAATGACTCGACTAGGTGAAGAGTTTTATTCTCTCTTTGCACAAAAATTAGAAGATCAACTTGATGAGTTAAAAGAGAATATTTCTGTGAAGGAAAGGCCGACAGCGTTATCAGGTAGTATTATTACTGTTTTTCATCGGCAAAATATCATATACAGAACGGCTTTATCTCCAGGAAGAAAAAATGTTGAAGATAAAACGGATCAGGCTGTTTCAGCGGTTAAGAATTATGTATTGAGATGGCGGATAGAAAGGTATTTAAAAGATACCTTCGATATTGACTACGACGAAATTTAAGAGGTCAGAACATGAAAGGGAAGGTATGTTGTTTATTGTTTATGAGTTTCTGGACAATTGATGTCTCAGCAACCGAACTAATTTATACGCCGGTGAACCCTAATTTTGGTGGAAGCCCATTAAATGGTAGTTATTTATTAGCAGGAGCTAATGCTATTAATGACTATAAGCCGCCACAAGAAGCCAGTTTACTGGGTGAAGACGAAAGCAGTATACAAAGATTAGCGGCGAACTTGGAGTCTCGCTTAATCGGTCAGCTACTTTCCGATGTAGGTAACGGAAATACAGGGCAACTCAGTACGGATGATTTTCTGTTGAACATAGTCGATAACAATGGTGCTTTGATGATTCAAGTCACTGATAAGGCGACAGGTGAAACATCCACTATACAAGTTAGTGGCTTAGTGCCTGATATGTAAGGAGACGATCATGAGACTCATAGCCTTATTGTGTTCTACATTAATTTTAGGTGGTTGCTCTCAGTCTATGAGCATTCCGGCACCTAAAGATGAGCCAACACTGATGCCAAGAGGGGCTACCTATTTAGATTTAACCTCTTTGCCCCTACCCCGAGGTCCGGTTTACGTGTCGGTTTATGATTTCCGGGATCAAACCGGCCAGTATAAACCTCAGCCTAATAGCAACTTCTCTACTGCGGTTCCGCAAGGAGGAGCTGCAATGTTGACAACAGCGCTGCTCAATTCTAAGTGGTTCATACCATTAGAGCGGGAAGGGCTTCAGAACTTGCTTACTGAACGTAAGATTATTCGTGCGGCTCAGAGTAAGCATGAGACACCGAAAAACCATGGTAATCATCTGCCCTCTTTGATGGCGGCCAATATCATGGTTGAAGGTGGAATTATAGCTTACGATACTAATATTCAGACCGGTGGAGCGGGAGCAAGGTATTTGGGAATAGGGTTATCTTCCCAGTACCGCACTGATCAGGTGACGGTGAATGTCAGGGCGGTTGATATTCGCAGTGGTCGTATTTTGTTGAGTGTCACAACCAGTAAAACAATCCTGTCTCAGGAGCTGCAAACCGGTATTTTTAAATTTATAGATTATAAAGATCTCTTAGAGGCTGAGTTAGGGATAACAACCAATGAACCTGTAAATGTCGCTGTAATGTCAGCGATAGATTCTGCAGTAATACAAATGGTTGTGGATGGGATAAAAACGAACCTCTGGAAGCTTAGAAACCCTTCAGATATATCAAATCCCGTCATTCAAAAATATACAGGAACCACTCAACCAATTATTTAGTGTTTTGAGTAGTTACATTTCTTTCTCTCCAGGTGTTATTTTATTATCGATGACAATCATCTCACACAGGTGATTGTCTTTTTTTTGTATTAAATGTTTAAATTATCCTGACAATAATTATGATTGTTTAGCTGATAAAGATAGACTTGTTTCTTGTGTGTCATGTAAATCACCCGCGCCCTATCTTGCTGATTTAGTTATATTTATTTTAATTTTTTTGTGAATTGTATAGTAACAAAGTGCTAGCAAAAAAATAGATACAATCATCATAAAGTTCATAGGAAATAGCTAAATAAATACCATAATGAAATTACAAACAAGGCAAGGTGATTTCGAGGGTTACAGCAATGAAGTATCAATTTCCTAATAATTCGAATGCGGTGGCCTTATTAGGTGTTATTTTAAGCTTCCCTGCTTTTTCAAGTGATCTGGCAAGAAATGAATTAAGCAGAGTGTCTGAATTGTCAGATGACTTTAATAATGTGGCAAGAGTCGAATTAAAAAATGCGTATGAGAGTTCAGCGACAATTAACCAATCGCATTTGTTTGGCTCAGGTAACAAAGCGCTAATCAGACAATCGGGATATAACAATAACGCTAATATTGATCAAATTGGTGGGGGGAACCTCTCTTATATCGAACAAAATGGTAATGATAATTATGCTGCCATTTATCAGGCCGGGTGGAACAACGAAGGCGCAATTATACAAAATGGCAATCAGAATCGTGCGGTACTTTCCCAAACGGGAATAGGGCTTAGCGAAACCATTAACCAGGATGGTGATGGTAATATGGCTTTCGTTATTGATAAGCCAAATGTGAATTACTCTGGTTTTAACATCAATCAATCAGGTAATGAGCAAATACTAATAGTCAACGGAATGAATAAACAAATAACAGTCCATTAACACAATGTAAGGAATATCACATGAAAAAGTTAGCTCTGGTAATTTCTGCGCTGTTGGTATCTGGTGGTGCGCTGGCGGTAGATAACGAAGCTGATGTAAGTATTACAGGTTACAGTGATAACAATGATGTTTGGATTTATCAGGAATCTCCAGGAAGCTGGGGTAACGAAGCAGTGGTCGATATCAGCGGTGGTTCCGATGACAACGAAATCGATATTGAACAAGATGGTTCGGATAACTACGGTAAAGTCGAAGTAGCCGACGACTCAGAAGATAACGAGTTGGAAGTGCTGCAAGACGGTGACGATAACACGGGCCGAATCAGCCTGGATGACCATGCAGATGATAACTATGTTGTTCTGAACCAAAATGGTGATGGCAATACCGCCGATGTAGATATTGAAGGTGGTGATGACAACCATGTTGATGTTGACCAGTATGGCGATGACAACAAAGTGTATGTGGACATCAAAGGCTATGGCGCAGACAACAATGACGTCTTTATCAACCAATATGATGATGATGCCCGTGTCTACGGTAAAATCCTGGGTGACTCACACCGTAACGATGTGAATATTGATCAAACATACGCTGATAAAGCGACCTTTCATATCAGCAACTCTTCACATAACGATGTTGACATCCAACAGTTCTAATAACGTTGTTGAAATTAAATTGAATGACTAGTTATGTGTAAACTTATGACCAATAAAGCGGCGATTATCGCCGCTTTCTGTTTTTATCCATCGCTGGCGATAAGCCAGACGGAGAAGCCGTTTGATATTAGCTGTAGTCTGGACGGGGAATCAGTGGCGATAATGATGATGTCGGAAAGCGGTGAGCGAGTCGCCTATTCACTGACCTCACGTAGTGGAAATAAAATGCGCTCAGCAGTAAGTGGCTCCAGCAAATCTAGAATGTCATTAAGTAAAGCTCAATTCCCTGTCAGTATCACGGTTGATGCCACTGGTGAAACGTCTCAGCTGATCGTCACTGACGATTGCCAAATTACCACCCAGACACCTCATTCCTGAGGTGTCTCAATACTCATGGCATCTTAGATTGCCTTGTAGTACTGTGCGCCCCCAGAATCGCAGATTGATGCAAATTCAGAACAGTTTGTCCTAAACATCGGGATGCATAATGGCTGAGTTTGCTTTGGTGTATGGCTATGTGCGTGAGTGCACAGAATGTTATCACTTTACGCTTTAAGCTCTCATTCCGATTTCAAAATTGCTATTATGTGAGGCTGATTCCGATTATAGCGCCTGAGTGCTGGTCGGTTTTATTGGTGATGAGGGTATGGAGGCATGAGTATTGGCCGTCAGCTAATGCAAAAAGCTATCCTGTTTGCCCGTCGTAACGGCGCCAGAGGGATCGCGTTAGAGACATCGCACGGAAACCTGACCGCCCAGGCTCTTTATGAGTCGTTGGGTTTTCAGCGCGATGAAAATTATTATCACTATTATTTGACTGTGTAGCAGTAACAACATTAATGCTTGGTTAATACTATGTATATTCAGAGAGTTATGCCCAATCGTGATGACGTTCGAGTGATCCTCAGCGCATCCGATGATTATATGTATAGTCTGTACCCACCCGAGACGAACAATCTGGAAAGTGAGGAAACCCTCATGAAGGATAATGTTCATCTGGTCGGCGCCTTTGTACGCGGTGCATTAGCCGGTATTGGCGCAGTGAAAATGATGGATGATGACGGGCAGTACGGTGAAATCAAGCGTATGTTTGTGCTGGATAACTATCGCGGCCTGGGTATATCCCGGCAAATTATGGAGGCTTTGCACCAGTACCTTAAGCATAACGGTATCGGCATTGCCCGCCTGGAAACCGGCGTGAATCAACCTGAATCAATTGGCCTATATCAAACCATGGGTTATCGGGTTTGTGAGCCTTATGGTCAGTACCAAGCGCACCCGCTCAGTATTTTCATGGAGCTTGACCTGAATTCGCTGGACAGTTAGCAGGACGTTTGACATGTCATGGAGGACAGATGTCAGTAGAAGCAAAAATTAATGCATTAGGTCTGGTGTTACCTTTGGCCAGCGAGCCGCAGGGCAGCTATGCCAATTGTGTTCGTAGCGGAAATTTGTTGTATGTATCCGGTAAAGGACCTGTTGCCGGTTTAGCCGAGGCTCCTAAAGGAAAGCTGGGGCGAGAATACAATGTTGAGGAAGGTTACCAGTTTGCCCGAATAACAGGTCTGGATATTTTGGCGGCTGTTAAGCTGGCGGTCGGGAGTCTGGATAAAGTCAGCCGGGTGGTGAAACTCCAGGGATTTGTCAATGCAACTGAAGATTTTGAGCAGCATCCAAAGGTACTTGATGGCTGTTCCGATCTGATGGCAGAGATTTTCGGAGAAAAAGGTGTACATGCGCGATCCGTTTTTGGTGCCATGTCCGTCCGTGGCAATTTACCTATTATCATCGACTCCATCTTTGAAATCGAAGACTAGCGCGTCTTCAGTCATAGCCCCATGACGACCCATCTGATGTCGAATCAATACCACGGCTCCTGTCAATGCGGGGCCGTGACCTTTTCTATCTTTGGTGAAATTAAAGCCATTACACATTGCCATTGCTCTATGTGCAGAAAAAGCCATAGTGCTGTGTATGCCACTTATGCGGCGACCTTGAAGGATAACTTTAGCCTGAAAGGTGAAGAGCATCTCACTGCGTTTTCATCCTCCCCCGGCGTTATTCGTCGGTTTTGTAAGCACTGCGGAGCCAGCGTACAGTGGCTGGACAGCGGTAAATACAGTCATGAGTGGGTGACATTTTCACTTCCTTTGCTGGATACGCCTTTTACTCCCAGAAAGCAAAAACATATTTATATCAATGATAAGCTCGTTTGGTTAGCGGTTTGTGATGAGCATAAAAAATACCCAAAAGGGCGCGGATAAGCCTCTCTTCTGTATTTCTTCTGTAAAAAGTGAGAGTTAGCGCAATCAATCAGGCTTAGATCCTTGATCTGGTTCTCTACTAAAGTAATGCTACAAAGCTTTGTGCAACTGAACTCACTGCATTTGTGTGTTGATGATCCTGTGATTGAGAAATGAAGCCAGCTTTCGAGCTTTGTCATGGCTCCGAGCGTTATCAGGTTCCATTTCTGCGAACTGTTGCAACTGTTTAAACACCGTATAAATTTGTCCAAGGAAGATCATGCTTATCAAACGGCCAGGCTCCCGGTATCAACTAAAACCGTTTACCGCGCAGGACTATTCATTACTCATGGATTGGGTAACGGATGAGGAGTTTAATTTACTTTGGGGAGGACCTGTGTATCAGTTTCCTCTGACCATAGAACAGATTGAGAAACATATTGCCCGTCCCGAAGTCCATCCCTATTTATTTCAGGTCGAAGGCCAGACAAAAGGCTATGTCGAGTTATACCAATCAGCACCCAAACAGTGCCGGCTTTGTCGTGTACTAGTGGCGAATGAATCGGACCGTGGTAAGGGCTATGGCCGGATGCTGCTGGATATGGCGGTGGAGAAAGCAGAGTCTGAGTTCGGTGCCGAGGTGGTATCATTAGCCGTGTTTGAGCACAATTTTCGTGCAGTAAATTGCTATCGTGGTATGGGGTTTGAAACGTATCAGGCTGATCGGGCGACTCGCGTTTTTAATGGTGAACCCTGGACTTTACTGCAAATGAAGAAGTTATTGTAACTATCCGGTTCGGCTTGCAGAGACACTCAGTGCTACTCTCAATAAAGAATGACTGAATTCTCCTCTTTGGTAGTGATACCAAGGTATCTTGAGCTGTATTCTGGCTATCCGGCCAGATTTGCCGCCCCTATGATGAGGTATGCCCATGAGCTTGGAACAATTCAAATATGTCAGCTATATCGCGGCAAAAGATACTGATGTCTGGAATGCTTTGCTGGATCCGAAAATGACCCAGCAATACTGGGGGCATGTGAATGAATCTGACTGGAAAGTGGGCAGCCGGTGGGCGCATATTCGGGCTGACGGCTCTGAAATTGAAGATGTGACGGGAAAAGTGTTGCTTATTCATCCACCTCACCATTTAGTGCTGAGCTGGCAGGAAACCGGAGGGCACCATGGTGTGATGCATTCATCTCAGGTGAGTGTTGCGCTGGAAAACCTTGGTGAAGACACCCGGATAACGGTTATCCACAGTGACTTGCAGTCGGGTTCGCTGAGTTATCAGGATGTCAGTGAAGGCTGGCCCGCGGTGATCAGCAATTTAAAAACCTTGCTGGAAACGGGTCATGTAATGGCCAGCGATATCTGGTCGGCCAATTAGTAACAGGTTACTGACGTTTGGTAAAACCTGGTGCGGCATCAGAAGCAGGGTGTTCCAGGTTGGTGATTGGGTATGGATGCTCTGCTTTAAATTGCTGTTTCATTTCATACATAGCAAAATCTGCCTCCTGCAGCAGTTCTGACAGGCTTTTGCTGCCCGGAGTATAAACGCTCAGGCCGATACTGGCCGAGAGCGATAATTCGCGATGGAGGAGCTGAATGGGGATTTTGAGTACGTGGTCCAGCGTGTTCATCAGAAAGTTCGACACATACGCCTGATTGACCGACTGAGGGAAAACCTGGATCACAGCAAATTCATCACCTCCCATCCTGGCAACATACATGCCATCGTGTGTCAGGTTATCAAGTCGACGCGCTATTGTTTTTAGCAACTGATCCCCGGCACCATGCCCCAGTGTATCATTCACTTCTTTGAACCCGTTCAGGTCAATCAGGAAAAACGCAAACTCGTTACCGGATTTCTCAAGATCTTTTAATTTTCTGTTGAGCCAAAGTCGGTTATGGATGCCGGTTAATGAGTCATACATCGCCAGTTGATGGTGTGTTTTCGACTCTTTCATCAGTAAGTAAATCATCATGATGCCGATCAGCAAGGTGGAAAACAGGGAGGCATGGATTAACCAGCGCAGAGAAATAAACCTGTCCAGTTTTGAGCGCAATACATTGTTGGTGAAAAGAAATGTTTTTAACGCATAACTCATCAATTGATCGTAATTATCTTTGACCGCCAGGGTCAGTTCAGTCACGTTCTGTTTGGTGAGCTGTTGCAGCGAAGCTTCGTAGCCTTTAACGATTTGATAGTGATGATTGAAAGATTGCAATGAACCAAAGGTGCTGTGAAGGCGGTTCACCTGGCTGTTGACTTGAATGGAATTAAAGCGGCTTAACAGTATCTCATACTGGAGTAGTACGTCGTTATTATCAGCCCGCCCGGCTTCATAGCTCTGAAGCTGGTATATTAACTCACTGTATTCATCGCTCAGTTGCATCATGAACCAGCTGGCCAGATTCTGGTCTTTACTGACAGACTCAGCATTGGATTCTAAAGAGCTGACAGACACGAAAGTAAACACAATAAGCAGGGGAGCCGCAAAAAAAAGCAGCTTTTTCATTAAGGGCATCCCGGCTAAGTGAAAGACTTTTAATGATTTCAAAGATAACACGTCATGGCACCACATTAATTTCGTTTATTTGCCAGACCATTTTTTCTAGGAAACCCTTATCTATGAGGTTTGGGTACGTATCCAGTGAAAAAATAAGCCAGAAGGGGCCGTAATCACGTACTCTCATCCATTCATCATTGTGACGTACCGCCAGTACAGGTTGATATGTTTCCATATCTTGCCAGTTTAACTCGGCGGTAAATTTATTCAGGGCCGTAAAATGTATGGTGCCGGGTTTTAGCTGATAGTGGTCTAACAAGGCTTGCAGATTAACACCGGAAAATGTTGCTTTGCCATTGACCCAAGGCATAGAGGTGGTGATGGATTCCTGCGGGAGGCTGGCGATATCGTCTCGTGTCAGGCGTATTTCTATGGGCGCATTTTCCGCCGACTGCCCTTTAAGTGTCAACGGAGGTGGTGTGAGAGCAAAAACAGGAAAAACGAAAATAACTCCTGCAAATAGCAGGCCTGACAAGAGGGTATTGGAAAGTGGTGAGATATACTTCCTGAGAATCACATATCCCTCAGCTTCGTGTGCGATTAGTGCGTAAATACAAAGATAGCTATATAAAAGCGCAAAGCAATACTTTTCTCGTATGAATGAGTGTGAAGGGATTATTTCAAATTTGAATTGAATGAGGTCGTTATGTCTGAAATGACAGTTTATGTGGGTTTATATTTTTCAATCATTGGACTTTTCAGTATAAACACACAGTCTTGTTGCGTGACTTTTGTTCCAAAAGTGGCGCGTGGGAGGCGATTGCATATATGAAGTTCCAACTTAAGTTTATTGTCACGCAAGGAAATCAGATGCCAAAGTGTCTTTTTTTAGACATCTGATGCTATTACCGGCGAACCCTAGTTAAAGTGCCTTTGCTGAAGTCATTGGCGCTGTTGATCACGCCGGCATGACAGGCAAATTAAAGTAACGGGCTGAACATATAAAAGCATTGTTCAAGAAATTTATGGCCTAAAGAACGTTCACGCCATTTTGCCGGATCAATCCGGCTGGATTGTTTTATATACTGTTGCTGCAATTGTGCTAATTGCGCTGTAAAAACCGGATTATCTACCGCTAACGTCACTTCAAAATTCAGCCACAGACTTCGCATATCCAGGTTGACTGTACCAATCAGGCAGTGGGTATCATCAACGACAACCGATTTAGTATGGAGCAGACCGCCGTTAAACCGGTGAATAAACACACCGGCATTGAGAAGTTCGGCAAAAAACGAGCGGCTGGCCCATTCCACCATGACAGAGTCGTTTTTGGCAGGAATGACAATGTGAACTTCTGTCCCTCGTTCCGCGGCACTGATCAGCGCATGTAACAAGTGTTCGCTGGGTACAAAATAGGGGGTAGTGATGACCACGCGCTCCCTGGCCTGGTAAATACTGATCAGCAGAACCTGATGGATGATTTCATCCGGCATACCCGGCCCGGACGGAATCACCTGGATCATATCGATGTTGCCAGCAGGCGGGGTTGCGTCGCATTCAGGAACGGGGGGCAAATAACGTTGCCCGGTTTCGACTTCCCAATCCCAGGCCTGAATACAATTGAGCACCGACACGGCCGGACCGGTGACTCGCACCATCACATCAATCCATTGCCCTACACCGGCATCTGTTTTAAAAAAAGCCGGATCGACCAGATTCATGGAGCCGGTATAGGCAATTTGCGCATCAATGACAACAATTTTACGGTGCTGCCGGATATCCAGTCTTCGCAGGAACATACGTAACGGGCTGACAGCCAGCGCTTCTGTCAATTCGATACCGGCATGCTTCATTAAACGCGGCCAGTGGGAACGGAAAAAACGCATACTGCCAGCAGAATCCAGCAATAATCTGACTTTAACACCACGTTTAGCGGCAAGAATTAATGCTGTTGCCACTTCGTCGGCCAGGCCGCCCGGATGCCAGATATAAAATTCCAAATGAATTGCGCGATGGGCCTGCTGTATGTCTGAAATCAGCGAGCGCAGAATGGTTTGCGGGGTGTCCTGCAATGTCATGCTGTTACCCACCAACGCCGGAATGCCGAGGCGGTTCTGACACAGGTCGTGAATGGGTTTGGTATGCAGGTTCATCAGCTGAGGCTGGTGCCCCGGGCAGTTATACAGTTGCTTAAACCAGTTGGCGAAGGGCTCAAACATTTCTTCGGCACGTAATGCCCGCTTTTTGCCAAGATTGAGTTCACCAAACAAGAGATAGGCAATGATGCCACCAATAGGAATGATGTAGATAATCATCAGCCATGCCAGCGACACGCCCACAACACGACGTTTGAATACCACCCGCATAGTGACAGCCGCAATGGCCACCCAATAGATAAACAGGCTGAGCCAGGCTAAGACTTGATAAACGTGATCCATAAAAGCGGCTTGTCTCTTTCTATATGCATACCTGCGCTCTATTTTGCACCCGAATCTCTGTAAAACATAGGGTTAAGCGAAAACTTGACACATTTTATAATGCCGTATGTATCAATAGTGAAGGCGTTATACGCTGAGAAATGTCTTATCTTGTAAGAGCCCCTTATTATTTGAGTATCGTGTATGGCGAACAGAGCGCAATTCAGCTCCCGCATTGGTTTCATTCTGGCGGCAGCCGGCTCCGCGGTCGGTCTGGGCAATATCTGGGGTTTTCCGACTCAGGCAGCCAGCAATGGCGGCGCGGTATTTCTGATGGTTTATTTGCTGATGGTGTTTGCGCTGGCTTATCCCTTGCTGGTGGCCGAGCTGACCATTGGCCGCTATGGCAGTGCCGATCCCATCACCTCGTTGCGTAAAGTCTGGCCACGGCAGAAAGCCTTGATGGGACTGGTCGGGCTGGCGGGTATGATAGCTGTATCGCTGATATTGAGTTTCTACGCGATTGTTGCCGGTTGGCTATTGGGGTATTTGCTGGCACCGATTTGTGAGGCGGTGGGGTTGGTTTCACTGGCTCACTGGCTGGAAGCGTTTGGCAGCGGCCGTAACCTGATACTCATGCTGGTCTTTATGTGGCTGACCGTAATGGTAGTAAGGAGCGGGGTTGCTGATGGGATCGAAAAATGGTCCACCCGTCTGATGCCTGTTCTGCTGCTGCTGTTCGTTGTTATGGTGGTGTATATATTGACGCAGGACGGCGCCTGGAACGGGTTGAAGCTGTACCTGATCCCGGATTTCAGCCATTTGTCTCCCAAGCTGATTGTCAGCGCGATGGGGCAGGCGTTTTTTTCTCTTTCTCTTGGGGTGTGCACTATGATGGTGTACGGCTCGTATCTGAGTAAGTCGGCGAATCTACCGAAAACAGCAGCGCAGGTTGCACTGCTCGATACTGCCGTTGCTTTTATCGCCGGGCTGCTGATCCTGCCTGCTATGTTTGTGGCCCAGCATAACGGCGTGGTGATTTACGACGAGAGCGGGGCATTACTGGCGTCCGATACGCTGGTATTTAGTGTGCTGCCGACCATGTTCGACACTATGGGGCCGGTGGGCATGATAGTCGGCATCTTGTTTTTCGTGCTGATGATCATTGCGGCGCTTACCTCTTCCATTTCTATGCTGGAGGTGCCCGTCTCTTGCGCCATTGAAGAACTGAACCAGAGCCGCAGTACCGCCGTCTGGTGGATAGGCGGGTTAATCTGCGTCATCTCGGCGATCATTGTGTTTAATTTTGACGCCTTGTTCGGCCGGGTAGTGACCACGACCACAGCCTACGCACAGCCGATCATCGGCATGATTTTCGCGCTGCTGGTGGGATGGATCTGGCACAGAAATAAAGTATTGCAAGAAATCCGCAAAGGTTATCCGGCCGTTGCGTCGAGCCTGTTCTGGCGGATCTGGCCCTGGTATGTGCGTATTGTCTGTCCGGTTCTCATGCTGCTGGTCTTTTTCCTCCAGTAACGGATGACATCACAAGGCTGGCGTCATGCGGCAGAGCGGGTATACTGCCGCTTTCCTGAGTTAATCGAACTGCGAACCATGTTTACACTTCTGCATCAAACCCCGGACTTCCTCGTTATTTGCAAACATGCTGGCGTGAGTGTGCATAAAGATGACAATGATCAGCCACTGCTTGCGGAGGTTGCTGCGGCAACCGGAGATAAACAGCTGTATCTGATCCACCGTCTGGATAAGATGACATCGGGCATTTTGCTGCTGGGCCGTCACGCGAAAGCCGCCGCCGAGTTGTCGGGTGGTTTTGCCCGTCGTGAAGTGCAGAAGTTTTATCTCGCTATCAGCAGCAAGAAACCCAAAAAGAAGCAGGGCACAGTGATTGGCGATATGAGCCGTTCACGTCGTCGCAGCTGGAAGCTGGATGCAACGCGAGAGAATCCGGCTATTACCCAGTTTATTTCAACGGCCGCCGGTGGTGGCCGCCGGCTGTTCCTGTGCAAACCCTGCACAGGGAAAACCCATCAGATCCGGGTGGCGTTGAAAAGTGTGGGGGCCGGCATCACAGGTGATGATATTTATGGTCAGGAAGAGGCAGACCGCGGATATTTACACGCATTTGCCCTGCAGTTTACCTTTCAGGGACAAGTCAGCCGCTTTGTCTGTTTGCCTGAACAAGGCTCGCTATGGCAAGTGGCGGAAGTGCAGGTTGCGTTGTCCGAGTGGTCTGCCCCCTGGGACATTTCATGGCCTTCGCTACCTTCAGGGCTGGTTAAACCGCGCATTGATTAACGCCGTTGCCGCCAGAGCGGCAATCCGGTTAGATTCATTTATTATTTATTCCATACTGGTGATTCATGGACGCTTCTGCTTTACCTCTTTTTTATCAACATTTGCTGTCGCAACTGGCTTCACCTCCTCATGAAATGCGCCGGCTATTCCATGGCCGGGGCCGGCGCTGGGCCGGACTGGAGCAACTGACGGCCGACTGGCTTGACGGCCAGGTGTTGATATCGCTGTTTAAAGAGCAGGATGCTGACTTTCTGGCTGCTTTGACGGCTTTACTTCAAGACGTAACGCAAACGCAAGCCTGGCAGCACTCGGGCGCGGTGTCGCTTTTGGTGCAGCATCGTGACCGGGTGGGCTCACCGATGGAAGTGATCTGGGGGGAGCTGCAAACCTGGCAGCAAGTGACGGAAAATGGCCTTAAGTTTCAGCTGGATTTGGGCCAGAAGCAAAATAATGGTCTGTTTCTGGACATGCGTTATGGCCGCCAGTGGGTAAGAGACGCGGCGAAAGACAGCAAAGTGCTCAATTTGTTTGCCTATACGTGTGGATTTTCTGTTGCCGCCATTGCGGGCGGCGCAGAGCATGTGGTTAATCTGGATATGGCCAAAGCGGCTCTGGGGCGTGGCCGGGATAATCACCGGCTGAACGGGCACGATCTGAGCAAGGTGAGCTTTTTAGGGCACGATATCTTTAAATCCTGGGGCAAACTGAAAAAGTATGGCCCTTATGATCTGATTATCATTGACCCGCCGTCCTTTCAGAAAGGCAGTTTTGCACTCACGAAAGATTACGCCAAAATTCTGCGCCGTTTGCCGGATATGCTGACAGCCGAAGGCAAGGTGCTGGCCTGTGTCAACTCGCCTGCTGTGTCACCACAGTTTTTGATCGATGGCATGGCTGAGGAAGCACCTGAACTGAGGTTTATTGAGCGCCTTGATAATCCGCCTGAGTTTGCGGATCTGGAGCACGACAGTGCGCTGAAGGCCATGATTTTTGCCCGATAAATAAAAATGCCGGAGGATATCTCCGGCATTTTTATAACGGGTTAGCTTCCTGCCTGCCTGGTTTTCTGTCTGGCAACAGATCAGGAGCCGGGAGCCACAATCTGGGCACAGAATTGTGCATTGATCGGCTGCTGCACCACGGGTCTTCCCCGCATATCCAGGATCTGAATCAGATAGCCCAGACCTTCGCTGACCATAGGCGTCAGTTCAGGATTACTGCAGAAGTTCGCTGCCGCTGCCTGAGCCGCCTGAGTGGGAGGAACTTTACCGCCACCACCGTAGAGAATGGTAATTTCAACAATATTCTGCTGCGCCTTCGCTTTCATGATCTGGTACTGATCAATCTTGGGATAAGGTGCTTTGGAGTTAATGACAGCTGCCCGGCGCTCCGCAAGCTCGTTGGTCAGGTCATCCTGCGATTTAGCACAGCCAGTGAGAATAACTGCAGCCATCATGGCGGTAAACAGGGTCTTTATGGATGCTCGATTCATAACCATCAGGCCGGAAGTACTTTTTTGAATGGCTTCACAATGACTTTGTCATAGACACCGGCATCAATGTAAGGATCGGCATCTGCCCAGGCTTTTGCTTCTTCAAGAGAGCCAAACTCGGCGATGACGGTAGAGCCTGTAAAACCGGCTTCACCCGGGTTATCGCTGTCAATGGCGGGCATAGGTCCGGCAACCAGCAGGCGGCCTTCATCCTGCAGGGCTTTGAGGCGAGCCAGGTGATTTTCGCGAACGCTCAGACGGCGCTCCAGACTGTTTTCAACATCTTGAGAAAAAATGACGTACCACATGCGTTCTGTCTCCCTGTACTTGTGGTGGAATGCAGCCGTTATCATAGCGGAATGAAAAAGCCCCAACCAGCGATCAGGGCAGATAAATCAGGCTTTCTTAATCGGACGAGGGCGGCCATCGGCATCAATGGCGACATAATTGAAGGTGGCTTCACTGACTTTGTAGCGCTCACCAATACCGTCATTGCCAACGGGTTTCACCCACACTTCCATGGCGACAGAGAGCGATGTATTACCAATACGGTTACATTCGCCATAACAGCACACAACATCGCCCACACCGACGGGGGCTTTAAACACTATGTTGTCGACTGAGACGGTAACCACTTTACCGCGAGATATTTCCTTAGCCAGAATCGCGCCGGCCAGATCGAGCTGTGACATTATCCAGCCACCAAAAATGTCGCCATTTGCATTGGTGTCAGCAGGCATGGCTAAAGTGCGAAGTAATAACTGGCCTCGTGGGACATTATTTTCTGAATTCATCATAAATCATGTGTTGGGAAGATGTATTCATATGGTCATCAATATTACGCTGGCTTGCAAGCAGAAAGCACCTGGTCTGACCCAGGCCTGATGGAACTTTGAACGAAAATCGGATTCATAGCGGCAGAAAATAATAAGGCTGTCAGTTGACAGCCTTATGAGATTACAGAAGCCGCAGTTTAGATTAGGCTTCGTTCTGTGTTGCCATGCGTACGTCTTCTTTCTGCTCGTCAGTGATCAGGCTGTCCACAATCACAGCACAGGCAGCATCACCTGTGATATTGAGTGCGGTACGGATCATGTCGAAGATACGGTCCAGTGCGAACAGCAGCGGCAGACCTTCAATAGGAATACCTGCCGACAGCAGTACAGCCACGACCAGGAATGAAGGACCCGGTACACCGGCCTGACCCACGGCGCCCAGTGTCGAAGTCACTATGATGGCGACATACGCGCTCATAGACAGGTCGACATTGAACAGCTGGGCAAAGAAGATAGCAACCAGGCCATAATAGATAGCGTTACCGCTCATATTGATAGTCGCACCAAGCGGCAATACGAAAGCCGCCGTGCTGTTTTTCACTTTCAGCTCTTCTTCGCAGGTTTCCATGGTGACAGGCAGTGTTGCCATGGAAGAGGCGGTAGACAGTGCAACTGCCTGAGGTTTCTTCATTGCAGCCAGGAACTTGATTGGCGATGTCTTGCTGAAGCATTTGATCATCAGCGGGTAGAACACGAAGCCGTATACCAGAATGGCAGCGATGTAGACAACGAACAGTTTGAACACCACCATCAGGGCGTCAAAGCCAAACGTACCCACGGCATCAGCCATCAGGCCGAATACGCCAAGAGGGGCGATCTTCATGACTACGTTGATCATCCAGACCATAGCGTCAACGATGGAATTAACACCGTTGATCAGCGGGTCACGGCGTTCTTTTTCCAGTTTAGAAACGGCGAGACCGAAGAACAGGCAGAACACCAGAATTTGCAGGATGTTTGCTTCATTCAGGGATTGGAAAATGTTGGTTGGGATCATACCCAAAATAGTTGCCCAGAACGAAGGCAGGTCACCTTTGTCAGCATAGGTATTTGCGAACATGCCCTGTACGCCGGTCAGGTCGACACCCATACCTGGCTGGAACACTTCACCCATAAACAGCGCCAGTGCAACGGCAACTGCTGATGTCAGGCCAAAGAACCCCAGAGTAATCAGGCCGATCTTACCCGCTGACTGGCTGCTACCCAGACCGGCTGCGCCAGAGATGATAGCCACAGCAACCAGAGGGATCACCAGCATTTTAATCAGGTGGATGAAAATGCTGCCCAGTGGAGCAAACATACTCGCCGAGTGCCCCATCATTGCACCGGCCAGTGCACCCAAGCACATGGCAATGACAACCTGTACTCCAATGTTGCCAAGTAGTCCTTGTTGTTTTAGCACCTTGAACACCTTTATTGTGGAAGTTTGTTAATTGATGAAAGACTTATGTTTCGCAAATGTTGCTTAATTTGAGTCAATATTTTGCGGGTTAAGGTTTTACAGCAGAATAATGCGATAATCAATGTTGAAATTCGTTACTTTCTACTTCTGTTACGATTTAGGGGCGATTTATTCTACTAGGCTGGCGGGCTTATGCATTACGTTTTTTATGCCCGAAAAGGAAGGGTGTAACAGCAATGTTAAAAAATAAGCCCCGGCTTAATGAAGCCAGGGCTCTGTTTTAGGGCGGAGGAATCCATCAGCCTCTGGTGGCTTGCTTCATACTGTGGATGAACTGTCCTAATGCGTGGAGCAAAGCGTCCGGATTATCTTTGTGCTGCTCGATGATTTTCACTACAGCAGAGCCGGATATCGCTCCGGCTGCACCGGCCTTGATGGCGTCAGCCACTTGTGCCGGCTCTGAGATACCAAACCCCAGCAGTGCGGGGGGCGCTTTATATTCGGCCAGAGAGGCCAGCAGATGGTCAATGGGCATACCTGCTTTGGTTTCCGCCCCGGTGACACCGGCGCGTGACAGCAGGTAAGTATAACCACCACCCAATTCGGCCACGGTTTTCAGCGTACTTGCTGTGGCATTCGGCGGGGCGATGAAAATCGGGTGAATTCCGTATTTTTCCGCCGCTTGCCGGAACTCTGCGGATTCATTAACAGGCACGTCTGCGACCAGAACCGAGTCAACACCCGCTTCCTGGCAACGACGGTAAAAATGCTCAATGCCGCCTGCAAACACCAGGTTGGCGTACATCAGCAGGCCAATAGGCAACTCGGGGTACTTTTCCCGCACCTGTTTTAACAGCTCAAAACAGGTGTCAGGCGTGGTTCCGGCATCCAGAGCACGGATAGTTGCCCCCTGAATGGTTGGCCCGTCGGCGAGCGGGTCTGAAAACGGAATACCCAGCTCAAGGGCATCGGCGCCGGATTCAACCAGGGTATCAATGATTTGCAAAGAGAGGGCCGGACTCGGATCCCCTAAGGTGACAAAAGGAACAAACGCGCCCTCCTGTTTGGCCGCTAAACGGCTGAATAAAGCTTGATAACGGTCCATTACAGCGCTCCCTTTTCATCCAGAATCTTATGTACGGTAAAGATATCTTTGTCACCACGGCCAGATAAGTTAACCACCAGGAGTTGTTCCTTTTCTGGTTCATCTTTAATCAGCTTGAGTGCATACGCGAGGGCATGTGCCGATTCCAGCGCCGGAATAATGCCTTCATTACGGGCCAGTGCCTGGAAAGCATCCAGTGCTTCGTCGTCGGTCACTGAACCGTATTCCGCGCGGCCGGTGGCATTCAGATGAGCATGCTGAGGGCCCACAGACGGGAAGTCTAAACCGGCCGAGATAGAGTAAGATTCCTCCACCTGACCATGTTCATCCTGCATTAACGGGGCTTTCATACCAAAGAAAATCCCCAGCTTGCCATGTTTCAGCGGTGCGCCGTGCATGTGGGTATCCAGCCCCAGGCCGGCAGGCTCCACACCAATCAGTTTCACGCTGGTGTCTTCGATAAAATCGGCAAACATGCCGATAGCGTTGGAACCGCCGCCGACACAAGCGATAACCGCATCCGGCAAGCGGCCTTCTTTATCAAGAATCTGCGCTTTGGTTTCTTCTCCGATAATGCGCTGGAATTCACGGACTATCGTTGGGAAAGGGTGCGGGCCTGCTGCGGTCCCCAGCAGATAATGCGCCTTGTCGTAAGTGGCTGACCAGTCACGCATGGCTTCATTACAGGCATCTTTCAAGGTCGCTGAGCCGGAATGAACCGGAATGACTTCTGCACCCATCAGTTTCATACGAAAAACATTCGGACTCTGGCGCTCAACGTCTTTGGCACCCATGTAAATACGGCATTTCAGGCCCAACAGGGCACAGGCCAGTGCAGTGGCAACGCCATGCTGACCCGCGCCGGTTTCGGCGATGATTTCACTTTTACCCATGCGTTTGGCCAGCAGGGCCTGGCCCAGAACCTGATTGGTTTTGTGTGCGCCGCCATGGAGCAGGTCTTCGCGTTTGAGGTACAGTTTGGTTTTGGTGCCCTTGGTTAAATTCTGGCACAAGGTCAGTGCCGTTGGGCGACCGGCATAGTCTTTCAGTAAGCCGATAAATTCTTTTTCAAAAGCCGGGTCTTTCTGCGCATCAATAAATGCGTCTTCCAGCTGGTCCAGGGCCGGAACCAGAATCTGGGGCACAAACTGGCCACCAAATTCACCAAAATACGGGTCGAGTTTACTCATGTGTCTGCTGTCCTATTCTTATCATCTGTGTCAGTGCGGAAGCCCGCAAGCTGTTCGCTTACCTGATTAAGGTTTCACTGCCTTGAATACCGAGAGTAATTTCTGTCTGTCTTTTTTGCCAGGCTCGCTTTCCACGCCTGAGTTAAAATCAAGGCCACGACAGCCTTTACTGGCGGCGTCTTTAGCATTACCCGGGTTCAAACCGCCAGCCAGCATAATGCGGCTTTTCTCTTCGCAGTTATCCAGCAGCGACCAGTCAAATTGCTGACCTGTACCACCGCTCTGATTACCGACCTGAGTATCCAGCAGGTGTCGGTCAGCTGGCCAGTCAGCCAGCTCGGGCAGGGCATCACTGACACCATGGGCTTTCCAGACTTCACAGTCTGCGGGTAATAGCGCTTTCAGCGCTGAAATATAATCAGATGACTCGTTGCCGTGCAACTGAACGGCCGCCAGTTTCAGAGTTTTAGCGAGTTCGGCTACAGCATTGACATCCGCATTGCGAAATACGCCGACGTACTTCAGCGGAGCACCACTCATCACCAGTCGGGCCAGCTCACCGTCGACGGCTCTTGGTGACCCTTCGACGAAAATCAGCCCGCCATAAACCGCACCGCTCTGGTACGCCGCACAGGCATCATCAGGGTGCGTCAGTCCGCAGACTTTATGTTCGCCCAGCAGTACAGTGCGTACAGCCATTTCCAGATTATCTTCACTCATCAGTGAGCTGCCAATCAGAAAGCCACTGGCGTAGTCTGATAAATCACGAATTTGCTGGTTGGTGTAAATACCGGATTCTGAAATTACCAGCGTACCTGCAGGCAGACGCGGAGCCAGCACTTTGGTCCGGTTCAGGTCAATGCTGAGATCGCGCAGGTTACGGTTGTTAATCCCTACCACTTTGGCTTGCAGTGCAATAGCACGTTCCAGTTCTTCTTCGTTACTGACTTCGGTCAGCACCCCCAGATTCAGCGTGTCGGCCAGGGCTGCCAGTTCGCGGTACTGATCGTCGTTCAGGACAGACAGCATCAGTAAAATGGCATCGGCCTGATAATAGCGGGCCAGATAGACCTGATACGGATCTATCATGAAATCCTTGCACAATACGGGCTGGGTCACGTGCTGGCGGACTTGCGGCAGAAAATCAAAGTTTCCCTGGAAATATTTTTCATCTGTCAGTACGGAAATCGCATTGGCATAACGGCTGTAGACCTGAGCAATATGATCCAGATCGAAATCTTCCCTGATCAGCCCTTTAGACGGCGAGGCCTTTTTGCATTCAAGAATGAATACCGCGCTTTCGCTGTGCAGAGCCTGATAAAAGTCCCGGTCGCTAGGGATGACATCGGCAATGAAGCTGTCCAGCGGTTGGACTGCCTTACGGGCTTCAACCCAGATTTTCTTATCAGCGACGATTTTGGCGAGTACAGTTTCCATGGTTAACCTCGTGCGGCCAGTTGTTCTACCAGTTGGTAGGCTTTGCCGGATTGCATGACTTCCATCGCTTGCTGAGCATTGGCTTTCAAATCTTCCTGACCAAACAGACGAAGCAGCAGAGCGACATTGACGGCCACAGCGCTTTGCTGTGCTTCCGTGCCTTTGCCCGTCAGTATGTTGGTGATAATGGCACGGTTTTCTTCCGGTTCGCCCCCTTTAATCGCATCTAATGCATGGGTTTGCAAGCCAAAATCTTCCGGTGTCACTGTATATTCGCGAATATCGCCATTGATGATTTCGGCAACCAGAGTCGGGCCGTGAATGGCCACTTCATCCAGACCGCTGCCGTGCACCACGGCGGCGCGTTTCATCCCCAGCGCAATCATGGTTTCTGCAATCGGGCGAACCAGAGCGGCATCGTACACGCCCATCAGCTCAATGCTCGGACGGGCAGGGTTAATCAGCGGACCGAGCAGGTTAAAGATAGTGCGGGTTTTCATGGCCTGACGGGCGGGCATCGCATGACGCACACCGCTGTGGTACTGAGGCGCAAACAGGAAACAGACACCTTGCTCATCGAGCGCGGCGCGGGCGTCTTGTGCCGACATCGCCAGATTAATGCCAAATTTGTCCAGCAGGTCTGAAGAGCCTGATTTACTGGAGACGCCACGGTTACCGTGCTTGGCAATTTTTACGCCGCAGGCGGCGGCGACAAAGGCCGCGGTGGTGGAAATATTAATGGTGTTCGCACCGTCACCGCCTGTGCCGACAATATCGGCAAAGTCGTAGTCAGGACGAGGGAAGGGCGCTGCATTTTCCAGTAAGGCAGTGGCGGCGCCGGCAATCTCATCGGGTGTTTCGCCTTTGATTTTCAGCGCGGTCAGAATGGCAGCCAGCAGAGCGGGCTCCACGTCACCTTTGATAATGGCATCGAATAATGTGCGGCTTTCGTCTTTTGTCAGCGTTTGCTGATCGTATAACTTGTCGGTAATCGGATAAATAGCGCTGTTCATCTGGGCTCTCCCTTAGCTTTAAAATTCAGTCACAGTGGCGGATTGGCCCGAGACCCAGTCGAGGGTATTTGCCAGCAGTTGCGCGCCTTGCGCAGTCAGAATGGACTCAGGATGAAACTGAAATCCGCAAACTTTGTCCTTCTCGTGGGTGACCGCCATCACCAGGCCATCGACCTCAGCCACTACCCTGAGCGAGTCCGGCACCTGGGTGGCTACCAGCGAGTGGTAACGGGCGATGGTCAGCGGGCTTGATAACTGACCAAAAACGGCATGCTGGTTATGGGTCATCTGCGCGGCTTTACCATGGACTATGTCACCCGCTCCCTCTACTTTGCCGCCATAGGCTTCAACAATGGCCTGATGGCCAAGACAGATACCTATCATGGGGATCTTGCCGGCTACCCGTTTGATCAGTGCCGGCATACAGCCAGCCTCGGCAGGCGCACCCGGACCCGGTGACAAAACCAGTACCGGATTTTGTTTCTCTGCCAGAGCCTGCTCCACCTGTTCTGCGCTCAGGCTGTTGCGAAAAATGGTGACCGGATAACCCATGGAGCGAAACTGGTCGACCAGGTTGTAGGTAAAGGAGTCGAAGTTATCCAGCAGAACGATGTCGATATGTTTGTTCATGAGCGGCTCCTTATTGCACATTGTGTGCGTGACGAATGGCGGTGATCACAGCCTGTGCTTTGCTACGGGTTTCGTCCGCTTCTGCCTGCGGTACGGAGTCATACACCACACCGGCACCGGCCTGCACGGTTGCAACACCGTCTTCGACATAGGCCGAACGAATGACGATACAGGTATCCATATCACCCTGCCCGGTCAGGTAACCAACTGCACCGCCATAGCTGCCGCGACGTTGCTGTTCGACATCGCGGATGAGCTGCATGGCCCGGATTTTCGGTGCCCCTGTTAGGGTGCCCATGTTCATGCAGGCCTGATAGGCGTGCAGGGCGTCAAGATCATCGCGCAACTGGCCAACCACACGGGAAACCAAATGCATCACATGGCTGTAGCGGTCAACCTGCAGCAGATCGGCCACGTAACGCGTACCTGGCTGGCTGATTCGGGCCACATCATTTCGGGCCAGGTCGACCAGCATCATGTGCTCGGCGTTTTCTTTTTTATCGCAGCGCAGTTCCAGTTCGATACGGCCATCTAGATCCAGATCTATGCCGCCGTCCGGTTTTTTACCGCGTGGACGGGTCCCGGCAATGGGGTAGATTTCGACCTGATTGCTGTCGGTGCAATATTTCAGTGCGCTCTCCGGAGAAGCGCCAAACAAAGTGAAGTCGGCATCTTTCAGGTAGAACATGTATGGGCTTGGGTTACCTATCTTCAGTGCTTTGTAGGCGTTCAGCGGTGACGGGCAGGGCAGAGTGAACTGACGGGACGGCACCACCTGAAAAACATCACCCCGTACCACAAATTGCTTTAACTGCTCGACGGTGGCGCAGAAGTCGGCATCACTGATGCTGACGCTGGGCTCGCACGTGTCCAATAACTCGGGCGGTGGCAGGGCAACCGGTTTCAGGCATATTTCTTTTATCTGTTGCAGCCGGCGGCTCAGTTCGAAATAGCTCGCCGTATAGTTGTCGCCGCCGAACAAGGTCGCCTGAAGCTTGCCTTTACGGCGCTGGTGGTCGATAACCAGCAGGGTTTCTGCCACGTAAAACAGGTAATCCGGACAGCGGTTGCCCTGCTCTGCGTCAGGCAGCGGCTCGAAGCTGGCGACCAGATCGTAGGCAAACAGACCGCCCAGAAACAGTGCTTCGCGAGACTGAGCAGGCTGGTGAAAAATGTGCTGAATCAGGCGCAGTGCATCAAAAGGTGATGACTGGCGCAGCCGGCTGTCTTCATCCAGTGCACGGCCACT
This sequence comes from Photobacterium sp. 2_MG-2023, assembly GCF_030547675.1. NCBI lineage: Bacteria > Pseudomonadati > Pseudomonadota > Gammaproteobacteria > Vibrionales > Vibrionaceae > Photobacterium > Photobacterium sp. 2_MG-2023. Next base: position 343,840 of record NZ_JAUOQQ010000001.1, read on the forward strand.
TTCCTTAAATGTCAGTATCAGGGTGTTGTTGTCCACGGCCAGGTCAACATCGTCCGGGATCTGATTTTTCACTGCCTGCAGGACGTTCTGACCATTGCTGGTTAAGGCTTCCAGGCGTACTTCGCGGCCGCGGCAGACAATGCGAACGGCGGCATCAATCAGCATCAGACTTTTCAGATCTTCCTTGGAATCGATTTCTGCCGATTCAAGTAACAGATTGTGGGGACGGTCGCCACAGATTGAATAATACAGTTCCGTGGGCTCTGAGACATAAGGAACGTCCAGATTCAGAACGTCCAGTTCTCCGACAGCTAAAGGCGTTGTTTTCATAGTGTTTTACCTGCAGCTTCTACAAAGGGTTTCAGTTCCTGCATCAGTTGCTGGAACATGGGGCCGGTCAGCGCCTGATGGCCGTCAGACAGTGCTTCGCCAGGATTGAGGTGAGATTCAACGATGATGCCGTCGGCACCTACTGCGGCCGCCGCGCGGGATAAGGGAATCACCAGCTCACGGACACCCGTGCCATGGCTCGGATCAACAACAACTGGCAGATGGGTTTTCTGCTTCAGGAAAGCAACGGCATTGAGATCCAGTGTATTGCGGGTAGCGGTTTCGAATGTGCGGATACCACGCTCGCACAGGATGATGTTCGGATTGCCGGCATCATAGATATATTCCGCCGCCAGCAGCAATTCTTCGATAGTGGCAGACAGGCCGCGCTTCAGCAGAACAGGCTTTTTGCTCTCACCCACTGCTTTAAGCAAAGCATAGTTTTGCATGTTACGGGCGCCGATTTGCAGACAGTCGATGTAGTCACACATGGTCTCCATCTGGCTCACTTCCATCACTTCAGACACAGTGGGCATGTTCAGCATCTCGCTGGCTTGCTTGAGCAGTTTCAGTCCTTCAACGCCCATGCCCTGAAAGTCATAAGGGCTGGTACGCGGTTTGTAAGCGCCGCCCCGCAGTGCCACCGCGCCATGCTGTTTGACCACTTCGGCCACAGACAGCAACTGTTGTTCGGATTCCACCGAGCAAGGGCCGGCAATCACGGCAAATTGATTGCCGCCCACCGACGCATTGCCAAAGCGAACGACAGTATCATGTGCCTGCACTTCACGGCTGACCATTTTGTATTTGGTCAGGATCGGCTTGATGTTTTCCACGCAAGGATTGGCATCCAGATTCAGTTTTTGCAGCACCCGCTCGTCGCCCAATGCACCCAGCACAATGCGCTCCACACCTGGCATATAAAGGGGTTTGAGGCCGGCATCTTCGATACGTTTCAGGATGTCTTGTGCTTGGCTCTCGGTGGCTGTTGGTTTCAGTACGATAATCATGTTGTTGTCCTTGCTAGCCAGATGTGGAATTGGTTTTAGATTGTTCAGCTATAAAAAAACCCGCGAAAGGCGGGTTCTGGATTCTGTGCAGTCGGCACAGCAAATCTCACGACCCGCTAAAGGTTGTGCAGCCACCAAGTGAAGAAAGCGCGAAGCGGATGATGTTTTTGCTGTAACATAAACAGAACCTGAGTAATTAAATGTTCATCGAGTAACTTCGTACTAGTAAACTAGTTCATGGATATTATGTCAAGACTTTATTTTTATGTTGTTTGATCTTCACAGTCACACCACGGCCTCGGACGGTCGGCTTACGCCTGCAGAGCTGGTGAAACGGGCGACCGATTTCCGTGTGGATGTTCTCGCGATCACCGATCACGATACTGTCGCGGGCCTTGAATCTGCCCAGCAGGCGATAGATGCACAAAATCTGGCTTTAAAGCTGGTCAAAGGCATTGAAATATCGACAGTTTGGAATAATTTTGATATTCACATTGTTGGCCTGAACATTGACCCGGCGCATGCCGACATAGCGTCTTTAATCGCCCAGCAGGCAGAGCGACGAACTGCCCGTGCTGTGTTAATGGGGGAGCGTTTGGCCAAAAGCCAGATAGAGGGCGCTTATGAAGGCGCGAGAGCCCTTGCCGGCGACGCTACCTTAACCCGGGCCCATTTTGCCCGCTGGCTGGTAGAACAAGGGCATGCCAAAACAATGCAGGCAGTGTTCAAGAAATTTCTGACCCGGGGAAATACAGGTTACGTTCCGCCAAACTGGTGCAGTATTGCCGAGGCGGTTCAGGCTATTCATGCCGCTGGCGGGCAGGCAGTACTGGCCCACCCGGGCCGGTATGATATGACGGCGAAATGGCTGAAGCGTTTGCTCAGCGATTTTGTGGCCGCCACCGGAGATGCCATTGAAGTGGCTCAGCCGCAGCAGGCACAGAATGAGCGCCGCACACTGGCGGAGTACGCTGAACAATTTGGTCTTTTGTCATCTCAGGGGTCGGATTTTCACTATCCGTCACCCTGGACAGAGTTGGGACGCAATCTTTGGTTACCCAAAGCTTCAGTGCCTGTCTGGCAGGACTGGGGCATGGAATAAAATGTTGTAAACCTGCGCCCTGAGTAAGCGCAGGTCTGGAGGAGTGATGAGTCAAATTTTTTATGTTCACCCGGAAAACCCGCAGGCAAGGCTGATCAGTCAGGCCGTGGCTATTGTTCGCAACGGTGGCGTTATCGTTTATCCAACCGACTCAGGCTATGCGTTGGGCTGTCAGCTGGCCAATAAGCAGGCGCTGGAACGTATCTGTCGGATCCGTAAGCTTGACGAAAAGCATAATTTCACCCTGTTGTGCCGTGATTTGTCTGAATTGTCGCTATATGCCCGCGTCGAAAATGATGCGTTCAGGTTGTTGCGTAACAACACGCCGGGTGCGTATACCTTCATTTTCAAAGGGACAAAAGAAGTGCCTCGCCGCCTGATGAATCCGAAGCGTAAAACGATTGGGATCCGGGTACCAAACAACGAGATCGCGCTGGCATTGCTGGATGCGCTGGGTGAGCCTATGATGTCCACCAGTTTAATTCTGCCGGACAAAGACACAGCTGAATCGGATCCTGAGGACATTCACAATGCGCTCGATCACGCCGTCGACTTGATCATCCATGGCGGGGTGATAGGGGAAGAGCCAACGACAGTGGTGGATTTCAGTAACGACAGCATCGATATTGTGCGTTACGGCGCCGGTGATACCACTCCGTTCGAATAAAGTCCGTTCGCCTGTGCGGGCAGGGGCCGCGCGGAGAAAGAATAGCGCATTTCCCTTCTTTTTATATGGTATCAGGCGGCAGTATTTGGCATAATTCACGGCTGCTTTGAATAGGGTGGACGCCGTTTCGGCTTAAGACTGCAAACGGCGGGTATCTTGTGTTACTGGCGGACAAAACGTCAGTAACAGAACGATGATTTTTAGAATGTTTCGACGCCTGTGAAGGCGACAAAGGTTTGTCTGATGAGTGAAAAATTACAGAAGGTACTTGCGCGTTCCGGTCAGGGTTCACGACGTGAAGTGGAACTGATGATCCAGGAAGGGCGTGTCAGTATTGATGGCAAAGTTGCCCACTTGGGTGATCGTCTGGATAACCTGGACGTACTTGTGCGTATTGATGGTCACAAAGTAGACCTGGTCAAGCCTTCTGAAGAAGTGTGCCGTGTGCTTGCTTATAACAAACCTGAAGGTGAGTTGTGTACCCGACACGATCCGGAAGGACGCAGAACGGTATTTGACCGCCTGCCACGACTGAGCGAAGGCCGTTGGGTATCTGTCGGTCGTTTGGATGCCAATACATCTGGCCTGCTGCTGTTTACTACCGATGGTGAACTGGCTAATCGCCTGATGCATCCCAGCCGTAGCGTAGAACGTGAGTACATGGTGCGTGTCTTCGGTGAAGTGACTGAGCAGATGGTGAAAAACCTGGTTCACGGTGTACAGCTTGAAGACGGCATGGCCCGTTTTGAAGATGTCGTTTACGCTGGTGGCGAAGGGATGAACCACACTTTCTATGTGGTAATTACCGAAGGCCGTAACCGTGAAGTTCGTCGCCTGTGGGATTCTCAGGGTGTGACGGTGAGCCGACTCAAGCGTGTACGTTATGGCGACATCTTCCTGACCAAAGATTTACCGCGAGGTGGCTGGCTGGAGCTTGAGCTGCAGGAAGTGAACTATCTGCGTGAAATCGTTGAGCTGCCTGAAGAAACGCGTTCGCATCTGACCGTCGAAGGTCTGAAGCGTAAGAAAGGGGTGCGTAAGATCCGTCGTGCCGTTCGTCGTCATGAAGAACGTGTCAGCGATGACTCACGCGGTCGTCGTCGCGACAACCGTCGCCCGGCACCTCAAAACCAGCCTGCTGAAGAGACGGCGCGCTCTGCTGGCAATAAGCGTAAGCCTGCCGGCAACGCTGCCAACCGCAGGAACCCGTTGAAGAACAAACCTGCGAAACCGCGTACTCGCAAGTAAGCGTCGTTCTCGCAAGAATGCTGTGACGCACAGTAAAAAAGCCGACCCGTAAATGGTGGTCGGCTTTTTTGTGCCTGTCAGTTAATGGCAGAGCCGTTCCTGCGCTTATTTAGGCTGAGCATCAATGCACTGTCCGTTGACATCTTTGCTCTCAGGCCCCATCAGGTAAAGGTACAGCGGCATGATGTCTGTCGGTGTTTTCAGCGTTTTAGGATTTTCTCCCGGATAGGCCTTAGCACGCATGCCTGTGCGCGTACCGCCCGGGTTAATCGCATTCACCCGAACGCGGGTGTCGCTCAGCTCGTCAGCCACCACTTGCATCATGCCTTCAGTAGCAAATTTCGAAATCGCATACGCACCCCAAAAAGCCCGGCCATCGTGGCCCACTGTGGAGGAAGTGAAAATGATACGGCCGTCTTCGGATTTCTTAATCAAAGGCATAATCGCCTGAGTGAGCAGGAATTGTGCTTTGACATTGACCTGCATCACTTCGTCAAATGTGTCTTCACCCAGTTGGTCAAAAGGGCTGAGCACACCAAGCAGGCTTGCGTTATGCAGCACACCGTCAAGGCGACCAAACTGATCGTTAATGGTGTCTGTCATATCCAGATAGTTCTGTTTTGAAGCGCCTTTCATGTCCAGCGGGATGATTGCCGGCTGCGGGTAACCCAACGTCTCTATTTCATCGTATACGGCTTCCAGCTTGGCAACCGTGCGGCCCAGCAGAATGACGGTCGCACCGTGAGCTGCGTAGCTGATAGCGGCCTGGCGGCCGATACCGTCACCGGCACCTGTCACCAGAATGACACGGTCTTTGAGTGAGTCAGCGGCAGTTTGATAATTCACTTGCTTTCCTTCTTGGTAAGGCATTTCTTTGTGCCGCTATTGTAGGCGCTTCACGCTCAGGGTGACAAGCCAGCAAGATAGATCGGTAATGAAAAACAGCAGGTTGCTAAGACGGTTAACTGCCAGTATGGTGTGTTTTTCGAGTGCCGGGTGCCTGTCAGGCGATTAATCACTCTGGAAAGCGCAAAATGTAAACCTGAATCGTTAACAAGCCTAGAGGCTTGATTGGATTGGTATTACAATCAGGTAAAACCAGAACATGAGGAAATACGCTTGGATTTTTTGTTTGATTACGGACTTTTTCTGGCCAAGATAATCACTGTCGTGGTTGCTGTCGTCAGTATTTTGGTCATTGTAAAAAGCGTAGGTGGTCGCCAGGGGACGCGAAAAGGGTCGTTGGAAATTACCGATTTGTCTGAACGCTATAAAGAAACCGTTCATCATTTAGAGTCTCACTTGTTCGATAAACCTTTGCTCAAAGCCAGGGAGAAGGCGGAAAAGAAAGCCGAGAAAGAAAAAGGTAAAGCCCGCCAAAGTGAAATTAAAGCAGCGGCAAAATCGGGCGAGTTGTCAGCGACCCGTGAACCACGACTGTTTGTGCTGGACTTTCACGGCAGTATTGATGCCAAAGAAGTGGCCGGATTACGCGAAGAAATTTCGGCTATTCTGGCCGTGGCTGCTGACGGCGATGAAGTTCTCCTGCGGCTGGAAACCGGCGGCGGTATGGTGCATGGCTATGGTCTGGCATCTTCGCAGCTTGATCGCCTTAAACAGGCGGGTATTAAGCTGACCATCGCGGTAGACAAAGTCGCTGCCAGTGGCGGTTATATGATGGCCTGTGTTGCTGATCAGATTATCTCTGCGCCGTTTGCTGTAGTGGGGTCAATTGGTGTTATTGCCCAGTTGCCTAATTTCAGCAAGGTATTGAAAAAGAATGATATTGAGTTCGAACAAATCACAGCTGGTGAGTTTAAACGTACCCTGACTATGTTTGGTGAAAACACAGATAAGGCACGTGAGAAGTTTCAAAGCGAAATTGAAGCGACCCATGGTTTGTTTAAGGATTTTATTGCAGAACATCGTCCGTCTCTGGATCTGGAAACGGTGGCTACCGGAGAGCACTGGTTCGGTAAGCAAGCGATTACGCTGGGTCTGGTCGACAGTATTGGGACCAGTGACGACTTTATTATGAAGGCGTGTAAAGACCGTGAAGTCTTGCAGGTGCATTATGTTCAGCGTAAGAAACTGGCTGAGCGTCTGGCCGGAGCGGGCAGTGAAGCCGCCGACAGTTTGCTGCTGAAATGGATTAGCCGGGGACAGCGGCCGATTATGTAAATAGTAAAGATATAACCCGCCAGCAGGCGGGTTATATCTTTCTGGCTGAAGTAATAACAACAGATTAATGTTTTTATATTTTTGGCATGTTGTCCGTTGTATTAAATAATGTGAGTGAATATTACGCCTTTGAATCGTTTTATTGGTTGTAAAATAATCACAACGGGTCGTTTTGTAGTAAGAAAACGGATATTTCTGTGAGCTGACACAAATAAACAGGGCTGAAAATAGTCAAAGTTCCGTCGAGGTGGTAATGATCTGCGCCCTGTCTGAATACTGGCTCAGAGAGATGAAAAATGGGGGCTGATCGGATAATACAGCGACACTTAACACAGTGTTTACATATGCAGAAGGGTCGAGCAATTAGCCTGAATTTCTTAAAAACAGGTTGACCTTCTTGTATAGTAGCCCAATATTGTAATAGCGTTGCCGTGCGTACACTGTCACTTTTAGCGTGCAACTATATGTTTTTATTTGAAAATTTCGCGAGCACGAGGACGTAATAGAGTCATATGGGTAAATCTCTTGTTATTGTGGAGTCCCCGGCCAAGGCAAAAACGATTAATAAGTACCTTGGTAAGGATTTCATCGTAAAGTCCAGCGTTGGTCATGTTCGAGACCTGTCTACTGGTGGTAGCAGTACGGGTAAAAAAGCGACTGCACCGTCTACGAAAGGTCTGAGCGCTGAAGAGAAAGCACAGATCAAAAAAGAAAAAGAGCATACAGCGCTGATCAATAAAATGGGTGTTAACCCATATAAAGATTGGGAAGCGCATTATGCTGTGCTGCCCGGAAAAGAGAAAGTCGTCCAGGAATTGCAAAAGCTGGCTGAGAATGCAGATTATGTCTATCTGGCAACCGATTTGGATCGCGAGGGAGAAGCTATTGCGTGGCACCTTCGTGAGCTCATCGGTGGTGATGAAGAACGCTATAAACGTGTTGTTTTTAATGAAATTACCAAAAATGCGATTCAGCAGGCTTTCGAACATCCGGGTGAACTGAATATTGATGGTGTGAATGCGCAGCAGGCACGCCGTTTCCTTGATCGTGTTGTTGGCTTCATGGTTTCCCCTCTGTTGTGGAAAAAAGTTGCCCGGGGTTTGTCTGCCGGCCGAGTTCAGTCGGTAGCAGTAAAGCTGATTGTTGAGCGAGAGCGTGAGATCAAAGCATTTGTTCCGGAAGAGTTCTGGGATGTTCACGCCAATACGGTAACCGGTGGCAAAGATGCATTGCGTCTGATGGTAGCCCAGCAGGCGGGCAAGGCATTTCGACCGGTCAACAAAGCGGACACAGATGCGGCAGTTTCTTTGCTGGAAAAAGCCGCCTATAAAGTGGCTGAGCGGGAAGATAAACCGACCAGCAGTAAACCTTCTGCACCTTACATCACATCAACGCTGCAACAAGCGGCCAGTACCCGTTTAGGGTATGGTGTCAAGCGCACTATGGGCCTGGCTCAGCGTTTGTACGAAGCGGGTTATATTACCTATATGCGTACTGACTCGACTAACTTGTCCAAAGAAGCGGTCGAGGCTGTGCGTGGCTATATTGCCTCTGAATATGGTGAAAATTACCTGCCTGCCAACCCTGTGGTGTACGGCAGCAAGGGCAATGCACAAGAAGCGCACGAGGCGATTCGTCCATCAAGTGTCGATATCCAGCCAGCTGATCTGGAAGGCATGGATCAGGATGCCGTCAAACTGTATGACCTGATCTGGCGCCAGTTTGTGGCTTGTCAGATGACAGCGGCTCAATATGACTCCAGCACCATTACCGTGCAGGCCGATAACTTCACACTGAAAGCCAAAGGCCGGACATTACGTTTTGCCGGTTGGACCAAAGTGCAGCGTCCGTCTGGCAAGAATGAAGATACGACTCTGCCGACCGTTCAGGTGGGTGATGTTCTGACGCTGGACAGTTTAGAACCTAAGCAGCACTTCACTAAACCGCCTGCGCGTTTCACTGAAGCGGCACTGGTTAAAGAGTTGGAAAAGCGCGGTATTGGCCGTCCTTCGACTTATGCATCGATCATTTCTACTATTCAGGATCGTGGCTATGTTAAAGTGGATCAGCGTCGATTCTATGCGGAAAAAATGGGTGAAATAGTCTCTGATCGTTTGGAAGACAGTTTTTCAGATCTGATGGACTACGATTTCACCGCCCGCATGGAAGGCAATCTGGATAAGATTGCAGAAGGACAGGCAAACTGGAAATCGGTGCTCGACAAATTCTTCAGTGATTTTACCGATGAACTGGTCAAAGCCGAGCAGGATGAAGATGAAGGCGGAATGAAGCCGAACAAAATCGTTCTGACCGATATTGAGTGTCCGACCTGCTCCCGTCCTATGGGGATCCGTACCGCCTCTACCGGGGTTTTCCTGGGTTGCTCGGGTTATGCTCTGCCTCCGAAGGAGCGCTGTAAGACCACCATTAACCTGGGTGATGAAGAAGGCGTGGTGAACGTGCTGGAAGAGGACGTGGAAACCGCTGCTTTACGGGCTAAGAAACGTTGTTCTAAGTGTGGTACAGCGATGGATGCCTATCTCATCGACCAAAGCCGTAAACTGCATGTCTGTGGTAATAACCCGGGCTGTGATGGCTTTGAGGTTGAAAAAGGTGAATTCAAACTCAAAGGCTATGAAGGTCCTGTGGTTGAGTGCGATAAATGCGGCTCAGACATGGAACTGAAAAATGGTCGTTTCGGCAAATATATGGGCTGTACCAATGAAGCCTGTAAGAACACGCGGAAAATTCTGAAAAACGGTGAGGTAGCGCCACCAAAAGAAGATCCGGTTCATTTGCCTGAGCTGCCCTGTACTCAGGATCCGGATGCGTATTTTGTGTTGCGTGATGGTGCATCAGGACTGTTCCTGGCGGCCAGTACCTTCCCTAAATCCCGTGAGACCCGCGCACCTCTGGTGGAAGAGCTGGTTCGCTTTAAAGACAGATTGTCACCTAAGTTTCAGTATCTGACTGAGGCGCCGACCGAAGATCCGGATGGCCTGAAGACAGTGGTTCGTTTTAGCCGCAAGACTAAAGAGAACTATGTCCGCTCAGAAGTAGACGGTAAACCAACCGGTTATACCGCACTCTACGATGCCGGAAAATGGCTCATTACCGATAAGCGCAAAAACGCCAAAAAAGAGAAATAATGAAAAACCGCCGCAAGGCGGTTTTTTTATGCTTCCGTTTTGGTTTTGGCTGGTGAGGTGGCTTTGTCCTGCCCGCTCAGGTTCTCTTCGGCTGATGATGTCAGCTGTGTTCGATCAGCCTTAGGCTTGCGGTTGACCTGAATCACAGCGAACACGACCAGCGTTATCCCGAGCAGGTGATAGATTGTAAATGACTCATCAAGTAGGGTGATCGCGAAGACTGCTGTCATGGCCGGGCCGATATTGCTGGTCAGGCTGACTGCCGAAGGGGTCAGGCGCGCCATCGCGGCTGCAATCAGATAGGACGGCAAGACAGTGCAGAAAAATCCCAGTGCAATGCCCAGCAAGGCCAAATTCAGTGAGATAGTGCTTAGCTGCGCCCCTGACCACTGAAAATGCAGCAGAATGACAATCCCGGCACTGGTCATGCCGAGACTGGTAAATAACTGGCTGCCAAGCTGACTGATCACCCGTTTGCTCAGCACCAGGTAAGTGGCAAAAATCATGGCTGACAGAAGCGCGTACAGGCTGCCGAGCCAGATATCATCACCCAGATGCTGAATATCATGTGCGACAATCAGCGCAATACCCAGATACCCCAGCAGGATGGAAAGGAAAGTCCCCGCTTTGGGCGTTTCTTTTAGAACCAGCATGCTGATCAGAACCACGAACGACGGATACATAAATAACAGTAACCGCTCAAGCTGCGCAGAAATGCTCTCCAGCGCCAGAATGTCGAACAGCGAAGCAAAGTAATAGCCCAGTATCCCAATCAGCATAGCCTGCCAGCCATAGCGCAGGGTTTTTTGTCGCTGCCCGGTATCGCGAAGCAGCCAGCAAAGTATCAACAGATAAAAAGGCAGAGAACTGGCTGCTCTGAGGCTCATGATGGTGACAGCATCACCGCCGAGCTGATAGGCAATTTTGATCAGCACAGGCTTTAATGAGAAAAAGACTGTCCCGATAAGTGCGTAGATAATACCTTGTTTATCAACCGACAGGGTGGAGCCTGGTGCCAGGTCTTGTTCCATTACTCACTTCCTTTTTGTGTTTGAGAACAGGCTGTGAGGCATGGAGGCTGGCTGCATGACTCACAGCCGGGCAAGGGAATTGCTACCGACTGAGGGGTATCCGGGTGAGAAGCCAGCGCAGCAGCAAAATGATATTCATGATGGGTACCTAGGTATCGGTGAGTATTTAAGCTACCGAAGTTTGCATAGCCACACAAGCGATCGGGAAAGATCAGATGAATATGCCAGTTGTTGATGTTCACGGCTGAGAATCTGTGGTGAATCAGCACTACGGCTGCTCCGGGTTTGCCCCGAAGCCAGCCAGTATTTGAGTACCAGTATTTGAGTATTAGTTAATTGAGTATTTATAGAGTGTGACGGACACGGGTCAGGCAAAGCAGCAGCGCAGTGATGAACTGAATGATACCGCACAGCAAGAACAGGCTTTCTGTTCCCAGTGTCACCACCAGATAACCGGATGCCGCCAGACCAAAAGGCATGCCGAGTTTGAACAGTGAGCCGGTGATTCCAGCGACGCGTCCGAGCAGTGTGTCGCTGAAGGCTTCCTGCCGGTAACTCCAGATACAGATAGAACTCATCAAACCTATACTGCTGATCAAAAAGAAGGACAGGGCTAACACCGGCGCACTGGGCAGCAGGGCCGGCAGGGCAAATCCCACGGATTCAAAGGCGATGGAAAGAATCAGCAGCATTCCCAGACCGATACGTTTTCTGATCTTATCGGCGACTAATCCGCCCAGAATACCGCCGATCCCCGATGCAGCAATCAGATAACTGACTTCCAGGTTGGTCATCATGAGCGTGGCTTTGGCAAAGTATATCGCCTGGACATGAAACACAGCGCCTGTGGTGTTAATGACCACAACGGAGACGGTGATCAGGCACATGGTCTTATCTGCACTCAGCGCCTGCCAGCCTTCTTTGAGTGCGGTGAGGACAGGCGGATGAGTCACAGGGGCTGCTGGTGTAAATGGCATTCGGTGAAGTTGCACAAATGCAATCAGGTAGAAAACGATGAGCAGCAGGAACACCTGATGGATTGCCGCCATCAGTAGCAGCACACCGGACAGTACCGGCCCGACGGTCTCAAGAAAGCTGTACATGGTGCTGAAACGTGCGGTTGCCGTATTTTGCAAAGCTTGCGGCAGCGCTGTTTTCATCATGCCAAGCCGCGCATTGTGGTAGCCGTAATCGAAAGCCATCATCATGAAAGCGGCCGGAAAGAGTGCCCAGAGTGGTTTTGCCAGCCATTCTACGGCGGTATAAGCAATGAGCAGGCAAAGACACTGGCCAATCAGCATAACCTGTGACCAGTGCTTGCGGTTCACACGGTCGACCCAAACCCCGATGAACAGTGCCAGCAACAGATTCGGTAAATACTCTACAGCGCGCATCCAGCCCATCCATTCGGACGATGCTGTCAGCTCATACACGAGCAGTGGCAGCGCCAGACTGTAAATTTTGGCGCCGAAGGCAGCAAAAAAGGCACTGGAGAGCAGAATGAGAAACTTCGGCTCTTGCCAAATGCCCGTTTGGGGTTGGGTGACGGTTGTCATCATAAATTCCTTTTCACATCATAGAGATTTACGATTATCCGTGATAAAAGTGGAAGAAAAAGTGTAAACAATAACAAGGGATTTCACCTTTTATGCGCTATTGGCGAGCATTAATGTATTTCAGGGAAGAACTGGCGGTCGGACAAGCCCGGTCAATCTCACTCGACACTTTGGCGCAGAGACTCGCCTGTACCCGGCGCAATGCTCAGATTGTGATTAAGAAGCTGGTTGAGGAAGGCTGGATAAGCTGGCAGCCGGGTGTCGGTCGCGGTAACTTACCGACAATTTGTCTGAAAAAACCGGTTGATTCGGTTCTTAAGCAGGAAGCATTGTCGCTGCTGGCTCAGCATCAGGTGGAGCGTGCCACAGCCTTAGTGCCCGAGCCACAAAGGCAGGGGTTGCTGGCAGAGTACCTGGCTGGTTGCCGTCGTTCGGATAACCGTTCGGGTAACCGTTCGGGTAACCGTTCGATACCGCAGCAGGAACAAAGCGATGTGCTGCGTATCCCGTTTTATCGGGGGATTCATGATCTGGATGCCGTGCAGCTCTCCCGGCGGACCGAAGTGCATCTCGGCAGCTACCTTTATGCCGGTTTGCTGCAACGGGATCCTGATTCAGGGCGGATTTACGGCGACTTAGCCGCACACTGGGAGCGTGATGGCTGCGACTGGCATATCACACTCAGAAAAGGGCTGACGTTTCATGACGGTTCGCCCCTGGATGCTTTAGCGGTGCAAGCCCATTTTGCCCGTTTGCAAGCGTCTGACAGCAGTAACCGCAGGCTGTTCGAATGTATTGAGGAGGTTGTGGTGCTCGCGCCGCTGCGCCTGAAACTGACCACGAATGCCACGGCTGGTTTCATACCAACCCTGTTAACACAAAAGGCGGCAGGTATCTCGAAAGTATCCCGCGACGGGCGGATTCTCGGCGCCGGTGCTTTTCGTCTTGATGAGCACACTGAGTGGCTGACCCGGCTGAGTGCATTTGACCAATACCATGGCTATCGGCCCTGGCTCGATGCCGTGGAGATCTGGAACATTGGCGATCAGGCAATGGATTTTGAGGTCAGCAGTGATGTGGTTCATCCCTGGCTGGTGCCGGGACAGACAGCGCCGTTTTCGCAGCTCGAAGGCTGGGAAAAAGGGTGTGAGTATGCGCTGCTGAATGAAAATCGTGCTGGCTGGATGGCGGTGCCGGCACACAGGCAGCGATTATCCGCTTTTGTTCGTCAGATGCCGCTGCCTGCTGCTATGGTACCGGCAGATTACCGTGTTGCGAAAGGCATGTTGCAATCTGATCTGTCCTGTCACCACACCGGGGTGGCTGTGGATTTCTCAGACCTGGCAGTGCCTGACGCTCCGCTCTCTGTGCTGACTTATCAGTTGCGGGATCATATTGCCCTGGCTGAGCAACTGGCAGCGGCACTCAATGCCGCCGGTATTCCGGCGACTTGCTGTGTGGAAACATTTCCGGACTTCAACCAGGCAGAGCGGCTGGCTCAGGCGGATATCATTATTTCCGGTGAAGTGTTTGGCGAAGATGCGGAACTGAGCTGGATGGAATGGCTCAAGGCGAGCACTGCGCTGGCCGTATGCCTGCAGTCTCAGCAGCAGACACGGTTGCGGCGAGAATTAGAAACCGTCTTTCTGTCTGACAATCTGGCTGAGCGGCTGGACAAATTTCAGGAGATCGAACAATGGCTGGTGGACATCGGCATCTATCGTCCCTTGTGGCAAAACCGCCAGCAGCTCAATGTCCGAAGTCATCTCAATGGGGTATCACTGCTGGCGAATGGCTGGATTGATTTCAGCCGTGTGGTATTCAGCTCACCATAGCGGTGGCCGGAATGCCGCTGTGGAAGCGGAAATCTTGATCCGGGGTGTTGATGAGTCCGGCTTCGCGCTGGCCAATGTGCAGAATCCGGTCACTGATATCGTTACCGGCAATTTGCTCGGCCAGTTTCAGGTAATCCTGATAATGACGGGCTTCAGAGCGCAGTAACGAGATGTAAAACTTCTTGAGTTCATCATCAAGAAACGGAGCCAGTCTGGCGAAACGCTCGCAGGAACGAGCTTCAATGTAAGCGCCAACAATCAGTTTATCGATCAAGGTGGCGGGCTCATGAGTACGCACGGCTTTCATCAGCCCGCGGGCATAGTTGCCGGCACTCAGGTTTGAGTAAGCGATGCCGCGCTTGTCCATGATTTCAAGTACCTGTTCAAAGTGGTGGAATTCTTCTTTGATCAGGCGAACCATCCTATCAATCAGATCCTGGCCGTAAGGACAATCCGCCCTTGCTGTCAGTTCAGCACTCAGGCCATTCTTTCTGCCGTGGAAGGCGTCTTTTTGGCGTGACCTGCCATAGACGAAATCTTCGTACGGTTTGGCCCAGTCTAGCAGTGCCTGGCCGCTTTTCTCATCCACGGCGTATTTGCGGATCAGGAAAATAGCGGTCTGGCTGGCTTTCAGCTCACAGTTACAGTGATCAACCAGCAAGGCATTGAGGTTTTCCGGTTTGCGTGCCTCCTCAAGCCAGCTCTCTGGGGTTTCGCAATGCAGAAACCGGCGGACGGGAAGAAGTAGCTCGTTGATCATGCTCTGAGTGTCTGTCATGGATGAGTCTTATTGCTGAGTTGAACAGGGGAAAGAAAACCGGCGGATTATAACAAAGCTCTTTCTGAGCGGCCAGAGAATGACGGATATTGGCTCACCGGAAGAAACTAAGAAAAAAATGAACCACTTAGCTTTAAAAAATAGGGCTGTATCATCGTTATTCCATTTTGGTGTGTTTATACTGAAAACGTATGTGTCGATGGCTGGTGAAGGAGGTCTGCCGGTTATTGACATCCAGATACATCAGAAAAGGACTTTATATGCACTTACCCCGGATTGCCCCCTGGTTACTGGCCGCTGTGACTTTACCTTTGAGTGTTAATGCGCAGGCTGAACAAGCGTGCGGGCATGTCACCATTGCCGACATGAACTGGAATTCCGCCACCTTTATTGCCCATTTGGATCAGTTTATTTTACAGCAAGGATACGGCTGTGACGCCGAGCTTGTTCCCGGCGACAGCATTCCTACCACAACGTCCATGATTGAAAAAAGTGAGCCGGATATTGCCCCTGAAATGTGGAGCAATACCATGCGCGAAGCACTGGATAAAGGTGTTAAGGAAGGTCGGTTGCGCTATGCCGGTGTGACGTTATCTGACGGGGGTGAAGAAGGCTTTTGGGTGCCGGCCTACATGGTGGACAAAGAGCCAAGCCTGAAAACTCTGGCTGGGGTGAAAGCCAATGCCGGTTTGTTTAAGCATCCTGAAGACCCGGATAAATCCGCCATGATGGGCTGTCCTGCTGGCTGGACCTGCCAGATCACTTCTGAGCATTTGTTTGACGCACTCAAATTGGGCGATTCAGGTTTTGAGCTGGTGGATCCCGGTTCAGGCGCTGGTCTGGCGGCATCCATTGCAAAAGCCTATGAGCGGCAGGAGCCTTGGTTTGGTTACTACTGGGCGCCCACCGCGGTTCTGGGCAAGTACGAGATGGTGAAAGTAGACTTCGGCACAGGGGTAGATGCCGAGCATTATAAGGCTTGTATTACTCAGGCTGACTGTCTGGACCCCAAACCGACCATGTATCCGCCGTCACCGGTTGATACTGTGGTGACTGAGAGTTTTGCGGCACGAGCGCCTGACGCGCTGGCCTATTTATCAAAGCGCGCCTTTACCAATCCGCAAATGAACCGCATGCTGGCCTGGATGGAAGACAACCAGGCCGACGGTGAAATCGCTGCAGAGCACTTTCTCGCAGATAATGAGTCACTGTGGAGCCAGTGGGTAACGCCGGAAGCGTTACCGCGCATTAAGCAAGCCCTGGCGGCTCGCTGAACCAGCCAGACCCGGTAGCTGCCGGGTCTGTTCATTTTACCGATCTACGGCACCCCGATATGTCTGAACTCTCCTGGATTACCGATTTCCCCCAACTTGACCGTTATCAACTGCTCGCGATTCGTAAAACCCTCGATGGCGCATATCGTACGTTTTCACGTGAGTACGGCGACAGTATTGAATCTTTTTTTGACCCGCTGCTCTCTATGCTGATTGGCTTTGAAAAGCTGCTGCTGAACACCCCCTGGTGGCTGATGATTGCCATATTAGCCGGACTGGCTTTTTATGCCAGCCGTTCCTGGAAGCTGGTATGCGGTGTGGTGGTTGCTTTTGTGTTCATTGGTCTTTTCGGTATGTGGGAAGATACTATGCGTACTATGAGCATCATTATTGCTTCCACCCTGCTGGCGATAGTACTGGGTTTACCGATAGGGATTCTGATGGCCCGTTCAGACAGGGCGCAAAGTGTGATCACCCCGCTGCTGGATGTGATGCAAACCATGCCGGCGTTTGTGTACCTGATCCCGGTTGTGATGCTGTTGGGCATAGGCAAAATACCGGGCCTGATTGCTGTGGTGATTTATGCGATCCCCCCTGTGATCCGCCTGACTAATCTGGGTATCCGGCTGGTGGACAAAGAAGTGCTCGAAGCGGCAGAAGCGTATGGCGCGAGCGGCTGGCAACGGTTGACTGGTGTGCAGTTACCGCTGGCGATGCCGACTATCATGGCGGGGATTAATCAGACCATTATGATGGCGCTGGCCATGGTGGTGATAGCGTCCATGATTGGCGTAAAAGGCTTGGGGCAGCCTGTTCTTAAATCGATTACCAACCAGTATTTTACGCTGGGTCTGCTCAACGGGCTGGCCATAGTGGCGCTGGCTATCATTTTTGATCGTATCTCTCAAAGCTATGCCCGGCGCACTCAGCAACATCTTTCGGGGCGAAAACATGACTGATTCAATCCACACGCAAGACACAGGCACCACGCCGCTCATCCGTGTGCGCGATTTGTACAAGGTGTTCGGCCCCCAATCTGAGCGGGTACTGAAACAGGTGCATGCCGGAAAATCGAAATCTGCCATTCTGGCGGAAACCGGGCATACGGTCGGCCTGAACAAGATTAACCTGTCGATATGCCAGGGCGAGATATTTGTCGTGATGGGTTTGTCCGGTTCAGGCAAGTCGACCTTGATCCGGCATTTTAATCGTCTTATTGAGCCGTCTGCCGGCCAGGTGGAAATTGACGGGGTGGATGTCACTGCTTTGAGTGCTTCTGCATTGCAGGCATTCCGGCGACAGCGGATGGCAATGGTCTTTCAGCGTTTTGCCTTACTGCCTCACCGGACTGTGTTGCAAAACATTGGCTATGGCCTGCAAATACAAGGCGTTGATAACAGTGAGTGGCGGGAAAAAGCCAGCTACTGGCTGGAGACTGTGGGGCTGGCAGGCTATGGCGAACACTATCCATCGAGCTTGTCCGGCGGGCAGCAGCAGCGGGTTGGACTGGCGAGGGCACTTTGCACCGATGCCGATATACTGCTGATGGATGAGGCCTTTTCGGCACTGGACCCGCTGATTCGCAGCGAGATGCAGGAGCAGCTGATGGCCCTGCAGTCCAAACTCGGTAAGACCATCATCTTTATTACACACGATCTGGACGAAGCACTGCGGCTGGGAGACAGGATCGCGATATTGCGCGACGGTGAGCTGATTCAGCAGGGCCGGCCTGTGGATATTTTGCTGCACCCCATTGACGATTATGTCGAAGCCTTTGTTAAAGATGTGAATCGGTCCAGAGTGCTGAAAGTCGAGGCTGTCATGTCGCCGGGCGCGCACTGTGTTGGGTTATGTTCGGTATCTGAGGCGAACCGCTACATGGAGCAGCATAGCCTGAACGAAGTTTATGTACTGAATGAGCAGCAGCGGTATCTGGGCGTGCTGACCCGTCACAGTATTGAAAAGGCCATGACTGACGATCCGGATGGACAGTTAGAAGAATCGGCCTTGCTGCCGGTGCCTGCGATTTCGCGTCACCAGCTGCTAGAGCAGGTGTTGCCCGTCACCCTGGAGGCAGATGTCGCTTTGCCTGTGCTGGGAGAGCAAGGGGAAGTGTGTGGCCGTCTATCACGTTCCACACTGGCCAAAGTGCTCAGTGAACATCATGTCCTAAACGCCACATCGTAATCACCACGTCGTAATCACAATGTCGGCTAATTAATTGTTCGGTACAGCCCAAACGAATCAGGCCGCTTAAAAGCGGCCTGATTGGATTAGCAATGTGCTGTCTTTACCATTTCTTTTTCGGCTGGAACAGGATATCCAGTTCGTCCTGCTCTTTTTCCAGCATTTCCTGGCGCTGTTTCGCATTGCTCTGATTCTGCGAGCTGTCAATTTCATCCAGCATGGCCTGCAATTTTTCGCGGGCCTGGTTAGCATAATTGTGATTTTTGGTCGCCAGCGCATCCAGCCCTTTTCTTAACAGCTGTTTGGCAGTACCAATCTGGCGTTTCATGCGGGCATCGTTGGCACGTTTAACAACGTTTTCAATGTTGATACGCAGCTGTAACCCTTCCAGACGCGCATTCTCAGCAACGAATGCCTGGGTGCCCAGACGGCCTTTGCTGTGTTCGCTTTTAACTACCTGTTTCAGGCGTTTAACCAACTGCAGCATAGCAATAGCCTGACGGTCTGTGGTGGGTACTTTAAAGCCAGACATTTCGTTAGGAGTGTAATTTTGCTGCAGCTGATGAATCTGCTCCCGGACGTTGTTAATACGCTGGGGCATAGAGCGATCTTTTTGATCAACCTCGAACATGCTTTCCAGGGCTGACAGAATGCGTTGATTCAGACAGACCAGTAGTTCTTTGCTGTAAGGCAAATGATGAGCATGACCTATCAGATCTTCACTGGAGTCGATGATGGCAATGTGCTTGGCCAATTCCTGCTGCTTCTGGCTCTCCAGCTGCTGCCGGTACTGAATGATAACGTTATAACCCACAACCAGGACTAACAACAGGCCGATAAGACCGACCACTAAAGGTATACTCATAAAACTCGATCAGATAATCCACAGACAAATGAAGCCATAAGATACACCATCTGATCATGAGGTCATAGCATAGGGTAGAATTTTGCTCATAGCCTCACATTCGCAGTGCGCACATTTTTACATTGGGAGAGGCCGCCGGTGACCTGTCGCTAACGCCGGGCCAGTATAGATTTCCGCCTGTTGTCAAATTATGGTGGTCAGAACCCTTGTGTTGCTGTACATGTGCATTTTAGACACTATGATACTGTATATAACATAGTGAAATAGATAGTCGCATTGTTAGAATGTAACGGACTATATTTGGGGCGGGAAAATGAAACTACAACAATTACGCTATATCGTTGAGGTGGTAAACCATAATCTCAATGTGTCCTCAACGGCTGAAAATCTGTATACCTCTCAACCGGGCATCAGCAAGCAGGTACGTTTACTTGAGGATGAGCTCGGCATTCAAATTTTCGAGCGTAGCGGTAAGCACCTGACCAAAGTGACGCCAGCGGGTGAGAACATTGTCCGTATTGCTCGTGATATTCTTTCGCGAGTAGAAAGCATTAAATCGGTTGCCGGCGAGTATACGCACCCGGAAATGGGCACACTGCATATCGCGACGACACACACACAGGCGCGTTATGCGTTACCGAATGTGATTCAGGGCTTTATTGAACGTTACCCGAAAGTTTCATTACACATGCACCAGGGAACACCTTCCCAGATAGCGGATGCGGTTTCCAAGGGCACCACTGTCTTTGCCATAGCAACGGAAGCACTGCATTTATATCAGGACATGATTATGTTGCCGTGCTATCACTGGAATCGCTCAATTGTGGTGCGCTCGGATCATCCCTTGGCCCAGAAGAAAGATATTACGATTCACGATCTGGCGGCTTATCCCTTAGTGACTTACGTATTTGGTTTTACCGGGCGTTCTGAACTGGATAATGCGTTTAACCGCTCCGGGCTAACACCGCGTATTGTGTTTACGGCGACAGATGCTGATGTGATCAAGACCTATGTGCGTCTGGGAATTGGCGTCGGTGTGATGGCGAGCATGGCGATTGATCCTGAGACGGATCATGATCTGGTTGCCATTGATGCCAGCCACATTTTTGAAGCCAGTACGACGACCATTGGCTTTAAGAAAGGCACCTTCCTGCGTACCTATATGTACGATTTCATGGAGCGCTTCGCCCCGCATCTGACCCGGAACGTGGTTGATCAGGCATTAGCACTCAAGAGTAATGATGAAATAGAAGCCATGTTTGCCAGTATTAAACTGCCGGTGCGCTGAGTTATTAAAGCCCTGCAGTAATCAATAAGCCGCATTCTGCGGCTTTTTTGTACTCTCATCACTATTCACTGCTTTTGCGACCTGATATGAGATAAAATACGGCCCTTTAGTTAATTAGCGTATCAGGGGCGTCAATGTCTGCCTATTCAGACACATTTTGTCAGTTGGATGCCTTGCTCACTCAGGAACGAGCATACTGGCAGTTTATGCCTTTCGCCTGCCACGAATATCCTTGGCAGCACAGTATGCCTGCGCTGTCGGACTGGCTGGATTCTCTGTCCGATCAGGATGTGGCGAACTTATTGGAAGACACTGCTGCGCTCATTGGTGAATTAGCGGTTTTTCTCCCAGTTCTGCCTGAAATGCATCAACTTGCCAATATTCCTGTACTGCCTCCAGTCTCAGAGATTTCGCCGCGTCTGCCTCGAGGATTAGATGTCGGGATTCCGGGCCGGAAATGGCAGCAGGTGCTGGCATTCAATGCAGTACTGCCTTCGCACAAGCTTCCCTGGCTGGAATGGTGTGCCGGGAAAGGATATTTAGGGCGCGTGCTTGCAGCATGTCATAACACCCGGGTCACCAGCCTTGAATGGCAACGCAGTTTGACTGAAGACGGTCAGTCTGCAGCGAACCAGTTAGGGTTGCCAATGACCTTCGTTCAGGCGGATGCTTTTGCACCGGAAAGCGCCAGTGTGATACGACCAAATCAGCATGCGGTGGCTTTACATGCCTGCGGCGATCTGCACGTCAGTTTGCTGGAGCGGGTGGCTGCAAAGCGCACAGCGGCAGTCAGTATCTCACCTTGCTGCTACCACCTGATCCGTCATGATGCGTATCAACCATTGTCGGCACCGGCAATAAAGAGTGAGCTGAGATTGTCAAAGCACGATCTGAGAATGCCGTTGCAGGAAACCGTCACAGCCGGACAACGGGTGAAACAGCAGCGATTTGTCGAAGTCAGTTACCGTCTGGGCTTTAATGCTTTGCAGAAACATCTGACCCACAATGACGCTTATTTGCCTGTCCCCAACGTACAGAAAGCCCTTTTAAAGAATGGTTTTGCTGATTTTTGTCTGTGGGCCGCTCAGCAAAAAGGATTGCAACTGCCGGAGGACATTGATTATGCGCACTGGCAGCAAAAGGGAGAAGCCTGCTTTCGGAAGGTAGAGCGCATGGAACTGGTTCGTCAGGCTTTTCGCCGACCCCTTGAAATGTGGTTGGTTTTTGACAGGGCACTGTTTATGGAAGATGCCGGATATCAGGTGTCTGTAGGCACATTTTGTGATAAACCCATCACACCAAGAAATATTCTTATTCACGCACAATTGGAGAAATAATGGAGACAAGCACGCTGATTTTCTGTGCGCTGGCTTTATCGGCTGGTTGTTTTGTTCAAAGTACCGTTGGCTTTGGCATGGCCATTGTGGCGGCGCCGATTGTGTATTTTTATGAACCACGTTTTGTTCCGGGTGTGGTGACATTTGTTGGTCTGATACTGGCGCTGATTAATATGTGGCAGTACCGGCGAATGATTTCATTTACCGGAATGAGCGCGGCGTTTGTGGGGCGTGTGCCTGGCACCATAGTTGCCGGCTGGATCTTGGTATACATCAGTGCTGAGCATCTGGCTCTGATACTGGGCGTAGGTGTGTTACTGGCGGTTCTGATCAGTTTATCTAAGGTTCGTTTCAAACCTACCCCGAAAGCCTTGTTTGTGGCTGGTTTTACGTCGGGCCTGATGGGGACGACAACCAGTATTGGTGGCCCACCTATGGCTTTAGTGCTGCAGCATGCGGAAGCCGGAAAATTAAGGGCAAATCTGGCTGTGTATTTTGTTTTCAGCTGTGTTTTATCGCTGGTTGCCCTTTCGGCAACGGGCCACTTCAGTCTGTGGCACCTGAAATACGCATTGATTGTGCTGCCCGCACCGATATTGACTACCTTGTTAGCATATAAGGTTCAGCATTTAATCAAAACTGAATGGGTCAGATATGCCTTGCTGGTGCTGTGTACTTTTGCCGGCATGGCGGCCATGTGGCAGGGACTCAGCCCTATGTGGACGTAACATTACAGAGGCCGCTGAGAGCAGCGGCCTCTGATGTTGGATGGGGTAGGTGTGGTTAGCTGGCTTTGGGGATGATGTTGAACAGATTAAATTGTCGCTGTTCCAGCTCATGGGCGGGCATGGGTTTGCCCAGATAGTATCCCTGACAATAGTCAAACTCGCATTGCTGGATATATTCCAGCTGTTCAGGCGTCTCAACACCCTCGGCGACCAGTTTCAGGTTCAGCTTGTCGCAGATTGCACAGGTCGCTTCCACAATGGCCCGGCTGCTCTGGTTATTGGCCTGCACGAAGCTCTGATCTAATTTCACCATAGTGATGGGCAGGTTCTGCAACTGAGAGAGTGACGAATAACCGGTACCAAAATCGTCCAGGTGAAGTTCAATGCCCAGTTCTGCCAAATCGACGAGGCATTGCTTGGCGTCATCATACTCCTGCAACATGGCAGACTCAGTGAGCTCTAATGCCAGTTGGCTGGCGTTAATGTCGTAGTGTTCGAGTAATGTTCCGATATAAGTTGCGAGACTGGCATGGAGCTGGGCCCGGGACAGATTCACACTGACAGTAAAACGCTTACCATAGGTTTTATTCCAGTGTGAAAGCTGCATACAAGCTTGTTTCAGCGTCCATTTTCCTAGCGGCACTATCTGGCCGGTTTCTTCAGCAAGCGGAATAAATTCAGACGGTGCCACCTGGCCGAGATCTTCATCATACCAGCGAATTAATGCTTCGAATCCACCTAACCGATTGTTTTTTAAATCGACTATGGGCTGGTAATACAGTTCAAAGGCGTCAGCATCCATGGCTAGCGTCAGGTGATGGCGCAATGTCATTTTACGGTATAAATCTTCAGCCATCTCAGGAGAGAAATGATGGCAGCGATTACGCCCCCTCAGTTTGGCGCGGTGCATTGCCATGTCGGCCTGAGTGATGAGGGTTTCAATTTTCTTTGCGTCATTGGGGAAGCTGGCCATCCCGATACTGCAGCCAATGGATAACTCACCTACCTCTTTCAGGTGAAAAGGCTTATTGAGATTGGTAATGAGTTTTCGCGCAAACTGGGCCGGATCTTCAACCTGGCGGTGGTCAATCTGGATGATGAATTCATCTCCGCCAAAACGGGCCAGTAAGCCATTGAATTTTACAATTTCGCTGAGTCGAATAGCGATAGCCCGCAACATCTTATCGCCGATGGCATGACCATAGGTGTCATTGATGAGCTTAAACCCGTCCACATCAAGAAACAGCAAGGTATAAGGCTGAGACGAATGCTGAGAGGCGTGGATAGCAGTAATCATGCCCCTGCGGTTCAGCAGGCCGGTCAGGTAGTCGTGTTCTGATTGGTATTTCGCTTGTTTTAACTGCTCTTTTTCCTGGCTGATATTGACCAGACTGAGTAAGAGCTGTTGTTTGTCAGCCAGCCACTTGCCATCAATGCTAAACCAGTCGTAGTTTCGGCCTGTCCAGCACAGCTTTCTGTGGTTTACCACTTGTCCTTCACTGGCATCATGCAACCATTTCTCTGCCAATTTGATGTCGCCGACAAAAGTTGCGAGGCTGTCCAGCTGTTCACCAAAAGCGTGAATGAAGGCGCGATTGGCACTCAGCAGCTGCCCTTCAGAAGAAAAAAGCAGGGCAAGATTTGAGCCATCAGAAAATGCCAGTTCTCGTCTCAGGCTGGCTTCCTCAGAAATAACATGAACCAGCATGGCGATTCTGCCATCTTCGCTCGGAATACCAGAAAAATGACACAATGCATTTTTCACTTTGCTCTTTGGGCTGTAGCTCCACCAAAGCTTTAGCGACTCACCGCGTTTGAACATTTGTAAATAGTCATTCAGGGTTGCTTCTACCGCGTCGGACATATCCTGTCCCAGGTCCCGTGATCTAAGCTCGCTCAGGCTCTCTGCCTCCCAAAGGGGAAGTGCAGCAGAATTCGCCCAGATAATGGCTTTGTTTTCAATGTCGAAAACCCATACCGGGGATTGCAGATATTCAAAGGTCGTAAAGAATTGGCTCATACCAGATAAAGGAATGACTTTAAAGGGGCAATGCCTCAACGATAGCCTAAATTGCCTGTGGCATACATGCGACAGGGTGTAAAGCGTGATCTTGATTCAGGAAGTGCGTGTTGCGTAAATGTAAATTAATGATAAATAAGTACAAATAGTGAACTAGGAGTGGGTCTTTTGGCTCGGTAGTGCACTGTACAAGTGATGAGTTAACTTCTGAGAAAGGGCTTAGCTAAACAGCTAAGCCCAGAGTTATTCTTACTCTACAAGTAAATGCACACTCACTTTTCATTATGAAACTCAGTGTGCATTTTTATGGTGTTTTACCCGACGGCAGGAATAAGTCCGGCCATCTGGAGGAACTGTGCTGTGATGATCAGCACACCTGCTCCGGTAGCCATTATGAGAGCAGGTTTGCCGCCGCTGACCTGGTACTCACCGATTGTCTGTCGTTGTCCTCGTTGAACATGCACCATGGCCACTGGCAGAAAGATAGCCAGAATGACGAGCGCAATCGCCGCATAACCCAGCGCCATAATAAAGCCTTGAGGATAAAACAGAGCAAAGCACAGCGGTGGTACGAAGGTAAAAAGAGCCGTTTGTACTCTGCCGGATTTTGAATTTTTCTGATTTAAGGTATCAGACAGGAAGTCAAACAAGCCCAGGCTTACCCCGAGGAAAGAGGTCGCCAGCGCAAGGTCTGCAAAGACAGAGACGGAATTACTGACCATAGGGCTTTTTAGCAGCGTGCTCAGTGCGGCAATAAAGCTGCCCAGGCTGGAATTGGCGATCAGATCAGACTGGCTGAGAATGCCCTGGCTGGCGACTTGCCACAGCAGATAAATGACTAAAGGCACAGAGGCACCCACTATCATCACCTTGCGCAGCGCTTTCATGTCTATGCCCACATAGCGGACGATAGAAGGAATGCTGCCGTGGAAGCCAAATGAGGTAAATACCACTGGTAGTGCCGAGATGAGCAGACCTTTTTCGACTGGCATATCAACCAGGTGTTGCCCCTGAATATGCGGCAATAACAGGCTTAGCATAATAACCAGCGCAATAATTTTCAGCGTGAACAGGATACGGTTTACCAAATCTACCGAGTGTGTCCCGACCGATACCACAGTGGCAATCAGTAAAGTGAACAACACTGTGCCAGCCTGAGGCATGACATCAAGTCCAAGCCAGCCGGATAACTTGTCATTTAACTGGGCACCGCCACCGGCAATATAAGCCGCGCACAATGCGTAAAACAGAAACATCATCGCAATGTTGGCGACAACTTGTCCTTTTGTACCCAGCAGCTCTTTCGCCAGCGAGTGGAGAGTGGCCGAAGGATCAGCATGTTGATGGACTTCCAGCATAAGCAGCGCTGTGTATACCATCAGCGCCCAGATACCGACCATTGTTAGTGTGGCGGTTGTAAAACCCAATCCGGCCGATGCCAGCGGCAGAGCCAGCATCCCTGCGCCAATGGTTGTTCCGGCAATAATTAAAGTACTGCCGAAGGTTTTGTTCATGCTCATCGAGTAAAAACTCCCTGTATTTTTATTGGTTTAATTAATGGGAGAGGGGGGCGGTAAGGCTGATTCTCTCCGAAGAAAAAATATAGCCACAATGGTGCACTGGGTTGGAAGGAATTGATATGTTCAGGTTTCTTTACAACACGCTCGACCACTGCGGCCGACGATAATAGAATTTCATGGCAAACTTACTCATAACATTTGTACAACAATTAGTGTTTTTGTCTGCAAATTACACTTATTGGCAGGCGTAATTTACTGCCGTCACTTTAAATGCAGAAAAATGACCTGTCAACTTTTGTTTATTTTTGTGTAAATGTAAGTTTACAACATGAGTGATTGTGCAGTGCGTGTAATGCATTGCACCGGAGGGGGTTTTCAATTATCAGTGCTTAAGATTCTCTCGTGGTTGACTAAGTGTTACAGTGAAGTGCCAACTGAATAAATAAGAGGAACAACATGTTGCAAGTTGTCATGATAAGTACCGGTGAAGAAGTCCTGCATGGAGATATCGTTGATACCAATGCTGCATGGCTGTCCCGTTTGTTTTTTCAGAACGGCTTCGCGCTGTCGCGACGCACTACGGTCGGCGATCAGCTTGAAAGTCTGGCATCGGAAATAGAACAGTGCAGCCTGACGGCTGATATCGTTATTGTAAATGGTGGTCTGGGACCGACCACCGATGATTTGACAGCCCAGGCTGCAGCCATTGCAGCAGGAGCCGGTTTAGAGCAGTCGGAATTCTGGGTTGAGCAAATGATCGAGAAGTATCGGACTCTGGGGCGGGACATGCCGCAGGCAAACCTGAAGCAGGCCATGTTGCCAGAGGGAGCAGACGTACTGGATAACCCGGTTGGTACCGCATGCGGCTTCATGATGAAGCTGAACCGTGCGCATTTGTTCTTCACCCCGGGTGTACCCAGCGAATTTAAAGTCATGGTAGAAGACGAGATTCTGCCTAGGCTGAAATCGCTGCACCCGGATGTCGCAAGTCTTGAGTGTCACCGGCTGTACAGTTTCGGATTATCAGAGTCAGGCATCAACGATACTTTGGCTTCCCTGTCCTTACCGCCGTTATTCCAGCTGGGTTACCGCTCTTACTTGCCTTTTATTGAAGTGAAGTTGTTTGCACCTAAAGATGATACTCAGGCCGCTGCTGTGTTAGCGCAAATTCAGACGCGTCTGGGTGAGAACATTGTCGGTGCTGGTGAAACCTTGCTGGATACCATAGGTACGCATTTCTCCAAAGCCCCTCTTACATTAACGGTGGCAGAGCAGTTTACCGGCGGTGATGTACTTAACTGGCTGCAGGATAATCCGACAACTCAGACCGCATTAAGTCAGGGATGGTTGCTGACAACTCAGGTCGATCCCTCTTTGAGCGACGCAGAACCTATGGGGGCCTCTTTAGCGATGGCCGCCGCCGCCCGGCAGCAAACTGGCTCTGATCTGGCACTGGTTTGTGGCCCGCTGTATGACAACAGTATTGCGATTGCCCTGTCTACACCAAATGGCGATTGGGCGCAGCACGTGCGTACCAGGCGACAGTATGCCAATAAGCCTCATCGTAAAATGGTCGCGACTTTGATGCTGGATATGTTGCGCCGGTGGCAAACGGGTCAGACTGTGATTGGCCAGTATGAATCGTTCGAGAGACTGAGCGAGTTGTTTTTACCGGCCGAGCCGAACTGATCTCAGGACGGGACACAAGAAACTAAAAAGCCAGCCTGGCAATCCAGGCTGGCTTTTTATGACAGAGGCATGAGCTGTGTTCAGCGCTGAGGTGGGTTACTCGTTAACCGCAGATTGAGAGAGTTGGACCTGATAATCAAACTCCAGACTCAAATCTGAGGTGGGTACTGACCGGCAGGCAAGTATTTCTCCCGGTGCGACAAAGGCCATCGCCTCGCGCTGATCCACCTGGCCTGCTATCAGTTTGCACCGGCAGGCCCCACACATTCCATTGCGGCACTGGTACTCAGGCTGTAAACCTGCACGTTCCAGTTGGACTAATAAGGGTTCATCGTTATTACCATAAACCTGCTGTCCGTTAACCGTAATGGCCAATCGGCTCATAGTTCAAAGTCACCCAGATCGTCAGCACTGACGTCGTTATCAATCTGACCAACCAGATAAGAACTGATTTCCGCTTCCTGTGGTGCAACCTGTACGTTGTCAGAGGACAGCCAGGCGTTAATCCATGGAATTGGGTTTTGAGTGGCGCCAGGGTAGGCGGGTTTCAGGCCAACTGCTGTCATACGCAGGTTGGTGATGTATTCAACGTACTGGCAAAGAATGTCTTTGTTCAGGCCGATCATAGACCCATCTTTGAACAGGTACTCCGCCCATTCTTTTTCCTGCTCAGCGGCATCTTTAAAGATGTCGAAGCTCTGCTGTTCACACTCACGGGCAATGTCAGCCATCTCAGGATCATCCTGACCGGTACGCATCAGGTTAAGGATATGCTGAGTGCCTGTCAGGTGCAGGGCTTCATCACGAGCGATCAGCTTGATGATTTTGGCGTTGCCTTCCATCAGCTCACGTTCAGCGAAGGCGAAAGAGCAGGCAAAGCTGACGTAGAAACGGATAGCTTCCAGCGCGTTGACCGACATCATGCACAGGTACAGTTTTTTCTTTAACTCGTGCAGGCTGACCACAACGGTTTCCCCGTTGACCACATGCTCGCCTTCACCCATACGGTGATAATCGCTGGTGTCCTGGATCAGTTCGTCGTAGTAACGGGAAATATCCGCCGCGCGTTTAATAATGTGCTCATTTTCAACGATATCGTTAAATACCACAGCAGGATCGTTAACGATATTGCGGATAATGTGCGTGTAGGAACGCGAATGGATGGTCTCTGAGAATGACCAGGTTTCAATCCAGGTTTCCAGTTCAGGAATAGAAACCAGTGGCAGCAGGGCAACGTTTGGGCTGCGTCCCTGAATGGAATCCAGCAGGGTTTGGTATTTCAGGTTACTGATGAAAATGTGGCGTTCATGCTCAGGCAGATTGTTGAAGTTAATGCGATCACTGGATACATCAACTTCTTCCGGACGCCAGAAGAAAGATAATTGTTTTTCAATCAGTTTTTCGAAAATCTCGAACTTTTGCTGGTCGTAACGTGCAACGTTAACCGGCTGACCAAAGAACATAGGTTCATGCAGCGGGTTGTTGTTAGTTTTACAGAAAGTACTGTATGCCATTGTGTCCTCAGCATCAAAGGGGAGCCGAAGCTCCCATTTGTTTTTGTTAGTTATTAAATCTTGCAGCTGGTGCAGTCGTCTGCAGCGACATCGCCCTGCGCATCAGAAGCACCATCGCGGGTGTTGTGATAATACAGAGTTTTAACGCCGAGTTTATACGCTGTCAGCAGGTCCTTGAGCAAGAGTTTCATTGGCACTTTGCCACCTGGCTGAATGCTCGGGTCGTAGTTGGTATTAGCGGAAATCGCCTGATCGACGAACTTCTGCATGATACCGACCAGTTGCAGGTAGCCATCATTGCTGCCAATGTTCCAAAGCAACTCATAGTTGTCTTTGTACTTATTGTATTCAGGAACCACCTGCTTCAGGATGCCATCTTTAGACGCTTTGATGGAGACGAAACCACGAGGCGGCTCAATACCATTTGTCGCGTTAGAAATCTGAGAGGATGTCTCAGACGGCATAAGAGCAGACAGCGTCGAGTTACGCAGGCCGTGAGTCATGATTTCCTGACGCAGCGCATCCCAGTCATAACGCAGTTCCTGACCACAGATTTTGTCCAAATCTTTCTTATAGGTATCAATGGGCAGGATACCTTTCGAATAGGTGGTTTCATTGAACGCCGGGCAAGCGCCGCGCTCTTTGGCCAGGCCAACAGAAGCTTTCAGCAGGTAGTACTGAATGGCCTCAAACGCCTGGTGAGTCAGGTTGTTCGCACTGCCGTCTGAATAACGCACACCGTGTTTTGCCAGATAGTAAGCAAAATTGATCACACCAACACCCAGAGTACGACGGTTCATGGTCGCACGACGAGCTGCAGGCAGCGGATAATCCTGGTAGTCCAGCAGGGCATCCAAAGCGCGGACAGTCAGCTCAGCCATTTCCTCCAGCTCATCCAGGTTCTCGATAGCACCCAGGTTGAACGCAGACAGAGTACACAGCGCGATTTCACCGTTTTCATCTTCTACGTTGCTCAGCGGTTTGGTTGGCAGCGCGATTTCCAGGCACAGGTTAGACTGGCGAATTGGCGCAACAGCCGGGTCAAACGGGCTGTGAGTATTACAGTGGTCAACGTTCTGGATATAAATACGACCAGTAGACGCACGCTCTTGCATCAGCAGAGAGAACAGATCGATGGCTTTTACTGTTTGCTTTTTGATGCTGTTGTCTTGCTCATACTTCACATACAGGCGTTCAAACTCTTCCTGATCGGCAAAGAATGCATCATATAACCCAGGTACATCCGACGGTGAGAACAGAGAAATGGTCTCGCCTTTGATCAGACGGGTATACATCAGTTTGTTGATTTGAACACCGTAATCCATGTGGCGGACACGGTTTTCTTCAACACCACGGTTGTTTTTCAGTACCAGCAGAGATTCAACTTCGCGGTGCCAGATTGGGTAGAACAGTGTGGCAGCGCCACCACGAACGCCGCCCTGAGAACAGCATTTTACCGCAGTCTGGAAATACTTGTAGAACGGAATACAGCCGGTATGGAAAGCTTCGCCGCCACGGATTTCAGAGCCCAGGGCACGAATACGACCTGCGTTGATACCGATGCCCGCACGCTGGGAAACGTAGCGAACAATCGCGCTGGCGGTTGCATTGATAGAATCCAGGCTGTCATCACATTCAATCAGTACACATGAGCTGAACTGACGGGTTGGCGTGCGCACACCAGACATAATAGGTGTAGGCAGGGAAACCTTAAACAGGGACACAGCATCATAAAAGCGCTTGATGTAGTCCAGACGCGTATCTTTCGGATACTTACTGAACAAACACGCTGCAATCATAATGTACAGAAACTGGGCACTTTCGTAGATTTCACCGCTGACACGATTCTGGACAAGGTACTTACCTTCTAACTGCTTCACTGCAGCATACGAGAAGTTCATGTCGCGCCAGTGATCGATATAGTCATCCATCACTGCCATTTCTTCGGCAGAATAATCTTCGAGCAGATGCTTGTCGTACTTACCCTTGTCGACCATTTTACTGACATGGTCGAGCAGTGTAGGTGGCTCGAACTGACCATACGCTTTTTTACGCAGATGGAAGATAGCAAGGCGGGCAGCCAGATACTGGTAATCTGGCGACTCTTCCGAAATCAAGTCAGCAGCTGCTTTAATGATGGTCTCATGAATATCTTCTGTTTTGATACCATCGTAGAACTGGATATGAGATTTCAGCTCAACCTGCGACACTGACACATTTTCCAGACCTTCAGCGGCCCAGGTAATGACACGGTGGATCTTGTCCAGATCGATGCGTTCTTTGCGTCCATCACGCTTGGTTACAGTTAGCTGTTGATTCATTTTTAATCGTTTTCCCAGTTTTCCCTGATCTATAGTGCTTTTTTGCAATTTTATTAAAAAAGTAAAAGAAGATTGTGATCTTCGTTACACTTAAAATGATAGACCAAAACACTATATGTTGGGGTGTTAAGCCATGTGGCAAACAAGATAGTGGTGAGGATACGAATTTGCAAGCTGGTATTTTTTGACCGCTTGTGGATAACATGGGGATGTAAAACGGATAGTTAGTGCGTACTCACCTATTTCATCAGACTTGCCAGTGTCATAGGAAAATGCAAACAAAAAGCACCTGTTTTTTCCGCCGGAAAAATTTTTTTTCCCTTGATTTTTCCTGATTTTCCGCTCTATTTTTGCGTGCAGCATGATTGGTTAAAAAAGGCGCTTTCGTTACGATTATGTTGTTCCAGTATGGGGATGAGTGCGGCGGGTTCAGGCAGGATCGCCTGAGCTTGCCACAGGTCGGGATGATGCTCATCACCTATGTATCCCCATCCTGCGACAGCACCTGGCATGCGTGCGGCTCGCGCGGCAATCATGTCCTTTTCAATGTCACCGACATACAGGCAACTTTCAGGTGGGATGTTAAGGAGCTGGCAGGCATGCCAGAGCGGATCGGGGTGTGGCTTGGCTTTGTCTAATGTGTCGCCACAAACGACAACTTCTGCTTCGGACAAAACAGGGAAGTAGGGAAGCAGGCGCTGAGTGAGAAACTCAGGTTTATTTGTCATTATCCCCCATGGTACTTTATTTTTATTCAAATAGGATAAAAGTGTATCAATTCCACTATACATTGATGTTTTTAAACAAATTTCATCATGGTAGTAATCAAGGAACTGTTGTCTGAGGTGCGTGGGGTTCAGATGCGCGGGTATTGTGCCAAATCCCGCTTTTATCAAGCCATTGGCACCGTAACTGGTATTCGCCTGGATTTGCGCTGCGGTCAGTGGCTGAACATCATAATCTGCAAGCACTCTGTTAGCCGCTCTTGCCATATCCGGAGCGGTATCAAGCAAGGTGCCGTCCAGGTCAAAAAGTACAGCGTCAATCCGATACCCCAACATAGGCCGTGTCCTTATCTCAAAGGCTGATAAAACGTGTGCAATGAATGTGCTTAAAGCATATCAGCAAAAAGGCGAAGTCGTAGGATTATGGGCATAATCCGGGTATTGGATCAAACGAGGCAGAAAGGTGAGGTCAGCCAGACCAGAATGACCAGCCTGGCTGCGGTGTGACAGGTTACTTATTCTGGTTTCACTGTGTGCAGGATATAATTCACGTCCACGTTACGGCCCAGCTTGTAGGTGTCGGTAAGTGGGTTGTAGTGCAAACCAGTAATATGGCGGTCTTCGAGCGCAGTCAGATCAACCATCGCCATCAATTCTGACGGACGAATAAACTTTTTGTGATCATGCGTACCTTTTGGGACCAGTTTCATGACCTGCTCGGCTCCGACAATCGCAAATAAATAGGATTTCATGTTCCGGTTCAGGGTTGAAAAGAACACATGGCCGCCAGGCTTCACCAATCTGGCACAGGATGCAATCACAGAGGCGGGATCCGGCACATGTTCCAGCATTTCCATACAAGTGACGACGTCGTACAGTCCGGGGTGCTGTTCAGCATGTTCTTCAACCGTTTGCTGGATGTAGTCCAGCTTAGTGCCGGTTTCCAAAGCATGCAGACGAGCCACAGTTAATGGCTCTTTACCCATGTCTAGGCCCGTAACATCCGCGCCTTCTCTGGCCATACTTTCGGCCAGAATGCCGCCGCCGCAGCCCACATCGAGGATTTTTTTGCCAAACAGTCCGCCGGCATGGTCGATCACATAGTTTAAGCGCAGTGGGTTAATCTGGTGCAGAGGCTTAAACTCGCCTTCCAGATCCCACCAGCGTGATGCCATTTCTTCAAATTTACTGATTTCTGCCGGATCGACATTTAACTGCTTGGTCATTATTGCTCGCCATTTCCATTGATGTCAGAGCGGGCATTATAGCGAAAGACGGCTGACATGAAATGCTTGTTTGCCTAACCTAGCTTTGTCGCAAGAAAATACAGTGATGCTGGTGAATCTTTGGCCTGTCGCTGTTTTTCTGTATTAAAAACCTTCACTTGATGTCGGAGGATGGCCCAAGGATTGCACAGAAGGACAAGAGTTTATTTTCAATTCGCAAAATTACTCACAAGAAAGGCACTGAAAGGTGTGCCTATTAAGTGGGAAATATGCTATATTCCCGCACCTTGCACGTATAAAAATACGACAGAATCTACCTGAGGGATAGTGGCTCCATGAGCGATCTTGCAAAAGAGATCACGCCGGTAAACATTGAAGAGGAGCTGAAAGGCTCATACCTCGACTACGCGATGTCAGTCATCGTGGGTCGTGCTCTTCCTGATGTGCGTGATGGCCTGAAGCCGGTACATCGCCGCGTACTATTCGCGATGAACGTACTCGGTAATGACTGGAATAAACCATACAAAAAATCTGCCCGTGTTGTGGGCGACGTGATCGGTAAATATCACCCTCATGGTGATAGTGCGGTATACGACACTATTGTTCGTATGGCACAACCTTTCTCCCTTCGTTATATGCTGGTTGACGGCCAGGGTAACTTCGGTTCCATTGATGGCGACTCAGCCGCAGCAATGCGTTATACCGAAGTGCGGATGAGCAAAATTGCTCACGAACTGCTGGCCGACCTGGATAAAGAAACTGTCGACTTTGTTGACAACTACGATGGCACAGAGCGTATTCCTGCTGTGTTGCCAACCAAAATTCCTAACCTGCTGGTTAACGGTGCGTCCGGTATTGCCGTAGGTATGGCGACCAATATTCCACCGCATAATTTGGGTGAGGTGATTGACGGCTGTCTGGCATTTATGGACAACGATCAAATTACCATCGACCAGCTGATGGAATATATACCTGGCCCCGATTTCCCGACAGCGGCGATGATCAGTGGCCGTAAAGGTATTATTGACGCTTATAAAACGGGGCGCGGTAAAGTTTACATGCGCTCTAAAGCCGATATTGAATCAGACAAAAATGGTAAAGAAACCATCGTTGTCACAGAGATTCCCTATCAGGTCAACAAAGCGCGTCTGATTGAAAAAATCGCTGAACTGGTCAAAGAGAAAAAAGTTGAGGGCATCAGTGCACTGCGTGATGAGTCTGATAAAGACGGTATGCGCATTGTTATTGAGTGTCGTCGTGACGCTGTGGCTGAGGTGGTACTGAATAACCTGTATGCACAGACTCAGCTGCAGACTACGTTCGGTATCAACATGGTGGCGCTGGATAAAAATGGCCAGCCTAAGCTTTTCAATCTGAAAGAGATGCTGGAAAGCTTTGTTAACCACCGCCGTGAAGTTGTGACACGTCGTACCATCTTTGAACTGCGTAAAGCGCGTGAGCGTGCACATATTCTGGAAGGTCTGGCGATTGCACTGGTCAATATTGATGAAATCATCGATCTGATCCGTCAGGCGGCGACGCCGCAAATTGCCCGTGAAGGCCTGTTGGCCCGTCCATGGCAATTGGGTGACGTAGCAGCCATGCTGGAACGTGCCGGTGTGGATGCGGCTCGCCCTGAGTGGCTGGCTGCTGAGCTGGGTGTTCGTGATGGTATGTATTACCTGACGGAACAACAGGCACAGGCAATTCTGGATCTGCGTTTGCACAAGCTGACCGGTCTGGAACACGAGAAGATTCTCGACGAGTACAAAGGTCTGTTGACTCAGATCGAAGAGCTGATGCTGATCCTGAGCAGTGCTGAGCGCTTGATGGAAGTGATTCGTGGTGAACTTGAGCTTGCCCGAGAGCAGTTCAATGATGTTCGCCGTACCGAAATCACAGCGGCCAGCCACGATATCGATCTGGAAGATCTGATCACTCAGGAAGACGTGGTGGTGACTTTGTCTCACCATGGCTATGTGAAATATCAGCTGCTGGCTGATTACGAAGCACAGCGTCGCGGTGGTAAAGGCCGAGCAGCAACGCGTATGAAGGATGAAGACTTCATTGAGCGTCTGCTGGTTGCCAATACCCACGATACTATCCTGTGCTTCTCAAGCCGCGGCCGGATGTACTGGCTGAAGGTTTATCAGTTGCCGCAGGCTAGCCGGACAGCACGTGGCAAGCCGATTGTGAATATTCTGCCGCTGGAAGAGAATGAGCGTATTACCGCGATTCTGCCGGTGAAAGAATATGAAGAAGATAAGTTTATCTTCATGGCAACGGCCGACGGTACGGTTAAGAAAACACCGCTGACTGATTTCAGCCGTCCTCGCAGCGCCGGTATTATTGCCGTGAACCTGCGTGAAGGTGACTCACTGATTGGTGTGAATATCACAGACAGCAGCAATGACATTATGTTGTTCTCTGCCGCCGGTAAAGTGGTGCGCTTCTCTGAAGAACAAGTGCGTGGCATGGGCCGTACGGCGGCAGGTGTCCGCGGTATCAAGCTGGCCAATGACGACAAAGTGGTGTCGCTCATCGTACCTGGCAATGAAGGCGATGTGCTGACTGTGACTGAAAACGGTTACGGTAAGCGTACCAGCCTGGAAGAGTACCCAGCGAAGAGCCGTGCAACTCAGGGTGTTGTTTCCATCAAAGTCTCCGAGCGTAATGGCTCTGTGGTCGGTGCAGTTCAGGTACAGGAGGGTGATGAATTCATGATGATCACCAATGCCGGTACTCTGGTGCGTACCCGTGTCGCAGAAGTCAGCCGCGTAGGTCGAAATACTCAGGGGGTTACCCTTATCCGTACAGCAGAAGATGAACAAGTTGTTGGTCTTCAGCGTATTGAGGAACCTGAGGATGACGAGTTGCTGCAAGTTGACGGCGAAGAGGTTGTGGCGGAAGTGACAACGGATACCGATGCGGTATTGCCTGAAGAAGGCGATGAAGCCAAAGACAGCAGCGAAGACTGATTGTTAGCTTAACCTTAAAAACGCAGCTCAAGAGCTGCGTTTTTTTATAACATTTTTTTAGCAAAATGCCTCTCTTGTTTGTTTCGCTGGCGTTTATCGGTATTTTTTATTGTTTACTCAACAAAAAAGGTTTTCAGCAACGAATGAAAGGTGTAAAAAAATAAAACACAGATCCGGTTATTCATGATGTTGATAACAGGGTCACCACATTTTCGCAAAGCAGGAGCATGTTTCTCATCATGGATAAGGTTTATAACTTTTGTGCAGGTCCAGCAATGATGCCAGCAGAAGTGTTGGTAAAAGCCCAACAGGAATTGGTGAACTGGAATGGTCTGGGAACCTCGGTCATGGAGATCAGCCACCGAAGTAAAGACTTTATCGCTGTAGCAGAACAGTCTGAGCGCGATTTACGTGACCTGCTGACTATTCCTGACAACTATCATGTTCTTTTCTGCCACGGTGGTGCACGGGCACAATTTGCTGCCGTGCCGATGAACCTGCTGGGCGATGCCACCACGGCGGATTACATTGATGGCGGTTACTGGGCACAGAGTGCTGTTGACGAAGCCCAGAAATATTGCCAGCCGAATGTTATCGATATCACTTGCGAGCGTGATGGCAAAAAAGCGGTTCTGCCGGCGAGTGACTGGGCGCTGACTGAACAGGCGGCCTATGTGCATTTCTGCCCGAATGAGACTATCGACGGTATTGAGATCCGTGACTTGCCACAGACGGACAAGCCGATTGTTGCCGATATGTCTTCTACCATTTTGTCGCGCAAAATCGATGTGTCACTGTACGGGGTGATCTACGCCGGGGCGCAGAAAAATATCGGCCCTGCTGGCCTGACAATCGTGATTGTTCGTGATGATTTACTGGGTCTGGCCAAAGACATCCTGCCAAGCATACTGGATTACAAAGTGCTGGCAGAGAAAGAATCTATGTTTAATACACCACCCACCTTTGCCTGGTATCTGGCTGGTGAAGTGTTCAAGTGGCTGAAAGCCATCGGTGGCGTAGAAGTGATGCAGGCGCGCAATGAAGCGAAAGCGAAATTGCTTTATGATTTTATTGATCAGTCTGATTTTTATCGCAATGAGGTGCATCAGGCTAACCGTTCATTGATGAATGTTCCTTTCCAGCTGAAAAATGCGGAACTGGATAAAGCCTTCTTGCAACAGGCGGATGCCGCGGGTTTGAAAGCTTTGGCTGGCCACCGTGTGGTTGGCGGTATGCGGGCCTCTATTTATAACGCGATGCCGATTGAAGGCGTGCAGGCGCTGGTCGATTTCATGGCGGTATTCGAACGCGACAATGCCTGAGTAAAGAACCTCTGCCGTCAAGCCGCCTGATAAGGCGGCTTGTTTGTTTATACCTGGCGATTGCCGCTGAAGGTCAGTTGAGCGCCGTGGAAGTGGACTTTGAACAGTCTTCTTCTCAGATCGCAACGGATCGGTTCAGTATTGAAGGGACAGCGCAGTATGTTAATGGCTCGCTGTCTGTGAATGGCGTTGAATTGCTGATGATCTCAATGGTTCACCTGGAGGACGGCCTGACGAAAGCCTCCTCGGACGGGCAGTGGGTTGAGCTGGAATGTTATTTTGATGGCTCGGCCGGCAGCCAGTGTCGTCTGGATGACTAGCGGGATTCAGGCAGTGTAAATGACCCTGTCACAAGGTTTCGCAAGCAGGGTTTATCCCCTGTCAGGCTCAGTCTGGCGCGGGATGGCGCGTTTTGAGCCCTGGGATGACTAGCATCACTTCGAAATATTGGTTACTCTGCGGAAACGCAAATACAACAGGATAGAAAAATCACCCAATGGAGAGTTTAACTTTACAGCCAATTCAGCGTATTGACGGGGAAGTGAACCTGCCAGGTTCCAAAAGTGTGTCTAACCGGGCGCTCTTGCTGGCAGCACTGGCGAACGGCACGACGCGTCTGACGAATCTGCTCGACAGTGACGATATCCGTCACATGCTCAATGCTCTCACCAAGCTGGGCGTTTCGTATCAGCTTTCAGAGGATAAAACCGTCTGTGAAGTACAGGGACTGGGTCAGGCATTTCATGCCAAACAGCCGCTCGAGCTGTTTCTGGGCAACGCGGGTACGGCTATGCGTCCGTTAGCTGCGGCCTTGAGTTTAGGTTCGGGTGAGTATGTGCTGACCGGAGAGCCGCGGATGAAAGAGCGCCCGATTGGCCATTTGGTCGACGCACTGCGCAGTGCCGGCGCGGATATTACTTACCTTGAAAATGAAGGTTTCCCGCCGCTGAACATTAAGGGAGCCGACCTCAAAGGCGGTGAAGTAGAGATTGATGGCTCAATTTCCAGCCAGTTTCTGACTGCATTTCTGATGACCGCACCTCTGGCGTCAGAAGAGACAGTGATCCGTATCAAAGGTGAGCTGGTTTCTAAACCCTACATTGATATTACCCTGCACATCATGGCGCAATTTGGGGTACAGGTCGAGAACGACAACTATCAGCGCTTTATCGTAAAAGGTGGCCAGCAGTACCAGGCACCGGGTGATTTTATGGTAGAAGGAGATGCTTCTTCCGCTTCATATTTTCTTGCTGCCGCAGCCATTAAAGGCGGTACTGTGAAAGTTACCGGAATTGGTAAATCCAGTATCCAGGGCGATACCCAGTTTGCTGAAGCACTGGCGGCTATGGGTGCTGAGATAGAGTGGGGTGATAACTATGTCATCGCCCGTCGCGGCACGCTTCATGGTGTGGATATGGATTTTAACCATATCCCGGATGCGGCCATGACCATTGCCACAACGGCATTGTTTGCTGAAGGG
Source organism: Photobacterium sp. 2_MG-2023 (assembly GCF_030547675.1). Lineage (NCBI taxonomy): Bacteria > Pseudomonadati > Pseudomonadota > Gammaproteobacteria > Vibrionales > Vibrionaceae > Photobacterium > Photobacterium sp. 2_MG-2023. The sequence goes on from NZ_JAUOQQ010000001.1 coordinate 383,201, forward strand.
ACGACGGCTATCCGTAATGTCTATAACTGGCGTGTAAAGGAAACGGATCGTTTATCCGCCATGGCAACTGAGCTGCGTAAAGTGGGCGCGACAGTCGAGGAAGGCGAAGATTACATTATCATCACACCTCCGGCGCAGTTGCAGCATGCTGCCATCGACACTTACGACGATCACCGCATGGCGATGTGTTTTTCGTTAGTTGCGCTGAGCGAAGACACACCGGTGACGATTAATGATCCCAAGTGTACCTCAAAAACGTTCCCGGATTACTTTGAGAAACTGGCCGCATTAAGCCATTGATCCACTTCCTCAGATTTGTCCCTGTCACCCAGCTTAAGGCTGGGTGATTTTTTTCCCGACTGGAAGTGCCTCCAGGGCAAATTTACCGTATAATACGGCCCGCGTTGAAACAGCAAGTTTGCTGAAGGTTTAACAAATTCGGAGAATTCTATGTCTACAAACGCACCAGTGATCACTGTTGATGGGCCAAGTGGAGCCGGTAAAGGAACACTTTGCATGCTGTTGGCAGATAAGCTGGGCTGGAATTTACTGGATTCTGGTGCTATTTACCGAGTACTGGCACTGGCAGCAATTCATCATGGTGTAGAACTGGACTCTGAAGCCGCATTGGTTCCACTGGCTGCGCATCTGGATGTGCAGTTCCTTGCAGAAGGCGAACTGGTGAAAGTGATTCTGGAAGGAGAGGACGTCTCTACCACATTACGTACTGAAGACGTTGGCAATGCAGCGTCAAAAGTTGCGGCATTGCCTCGGGTGCGTGAAGCATTGTTACGCCGCCAGCGTGCATTTAGCGGAGAGCCTGGCCTGGTTGCGGATGGACGTGATATGGGTACAGTGGTTTTTCCTAACGCTGAAGTAAAAATTTTCCTGGATGCCAGCGCCGAAGAGCGCGCCAAACGCCGCATGAACCAGTTGCAACAAAAAGGCTTAAGTGTTAACTTTGACAGTCTTTTAAGCGAAATTCAGGAGCGTGATGATCGCGACCGCAACCGTGCTGTTGCGCCATTACGCCCCGCAGCAGATGCTTTAGTGCTAGACTCTACGCATCTGTCGATTGAGCAAGTGACCGAACTGGCGCTGGCTCACATTGAAGAAAAATTGTCGGCTGAGAAATCGGCCTGATGGTATGTCGGTGTCAAGGAATGATAACTGACTTTGTTTTCAACCCCATGCGGTAGGATACCCATGGTTGTTCATATACTGAAGATTATTTAAATGACTGAATCTTTTGCTCAACTCTTTGAAGAGTCTCTAAAAGAAATCGAAACACGCCCTGGCGCGATCGTTAAAGGTACTGTAGTTGCCATTGAGAACGGTTTCGTTCTGGTTGACGCTGGCCTGAAATCTGAGTCAGCTATTCCTGCTGAGCAGTTCAAAAATGCTGCTGGTGAGCTGGAAATCGAAGTTGGCGTTGAAGTTGACGTAGCTCTGGACGCGATTGAAGACGGTTTCGGTGAAACTCAACTTTCTCGTGAGAAAGCGAAGCGTCACGAAGCTTGGATCCAGCTTGAGAAAGCTTACGAAGATGCTGAAACCGTTATTGGTATCATCAACGGTAAAGTTAAAGGTGGCTTCACTGTTGAGCTGAACGGCATCCGTGCGTTCCTGCCTGGTTCTCTGGTTGACGTTCGTCCAGTACGTGACACTGCTCACCTGGAAGGCAAAGAGCTAGAGTTCAAAGTTATCAAGCTGGACCAGAAGCGCAACAACGTTGTTGTTTCTCGTCGTGCTGTTATCGAATCTGAAAACAGCGTTGAGCGTGATGAGCTGCTGGCTTCTCTGCAAGAAGGCATGGAAGTTAAAGGTATCGTTAAGAACCTGACTGACTACGGTGCATTCGTAGATCTGGGCGGTGTTGACGGCCTGCTGCACATCACTGACATGGCTTGGAAACGCGTTAAGCATCCATCAGAAATCGTTAATGTTGGTGACGAAATCAACGTTAAAGTTCTGAAGTTCGACCGTGAGCGTACTCGCGTATCTCTGGGTCTGAAGCAACTGGGTGAAGATCCATGGGTTGCTATCGCTAAGCGTTACCCAGAAGGTACTAAGCTGTCTGGTCGCGTAACTAACCTGACTGACTACGGCTGCTTCGTTGAAATCGAAGAAGGCGTTGAAGGTCTGGTACACGTGTCTGAAATGGACTGGACCAACAAGAACATCCACCCATCTAAAGTGGTTAACGTGGGTGACGAAGTTGAAGTTATGGTTCTGGACATCGACGAAGAACGTCGTCGTATCAGCCTGGGTCTGAAGCAATGTAAAGCTAACCCTTGGCAGCAGTTCGCTGAAGCACAAGCTAAAGGCGACCGTGTAACTGGTAAGATCAAGTCTATCACTGACTTCGGTATCTTCATCGGTCTGGACGGTGGCATTGACGGTCTGGTTCACCTGTCTGACATTTCTTGGAATGTTGCAGGCGAAGACGCTGTTCGTGACTTCAAGAAAGGCGACGAGATTTCAGCAGTTGTTCTGGCTGTTGATGCTGAGCGTGAGCGTATCTCTCTGGGCGTTAAGCAAATCGAAGAAGACCCGTTCAACAGCTTCGTAGCTCTGAACAAGAAAGGTACTCTGATAAACGGTAAAGTGCTTGCCGTTGATGCTAAAGGCGCAACCATTGAGCTGGCTGAAGGCGTAGAAGGTTACCTGCGTGCATCTGAAGCTTCTCGTGACCGCGTAGAAGACGCAACTCTGGTTCTGTCTGAAGGCGATTCAGTTGAAGCGAAGTTCACCGGTGTTGACCGTAAGAACCGCGTTATCAACCTGTCTGTACGTGCGAAAGACGAAGACGAAGAGCAAGAAGCAATGGCTAGCCTGAACCAGCAGGACGAATCTGCATTCGGTAATGCTATGGCTGACGCGTTTAAAGCGGCTAAAGGCGAATAATTTGCCCCAAGGGGGGAAGCATTTTCCCCCTTAACGGTTATACTATTGAGAAACATACTAAAAACGGGGTGATTATGACAAAGTCTGAATTGATCGAAAGGCTGTGCAGCCAACAAACTCATCTTTCTGCCAAACAGGTAGAAGATGCGATCAAGGAAATCCTTGAGCATATGGCAACAACCCTTGCTGAAGGGGACCGTATTGAAATCCGTGGCTTTGGTAGTTTCTCTTTGCATTACCGTGCACCGCGCGTAGGGCGTAACCCGAAAACCGGTGATAAAGTGGAATTGGACGGCAAGTACGTTCCTCACTTTAAACCTGGTAAAGAGTTACGTGACCGCGTGAATGCACCGAATGCAGGATAATCGTATTTAGCACGAAAAAACGGCATGCTGTAAGTATGCCGTTTTTTTATGTCTGTTGATCATGGTCTGATGAGTCGTTTTACTGCATAATCTAATCATCAAGTTTTTGATCTAGTGAGAGGATTCACGATGAAAATAGTAGGCATTATTATCTTGATAGCGTGTTTTTTACTAACGCTGGCGCTGGGTGCGCAGAATCAGGTGATGGTTGACTTCGATTTTCTGATAGCCAAAGGACAATTTCAGCTATCTACGCTTTTAGGTGCGACCTTCGGTATTGGATTTGCAATTGGTTGGTTGATTTGTGGCTCTATGTATCTGAAAGCCCGCTTCACAAAAAATCGTTTAACAAAAAAAGTCGCCAAACAAGAAAAAGAACTAGAGCAGTTGCGTTCTGTAGAGACCGCCAAGGAATAATCACTTCATGCTAGAGCTGTTGTTTCTGTTACTTCCTATTGCCGCAGCATATGGCTGGTACATGGGTAACAGAAGCGCGAGTAATAAGCGGCAGGAAAAGTCTCATCACCTGTCACGCCAATATGTGACAGGCCTGAACCTGCTGCTCTCTGATCAGTCTGATAAAGCTGTCGATTTGTTTATTGAATTATTACAGGTTGATAGTGAAACGATAGATACTCACCTTGCCCTGGGGAACCTGTTCCGTAGCCGGGGTGAAGTTGATCGCGCTATTCGCATTCACCAAAACCTGATTGCCCGCCCGAACCTGACTATTGACCAACGTAACCTGGCATTGCAACAATTGGCTAAAGACTATATGGCTGCCGGGTTCTTCGATCGCGCAGAAAAAATCTTTGAGCAGTTGCTGGACGAGCCTGATCACAGAGAAGGGGCGTTGCAGCAGTTACTGACGATTTATCAGCAAACCCGAGAATGGGATAAAGCGATCGAAATGGCCAGTCAGTTGGTCAAGATGGGTAAAAATAAGCTCAGGCATGATATAGCGCATTATTGGTGTGAGCTGGCCATGCTGGAACTGAGCGCGCATAATTCAGAAAAAGCCAAGCAACTGCTGAAGAAAGCACTGTCTGCCGACAAACACTGTGTACGTGCCTCAATCAGCACCGCCCGGATTCTTATCGCTGAAAAGAATTATAAATCTGCAGCGCAGCAGCTGGAAAAAGTCGCCGAGCAGGATGTGGATTACATTAGTGAAACCCTGCCAATGTTGCTGGAATGCTATGAAGCGACTCACAATGAGGATGGCTGGATAAAGTATCTTCACCACTGTGTTGACAACCATGCCGGGGCGACCGCTGAACTGATGCTTGCGGATGAGATTGCTCGTCATGAAGGCGCTATCATGGCGCAATCCTTTATGACGCGACAACTGCTGAAGAACCCAACGATGAAAGGCTTCTATCAGTTGATGGATTATCATCTTGATGAAGCAGAAGAAGGCCGCGCCAAGGACAGTTTGTCCACGTTGCGCAGCCTGGTCGGTGAACAATTGAAAATGAAACCACATTATCGTTGCGGTAAGTGCGGTTTTGAAAGTCATTCACTTTACTGGCAATGCCCGTCCTGCAAAGGGTGGGGGGCAGTGAAACCCATTCGAGGACTGGATGGGGAGTAATGGCGACAAAGAGAATGTAAATTTGAAAGGGCTGATCACTGTGTGTGCTGGCCCTTTCTTTTGAAGATAGCAATGCAGAACAGAAGTCTAGGAGAAAGCATGTTAGACCCAAAAGTGATAGTGGCACTGGATTACCCTACTCAGGATGCGGCACTGGCCTTTGTTGACCGCATTGAGCCAGGCAGCTGCCGACTGAAAGTAGGCAAAGAAATGTTTACTTTGTTTGGGCCGGACTTTGTGCGTAAGTTACACGACAAAGGCCATTCCGTCTTTTTGGATCTTAAGTTTCATGATATCCCGAATACCTGTTCCCGTGCGGTGAAAGCGGCGGCCGAACTCGGGGTGTGGATGGTGAATGTACACGCCAGTGGTGGTGAGCGCATGATGAGCGCCTCTCGTGAGATTCTGGAGCCTTACGGTAAAGACAGGCCGCTGTTGATTGCCGTCACTGTGCTGACCAGCATGGAAGCACAGGACTTGGCCGGGGTGGGTATCTCCTGCTCACCAGAAGAACATGTACTGAATCTTGCGACTCTGACCAAGAACAGTGGGCTGGATGGCGTGGTATGTTCAGCACAGGAAGCGAGTCTGCTGAAGGCAAATCTGGGTGCTGAATTTAAACTGGTGACGCCGGGAATTCGCCCTGCCGGCAGTGCCGCGGGTGATCAGCGCCGTGTGATGACTCCTGCAGAAGCGGTGAAAGCAGGGTCAGATTATCTGGTCATTGGTCGTCCTATCACTCAGGCTGACGATCCGGCTGCAGTGCTGGCCGAGATCAACCGTTCTCTTCTGGCGTAATTTTCTCTTCCTATACTGCCTCTGTCTCTCTATGTCATCCTCGCTCCGGCGGGGTTGTTTTTACAGCACTTCAGGATGTTTCTTACACTTTTACTTGTAAGTACAGATAATAAAGCCGTAGAGAGCATGTGCTGGACTGGCAATCTCCACTCTGGCGGTTGGTTGGGGTTGCCATATTGATAGGGGTGATCGTTGGTTTGCAGCATGACTGGCTAACCAGTAATCAACAAGAAGGGCAGCGTGCATTCGGACTTGTTCATTGGCCGGCTTTCTGCGAGGGCTGATTGGTCATCAGGCGGGCATTTATTCGGCTGTTGATCTGAACATTACTGACTCTCAGTTAAACATGAATCTTCGCTGAGCGGCTGCTGGTCCGGGTGCTGCGATCGTGCGACGGCGCCGTAAAGTGACTGTCCAGCAGCTTCTGAGTCAACGGGTGCTGTGGCGCACTGAACACCTCCTGCGTTGCACCCTGTTCCACAACTTCTCCTTTTTGCATCACCATCAGCTTATCGCTGAAATGCTTAATCACGCCCATATGCTGAGAAACATAGATGTACGACAGCCCCATTTCCTGCTGGAGATCGAGCAGCAGGTTAATGATCTGAGAGCGTACTGACATGTCCAGCCCATTGAGTGCTTCGTCTGCCACGATAATACAAGGCTGCAGAATCAGCGCGCGAGCCAGTGATACCCGCTGTTTCTGACCGGTTGCCAGCATTTGCGGGTAGAAATAGGCATGTTCCGGCAGCAAGCCGACGCGCAGCAAAGTGGCCTTGATACGGTTCTCACGCTCCTGCGGCGTCATGCTGGTATTTCGTTTCAGTGGCCCTTCCAGGAGCTGACCAATTTGAATCCTTGGATTCAGCGAGGTATTCGGATCCTGAAATATCATGCGAATCAGCTTACAGCGGGTTTTGTAATCCTCGAAAGCCAATGGCTCGTCGTTGACCCTGATTTCACCACCCGAGGGGTCGACAACGCCTGCCAGCATCTTAGCCAGAGTCGATTTACCTGAACCATTTTCACCGATCAGAGCCAGGGTTTCACCCACCTCCAGGTTGAAAGATACCGGTTTGACAGCTTCTGAGCTGCGGCGGCGGAAAAAGCCGGAACGGTGGTGGTATTCTTTTCTCAGGTCAGTCACTTCCAATAGGGCACTCATGATTTAGGCTCCGGCATATTCAGCGGGAAATGGCAGCTGTATTTATGGTTTTTGACTTTCTTGCGCTTAGGGATTTCCACACACTTACGCTGTGCATAGGGGCAGCGCGGTCCCAGCCGGCAACCGATAGGCAAATGCTGCAACGGTGGAATCGAGCCGGGCAGCGTGGTGAGTTTACTCTTATGCGGAATATCCTGGCTGAAATCCGGCATGGCCTGCAGCAAGGCGATCGTATAAGGGTGGTGCGGCGTGGTCAGTAACTGTTTACGGCTGCCGGATTCAACCGCCTGTCCGCAGTACATCACTGTGATCCGGTCGGCCCACTGGGTGACCGTTGTCAGGTCGTGGCTGACCAGCAGTATAGTGGTGTTATTGAGCTGGTTCATCCGGCTCAGCAAACGGAAAATCTGCGCCTGTGTGATGGGGTCCAGATCGTTGGTGGGCTCATCGGCAATCAATAACCGTGGCCGGTTGGCAATGGCCATCGCTATCATGATTTTCTGGCACTCACCGTCAGTCAACTGATAGGGATAACTGCTCATAACGCGTTTATGGTCTTTTATGCCGACCTTGTGCAGCAGGGCTATCGCCTGTTTCTGACGCCAGTGGAAGCGCTGCCAGAAGGTACCATTGAAAGAGCTGCGCGGAATGGCTTCTTCCAACTGCTGGCCCACATGCTCAGAGGGATCAAGGCAGGAAGAGGGTTCCTGAAAGATCATCGCAATTTCGCGGCCCACCACTTTGCGGCGTTCGCGCGGAGACAGTGCCTGAAGATCAATATCGCCAAGGCGTAAGCGGTCGGCACTGACCCGCCAGTTGTCTTTAGTGACACCGGCGATAGCCTTCGCGACCAGACTCTTACCTGACCCTGACTCGCCAACCAGTCCGCGAATTTCACCTTCATTCAGTGTCAGGCTCATGCGCTCAACGGCTTTGACCATGCCCTGAGGCGTTTCAATTTCAATGGTGAGGTTTCGTATATCGAGCAGTGGCATCAGTCGACTCCTGCATTAATTGCCTGACGGAGACCTTCTCCTACTAAGTTTACCACTAAGATGCTGAAGGTGATGGCCAGGCCGGGCAGGGTCACTGTCCAGGGTGCCAGATAGATCAATTCGATGGAATCACCCAGCATGGCACCCCATTCCGGTGACGGAGACTGTGCCCCCAGCCCCAGAAAGCCCAGCGCCGCGATATCTATCATGGCGATAGAGATCGCCCGGGTCAGCTCACTGATAATAACGGGCTGAATATTTGGCAAAACAGAGTAGTACAGCAGGTAGAAACTGTTCGCACCGTCTAGCCGCGCTGCAATGATGTACTCTTTTTCCATCTCATCGTGGACAGCAGAGTATATCGCACGGATAAAACGCGGGATCAGCGCCAGCCAGATTGCCAGCAGAATACTGGTCATGCCGGTACCCATGTAGGCAATGATGATAATGGCAAGCAGCAGCGACGGTATCGACAACACAGTATCCAGTACGTGGTTAAGGATACTGGACTTCAGCCCGCGAGTCATACCTGCCAGTACGCCTATGATTATGCCCAGGATCGCCGAAGCCAGTGCCACAAGCAGCGCGTAGCCAAAGGTCAGCTGGCTTCCCAGCAGAATTCGGGTGAAGAGATCGCGGCCCAGATCATCAGTACCGAAGAAAAATTCCACATGTCCACTGGCGTCCCAGGAAGGGGGCATCAGAAACTCGCCCACTTGCTCTCCCGGCCCGTAGGCAACCATTAACGGGGCGAAGATTGTTATCAGCAGCAGGAAGCCAAGGCACCACAATCCAAACACCGCCAGAGAATTGGCCTGATAATTTTGCCAGGCCCGTTCCCATTGCGTCGGAATCTTATGTTCCTGATATATATTATTTGATGGCATACCATTCCTTACGGGTCAGTGGGTTCACCATAGCGCCCGCCAGGTCAGAAAGAATGTTCGCGAACAGAATGAATCCACCGACAGTAATCACACCGGCCTGAATGGCTACATAGTTTTGTGTGGCAATGGCGTCCAGCAACCAGCGGCCTATACCGGGCCAGTTGAAAATGGACTCTGTTAACATGGCGAAGGTCATCATGGTTGAAAACTGCATCCCCAGTTTGGGGATAATTGGCGGAATGGCATTTTTCAGGGCATGCCGGATGATGATCTCCCACATTGACAACCCTTTGGTTTGCGCAACCCTAATGAAGTTTTGCTGCATGACATCGGCAACAGAAGCACGGGTCAGACGTATCACTTCGGTCGTTGGTGCTATGGCCAGCACTAATGTCGGTAATACCAGATGGCGGATGACATCGATCAGTGCGGCTGAACGATAGCTCACGTCAGACAGAAACACATCGATCAGGGCAAAACCTGTCACGGAATCAATCTGGTAGAGCAAGTTATAGCGCCCGGCAACAGGCAGCCAGCCAAGCTTGAGCGAAAACAGCATAATAAACAGCATGGCCAGCCAGAATAACGGCAGGGAATAACCCACCAGTGTCAGGGATGAAATGCAGGTATCCACCCAACGGCCACGCTTGACGCCTGCCAGTGTGCCAAGCGGGATGCCAACAATCAGCGACAGAATAAAGGCGAAAAAGCACAGCTCCAGTGTGGCAGGGAACACCTGGAGAATCTCTGACAGAATAGGTTGCCCTTCCTGATTCAGCCCGAGGTTACCCACCATCAGGTTATCGAGATACAGCAGCCAGCCGGGCCAAAATTCGTGAAGATTCCAGTAGCTGGACGGCTCAATACGTAAAATGCTGTAGCCGATCAAGGTGAGTATGAACAGGGTGATCAGAAACAGATTCAATCGGCGAATGGTATAGATAAACATCAGTTATTCGCTCCGGTACACATTAGAGAATGAGCGAGTACCGAACGGACTCAGATGCAGCCCGTGCAGAGATTTATGGTGGATCTGATAATGAATACCGTGCGCCAGCGGAATAATCGGCACTTCGTCGCGTAATATTCCCTGAGCATATTGGTAGTAGTCCATGCGTTGATCCAGCTTAGTGGTGCGTGACGCCAGTTCCAGCAGGTTATCAAACTGAAGGTTGCACCAGTTAGCGACATTCAGGCCAGCTTGCTTGGCGCTGCACGACAGCAGCGGGCGCAGGAAGTTATCCGGATCGCCATTATCCGCCACCCAGCCAGTCAGGGTCAGATCTATGCCTTTCTGGGCCACCGAACCTGGCCGGAGCGGCCTGTCCTGTAACAGTAAGGTGATATCAACCCCCACTGCCCGTAAGTCAGCCTGGATTAACTCGGCCGTTTTGCGCGGGCTGGGGTTGTAAGGCCTGGGTTCCATTGGAACGGCAAGGATCAGGTGCAGGTTATTACTGTAGCCAGCCTCTTTCAGCAATGCCATGGCTGTGTCCGGGTCATAATTGACGTCTGTCAGATGAGCATCATGTGCCCAGGACATGGGTGGCAGCAATGTTTTGGCCTTGGTACCCGTGCCGTAGTAGACAGAATCAAGCAGGTTCTCACGGTTAATGGCCAGATTGAGCGCCTGACGTACCCGAACATCCTGCAAAGCGGGGATATTATTATTGATGGCCAGAAAAGCAACGTTCATGGCTGTCTGGGCAATCAGTTCGAAGTCCGGGTTATTTTTAATCACAGGTAACTGACTGGCAACCGGCGAGGAGAGAACATCACACTCATGATTGAGAAGCTTGGCCAGTGATCCTGTGCCGCGAGACGAAATATCAAACACCACCTGATTCATGAAAGGCGCACCACGCCAGTAAAAAGCATTACGTTTCAGCCGGATCAAATCATGCGGATGATATTCAGCCAGATAGAATGGGCCAGTGCCTACCGGTTTGGTATCAATGTAGTCAGGATGGCCTTCACGCAGCAGCTGATCAGCGTATTCTGCTGAATGAATGGCCGCGTACGAACTCGACAGGGTAGATAAAAAGGCATTGTCAGGCCGGGTGAGAGTGAATCTCACTGTGCTGGTATCAAGGCTATCAATACTGTCAATCAGCTGGCCGAATGACTGACTTTCGAACCAGGGATAATGACCGCCAGAGACAGAATGATAAGGGTGCTTGGGGTCGATTACCCGCTTAAAGCTGAATACCACGTCTTCGGCATTAAAGTGCCTGGTAGGTGCAAAATTTGCGGTCTGCTGAAAGCGCACATCTTTTCTGAGAGTGAAGGTGTACTCCAGACCGTCCTCACTGACGCTCCAGCTACTGGCAAGCGCAGGTTGCGGCAGATGACTGATAGGATCAAGCTGGAGCAGACGGTCAAAAACCTGAGCGGCCAGACTGTCTGCGGTATGTCCGCCATCGGTTAACTGCGGGTTAAAGGTCCAGGGTGTATCCTGACCACAATAAATAAACCCCCATTGGCGTATGGTGTTATCGTGTTGTGGCTGTGAACAGGCCGTCAAACCCAGCAATCCGGCACAGGTGAGCAGCAATCGGAAACAGGCGTTCATAACAACGCTCTTATCTAAATGGTGTCGAGAAAAAACAAGTGGCTAAATTTACCACTTTCCGTGCCAAGCACCAAGGTATCTCCTTCAATATCCAGTGTGTTTTTATCCGAAGGTCCTTTTTCTATTCTTCCAGATTACTGCCCACCATATTATGTTTACGCAGTAAGCCCCTGAGTTGATGGTAGCTTAATCCCAACAGTTGTGCGCCTTTTCGCTGGTTGTACTTGGCTTGCGCCAGAGCATGGTTAATTAACGCAATTTCCTGTTCGGTCTGATACTGACGTAAATCCAGCGGTAACACAGGCAGAGCATTAACGGACTGAGTACTGTTTTCTGAGTCGTTGTTTTCTTGATCAGAGTCATTAGCTGACCAGGGTGACTGAAACGGGTCCAGTACAATATCCTGTATTGGAAGATCCTCATTTGACTGGCGGAACACGGAACGCTCTACGGTATTTTTCAACTCTCTGACGTTACCGGGCCATTGGTAAGCCAGTAAAGTGCGCTGGGCTTGTTGACTGAATCCGGCAAAGTAGCTGAATCCCATTTCCCGGCACATGCGCACGGCATAGTATTCAGCCAGTGGCAGAATGTCTTCCTGGCGTTCACGAAGTGGCGGAAGATGTATGATATCGAAGGCGAGTCTGTCCAACAGATCCGCTCTGAATTGGCCAGCTTCGGCCATCGCCGGCAGATCGGCATTGGTGGCACAAATCAAACGGACATTGGCCTGGCAGGTTTTGCTTCCTCCCACCCGTTCGTATTCCCCGTATTCAATGACACGGAGCAGTTTTTCCTGAATGCCCATCGGAGAGGTGGCCAGCTCATCCAGAAACAGCGTTCCTCCTTCCGCCCGCTCGAACCTGCCCTGATGGCGGCCTTTGGCGCCGGTAAAGGAGCCGGCTTCATGGCCGAATAATTCAGAGTCTATGATGCCGTCACTCAGTGCGGCACAGTTTAACGATACCAGAGGCTGATCCCAGCGCTTTGATAAATAGTGGATACGCTGGGCAATCAGCTCTTTGCCTGTCCCGCGTTCACCAAGAATCAGTAAAGGGCGTTCAAGCGGAGCCAGACGGGATGCATGATCCAGGGCTGCCAGAAAGGGTTCAGATTCACCGATCAGATTATCTGTTTTTTGCATCAGGTTATCCGTTACTGTGTAGAAAATGAATATATGCCCAACTGGCGAGAGGTTGCCGGGAGGCACAATACTGGTGTGGTGAATTTCACCAACTCTTGGTGTAAACACTCATAAGATAGCAGCGAGAATCTGTATCTGCAAAGGTAAATGTCTGAAATTACGGCTTTTTAAAAGTTGGCACGGCTCTTGTAATAAGAGTTACAGGCAGATTGCTATCTGGTGAAATGACATATCACAATGCTTGCAACCCGACATGTGTGGTTGCAGCGATGAAAGGAGAGACATAATGGGTATTTTTTCTCGCTTTGCGGACATTGTAAACGCCAACGTGAATTCGCTGTTGGACAAAGCTGAAGATCCGCAAAAAATGATCCGCCTGATCATTCAGGAAATGGAAGACACGCTGGTGGAAGTCCGTACTTCTTCGGCCAAAGCGATGGCAGATAAAAAAGAGCTGTATCGTCGTATTAACAGTCTGCAATCACAGTCTGAAGACTGGCAGAACAAAGCTACACTGGCACTGCAGAAGAGCCGTGAAGATCTGGCACGCGCTGCGCTGATTGAAAAACAGAAAATCAGCGATGTGGTACTGACGCTGCAGGAAGAATATAAGCTGGTGGAAGAAACCATCGAAAAGCTGGCAACAGAAGTGGCTGAACTGGAGCGTAAGCTGCAGGAAACCCGCGCCCGGCAGCAAAGCCTGGTGGTGCGTCATCAGGCTGCAGATAATCGTCGTGAAGTCCGCCGCCAGCTTGATACCGGTAAAGTGGAAGAAGCCTTGTCTAAATTCGAGCAGTACGAACGCCGTATTGATGAAATGGAAGCAGAAGCTGACAGCTATAATATAGGCCGGGGCAAAAGCCTGGAGCAGGAATTTGCAGACCTGCAGGCGCAGGATGACATTGAAAAAGAGCTGGAACGCCTGAAAGCGGGCATGAAAGACAAAGAATAACGTCTCAGAAGGAGAGTGTGCATGTCCATGGGATTTATTGTAGGGCCGTTGATTGTCTTTCTGGTGTTTGTTGCGCCACTGTGGCTGATTTTACACTACCGCAGTAAGCGTCAGACGGCACAGGGGCTGTCAGGTGAAGATACTGACAAATTACAAGGGCTGGTGGTCCGTGCTGAGCAAATGCAGCAACGTATTGTGACACTGGAAAAAATACTTGATGCGGAAGCGCCACACTGGAGGCAGAAGCCATGACGAAAACCTTATACCGTGATCCGAAGAACGGCAAGCTGGGCGGGGTTTGCGCCGGGATCGCCGAATACTTCGGGGTGGAGGCCTGGGTTGTCCGTATTCTGACTGTGTCTGCCTTTCTGCTGGGTATCGGGTTCTTTGTGACACTGGCTTATATCGCAGCTTGTCTGTTTCTCGACAAGATGCCGGAAGAGCGTCAGATTCAGCAGCATGCTTATAAAGAGCACACAGTGAAACAGAAACCCTGGCAGTCGGGGCAGTCGCCGTCGCAGCTATTGGATAATATTGAAAATGAGTTTGATCAGATGGAAGGCAAGCTCCGCGACATGGAAGCCTATGTCACCTCATCGGCCTTCAATGTAGAAAAAGCGTTCAAACAGCTTTAATTTATCGGTCAAGTGTTACGAAAAGCAGGCAGTGGCCTGCTTTTCTGTTGCGTATCAGCCAATAACAACCAAAAGGGCAGGATATGATTCATTTGGGGCAAGAGCTCAACAAACTGGTAAACCGTGGCCTGGACAGGCATGTGCGTCTGGCGGTGACAGGATTGTCCCGAGCCGGTAAAACGGCCTTTATTACTTCGCTGGTGAATCAACTGCAGCATGTCAGCACCAACCCGCGGCTGCCACTGTTTCCGGCCGTCAGTGACGGTCATCTGCTGGGCGCGCGCCGTGTCCCTCAGGTTGATATGCACGTACCGGCTTTTGGTTACGAAGAAGGCATGCAGGCTTTGCTGCAATCGCCCCCGCACTGGCCGGAACCGACCCGGGACGTCAGTCAGATACGTATGGCGCTGCGCTTTAAACCGCAGAAAGGCCCGTTAAAACTGCTGCAGGATACCGCCACTCTGTATCTGGATATCATTGATTATCCTGGTGAGTGGCTGCTGGATCTGCCGTTACTGGAAATGGATTACCTGGCCTGGTCAAAACAGCAGGCTCGGTTGATGACTGGCCGCCGTCAACAGCTGGCAAGTGACTGGCTTGCTGCAGGCGAGACACTGGATCCCTTCGCGCCGGCTGACGAACAAGCATTGGCGCTTCTGGCGGCGACCTTCACCGACTATCTGTTCAAGTGTAAAGCAGAAGCCGGGTTGCACTGGGTTCAACCAGGACGTTTTGTGTTACCCGGTGAACTGGCAGGGGCACCGGTGTTGCAGTTTTTCCCGTTTATGTGGCTGGAAAAATACACCGAAGCCCAGTTAAATGAAGCGGGTGACGACACCAATATCGGCTTGCTGAAACGCCGCTACAAGTATTATCAGCAGCACGTGGTGAAAGGCTTTTACCGGGAGCACTTTTCCCGTTTCGACCGACAGATCATTCTGGTCGATTGCCTGCAACCGCTCAATGCCGGCCGCGAATCGTTTAATGATATGCGCCATGCACTCAATCAACTGATGCAGAGTTTTCATTATGGCAGAAGCTCCTTGTTACGCCGCTTGTTTTCGCCTCGTATCGATAAAGTGCTGTTTGCGGCGACCAAGGCCGATCACATTACCCCGGAGCAACATCCGAATCTGGTCAGCCTGTTACAGCAAATGGTCAATGAAGCCTGGCAAACGGCTTCTTTTGAGGGCATTAACATGAGCTGTACTAGTCTGGCTGCCATTCAGGCCACGGAGCCGGGCTTTGTGGATCATCAGGGCAAGCAGGTGCCGGCACTGCGGGGGCATACCTTGTCAGGACAGGCACAGACAGTGTTTCCTGGCGAAGTGCCGCGCAGACTGCCGGATGATGCTTTCTGGCAGGCGCAGGGGTTTGACTTTGTCAGTTTCCGTCCGCTGCCACAACAAAGCGATGAGCCCTTGCCGCACATTCGTATGGATAAAACATTGGCGTTTTTGCTGGGAGATAAACTGCGATGACTAAGCCGTATCAAAGCAAAATTGTATTTGATGAGAAGGACGCCGAGCCGCCAGGCCCGGATCTGAAAAGTCGGCTGGAATTTGCCGGGCAGGACAGCTTTTTGCCCGCCGCAGCCGAAGAGGAATCTGACTCGCAGGCCGAAGCGCAATTGGAGAAAACGCTGGGAAAATCGTCTTCCCGGGGACGCTGGCTGAAAACCTTGCTGCTGGGCGGCATCGGACTGACGATGTGGCAGAGCGTTGATTATGTTGCCAGCGCCTATCTGAGCGGTGACTGGTTGTCACTGGGCTGGAGTGTGCTGGTGGCCTCGGTAGCTGCAACGGGTATCGGTGTGCTTGGCCGTGAATGGCTCAGGCTACGCCGCCTCAAAGATCGCCAGACAGAACGCGAGCAGGCTGAAATGTTACTGGCCGCCGAGGGCATCGGGCAGGGGAAAGCATTTTGTATCCGCCTGGCCAAGCAAGGTGCAATTTCGGCTGAGAACCCGGGTTACAGCCGTTGGCAGGCGTCTTTGGCGGCAACACATAATGATGCGGAAGTGCTGGCCATGTATGACCAGCTGGTGCTCAGTCAGCAGGATAAGCAAGCCAAAAAGCTGGTGGTTAAATATGCGCGGGAAGCCGCCCTGATGGTCGCGGTCAGCCCGTTAGCGATTGCTGATGTGTTGCTGGTCGCCTGGCGGAATTTTCGTCTGATTGATCAGATAGCGGCAGTCTATGGTATCGAGCTCGGCTACTGGTCGCGTATTCAGTTGTTCAAGCTGGTATTGAAAAATATGGCCATAGCCGGTGCCAGTGAGCTTATCACCGACAGCAGCATGGATATCTTGTCTGTGCATCTTGCCGGTCGACTGTCTGCCAGAGCCGCGCAAGGATTGGGTGTGGGTTTGTTGACGGGCCGTCTTGGCCTTAAGGCCATGAATCTGATGCGTCCGTTACCCTGGCAACCGGAACAAGCCCCGGCATTGAGTGATATTCGTCGTGACTTACTCAGCCGACTGGGCGGGGATAAAGCAGAAAAACCGGCAGACTGATGCCCTGAATTACAACGACCAGCCGTAACATACTGGTCGTTTTTTATCCGATTAACGGCGTTTAGAAACAAAAAGTATTTTCTGCTGCCATTTCATCACGATATAGCTCTCACCTTCGGGCATTGCCGTCTTGACGACACACCGACTTCCGCGCACACTTCTTTTCGTGTCACGAATTGTTGACAGTTTTGTCTGGAGCGAAAAGGCAACCACTATGAGACTACAAGTCTTTTGTGTCGATCGGCTTGGGATGACCCGTGAACTGCTGGATATTCTGGCGAGCCGGGAACTGGATCTGCGGGGAATCGAAATCGACCGCAGCGGTATTATTTATCTCAATTGTCCGGAAATCGAATTTGAAGAGTTTCGTCAGTTAATGTTTCAAATCCGTCAGTTAGACGGAGTCACGGATGTGCGTAAAATACAGTTCATGCCGAGCGAGCGTGAACACAAAGAATTGAAAGCCTTGCTGGAAGCACTGCCGGATCCCTTTTTCTCTGTCAATCTGCAGGGAAAAATTGATCTGGCTAATCAGCCGGCAGAGCAGTTATTAGGCAAAACCCGCGAAGCTGTGTTGGGAGAAACCGTCCACAGTGTGCTGGGTTTCAATTTCCATCGCTGGCTGGAGAAAGACAGCGCCAAGCATTACAGCGAAATGGTGGTGTTGTCCGGCCTGGATTATCTGATGGAAGTCATGCCGGTCTACGTGGCCGATGAATCTGATAATGAAGTGCTGGCCAGTGCAGTGATTTTACTGAAGTCCCTGTCTGAGGCCAAAATGCCGCTGGCGATGCGCAAGATCAGCGGTGACAATGGTTTTGAGCATCTGGTCGGGCAATCTTCCCGTTTCCGGCATTTGATTGCACAGGCGAAAAAACTGGCCCTGCTCGATGCACCTTTGCTGATTCAGGGTGAAACCGGGACGGGTAAAGAAATGCTGGCCAGAGCCTGTCACCAGCGTTCACTGCGGCGGGAAAAACCATTCCTGCTGGTCAATTGCGTGTCTATGCCGGATAACGCCGCCGAAACCGAGTTGTTCGGGGTGGCCGGTACCGGTGGTGAATCCGGTAAGAAAGGCATTTTCGAACAGGCCAGCGGCGGTACGGTGTTCCTGTATGAGATTGGTGAGATGTCCTCTCATTTGCAGGTGAAACTGTTACGCTTCCTGCAGGATGGCACTTTCCGCCGGGTCGGCGAAGAGAAAGAAGTGCGGGTCGATGTCCGGGTTATTTGCTCCACACAGAAACGATTGCCGGATCTGGTTGCCGCGGGGCAATTCCGCGAAGATTTGTACTACCGCCTGAATGTGTTATCTCTGGTGGTTCCGCCGTTGCGGGAACGTGCGGCAGATATAGTGCCCCTGGCTGAACTTTTTGTGTCTCAGTTTGCCCAGGAGCTGCAGCAGGCGAAACCTGTGATGTCAGATAAACTGTCCCAGATGCTGAGCCAGTATGCGTGGCCGGGCAATATCCGCCAGCTGCGCAATGTTCTGTTCCGGGCCATGACGCAGCTTGAAAGCGCCGAAATGACGGTCGATGATATTCAGCTGCCAGAGAATGAATCGGCCAGCGTGATCAACGAAGAGACACTCGATGGCTCGTTGGATGACATCATGAAGCGCTATGAAACCGGCATCCTGACAAACCTGTACCGGAGTTACCCTTCTACGCGTAAATTGGCAAAACGATTAGGGGTGTCTCACACCGCAGTAGCGAATAAATTACGGGAATATGGCATCAGTAAGCCGTAACCTGCTTGCTGTGCTACGTCAATCACCCGGAAGGCCACTCAGCTAAAGTGGCCTGATTTTGGACTGGATGTGGCCATTTTCAAGGGCCCGTAAAAGGTTGATCAAATCCAGCCCAAAACGGCAACTGATTCTCGGATTCTGGCAGATCACGCGGTGACAGGGTATGAGTATAGGGATGGGATTCACATTTTTAGCCAGTGCCACCGCCTGATGAGCTTGTTTATTACCGAGCTGGGCAGCCAGTTCCTGACTGGTGCGTGTTTCGCCATAGGGAATGGCCTGGATAGCCTGCCAGACCTGATGCTGAAAAGCTGTGCCATCGGGCGCTAAACGCAATGAAAATTGCTGACGCTGTCCTTCCAGGTATTGTTTGAGCTGAAGGGTGTACTCTTGTAATTTTTTAGGGTGATGAACCCAGCAGGGGGGAGGCTGATAGCCGTCACTGGCAATGGTGATCAGTTTCAGCCCCTGGTCGTCGGCCTGCAGATAAATCAGACCAAGCTCAGTGTTGATCAGGTCGTAGTACATAATTGCCTTCACCGGTCAGAGAGTCTTAACGGCTACCTTCAGCCAGGCACAGGGGAACGCCTCAAATGCCGGTAGCGTTAAAGTGAAAGTATAGTATGCAGAGGTCAGCTTGTTTCATTCAATCATGCAGCGTTCATCAACCTTAAAAGTTGATGAACTGACAGTGCGTCTGGTGACAAATAAAGATGCGCGTCAGATAGCGTCATATTATCAGCGTAACAAACAGTTTCTCCAGCCTTGGGAACCGCTTCGGGATCCGGCTTTCTTTACTGTGGAAGGCTGGGAACGCCGTCTGACACAACTGGCAGAACTTCATAAACACCAGTTGGCGTATTATTTTGTTATCTTCATGGAAGGCTCAGAAGAAGTCTGCGGTGTCATTAATTTCAGTAACCTGGTGCGCCACCCTTTTTACGCCTGCCATGTCGGTTATTCACTGGATGAAAAATGTCAGGGTAAGGGTATTATGCGGCGGGCGTTGAATGCTGCTATACGCTGGATGTTTGACGTGCAGCAGTTTCATCGGGTGATGGCGGCTTATATACCGCGCAATAAGCGCAGTGCGGCAGTACTGAAATCGGCGGGTTTCGAGCAGGAAGGTGTGGCTCGTGAATACTTGTTAATCAATGGGCGCTGGGAAGATCATATACTGACGGCCCGTATTAACCCGGACTGGTCGCAACCTTCGCAGTAACGGTTTACAGGGCGCATTAACTGTGGGCCGGTAAAACGGAAATAAAAAAGCTTGCGTTTACTGTATGCTCAGTACCGCAAGCTTTTTTCGTTTCAGCGTGTTGCTCTGACTTATCAGTCGACAGTCAGGATACGCATGTTGTTGGTACTGCCGACCGTGTCCATGATGTCACCTTGAGTGATAATCACCAGATCGCCTGTTTTCAGCAGATTCAGCTCTTTCAGATCGTGAATGGCATGTTTGGCAACATCCAGACCCGCGTCACCGGCACGGTCGAAAAAGACAGGTGTGACACCACGATACAGTGCGGCGCGATTGAGTGTCTGCTCATTGCGCGACAACGCAAAGATTGGCAGGCCGGATGAAATACGCGACATCATCAGCGGTGTACGACCGGATTCGGTCAGGGTGATCATGGCAGTGACACCGACCATGTGGTTGGCGGCATACATGGTTGACATCGCAATGGTTTCTTCCGGGGTATCAAAGGTGCGGTCCATGCGGTGAGAAGACACGTTCACACTGTGCTCTTTCTCGGCACCCAGACACACGCTGGCCATGGCTTTGACTGTCTCAACCGGATAATCACCTGCAGCGGTTTCAGCCGATAACATTACCGCATCCGTACCGTCGAGTACGGCGTTAGCCACGTCCATCACCTCAGCACGGGTTGGCATCGGGCTGGTGATCATGGATTCCATCATCTGAGTGGCAGTAATGACAGTACGGTTCAGGCTGCGAGCGCGGCGGATCAGCTTCTTTTGCACGCCGATCAGTTCCGGGTCACCAATTTCCACACCCAGATCACCACGGGCAACCATCACAGCGTCTGAGGCCATGATAATATCGTCCATGGCTTCTTCGCTGGCAACCGCTTCAGCACGCTCTACTTTCGCCACCAGACGGGCATTCAGGCCAGCATCGGTTGCCAGACGGCGCGCATAGTGCATGTCTTCGCCGTTGCGGGGGAACGAAACCGCCAGATAATCCACATTCATGGCCGCTGCCGTGATGATATCGGCTTTATCTTTTTCAGTCAGGGCTTCGGCGGACAGGCCACCCCCTTTCTTGTTGATGCCTTTGTTATTGGATAAAGGGCCACCAACAGTCACTTTTGTGTGTACTTTGTTACCTTCAACATGCGTGACTTCAAGCTGTACACGGCCATCATCAAGCAGCAGTAAGTCGCCAGGGCTGACATCTTTTGGCAGCTCTTTATAATCCAGACCAACCGCTTGCTGATTACCTTCACCTTTAGGTAAATCGCTGTCGAGGGTGAACGTGTCACCGATAGCCAGCTTGATTTTGCTGTCTTTGAAGGTAGAAATTCGGATTTTCGGGCCTTGCAGATCGCCAAGTATAGCGACGTGGCGGCCAAGCTTAGCAGCGATTTCACGGACTTGTTTAGTGCGTTGAATGTGATCGTCAGGGCTGCCGTGCGAAAAGTTCATGCGTACCACGTTGGCGCCGGCCGCAATAATGGCTTCGAGGTTGTTGTCGCGATCGGTAGCAGGGCCGAGTGTAGTTACGATTTTGGTACGTCTTAACCTTTGAGACATGAAGCTCTCCATATAGTCGAAAGGATACGATGAGATGGGTTATAACTTGGGTATATAGTGTTAGCATTATCTGTAATTATATTACAGGCGCTTGTAGTAAAAAGGCGACATAGGACAATGAATTGACGACTTTGTCGTCCGTGTTGGTCGTTTTCATTCTCAGCTAAGCGGGTATTATTGTCCGTTTTAAACGCAGAGGGAATACTGAGGGTATAAAAAAGCATGGCTATATCACCATGCTTTGATGTTTTTCCAACCTGAGAATCATAAACAGGTCGTTGAGTTTAAAATAACCCTTCTTTTGCAATGCGTGAATCTTTGATGGTCTCTTTTACGCGTTTCAGGTTCTCTCTGAAACCCGGGCCACGGCGCAAGGTAAAGCCGGTTGCGAGCACATCAATGACCGTCATCTGTACCACACGGCTGGCCATAGGCATGTAGATGTCAGTATCTTCTGGAACATCGAGGCAGATAGACAGTGAGCATTCGCGATCCAGCGGCGAGTCTTTGGCGGTAATACCAATAACAGTCGCACCGTTTTCACGTGCCATCTCAGCAATTTCTACCAGATTCTTGGTACGGCCAGTGTGAGAGATCAGTACCACAACATCATTGTCAGTGCAGTTAATCACACTCATACGCTGCATCACAACGTCATCAAAACAGACAATAGGGATGTTGAAGCGGAAGAACTTATTCATGGCATCATGGGCCACCGAGGCTGATGCGCCCAAGCCAAAGAATGAAATGCGTTTTGCCTGAGTCAGCAAGTCTACTGCTCTGTTAACTTGCATCGGATCGAGACTGCTCTTAGCAACATCCAGACAAGCCATGGTGGACTCGAAGATTTTGGCTGTGTAAGCTTCTGCGCTGTCGTCTTCTTCAACGTTACGGTTTACATAGGGAGTACCGTTCGCCAGGCTTTGAGCAAGATGGAGTTTAAAATCCGGGAAACCTTTGGTATCAAGGCGACGGCAGAAACGGTTGACCGTTGGCTCGCTGACATCGGCCATTTTGGCCAGCGTCGCAATGCTTGAGTGAATGGCGGTTTGCGGGGAAGCGATGATAACTTCAGCAACCTTACGCTCTGACTTACTAAAGTTTTCTAAATTGTTTTGGATTTTTTCAAGGGTATTCATACGATAACCGCGATTCGTTGCTGAATTTCAAAATAGGCGAGTTCGTTGGGACGCTGCCAAATATGATGAAACTATACTACTTTTCTTTTCTGGCCTCCTAGCAAATCTCTGAAAATCACTTTTCCTTTTTATTATAGTTTGATCACGATCTACTTTCCCTTTCAGTTTTGAAATGATTTTAACGGGGAAAAACCAATGAAATGCCGAGTATTAAGCTGCTTTGTGTTATTTATTTTCAATGCCCGGAATTAATTTACAGTTTGAATTAAATGTACAACAAAAAGACAATGAATAAATTTCAAAGGAAGTAATGATGGAAAAAGCAAAGCGTGTCAGTGTCTGTGGCTGCGGTTGGTTAGGTTTGCCTTTGGCCAAGCGCCTGCATCATTCCGGTTATGAAACATTCGGTTCAAAGCAGACTCAAGAGGGCGCTGAAGTATTGGAGCGCCAGGGTATCAAAGGTGTTGTGGTTCGTTTGCCGCTACTGCTCGAGGCGCACTCGCCGACGCTGAACGCATTTTTAGCGGCAGATGTCATGGTGCTGAATGTACCGCCCGGGAGACAGACAACGTCAGCAGATGAATACAGCACAAAAATCCTGTCGTTATCTGAGGCAGCGAAAGCGGCCGGTTGTCATAGGTTGATTTTTATCAGCACTACCTCGGTTTACGGGGATGCCGAAGAAGAAGTTACTGAATTAACCGAGCCTGCTCCTTCGACAGAATCTGGCAGGGTACATGCTGATCTGGAACAGCAACTCCGTCAGTCATGGGGTGATGATCTTGTGGTGTTGCGTTTAGCCGGCCTGATTGGCCCTCAACGGCATCCTGTGAAGTTTCTGGCCGGACGACAAGGCATTGCCAATGGCGGGGCGCCAGTCAACCTGGTGCATCTGGATGATGTGATATCAGCCGTTATAGCAATCTTAGAATGCTGGCCGACAATGACGACTTTGCATTTGTCTGTGCCACAGCACCCCGGCAGGGAAATATATTATCGGGAAATGGCCCGTTTGGCAGGATTAGCCCAGCCTGAGTTTCAGCCTGGTGGCGAGCAGGGGAAGTGGATAAATGCATCCGCAACCGTTGAGGCTCTGGGTTTGAACTGGCGTTATGAGGATATAATGACTCTGGCTCCTGAGCTCTGAGGAGGGGTCAAGCGCTTCACCATGTAGGCTCGGTGTTGCGAGTGCCAGATAAAAAAAATCCCGCTGAAAAGTCAGCGGGAGGAATTTATCCTTAACACAATTAGGAGTTTAGCAGCAGTGGCATTGTCGATTAAAGCTGTTCAGTGAACCATTCATTGGCGGCCGGTTATCAATCACTTCGTTAATCTTAATGTCACTAGTTATGACCGAGCGCTCATCGCTTAGTTCCGATGTCACACCGCTTTTTTTGAAATATTTTCTAACCAATTGATATCTATAAGACAAAATAAACCGTTTTTTAAACAACCGCGCACTTGCTGAAACGTTCAGGCTAAGGTTGTTTGTCATAGGGTGAAAATGAAAGAAACCCGTTTCCAGACGAAAACGGGCTTTGAAGAAAATCTTCTAAGAAAAAGCAGTGGCACTATGTATGACTCCGGTATTCAGCCTTGGTTCCCACCGTACTTCGCATTATTTAAATTTTTTTCTTTTCTTCTCCGTTTCAATACTGTTCATCGCTTGTTAAATCTGTTAGCAAGGTGTAGAGTTTAAACATGTGTTTAATACGGGTGACTTAATATGGTAGTCAAAGCTGATACAAAAAGCCGCATTCTGGACGCCGCTGAACTCTTGTTTGCAGAGCATGGCTTCAAAGAAACGTCGCTGCGAACAATAACCAGCAAAGCGGGAGTCAACCTGGCCTCTGTTAACTATCACTACGGTGATAAGAAAACGCTTATCCGGGCAGTGCTGAGCCGCTACCTGGAAGAATTCATGCCAGCGCTTAAGCAGGAGCTGGAAGTGCTGCTGACCCGAGATGATTTCAGCATGGAAGATGTCTTCCGCTGTACCAAGCAACCTTTGCTGAAGCTCGGCAATTTCCGTTCTGGCGGTGCCACTATTTTCATGTCCCTGATTGGTCGCGGTTATACCGATGTTCAGGGCCACTTACGCTGGTTTATCGTAACGCGTTATAACCCGGTGCTAAACCTGTTCACGAAAGCGGTTTGCCGCGCCAATCCGTCATTAGATCCGGAAACCCTGTTCTGGCGCTTGCATTTTACCTTAGGGGCGTCCGTTTTTACGATGGCATCCAGTACCGCACTGCGCGAAATTGCTGAAAATGATTTCAAATGTACTGTGTCGACCGCCGATCTGATTGATCGCATGGTGCCGTATCTTGCTGCGGGTGTTGCCGCGCCGATAGAGATGCCTGCACCAGTATCAGCTGCGACAGAGAACTCTTACTGAACCCTGCAAAAAAAATATAACAGTTAACTCTCGCCAAGACGTGGCAGAAAGACAAAAGGACGTGACCCATGAGTAATAAAAGTCTGAGACAACGCTACATCAGTGATCCTGCTTTCAAGGTATTTAAGAAAGTGTTACCGCCACTGTCTGATACCGAACGGGAAGCCATGGAAGCAGGCAGTGTCTGGTGGGACGGTCAGCTTTTCGCCGGTAAGCCGGACTGGAATACCCTGCTGAATTATCCCAAGCCTAAGCTGAGTGACGACGAACAGTCTTTTATTGACAATGAGCTTGAAACTCTGCTGAAAATGCTGGATGACAATCAGATTGTTCGTGAAGATCGTGATTTGCCTTCTGAGGTGTGGGAGTACCTGCGAAAAGAAAAATTCTTCTCATTGATCATTGGCAAAGAGTATGGCGGTCGCGAGTTCTCTGCGCATGCCAACTCGACCATTGTGACGCGTATTGCAACCCGAAGCCAAAGCGCCGCCGTGTCTGTCATGGTACCTAATTCTTTGGGTCCGGGTGAGCTACTGAGTCACTATGGTACAGAAGAACAGAAGAATTACTGGTTACCGCGCCTGGCTGACGGGACAGATATCCCGTGTTTTGCACTGACCGGCCCGGAGGCGGGCTCTGATGCCGGCGGTATCCCGGATATGGGTGAAGTTTGTTATGGCGAGCATGAAGGTAAGGAAGTACTGGGTATCCGCGTAAGCTGGAACAAGCGATATATTACCCTGGCACCTGTTGCCACTGTGCTGGGACTGGCCTTTAAACTGCGTGATCCGCAAGGTCTGATTGGTGATCAGAAAGATATCGGCATTACCTGTGCCCTGATTCCAACCAGCCATGATGGTGTGGAAATTGGTGAGCGTCATGACCCGCTGGGTGGTGCCTTCATGAATGGTCCAACCCGTGGTCAGGATGTGTTTATTCCTATGGAGTGGGTGATCGGCGGTCAAGACTATGCTGGGCGTGGCTGGCGTATGCTGGTGGAATGTCTGTCAGCTGGCCGTGGTATCTCACTGCCAGCGTTGGGGACGGCCATTGGCCACCTGACATCTCGCAGCACCGGGGCCTATTCTTATGTGCGTAAGCAGTTTGGTATGTCGATTGGTCATTTTGAAGGTGTTGCCGAAGCCCTGGGACGTATTGGCGGCATGACTTATATGCTGGAAGCGGCCCGTACGCTGACGACCACTTCTCTGGATATGAAAGAAAAACCGGGCATAGTGACGGCAATTGCCAAGTACCACATGACGGAAATTGCCCGTACTATCCTGAACGACGCCATGGATATTCACGCCGGGCGGGGAATTCAGTCCGGGCCGATGAATTATCTGGCAAATCAGTATATTGGTATGCCTGTGGCGATCACCGTTGAAGGGGCAAACATTCTGACCCGTAACCTGATGATCTTTGGTCAGGGGGCGACCCGTTGCCACCCTTATGTACTGAAAGAAATGGAAGCCGCTGCGAATCCGGATGCAGACCAGGCAGCGAAAGACTTCGATCAACTGCTGTTCAAACACATTGGTTTTGCGGTGGGGAATGTCAGCAAAGCCTTGCTCAATGCCTTCACCGGCTCCAAACTCAACCGGACACCGGTATCGGGTGAAACGGCGTATTACTATCGTCACTTGTCCCGCATGAGCCGTGCTCTGGCTGTAGCGGCAGATTTCTCTATGTTGTCACTGGGCGGGGAACTGAAACGCCGTGAAATGGTGTCTGCCCGTCTGGGTGATGTGTTAAGCCACCTGTATCTGGCATCGGCTGTGCTGAAGCGTTATGAAATGGAAGGGCGTCAGCAAGAAGATCTGCCTTTGGTTCATTACGCGTTACAGCACTGTCTGAACAAGTGCGGTGTTGCGTTTGATGAAGTCTTCAATAACTTCCCGCGCAAAGGGGTTGGACGGGTACTGCGCACACTGACCTTCCCGCTGGGAATTCACTATGAAGCGCCAAAGGATGAGCTGAAACTGGCGATTTCCAAATTGCTGATGACTCCAGGGGTCGCGCGTGACCGACTGACCACCAACTGCTATATCGGTGAGAAAGACAATGATCCTGTGGCTATCATGGAGCGTGCTTTCGTTGCCATGTACGGTGTGCGCGATATTGAGCGTAAACTGGCGAAAGCGGTGAAAGCCGGCACTGTGCCTCGTAAGGCACCATTAGCTGAAAAACTGAAGATTGCCCTGGATGCGGGGGTAATCACAGAAGCTGAGGTTGAGAAAGTGCATAATGCTGACCAGTTGAGATCGCGTGCGATACAAGTGGACAGCTTCGCACCCGAAGCGTTTAAAAAGGGCGCCTTACAGCCAGGGAAAGCCGCCTGATAAGCAATGATATTGCTTAATGAAGAATAAACCTGGTGGTTAAATATGCCGCGCATTTGCGCGGCATTTTTTTCACTGGCTCAGCTATCCTGAAGAGGCCTGGGCTTTTAAGACGTATCCTTATTGTCTGTGGGTGCTGTTTTCTTCAGCAACTCATGGCTCAATATCAAAAAATCTGCCTTAACACCTCCAACCACTGGTCGATTTTAGCGGTTTCGAACATAAAACTGATGCGAATTAGTGACTAACCTTTTATCCTACGGGCAACAGAACAAAGGAAGAAAACGAAATGATCATCAAACCAAAAATTCGTGGATTCATTTGTACAACGACTCACCCAGTGGGTTGTGAAGCAAACGTCAAAGAGCAAATCGAATACACCCAGTCTCAGCCTAAGCTGGAAAATGGCCCTAAGCGTGTATTGGTGGTTGGCTCTTCCACTGGCTACGGTCTGGCTTCTCGTATCGCGGCAGCATTTGGCTCCGGCGCTGCGACTATCGGCGTGTTCCTGGAAAAGCAAGGTACAGAGAAAAAGCCGGGTTCAGCGGGCTGGTATAACTCTGCAGCGTTTGACAAATTCGCCAAAGCAGAAGGTCTGTACTCCAAGAGCCTTAACGGTGATGCTTTCTCGCATGAAATGAAGCAGAAAGTGATTGAGCTGATCAAAGAAGATCTGGGTCAGATTGACATGGTGGTCTACTCACTGGCTTCCCCAGTGCGTAAAATGCCGGATTCAGGCGAGCTGATTCGCTCCAGCCTTAAACCAATGGGCGAGACCTACACAGCGACAGCAGTTGATACCAACAAAGATGTCCTGATTGAAGCGAGCATTGAGCCTGCCAGCGAGCAGGAAATTGAAGATACAGTGAAAGTCATGGGCGGCCAGGACTGGGAACTGTGGATCAATGCTCTGGCTGATGCCGGCGTGCTGGCTGAAGGTTGTAAGACGGTTGCATACAGCTACATTGGTACTGAAATCACCTGGCCAATCTACTGGCATGGTGCACTGGGTAAAGCCAAGATGGATCTGGACCGTGCTGCCAGTGAGCTGAGCAGTAAACTGGCTGCTATTAAAGGTACGGCAAACGTTGCTGTACTTAAGAGTGTTGTGACTCAGGCCAGTGCGGCGATTCCTGTAATGCCACTGTATATTGCAATGGTCTTCAAGAAAATGCGCGAAGAAGGTGTTCACGAGGGCTGTATGGAGCAAATCTTCCGTATGTTCTCACAACGCCTGTATAAAGCCGATGGTTCAGCCACTGAGCTGGACAGCGACAACCGCCTGCGTTTGGATGACTGGGAATTGCGTGAAGATATCCAGGAGCACTGCACAACGCTGTGGCCACAGGTGACAAATGAGAATTTGTTTGAGGTGACAGATTATCAGATGTACAAAGACGAGTTCATGAAATTGTTTGGCTTTGGTCTGAATGGCGTAGACTATGATGCAGAAGTCAATCCTGTGGTCGAGTTCGACGTTCAGGATGTCTGATCACTTTATGGTGATTACAAAAAAGCTGTGATAAAAAACCGCCGATGTTGGCGGTTTTTTATGGCTGAGATTTCCGCGCAGCGAAAACAGCGTATAAACGGCGCATGAATTAAAGGGCGTTAACTGCTCTTGTCATCTGGTAGCTCAATCACGAAGGCTGCCCCTTCAATGCTGGCTTTTTCCACGTAAATACGACCGCCGTAACAGGAAACAATATCGTGGCACACAGACAGGCCAATTCCTTGTCCCGGATTGCGCTGATCAGCCCGGATCCCCCGTTGGAAAATGGCTTCCCGCATATCATCGCTGACACCGGGACCGTCATCCTCAATACGGATAATCAATTTTCCCTGCTGTTGCGCGGCGCTGAGGCGAATCTCACTGATACAGAACCTGAAGGCGTTTTCCAGCAGATTTCCCAGCAGTTCCATCAAATCGGTGCGGTTCAGAGGGAGGCACAAGCCCGTGCTGTACTGGCGTTTCAGTGTGACCTGTTTGGTGCTGTAAATCTTCTTCAGCATCCGCTCAAAGCTTTCCACGACTGGGTTGAGCAGGGTCTTATCTTTCTGCAGACCTTGTTGTCCCATTAAAGCACGTTTTAACTGATACTGAACCAGATCGTCCATCTGACTGATTTGTTCCAGCATGCGCTGATTGAGATCGCAGCGGGGCAGGGAATGATCATCCAGCAAGGCATTGGCGGCGGCCAGACGGGTTTTCAGGCTGTGTGCCAGATCGTCCATCGCGTGGCGGTAGCGGGCGGTCTTGTCGTTACTGATCCGGATGAGACGATTAAGTGACTGTGTCACGTCCTGCAACTCAGTAGGAAAATCACTGTCCAGCTGCTCGCGTTTGGCGTCCGTGACCTGATTGAGCTGAGTGGCCAGTTTTCGCAACGGCTGAAAGCTCCAGTGAAATGCGGCGATGAGAAAGGCAACGGCGATCAATACAAACAAGCCGAGATAGAGGGCGGTTCGGTTGTGAAGCCGGCTCAGGGACTGTTCATAGGCCGTACCTGAGCGCAGGACAACCAGCTGGTAAGCATTGCCATTCTCGCGGTCACGGCTGATATCGTAAGCGATATAGCTCTTTGTGTTATCAGCCTTGACCAGGGTGGGGGTTTGCATTGCATCCGGCAGGCTGCTGCAAATACTGGTCAGCCCCGCGGCTTTTGCCTCATCTGATAACCACATCGTATTATCATTGCGATCACAAAGGACCGACATGTAATCCGTCGCGGATGGATCCAAGGAGTCAATCCATTTATCAACGTCTTTGATTAATCCTGCCCGGTTAAGCTGGGCAACGACTAACGGCATTTGTGCAACAAGATCCGTGGAATAGGCAGCCATGTAACTCTGGCTGTAGAGTTCATTGATCACCCAGGCCAGGGCCGAGGTAATCAGGGCAATGATCGCAATGGATGTGATCATTACCCGATGGCGCAAACGCGGGAGAATAGCCAGATTCATTGCGCGGTAAGCTCAAAGATGTATCCCTGACCGCGAATGGTCGAAATGGGGTTATCCTGTCCGGTCTGGCTGATTTTTTTGCGCAGACGGCTGATCATGACCTCGATGGTATTAGGATCGCCTTCCTGATCTTCATACAACACGTCCAGCAGTCGCTGCTTGGAGACCACCTGGCGGCTGTGGCGCATCAGGTATTCCAGCAGTTCGTACTCAAAAGCGGTGAGGTCGAGCAGGTTTTCACTGACAAAAACCTGTTTCGCCAGCAGGTCGACACGGATTTCTCCGGCGATCATCTCGGGCTTTATAAACCCTGCACTACGGCGAACCAACGCACTCAGCCGGGCCACCAGCTCTTCTCTCTGGAAAGGTTTCACCAGATAATCATCGGCACCAGCTTCCAGTCCCGTGACTTTATCCTGCCAGTTAGAACGTGCTGTCAGAATCAGGATTGGCAGTCGTAAGCCTTTATCACGGATTTCACGAATCAGAGTGATACCGTCACGGTCGGGCAGACCTATATCGACGATAGCGACATCATTGGGGTAGTTATCAGCATAGAACAGGCCTTCTTCGGCCGTATTGGCACACTGAACTTGATTGCCCAGCTCACTGAGCTGAGTTTTCAGATGGTGGCACAGGATCGGATCGTCTTCGACTATCAGGATGCGCATCATAATAAAGTTACCTGAAACTGTGGAATAGAGTTGCGAATACCAGAAAGCACGCTTTATAGCAAAGGGGGCTGGCGGGTACAATTTTCACCGGTTAATTGTGAGAGATTATACCACCTATCATCTGAATAACGGCTGACTCTGCCAAATGCCAGTGTCAGCCGTGTGGGGAGGTGCTAGCTGAGAATAATAATCAGCGTACCTGCTATTGTGAGCAGAACGTTAGCTATGGCGTAGGTGCCTGCATAACCCAGAGCAGGAATAGTACTGCGGGCATGCTCATTGATCATGTCCATCGCCGGGGCGCAGGTACGGGCGCCGATAATGGCACCAAACAGCAGTGCACGGTTCATATCCAGTACATACGCGCCGAAAAGGTAGGCAAGCATCACGGGAATCACGCTCACCATCATGCTGACTAAAAATACGCTCGGACCAATTTGCGTAATCGATTCAAACAGGTTAGAACCGGCACTCAGGCCAATACCAACCATGAACACCATCAAACCGAGATCTTTGGCCATATTGAGTGCGCCCTGCGGAACATAGCCGAACGTCGGGTGATTGGCTCGCAGGAAACCCAGAGAGATCCCGGCGAGCAACAGACCTGCGGCATTACCCAGACCAAAGGTAATCTGGCCGAAGGTCATGGTAATGGAACCGAAAAGCAGCCCCATAATAAAGAAGCAGCAAAAGGCCAGAAGATCAGCAATCTGACTGTGGATAGAGATAAAGCCAATGCGCTCGGCCAGCCCCAGCACCCGGCTTTTCTCACCGCTGACCTGGAGGATGTCACCTTTATTGAGCAGGGTACTGTGGTCCATCGGCATTTCAATCTGAGCGCGTACCACACGGTTGAGGAAGCAGCCATATTCGGCCAGATTCAGCTCTGATAAGCGCTTACCGGCAATATTGTCGTTCTTGACCACGATCTCTTCTTCAACAATGCGCAGATCGAGCAAATCACGGTCAAACACTTCTTTTCCGTTGCGGAAGCTGGGATCCAGTCGTGCGTGGCTGTCGGGGTAACCCACTAAGGCAATCTCGTCGCCTTCCTGCAGGATGGCATCACCATCCGGGTTGGCAAGAATACCATGGCGCCGGATACGCTCAATGTAGCAGCCCGTCTGGCGATAGATGCCCAGTTCACGCAGGTTACGGCCATCGATCCAGTCAATCAGTTCAGGTCCGACACGGTACGCACGTATGATAGGTAAGTAGACTTTGCGTTGTGAGGCGCCACCTATTCCACGCTCTTTCGCAATCTGTTGCGAGGATTCAGCCAGATCTTGCTTTTGCAGCTTGGGCATCAGCTTGGCCAGCAGTATCAGGCTGATCAGGCCAATCAGGTAAGACATGGCGTATCCGACACTCAGGCTGTCAATCAGGTCTTGAACAATCATGGGATCAGACAGATTCGATAAGCCGCCACTTAATGCATCTTTGGCACCGACCAGAACCGGCGTAGCAGTAAGAGAGCCCGCCATGAGGCCGGTCGCCAGACCCAGATCCAGATTCAGGTAATGTGACATAGTCAGTGTGATCGTGATGGCTGATAAGAGCACCACTAAAGCCAGCAGTAAATAATGTTTACCGTCCCGGAAAAAAATACCGAAGAAGTTTGGCCCGGCCTGAATACCCACACAGAAGATGAATAGCATGAAGCCAATATTGAGGGCTTCAGCATCAAAGGTAAAACCGGCGTTACCGAAGAGGAGCGCAGTCAGGAGTACGCCAATGGAATTACCAATCTGCAACTTGGCGATACGAAGTTTTCCGACAGTAAGACCCACAGCGAGAACTACAAAGAGGAGCAGAATATCATTCTGGCGAAGCAGGTCAGCAATGTCGATGTTCACAACAAATTTTTCCGAAGTCAGCGCAATATACTAAAGATATGGTTCGGAATTTTATCTTAAACTACTGCTATACGATACCGATATTCGAGGTGCGCGACACAAAAAAAGGCTGATTAAACAGCCTTTTTGTCAACGAGTCACATTTGCGCAATTGAACTGTGATTATTGAAACAGTCCAAGGTTGTCTTTTGCGTACGCTTCGAATTCTGTGCAGCCACCGATATGCTGTTGATCAACGAAGATTTGTGGCACCGTTTCAACGGGCTTACCCACGGTTTTTTCCAGGTCAGCCTTGGAAATGCCTTCTGCGTGAATATCTACGTAACGATAGTTGAAATCATCACGTTCTTCTTTCAGCTTGTCAGCCAAGTCTTTTGCACGAACACAGAAAGGGCAGCCAGGGCGACCAAAAATTACTACGAACATAGAGCTTCTCCTTTGTCTTGTGGGGCTACTATAACGTGAGTCTGTCGGCGGTGAAAGTCGGAATTATCAGTAGCATCAATAGAAAATTTCGATGGTTAGCGTTATTTACATCAGCGGTAAACCTGTTATGTCTGAGGTAGCGGCAATGAAAAAAGCCAGGCTGGACAGACCTGGCTTTGGGCGGCAGTGGAGCAAGAAGTTAGAAGTCGTAGCGAATAGCCATCGCCAGAACGTCTTCGTTACCGTCGATTTGATCGGCTTTGTACTCTGCGTAGGTACGCAGGTTTTTGTTGAACTTGTAGTAGGCGCCAAGCACAAAATAGTCCTCAACATCTGACGTGGTGCCTGTATCGGCTTCCAGATAGTTGTAGACAGCCTGAGCAGAGAAGCCATTACCAAAGTTGTAGCCCACTACGGCTTCGTAGCCGTCGTAGTCAGTACCGGTTTCTGCGCCTGACTTGTCTTTCCAGTTTTCACCCATGCTATACAGCAGTGCGGCATAGATGTTGTTGGCGTCGTACGCAACAGACAGTGCAGTCACTTCTGCATCATCAGTGCCATCCAGGCCTTCACCTGAGTTATAACCGGCACCAAATTTCACGCCCACAGGCAGTGCGTAAGAGGCAGCAACACCGTAAGAGGTTGATGTGTCGCCATTTACTTGCTGAACGGCGTTGTTGTCCAGCTGGTAGCTTGCTTCAACAGTCAGGCCGCTGAATTCGCCAGCATATTTCAGCACTGAGCTGGTCTTACCTGTACCGAAACGGTCGGTACCTGTACCACTTGCATCTGCACCGAATTCTTCCAGGGTATCGGTGTAATCAGAAATCAGGGTAAACGACCCTTCCTGACGACCGTAGGTGGCTTCACCGAAGTTACCGCCCAGACCGGCATAAGCTTTACGTGTTTCAAGACCTTCGTCTTTAGAAGAGGCGTTCACTTCAGTTTCGTACAGGCCGACACCGTAAAGGTTGCTGTTAATTTCAGACTTCGCTTTGGCACCAAAGCGGAAATAGCTTTGATCGCCTTTTTCGCTGTTGTCATCCGAGCTGTAGTACATACCTACTGCACGGCCATACAAATCAACGGTTGCCCCATCCTTGTCATAAACGTTTGCAGCAGCAGCTGAGCCAGAAACAAAAGCAGTAATCAATGCCGATGCTAAAACAGTTTTTTTCATTTCTTTTTCCCCTAGGTAGGTATCAAGTGCTTCATTGCTGTTTTGATGGGCTGCAGGATAGAAGGTGAATATGACAAAAAAATGTTGTTCAAAAGTCACTTTGATGAAAGCGAAACATTATTTATCAATGAATTACTCCACTTGCATGCTTACCGGCCAGTCAGAGTGTGCAATCTAGATCATCTGGTTGTTTATGATAGAGTGCATAAATTGCCCCAGATAATCTTTGTTATTGGCAAGCAAATGATGGTGTTTTCAAGCTGAACCGTAGGATGAAGAGAATAATGAATCAGACAATTGATACGATACTGGCACACCGTTCTATACGACGTTTTACCTCTGAACCTATTCAGGCGGATGTACTTTCGACCCTGCTTGACTGCGCAATTGCAGCCTCGTCTTCCAGTTTCATCCAATGCGTGAGCGTGATACGGGTGGTTGATACAGACAAACGCACTCAGATGGCCCATCTGGCCGGTGATCAGCCCTATGTTGCTTCAGCGGCAGAATTTTTAGTGTTCTGTGTGGATTTCCACCGCCATTTGCAAATTCATCCTGAAGCACAGCTTGGTTTTACTGAGCAGACGCTGATTGGTGCCGTCGATGCTGCGCTCATGGCACAAAATTGTTTGTTAGCGGCTGAATCTTTGGGTTTGGGTGGGGTCTATATTGGCGGGATCAGAAATAATCCGGCAGAGGTGGCTGCATTGCTTGATATGCCTAAGCAAGTCATGCCCGTTTTTGGACTGTGCCTGGGCTATCCGGATCAAAATCCTGAATCTAAGCCGCGTCTGCCGCAGTCGTTGGTCATTCATCAAAACAGCTATCAGCAGGAGCTGGATCGCCATCAGCTGGCAGAATATGACGAAAAAGTGCGCCAGTATTACCAGTCGCGAACTGGCGGCAATAAAGATATGAGCTGGTCAGAACAGATTACCGCGACTTTAACCAAAGAAGCCCGGCCCTTTATGAAGGATTTCCTTACCAGTAAAGGCTTTAGTACCAGGTAGGCATCAGTTAAACTATTTGAGTATTCACTCATTTTTGCCTTACCGATTTGTATAAAGGGCCACTTTCTGCTTGTAATTTAATAAGAAAGTGGCCTAAACGAGTACTTATCATGCTGATGCTGGGGGAGTGTCATTTCATACTGGTAGGACTTCTGCCGCTTTACAGACATAGCTTTCCATAATTGTGAGTGGATTGGCTGTAAAATCAAATTATTACGGAATTTTTTATGAAAAGAACGGGCCTTTCAGCCCTGATGGTGTTTTTTGCCGTGTTACTGGGTGCTTGCTCAAGCACGCCTGAAATGAGTGAGTCGGATACTGCTATCTCTGAACAGGGAGAATTTCAGCGGGTATTGTCTGCTTACCGGCACTGGCAGCAGTCAATGCAACATACCAGCGAACTGGCCATTTATTCACCGGATGCTTATCAGCTCATGATAACCAGCTGGGAAAATGCAGAAAAAATTTATCAAGAGATCACCGCAACGCCGTCGACGGCGTATAAAAGTTACTCTTTATTTTCTTCTACCACGTATTTACAGCAGATACAGTTAGAGCTGAATCAGGTTGAAGTCTCTTTGAATCAATTGAAGCAGCTACAGAAGGTCGCCGACGATGTGCTGTCTCCTGCGATAACCCAGATGCAGTATCTGGATTCTCTGGATGCCAGGCAGTACTACCGAAGCGAGTACACACGCTTGCATCGCCTGTATGCCAGCTTGTTTACCCTGGTAGAAGATGATGAGCTGAGTGATGCGAGAGAGGAGCAGGACGAGTTCCTTTCGCGCAGCCATAGTCTGGAAGTTAAAACGATCAAAAAAATCTATATTGCGCCGCTGGAAGCCATGATGATTGAACTGCGTCGTCAGGATGTGAATGACTATGCGCCAAACAGCTACGCACAGATTGAGCAGCGTATCGAAGCCGGTAAAGCATTAATTGAGCGTACCCCCCGCGATTTTGATGCCATACAGCAGGCGGCGAGTGCGGTACAGTTTGAGCTTGCCCATGCTCAGCATATTTCGCTGGAAGTGCAGCGCTTACGCGATTTAAGTAAAGATGATTACGAGTCTTATATTCTGGATTTCGAAAATAAGCTGCTGAGAATCTCCAAAGCTTTGAAAGAGGAAGATTTGCGTGATCAACCCATTCAGGAACAGGCCAGATTAATCATTGATGGTGCTATCAATGTCAGGGAGGCCACAGCCAGCAAGCCGCCGGCAGATGAGGTGCTGAAGGATAAAGATAAGTACATCCGCGATCTTAATGCATTGGTAATGAGTCAGCAGCGTCAGATAAGCCTGTTGCAGTCTAAACTGTCTGCTAGCAAGGAGACGCTGCCTTCAGTGTCTTTACCGGCGCCGAGCGAAGCACCCGACTCCAATGCCACCTTAACTGCGCCGCCGAGCGATACTGGCGAAACCGGATCTGCCGTCATGCAGTAGCGCCTTCGTCATACGGTTACATCTGAGTAAAAAACCGCTGCAGCGACAGCGGTTTTTTTGTACACAATTTCTTCGGTGATTGTTTGATATCACCATGACTCTCTTTGCTAGGCTATCTGATTCTGACTATAAAAACAGGAGTTTATGCTTCGTTATTCAAACGCTATTTACAATAGAACCGCTGTTAAAATGGTCAGTGACTACAGGCTGTTGATAGCTTTTGATGTATTATGTTACATCTTTCATGGGTTTTGACATATTTTTCGTATTTACTTTTTTCTGGTTAATCATGCTTTTTTGTCTGATGGTTGGTTTTTGTACGGCTGAGACATTGTTTTCCCTCAGGACATAGATTAGAATTCGCGCCGCGCCAGATTGCGCAATTATTTTAATTAATATCACTTTTATTTAAGTTTTCCTGTAGGGGAATAAAATGTCTACGAATTTTGCAAATCCAGCACCTTTGGGATTGATGGGCTTTGGTATGACCACCATTTTGCTGAACATCCACAATGCAGGCTTTTTCCCACTGAACTCTATGATTCTGGCTATGGGGATTTTTTATGGCGGTCTGGCTCAGATTCTTGTCGGCATGATGTGTTTTAAGCGTGGTGATACATTCGGTACTACCTCTTTCACCTCTTACGGTCTGTTCTGGCTGACACTGGTTGGTCTGATTGTGATGCCGTACATGGGGCTGCCTGCTGCACCTGCAGAGTTCATGGCATGGTATCTGCTGCTGTGGGGCGTCTTTACTGCCTTTATGTTTGTTGGTTCACTCAATTACCCGCGCGCCAAACAATTTGTATTTGCTTCTTTGACTGTGTTGTTCTTCCTGTTGGCTGCACGTGATTTCACCGGCAGCACCCTGATTGGTACCATTGCGGGTTTTGAAGGCATCATCTGTGGCGCGAGTGCGATTTATTTTGCGATGGCCCAGGTACTGAACAATGAGTTCGGCCGTACTGTTCTGCCAATTGGTGAGCGTAAAGTGGCTGCTGTGGAGCCTCTGAAAGCAGCGGCATAACTTTGTTCAATTCTATATTTACTGCTTACCCCGTGCCGTGAGGTACGGGGTTTTTTTATGCCGGTTGCTGACTGGTGTTGCATCGCAGCGATGAAGAAAGCCGGACGCCGTTAGCCCGGCTGCGGTGAGACCTTAGGCTGCAGGTGAAATAATGGCAGGTTTAATGTGTTGTAAGCCAAAGAACGCAGGCTAATGGGCAGGTTGTTGAGAGCGGGAATGCAGAGGATCGTTAACACAGGGAATAAAAAAGGAGGCTTAAGCCTCCTTTAATGTATCAATCTGATTGTCCTTTAGGATCAGCAGATCACTTTAATCGCCAATCCCCCCTGGGAGGTTTCGCGATACTTGGCATTCATGTCTTTACCGGTTTCCAGCATGGTCTCGATCACTTTATCCAGCGATACCCGAGGCTCGGAAGCACGACGCAAAGCCATACGTGAAGCATTGATGGATTTAACTGCTGCGATACCGTTTCGTTCGATACAAGGTACCTGCACCTGGCCAGCCACCGGGTCGCATGTCAGACCCAGGTTATGTTCCATGGCGATTTCCGCGGCCATACAGACCTGCTCAGGGCTTGCGCCCATCAGCTCAGCCAGACCGGCAGCGGCCATTGAACAAGCGACACCCACTTCACCCTGACAGCCTACTTCAGCACCAGAGATAGAAGCATTACGCTTATACAGACCGCCGATTGCGCCAGAAGCGGCAAAGTAACGGATATATTCTTTTTCGCTGACCGGCTGAATGAATTTATCATAGTAAGCCAGTACTGCCGGGATAATACCGCAAGCACCGTTAGTTGGCGCGGTGACCACCCGGCCGCCTGCTGCGTTTTCTTCATTCACTGCAAAAGCGTACATGTTCACCCAGTCAACCACTGTCATCGGGTCGGTGTTGGTACGCTCAGAGGTGATGAGCTGCTGGCGAAGTGCGGCAGCACGGCGAGGCACACGCAGTGGGCCAGGCAAAATGCCTTCTTCGTTCATGCCACGGTCCATACAGTCCTGCATGGTTTTCCAGATTTTGGCGAAGTAATCTTTAATTTCGTCTTCAGTGTTCATGGCACGTTGGTTTGCCATGACGATAGAGCTCATTGAGCGACCGCTTTCTTTGCAGTGCTGAACCAGTTCTTGTGCCGAGGTAAACGGGTACGGGACTTTGATTTCAGACTCTTCTTCTTTACCGAAGTTTTCTTCATCAACAATGAAGCCGCCACCGATAGAGTAATAGGTCTTGCTGTAAATTTTGTCTTCACCAGCCCATGCATGAATACTCATGCCATTCTCGTGCAGGGAAAGGTTGGTGTTATGGAAATTCATCCCGCCATCACGTGGGAAATCAACGGTATGAATATTACCTGCAATTGGAAGACGCTCGGTTTCACCAACGCTGGCGATAAACCCAGGGATGCTGTCGATATCAACAGTTTCAGGGCTGTTGCCAGCCAGGCCCATGATAATGGCAATGTCTGTGTGGTGGCCTTTACCTGTCAGAGACAGAGAGCCATACACATCAACGGTGACTTTTGTCACATCATTGATTTTGCCCATTTCACGCAGGTTATCGACAAACTCTTTACCTGCTTTCATCGGACCTACAGTGTGTGAACTGGAAGGACCCACACCAATTTTGAAGATATCAAAAATACTGATCATGCGTAGTACCTCAGTCGGGGAAGCGATCTTGCCTCGGCCGTGACTGTTATCTTTTTATGAACTCCCGCCCCTTCCTTGGCGAGTATAGTCAAAACAAAAGAGCAGGTGCTGAAAGCTCCCCTGCTCTTAAGTATCGGTTCTTTTACGTATTTTGTCAGTAATGCAATACGGGCGAGATGTTAGAAAAATAGCCCGTACATAATGGCTGAAATCGCGATCAGACCCATGAGTGTGACAAATACGTTGCTTACCGCGCCCTTGTACTTCTGCATTGCCGGTACTTTATGTACGGCATACATAGGCATCAGGAACAAGATTGTCGCAATAATCGGGCCGCCTAATGTTTCAATCATCCCAAGAATACTAGGATTAACTGTCGCGACCAACCAGATAGTAGCAATCATGAAGACAACGGTAAATTTGTCAATATTCTTTTCGTTAACTTGCTTACCAGCCGACTTTAATTGTTTAGAAACTAGACCATTCAGACCTTCTCGCGCACCCAGATAATGACCGAAGAAAGATGAAACGATAGCTACAAATGCTACAACCGGGCCCAGATATGAAATAAATGGACTGTCATGCTTGTTGGCCAGGTAAGACAGAATAGCCAGGTTTTCCGCTTTTGCTTGCGCCAGATCCTGAGGGCTCAGGCTCAGTACGCACGAGAACACGAAGAACATCACAAAGCCCAGCAGCATAACGGCAGATCGCGCCAGAATACGGGACGCTTTCTCTTCTGCCAGCTCGCCATGTTCGCGCGCTTGCGCCTGCGAGAAAGCCGAGATAATAGGACTGTGGTTAAACGAAAATACCAGTACAGGAATGGTAATCCACAAGGTGACCGCAAAATCACCCAATGAAGGCATGGTGCTCAGGCTGACGGAAGACAGATTCCACTCAGGGATCAGATATACCGACATAAACAGCAAAATACCTACCAGAGGATAAACCAGAAACTGAGTGACTTTCAGCATCAGTTTTTCACCGGCAATCATGACGGACATCATGCCCAGAATCAAAATGATGGACAGTAAAGCCCGTGGCATGGATGCCATACCAAGCTGGTTGACCATGAAGGAATCGACAGTATTGGTGATACCGACACCATAAATCAGCACAATCGGGTAAATAGCAAAGAAGTAGAGCAGGGTGATTAATTTACCGGCACGGGCGCCAAAATGTTCTTCCACCACTTCAGTAATGTCACTGCCGGGTTTCGCGGAAGACAGGACAAAACGCGCCAGACCGCGGTGAGCGAAGTAAGTCATCGGGCCAATCAGCAGTGTCATCGCCAGCAGTGGCCAGAAGCCACTCATACCCGCATTGATTGGCAGAAACAGGATACCGGCACCAACTGCCGTACCAAAAAGGGAAAGCACCCAGGTCGTATCTTGTGCAGTCCAGCGGCTTTTGGCAGCAGCGGATGCAGCAGATACAGATGCAGTTTTCGTTTGCATAAGTTAGTCCAACATTTAATAGGGAACAGGAATCTGGGTATTTTCGCTTATTTAGGGCATGAAAAAATGATCTGTGAAAAAACTCGCTCACTATTTAACATTTGTTGCAAGGAAATGAGAGTTTGATCACCAAAGGAATGGCCATTTGTGTCTCAGGTGGTGAAAGGTTCAGCGATTGTCTACCCAGATTTGATGTGACAGGGCTTTGACTATCTGAGCCGTTGCGCCCCAAATGGAATATTCCTGGTAAGGGATGGCATAAATGGTGTGCTCTTTACCTTTGAAGGTAAAACGCTGGGTGCGCATATTGCGGGGATTGAGCAAGAAGGTAACAGGGACTTCAAATATGCTGTCGACTTCATTGGGATCGAGCACGGGCCGGTAGTTGGCTGCAACAGTCGCTAAAAACGGTGTAACCATATAACCGCTGAGAGTCGGGAGGGCGGGCAATGTGCCCAGAATGTCTTTTTTATCACACAGAATGCCAATCTCTTCCTGTGTTTCCCGAATGGCAGTATTGATGAGTTCGCCGTCTTCGCTTTCAAAGCGACCGCCCGGGAATGCGACCTGACCCGGATGGTGTTTCAGGTGGTTTGCCCGCCTAGTCAGTATCACATGGTAACCGTCAGGCCTTGCCACCAGAGGGATCATCACTGCCGCGGGTTTAAAGCGGCTGCTGTTGGGCAGCAACTGCTTGATACGTCTCTGATGGCTGCGATCATACTGGCCCGGCTGCGCAAGCAGGAAGCGGCTGAGCATGTGATGCTGGACTATCATGTGGTATTCCCGATGGCGCCCCCTCCCGGCAATTTGTTGAGGGTATGTTATAAGATTGGCAGAATTTTGCTCAGCTTGTCCAGCGTTTCCTGGTATTCGCTCTGAGCTTCGCTATCGGCCACCACACCGCCGCCTGCCCAGGCATAAATCTGCTTGTCGACCGCAATCAGGGTTCGGATCGTGATGCTGGTATCCATCTGACCGCAGCGGCTGATGTAACCTATACTGCCGCAGTACACGCTGCGTCTGTGCGGCTCCAGTTCTTCGATAATTTCCATGGCGCGGACTTTCGGTGCCCCCGTGATAGAACCGCCAGGAAAACAAGCTTTCAGCAGATCCGTTGCACAATAGTGAGCAGGATCCATGTCGGCCGTGACCGTGCTGACCAAGTGATGCACGGCCGGGAAGCTTTCAATGGCAAACAGGCTGGGGACACGCACCGTGCCCGGTGATGCCACCCGGCCGATATCATTGCGCAGCAAATCGACTATCATCAAATTTTCCGCCCTGTCTTTGCTGGCGTGTTTCAGATCATCGGCATTGGCCTGATCGGTGACAGGATCTGCTGAGCGCGGACGGGTGCCTTTAATCGGCTTGGTTTCAATTTTGTTGTCTTTGAGTTTCAGAAAACGCTCCGGTGACACAGACAACACCGCGGCCTGCTCAAGTCGAATAAAGGCCGAAAAGGGCGCACCATTATGGCTTTCCAGCTTCTGGTAAGTCTGCCATTCATCGCCCTGATAACCGGCGTTGAAACGCTGTGCGAGGTTAATCTGATAACAGTCGCCTGCGTTCAGGTAATCCTGTACCTGATTAAATTTCCCGATATAGCTGTCGAGCGTCATGTTGGCCTGCCAGTCGGAGGTCAGCCGGAAGGCATCTCTCTGGTCAGACTGAGCTGACTGCTGTGCTTTCAGCCACTGCAGCCGCGCTGAGGTATCCGGCGCCACCAGCGAGAGCTGCCGGGTATGGTGGTCAGCAATTAACGCCCAGTCATATAAGCCCACCGCCATATCCGGCGCCTGGATATCCTGAATGGCCAGGGCCGGTATCTTTTCCACCTGCCGGCCCAGATCGTAAGCAAAATACCCCACAGCGCCGCCGGTAAAAGGCAGATCGTCAATGGCCGGACAGGCCGGTAATAATTCCGACTGCAGCGCGTGCAGTAATGAAAACGGGTCTTGTTCTGAGCTGTGTTGCTGGCCGCTTGTATGGGTGATCACACTGACACCGTCGCGGGTTTCAATGGTCGCCAGCGGGCTGGCAACCAGAATGTCATAACGATTGTCAGGGTGGCCTTGCGCTGCTGAGCGCAGCAGCATAGCCCAAGGGGAGGCAGAAAGAGGTTCGAACCAGTCCAGAACAGCATTCTGGCTATAGTCCAGATGCATGACCTGGAGTTGAGAGACAGCAGAATATTTCATTTTCTTTTTTGTGACAGGTGTTCGATTGGCGCATAGCGCGAGATTGCGGGCAAGAGTATCATAGAAACAAATACGACGTCTGCATCGCGACTTTTCCGGTGCATTGATGATTCAGCTCAAGATTTCGGTCTGCCTCTGACACCCTACCATGCATAAGGTCCGGGTCAGGCCCGTCAATTTGCAGGCGCGTATACGACAATAAGCAACGAGGGCAACTATGACCGTCATCCGTAAAGAAGATGTGATCAGCAGTGTGGCAGACGCGCTGCAATACATTTCCTACTATCATCCGCTGGACTTTGTGCAGGCTCTTGAAAAGGCTTACCACAAAGAGCAGAGCCAGGCCGCGAAAGATGCCATGGCACAGATTCTGATTAACTCTCGTATGTCCGCCGAAGGCCATCGCCCGATTTGCCAGGACACAGGTATTGTGACCTGTTTCGTGAAAATTGGTATGAACGTACAGTGGGAGAGCGATCTGACCGTTCAGGAAATGATCGATGAAGGTGTGCGTCAGGCATATAACAACCCGATCAACCCTCTGCGGGCATCGGTTGTCGCGGATCCTGCCGGAGCGCGTATCAACACTAAAGATAACGCCCCTGCGGTTGTTCATATTGACATGGTACCGGGCAACGAAGTGGAAATTCAGCTGGCAGCCAAAGGTGGCGGCTCAGAGAACAAAACCAAAATGGTGATGCTGAACCCGTCGGATGATATTGCCGAGTGGGTTGAAAAGACGGTTCCTCTGATGGGCGCAGGCTGGTGTCCGCCGGGTATGCTGGGAATCGGTATCGGCGGCACGGCTGAAAAAGCCGCGGTACTGGCGAAAGAGTCGCTGATGGAAGCAGTTGATATTCATGAGCTGATAGAACGCGGTCCGCAAAATGCGGAAGAGAAACTGCGTCTGGATATTTATGATCGTGTCAACAAGCTGGGTATCGGTGCTCAGGGCCTTGGCGGCATGACCACAGTCCTGGATATCAAAATCAAGACCGCACCAACGCATGCGGCCTCTAAACCGGTTTGCATGATCCCGAACTGTGCGGCAACCCGCCATGTGCACTTCACTCTGGACGGCAGCGGTCCGGCAGAGCTGACTCCCCCTAAACTGGAAGACTGGCCGGAAGTGACCTGGGAAGTGGGCCAGAATGTGCGTCGTGTCAATGTTGACAACATCACCAAAGCGGAAATTCAGCAATGGAAATCCGGCGAAACTGTCCTGTTGTCCGGTAAAATCCTGACAGGTCGTGATGCTGCCCATAAGCGTATTCAGGAAATGCTGAACAGCGGACAGGGCCTGCCTGATGGTGTGGATTTCAATAACCGCTTCATTTATTACGTAGGTCCTGTGGATGCAGTGGGCGACGAAGCTGTGGGGCCGGCCGGCCCGACAACGTCCACCCGTATGGATAAGTTCACCGACATGATGCTGGCTGAAACCGGCCTGATTGGCATGATAGGTAAAGCAGAGCGCGGTCCTGTGGCTATTGAGTCAATTAAAAATCATAAAGCAGTGTATTTAATGGCAGTGGGTGGCGCGGCGTACCTGGTGGCGAAAGCGATCAAGAAATCGCGCGTTGTGGCCTTTGAAGACCTGGGCATGGAAGCTATCTATGAATTTGAAGTGCAGGATATGCCTGTCACGGTCGCCGTCGATTCAGACGGTGTGAATGCGCACCAGACCGGCCCTGATATCTGGAAAGTCAAAATTGCTGAAATGGATGCGTAACACGCTTGATGTGTTATCTGCTGAATTACTTTGCAATAAAAAGGAGCCGTTTGGCTCCTTTTTTTGCACTGGTTTAACCTTTGATTAAGGAAGTAAGCAATAAAATGACGTTCTTTTTTGCTATGTTAACGCGCAGCTAAATACAAAATGTTGAATAAATCAGACCTATTGAATTGGAGAGGCATTGAATGAGGTTCACTCTGCTGGTCCTGGCTCTGTCGGTGAGTATGCTCACCGGTTGCAGTGAGGAAACAAAATCTGTGCCCGAACCTGTATCCCGACCGGTTAAATTGTTAACTGTTGATGTCGGTGACAGTCAGAGTTACCGGACATTTCCTGCCCAGGTGGAAGCCGGCGATAAAGCGGTGCTGGCATTCC
The DNA here is from genome assembly GCF_030547675.1 of Photobacterium sp. 2_MG-2023. NCBI lineage: Bacteria > Pseudomonadati > Pseudomonadota > Gammaproteobacteria > Vibrionales > Vibrionaceae > Photobacterium > Photobacterium sp. 2_MG-2023. The sequence continues at coordinate 428,151 of NZ_JAUOQQ010000001.1, forward strand.
GGGTATCGGGAGTTTTGGAAAGTGTGGATGTACGCGATGGCGAAGAGGTGAAAAAAGGCCAGCGTCTGGCGAAGCTGAAAACTGATGAGCTGACCTTGCTGGTTGAACAGGCCAAAGCCAATTACAACCTTGCTCAGGTTCAGTACAAACGAAATGCAGAATTGCTGAAAACCAATGTGGTGTCCGAACTGGATTTTGACCAGTCAACGGCAGCCAGAAATCAGGCCAAAGCAGAATTGGACAAACAGGAAGCAAACCTGAAGTACGCGACCCTGATTGCGCCTTACGATGGGGTTGTCTCTATTTCAATGGCCAACAGTTATGAGTATGTCTCAGCGAAGCAGCCTATGATGCATATACAGAGCGAAGGGTTGCTTAATGTCAGTTTCCAGTTACCCCAGCAACTGCTTAGCCGTATGCGATCCGGCGATGATCGCTCTGCTCAGGTGATCTTCGATACCATCCCGGATCAGGTGTTCCTGGCTAACCTGAAGGAAATTGACACCGAAGCCGACACTAAAACCTCCAGTTACCAGGTCACACTTACCATGGAAAAACCCGTTGATCAAAACCTGCTTCCCGGCATGGCAGCGCAAGTGAAAATCGCGTTACCGCAAACAGGTGCCGGTTCATTACCAGCGCGGGCGATTGTGAGGGAAAACGGCAGTACTTATGTATGGCAGGTGGCAGACGGTGGCAAAGTCAGCAAAGTTGAAGTGGTGCTGGATGAACAATCCCGTGTAGTCAGTGGATTAGAAGACGGAGTGGTTATTGTGGCGTCTGGTGTGACTGAGCTAAAAGAAGGCCAGATTGTACGTGAATGGGTGAAGGAGCGGGGTCTCTGAGATGAAAAGAACCTTATTACGTTCAGCTTTCTGGGTATTGCCGTGGTTACTCTTTGGTTGTGGTCAGGAGTTGCAGTCTGAGTCTAAGGCTTCACAGTCTGTGAGTGTCCACCAGGTTGGACTGGAACAAAGTTCACCGATTTTATCTTTCCCGGCTGTCGCTGCTGCTGCAGATAAATCTGTGTTGTCTTTCCGTCTGTCCGGTGAAGTGATCAAGGTCAACGTGAAGCCAGGCGAGTTTGTGAAAAAAGGCCAGTTGCTGGCGCAACTTGATCCGACTGATTACCAGCTGACAGTCAATGATGCGCAGGCGAAATTCAGTCTGGCGGACAGTCAGTATCGCCGCTCGGCAAAATTGGTTAAGCAGGGATATCTGGCCCAGTCGCAGTTCGATGAACTGGCTGCTCAAAGGCAAATTGCGCTGGCAAAGCTCAATCTTGCCAAGTTGCGTCTGACCTTTACGGCATTACACGCCCCTTTCAGCGGGGTGATTTCTCGTGTGCCTGTTGAGCAGTTTGAAAATGTCCAGGTGGGCGAGGCTGTCATGAATATCCATAGCGCGACTGACGTGGATATCCTGATCCAGGCTCCGGACATGATTTATTCAAAAAACACCGCCAGACAAGTGCATCATAAGCAGCCAGGAATAAAAGTCACGCTGGATGACGGGACAGAATACACGGCGCATCTGAAAGAGTTTACGACAGAGCCGGATCCAGAGCTGGGCTCTTTCAAGGTGACACTCACTATGCCTATGCCGACAGAGCAATTCATTCTTGATGGCACTTCGGTTGAGGTAAAAGTGGACGGACAAAAAATGCAGATTTATCGCTCGGATGAAGCGGTGATCCCGCTCAGTGCCGTGTTCAATGAAGATGGCGATGCTATCAACCCTGCCAATAAATTCGTGTGGATAGTCAATGATGGTAATACAGTGACAAAGCGCCAGATTGTGACAGATAAAGTCGTCCCGGATGGTGTGCGTATTGTGTCCGGATTACAGGAAGGCGACGTGATTGTGACTGAAGGCGTTAATCGCCTCCGTGATGGTCAGCATGTGACTGTTGTGGATCAGGAGGCAGCCAAATAATGAAACAGGATATAGCTACATACTTTATTAAAAATAAAGTCATCAGCTGGATGCTGACCCTGATCTTTCTGATCGGCGGGACAATGGCATTTCTGGAATTAGGCCGACTGGAAGACCCTGAATTCACGATCAAAGATGCCATGGTGGTGACTTCGTATCCTGGTGCGACAGCGCAGCAGGTTGAGGAAGAGGTGACCTATCCGATAGAGAAAGCCATCGGCCAGCTCCCTTACGTGGATGAAGTGAACTCCATTTCAAGCCGGGATCTGTCTCAGATCACAGTGACCATGAAAAATAATTATGGTCCGGACGATCTGCCGCAGATCTGGGATGAACTGCGCCGTAAGGTTAATGACCTGAAACCCAGCCTGCCACCCGGTGTCGGCACCCCAAAAGTGGTGGATGACTTTGGTGATGTGTACGGTATTCTGCTGGCTGTGACCGGGGAGGGCTATACCTACCGTGAGTTAAACGATTATGTGGATTACCTTCGCCGGGAGCTGGAGCTGGTCGATGGTGTGGGTAAAGTACAGGTCACGGGCACGCAGCAGGAGCAGGTATTTATTGAAATCTCCATGCAGCGGCTCAGTAATCTGGGTATCTCACCGCAGACGATTTATGGCACCTTGCAGCAGCAGAATCTGGTGACCAGCGCCGGCGCCATTCGCGTCGGGGATGAATATATCCGTGTTCAGACCACAGGTGAATTCCAGAATGTGGATGCGCTGGGCGATCTGATCATCAAAGACTCCGGCTCTCAGGGGCTGATTTACCTCAGAGATGTCGCCACGATTGAACGCGGATTCAAGGAAGTCCCGGATAACCTGGTCAGCTATAACGGTAAGCAAGCCTTGAACCTGGGGATCTCTTTTGTTTCCGGTATCAATGTGGTCGAAGGCGGTAAGCGTGTAATGAGCCGCCTGGCTGAACTGAAAGTGCAGCAGCCGGTGGGCATAGATATCGGCGTGGTGTACAGCCAGCCGACAGAAGTGGATAAATCGGTCAGCGGTTTTGTGGTGAGCCTGGGCCAGGCCGTTGTGATTGTTATTGTTGTCCTGTTGTTCTTCATGGGATTGCGCTCCGGTCTCCTTATCGGACTGATTCTGTTGTTAACCGTGCTTGCCACCTTTGTGTTTATGAAATGGATGGCTATCGACTTGCAGCGCATTTCACTGGGGGCGCTGGTCATTGCCCTGGGGATGCTGGTTGATAATGCCATTGTGGTGGTTGAAGGCATACTGATTGGTTTGCAGAAAGGGCGAACCCGACTGCAGGCGGCGTCTGACATAGTCACACAAACTAAGTGGCCGCTGCTGGGCGCGACCGTAATTGCTGTCATGGCGTTTGCGCCCATCGGTTTATCGCAGGATTCGACCGGTGAGTACACCCGTACTTTGTTTACCGTACTGCTTATTTCTCTGATGCTGAGCTGGTTCACGGCTATTTCTCTGACGCCTTTCTTCGCTGATCTGTTCTTTAAATCGCAAAAAGTGGCTGAAAGTGACGAAGAAAATGACGACCCGTACAAAGGCAAGTTTTTTGTCTTGTACCGACAGTTCCTTGAGCTTTGTATGCGGCGCGCCTGGCTGACTGTGATATCGCTGGTGGTCATGCTGGGGGTGAGCCTGTACGGCTTCACACTGATTAAGCAATCTTTCTTCCCCGCTTCAACGTCGCCTATGTTCATGGTGGATATCTGGTTGCCTGAAGGGACAGATATCCGGGCGACGAATGATGCCCTGAAACAACTGCAGCAGCAAATTGAGCAAGATGACAGTATTGATTATGTCAGCACCAGTGCGGGTAAAGGCTCGCAGCGCTTTATGCTGACCTATTCACCCGAAAAAAGTTATGCCGCATACGGTGAGCTGATTATTCGGGTGAAGCAGTTTGATGATGTGTTGCCGGCTATGTCTCAGGTTCAGGCGATCATTGGCAAAGGTTTCCCGAATGTCGAATACAAGCTCAAGCAAATCATGCTTGGCCCGTCTTCTGGCGCCAAAATTGAAGCCCGCCTGATCGGCCCCGATCCGACTGTGCTTCGCGGTCTGGCTAAAGAAGTCACTGATATCATGCGGGCTGATGCAGGCACAGCCAACATACGTCATGACTGGCGAGAGCGCACCAAAGTGCTGGAGCCGGTCTTCAATGAAAGTCAGGCCCGCCGTTACGGTATCACCAAAAAAGATGTCGATGATCTGCTGCAAATGGCGTTTTCCGGCCTGTCGGTAGGTATCTACCGCGAGGGTACTACCCTGATGCCGATTGTTGCCCGACTGCCGGAGCAGGAGCGTGTTGATATCAGTACCATTGAAGGTATGAAAATCTGGAGTCCGGCGGTACAGGGCTATGTGCCATTGCAGCAAGTGGTCTCGGTTGTGAATCTGCGCTGGGAAGATCCGCTCATCGCGCGTAAAGACAGAAAGCGGGTACTGACAGTCATGGCTGACCCCGATCCGCTCGGGGATGAAACTGCCGCGACGGTGCAAAAGCGAATTCAGCCAGCGATTGATTCACTGGACCTGCCACCGGGCTATGCGCTGGAGTGGGGCGGGGAATACGAGTCATCCGGCGATGCGAAAGCGTCGTTGTTCAGCTCGATGCCAATGGGCTACCTGATGATGTTCCTGATCACTATCTTCCTGTTTAACAAGGTGAAGGAAGCGCTGATTGTGTGGGCGACTGTGCCGTTGGCGGTGATTGGGGTGGCTTCCGGCCTGTTGTTGCTGAACACCCCGTTTGGTTTTATGGCGCTGCTGGGCTTTTTGAGCTTGTCAGGCATGTTGGTGAAAAACGGTATCGTGCTGTTGGATCAGATCGAAATCGAAATCAGCAGCGGCAAAGACAAATACCAGGCGGTGGTAGATGCCGCCGTTAGCCGGGTTCGTCCAGTCTGTATGGCAGCGATCACCACTATTTTGGGTATGATTCCGCTCTTGCCGGATGTGTTCTTTAAGCCGATGGCAGTAACCATTATGTTCGGCCTGGGCTTTGCGACCATACTGACTCTGATTGTGGTGCCTGTGCTGTATCGTTTATTCCACAGCGTCCCGTTGCCGGGCCGTGAGGGCTAAACCAGAGAATCAGCCTGGTTAGTACTTTCATGCTGATTCTTTCAACACCACCACCTGCCGTCCTCTCCGCATTCGCGGGGCGGACGGTGGTAAAGAGGGTGTTATGACACCGACTCACGGGTGGTGCTGCTCTGTGCCAGCATACGCTTGGTAATAACCGGATAAACAATCAGAGAAAACAGAATCATGCTGATTGCCATCGTCAGAAACAAAGGCTTGTAGCTGAAGTCTGCCGGCAGCATCAGGATCAGGGCAATGGATACCGCACCGCGTGCACCTGAGAAATTCAGCAACCAGAAATCAAGCCGCGACAGTTTTTTCGAATCTATACGCAGGACAGGCAGCATCAGCCAAAGCGAAATAAACCGCGCCGAAAAAAGCAGCACTATGGATAACAGTATGATAACGGTGGACAGGGTATCGGGAGATAGCAGGGTAAACACGCTGGAACCGAGCAGGAAGAAAAGCATCGCGTTGGCAACATAATCCAGATACTCCCAGATCTCCTGATGCGCAAGATGATTGGCATCATCCTGATAAGGCTTGTAACCGTAAGCCAGTGCCGCGGCAAACACGGCCAGAATTCCGGAAAAATGCATTTCTTCTGCCAGCACAAAACTGCCATATGCCAATGCCAGCGTGATATTGGTTGTTAAGGTGTAATGCCGCTCATGCAGTAAAGTCAGCAGCCAGCGAGCGCCACGCCCGAGCACTGCACCGACAGCCAAAGCCCCCGCCACATGTGACACTAAACTCAGGCTGCTGCTTGTCAAATCAAATTCAGTACCGCTGAAAATCACTATCGAAAGAATACTGGCGACAGTGACCACAAAACCGTCGTTCAGTATGGACTCCCCTTCAATCAGCAGTTTCTGGTTTTCGGTCACGCTCTGGTTATCTTTGAATAAGGCGCTGATGGCCAAAGGGTCGGTGGCGGAAATGATGACCCCGAACAATAAAGCAGGCATGAAGGGCACCCCGAGCAGCCAGTGTATGGCGGCCGCAATCACAAACATGCTGATCAATATGCCTAAGGAGCCGGCCAGCGACGCAGGAATCAGCACCTGCCTGAAATGAAACAGGCAAATACACTGGGTGGATGAAAATACCAGCAGCGGCACGAAAAGATACAGCACAACATGCGGCTCCAGTACCAGATCTGGCAAATTGGAATCTGGCATTGCGGAAACCGCGCCGTAGATCAGTCCCAGCAGGAGGATCCAGGTAATGTCTGAAAACAGCCGCCAGCGGTGAGAAAAGAAAAAGATGGCGTTCAGGGCGACCCAGCCCAGTACGGCGAAAATGACAAGTGAAGGGATAGATTCATAACCAGTCACAGACACCTCTCCAAAAAAGTGATTGTTTTTTATACTTTAATCGTGCTGGAGAATGAAGCAAGCGGATTGTTTGAAGTGAGAACAGATTGGATGAGAATAAGGCTCCGATGCAGGAGCCTTATTTCGATGGCGTAGCAGGTTACTGAGCCACTTTCCAGCTGATTTGTTCACCGGCCCGGATAGGCACAACCTGATCGGCGCCGAATTCCATGGTGTCCGGCACCGCCCAGCTTTGTTTGGTCAGGGTGATAGTGTCGTGATTGCGAGGCAGGCCGTAGAAGTCAGGACCATTGTGGCTGGCAAAACCTTCCAGTTTGTCGAGTGCGCCTGCCAGCTCGAAAACTTCTGCGTACAGCTCAATGGCAGCATGTGCTGTATAAGAGCCGGCACAGCCACAGGCGGCTTCTTTTTGGCCTTTCGCATGCGGTGCTGAATCTGTGCCCAGGAAAAATTTGTTGCTGCCACTGGTTGCTGCTGCAATCAGTGCTTCCTGATGAGTATTGCGCTTTAAAATAGGCAGGCAGTAAAAGTGCGGACGGATACCGCCAGCCAGCATATGGTTACGGTTATAGAGCAAATGGTGGGCGGTAATTGTTGCCCCCACGTTTGGCCCGGCATTGTTGACAAAGTCGACCGCATCTTTGGTGGTAATGTGTTCAAGCACCACTTTCAGGTTTGGCATGGCAGCGACGATAGGTGCCAGTACAGTTTCAAGAAAGACTTTTTCGCGGTCAAAAATATCCACATCGTGCTTAGTCACTTCGCCATGAATCAGCAGCGGCATGCCCAGTTCCTGCATGGCTTCCATGGTGGGCAGCAGCTTGTTGATGTCGGTGACGCCTGAATCAGAGTTAGTGGTTGCTCCGGCAGGGTAGAGCTTTGCCGCGTACACATGACCGCTGGCCTTGGCTTTGCGAATCTCGTCAGGTGTTGTGTTATCGGTGAGGTATAGCACCATCAAAGGAGAGAATGTTTCACTTGGCTGAGCAGCCAGAATGCGATCACGGTAAGCAAGAGCGGCAGAGGTATCGGTAACGGGAGGAACAAGGTTAGGCATGATGATAGCCCGCCCCATATAACGGCTGATGTCCCGAACCGTATCCTTCAGTACATCGCCATCGCGCAAGTGTACGTGCCAGTCGTCCGGACGTGTGATAGTGATCGACGTCATAATAGCTCCCTCCAAAAAATTCGCCCGATTCTAAAAGTATGGCGTGACTAAGTAAAGCCGTATTCCCTAATTACCTGACCAAACCGCAATCGTTTACATTATTTGCCTTGTCTGTGATGGTGGTGCGGTTATGCATCGTCTGATCTCACCAAACATTGATCGAAAACAATCACAGAATCTGGCTGAGTGGTAGCGTATATATATGCCTATGGTTTCAATAAAATTAAGTGCATTCCATTGGCAGTTCTTACCTTACCTACAAAAGACAGAGTATAAAATGGCATCTATAACCAGAACACAAGATATTACGCCGCTAAAAGACAGCCCGTTTTGTGTATTAGTGAATGATATTGAGGTGAAAGCCGTACCCGGTGAAAGTGTCTTGAGCACACTATTAGCCAGTGAGTTCAGGCGTTTGATGAAAAACGATTTTGGCGCATCTTCAGGGGCTTTTTGCGGTATGGGCGTTTGCCATTGCTGCCTGGTCGAAATTAATGGGCGTCATAAGCAGCGTGCCTGCCAGACACTTGTCCAGCCCAACATGACAATCCGCACCTGTCGCAATCGGGTTATCGAAGGGGACAGCAAACATGTCTGAGAATATCGTGATTGTCGGTGCCGGCCCTTCTGGTATGTCGATAGCAACTACTTTGTCGGCATTTGGTATACGGTCAACAGTCATTGACGAGTCGCCAAAAGCCGGCGGTGTTATCTATCGCGGACCCTGGCGGGCAACACAAGCCATGCCGCATCTGGATGAAAGCCTGCAGAAGAACATAACGTTACAGCAGGCCCTAGTGACGGAGCACCAGCACAATATCGAATTTCTGACCGAAACGCGGGTACTTGGCCCGTTAGCCGGCAGCCAACTGCTGCTGTCCCACCATGGCAGGCTTTCTGCTCAGGATTTTGACTATTTGTTTCTGGCGACGGGCTGTCAGGAACGGAGTATTCCTTTTCCGGGTTGGCAGTTACCGGGTGTGATGCTGGCTGGTGGCATCCAGCTACAGCTCAAGAGCGGACTGGTCCTCCCTGGTCGGCAGGCGGTAATCACAGGGACAGGCCCGTTATTGGTACTGCTTGCCTGTCAGCTTCTCCGCTCAGGAGTCGAAGTGAAAGGTGTTTATGACGCCGCATCTTTCAGTGAGATGAGTAAGGAGGTGGTCGCGTTGCTTAATCGTCCGCAGATAGCACTGGAAGGTCTGTCGCTGCTTGCTTATCTCAGGTTGCATCAAGTACCGGTGAACTATGGCTGGGGGATAGTGAAAGCGGAAGGCAGTGTCAGTCTGGAGCGTGTGGCCGTAGCACCCTATAACAGCAACTGGGAAGCTGATCGGCAGAAAATGCAATGGATAGAGGCCGATTTACTGGGCGTGGGTTACGGCTTTGTGTCCCGGTCCCAGCTCGCTCAGTTAATGGATCTTGAGGTAAGAGTGGATGAATTCAGCGGACTGATTCCGGTAACAGATACATATCAGCGCAGTAGCCGCCCGAATATTTTTTGTGCCGGTGACTCTGCCCGTTTTGCCGGGGCGGATGTCGCCATTGTGGAAGGTCAGATTGCGGCTCTGGCATTGGCGGCAGAGTTGTACCCGGACAAAGTGGCCGATGTAGCGGAACGCCTCTCTGACCTGCAGAAGACGCTCAAGCGTTTGTACCGTTTTCGTGGCGCTTTTGACCGCGTTAATCAGCGTAAAAAAGGGCTGTTGAACCTGCCCGACGCCGAGACTGTGATTTGTCGCTGCGAGCAGGTAAAGCGTTCTGATATAGACAAAGCGATTGCCAATGGCTGCCGGGATAGCATAAGCCTGAAAATGCGTACTCGTGTCACCATGGGAGACTGTCAGGGGAAAACCTGTAGTCATTATTGCTATGACAGGCTAGCAAATGAAGGCTTTCACCGTGAACAGGGCCAGTTTCGAGTCAGATTCCCATTAGATCCCATCCCTTTTGCTGCCATGGAGAACGAATAATGAAGCACTATGATGTGGTAATCTGCGGTGGCGGAGTTATCGGCAGTGCGGTGGCCTTCGCGTTGAGCCGTAACCGGGATCTGAATATTGCGCTGGTCGATTTCAAAAAACCGGGCAATGCGTCCCGCGCCTCTGCCGGCGGATTGTGGGCAATGGGCGAATCAACGGGGTTGGGGTGCGGGGTCATTCTGTTTAAGACGCTGTCAAAACAACTCCAGGAAGGGGCGGACGTATCGGGTGCTTCAGCCATGAAGCCGCATATCATGCCTAAGCCTTTTTTTGACCTGGCGATGATGTCAAATGCTATGTATCCGGCTTTAAATCAGGAGCTGCTGGAGAAACACGGTGTTGATATGAAATTTGAAAAAACAGGGCTGAAGTTCGTTCTGTTTGATCAATACGATCGTATTTATGCTGAACATATTGCGGCTGCTGTGCCAGATCGCCAGCAACACATTCGCTGGCTTGATAAAGCCACGTTACTGGAAGAAGAGCCGAATATAGCACCGGATGCCATTGGCGCAATGGAGTTCGATACCGACCACCAGATCAACCCTTATCGTCTGAACGATGCTTATGTCGAAGCCGCGCGCCAGAACGGGGTGGATTTGTACCTTAATACCTCGATCACAGCGATTGAGCGACAGGGTAACCGTGTAACGGGCGTGCAGACGTCCCGGGGTAAATTAAGCACCGGTATGGTCATTAATGCAGGTGGGGCATGGGCTGAGCAGATCAACGTGTGGGCGACGGGCATGCAGATGCCAGTTTTCCCGGTAAAAGGACAGGTGCTGGTGTCTGAAAGGTTGCCCAAAATACTCAATAGCTGCATTACCACCAGTGACTGTTATATTGCGCAGAAAGACAATGGCGAGATCCTGATTGGTTCAACCACTGAAGAGTGTGGCTATGACACCCGCACAGATTTGAACCGGCTTAAATCATTGGCCCAGGGCGCGATGAAGACGATTCCTCAGTTGCGCGACATGAATATTAAACGCTGCTGGGCCGGATTGCGTCCCGGTTCCCCGGACGAGTTGCCCATTCTGGGGCCAGTACCCGGTATTGAGGGTTATCTGACGGCTTGCGGTCATTTCAGAACAGGTATGCTGACCTCTGCGATTACCGGTAAGTTGTTGAATGAACTGGTACGTGGCGAACCAACCAGTGTGGATATCAGCCCATTTCTGTACGAGCGTTTTTTGCACGGTAATGTTGAAAAGGCTGGTGCAGCCTATTCAGCTACAGCGGGCTCAACTTCTGTGAACAGGATACCCAGTTCATGACCGTTCCCGAAATGGACAGCAAGGGTGGTGCTGTGCAACTACAGCGCTTTCGAATCAATGCAATCACAACAGGTGATTTCCCTTGAATCTTAGGAGTTTCTGCGGCTAAATTCAGATTATTTCGACATTAGATTCAGATAATGGAACCTTTACCATACTTAAGAGATATTCAGCTGAAACGAGAGAAAATTGACTCTTTTAGCCATTATCCGTTTTGTATTCCGGCAGTAAAAGGCCTGGATAAAATCGACTTCAGTCCGGAGGTCACTATTTTTGTTGGTGAAAATGGCAGCGGTAAATCAACTTTACTGGAAGCTATTGCTGTCGGTATGGGGTTCAACGCAGAGGGGGGAACGAAGAATTTCAATTTTTCGACCCGAAGTACGCATTCTGAATTGTATAAGTCTATCCGTTACAACAAGTCGTTCAGGCGTTATAAGGACGGCTTTTTTCTCCGGGCTGAAAGTTTTTACAATGTCTCGACCCATATTGATGAACTGGACGAAGCACCAGGTTTCGGGCCGCCTGTGATTGATTCATACGGCGGTGTTTCCCTTCATCAACTGTCACATGGCGAGTCATTTCTGTCATTAATGGTCGAGCGGTTTGGCGGTAAGGGCTTATATATACTGGACGAGCCTGAAGCCGCTTTATCTCCTATGCGCCAACTCTCTGTGCTCAGTCGAATGCATCAGCTGGTTCAGGATCAATCACAATTCATTATTGCTACCCATTCTCCCATGATCATGGCGTACCCCGGCGCTCTGATTTATCAGATTGGCCCGTCCGGCATTCACCCGGTGAAATATGAAGAGACGGAACACTACGCGATTACGAAAGCTTTTCTGAATAACCCCCAACCCATGCTTGATGAGCTGTTTGTCGATTAACGAATTGCCAATTATAAGGACAGTCACGTTAATGTGCTTGGGGACAGGGATTGCAAGGACAGACACCTTAAAGAAAGTGCAAGCAAGGACAGTCATACAAAATGTAAAGCCATCAGGCTCTTCACTGAATTTGGTGAGTTGCTTATAAAACGCTGTTAAAAGTACCGATTTACAGCGTGCTGGAATGCAAAGTGAGATTGTATGCCTCTGGCATGATTTCCAGGCGAGCAGTAGCATACGAATGTATCGCTGGTGAGGAGCTGTTTGCTGTGAATGGGTTAAGGGATCTGTAAACCGGTACACCGTTGCCGGTTCAATTTCGGCAAAACAGCTTGAATTGACGAGGTGGTGCCAATGAGGGTGCCTGTTGCTATCTTGGTGCAGATATTCAACCATGAAGCTGTATTAAAACCGAGCCGTTCAAGGATGGGATGCTGGGTTGAGCGGATATGGTGATGTTTTCCTTCTCTGATTTGCCGTCCGGTCCACTCAACCAGTTCAATATAATCGAACAGGTGAAAAGGCAGTCCTTCTGGCATATTGCTGCGCGGATTGCCCGCGAAGGGAAAAAGATTGGGCGCCGTTGCTTCGTTCTTTTGAAGCGATTTAATGCGCGCTTTAACGGAAGTGTAGGCGGAGGTTTCCGGTGTCTCCGCGATACCGGCCCGGATCGGATTTAAATCGACGTACGCCATGGCGGCAGCTAAAGCATTGTCATCCAGCAATGCCTGGCTTTTGAAGCGGCCTTCCCAAAAATGGCCAGTGCAGTCGTCTTCCTGATTGGCTTTGCTGGCAATGTACTGATTGAGCAGGCGCATGAACCAGCTGATGGAACAAAGCCGCTCGCGCCAGGTTTTGATGAGGGTTAAGCAAGCAGACTGTTCGGCCTCGGATAAGGCCTCGTGCTTCAAAAACCGCTGAATCAGCACAGGGGCGCGATGTAAGGTGAGCCAGCGCTCTATAACTTCATGGTTCGAGAGGCGGTGGGCCTGCTCCTTGTTGATATGCAGAACGACATGGTAGTGATTGCTCATAATGGCGTAGGCGCAAACATCCACACAAAAGACACTGGCAATCCGTTTTAACCGCTTCTCAACCCATCCCCGCCGGTGTTCATAGCTGGTCTGGGTCAGTTCATCGTAGCCGCAAAGAAAGGAGCGGCGAACACAGCGGGAAACACAATGGTAGTAGGGCGTAGCTTCTATACTGATAAGTTGACTGCGTGCTGTCGTCATTGGGAGTCACAACAATTGAGCTGGATGAATATACAGTATACGTCTGTGCTGGCCGAAAAAAGGAGCAAATCACGAAGTGGGGATCTGGGTCAGAATCTCATGAAATTGATGAAGTTGTTTTTTCTTCAGGTGTCTTCCTTGCAAGCATGGTATGTCTGTCCTTGTACGACTGTTGACCTGTCTGTCCCGGTACATCCCCCGATGGTCCTCAATGCTGGCCGGTCATCTATTTCGGCAAATCCGTGCGAATTAGCGTATTATGTCGTCACTGTATTTGCTGAAGACATTCATGACCATTCCAATAAAAAACATCGCTGTCCCTGAGGTTTCTTGCTCTACTTGTCAGGCTTGCTGTTGCCGCTTAGAAGTCATGATCATTACTGACACTGGCGTTCCAGAACAACACATTGCCACTGATGAATGGGGCGGTGAAACCATGTTACGTCTGGCTGATGGTTGGTGTTCGGCGCTAAACCGGGAAACTTTTATGTGTACCATCTATGAAAACCGGCCTTGGATTTGCCGGGAATTCGAAATGGGCTCGTACGAATGTCGGGATGAAAGAGCAGATTTAGTGTGATTATTGGGGAACAATCACGGTTCAGAAGCACAGCGTCTGTATATCCAAAGCGCCTACGGCAGTTGGATACAGTATAGATCGAGGCAAATAGACGCCTTTAAAGCGAGGCCAATATGGGTTTTGGACACCAAAGTTGGCCTCTGGGGTAACGGAGCAGCTTTATAGCAACTGCCGCCGATAAGCCAATCAAATGAACATCACTCTCAATTAACGTGAATGATGCCCGTCAGAGTCAGATTTTCACACAAGCGAAAAGGGCATTGCCTGATCTGTTATCCCAAGGGATGATTTTCTCATAGTCATGCTCAAAGATATGAACTTCAAAGTAGGGCTGCAGTATGTCTTTTAATTCATTGATAGTGACAGCAACCATGGGGTGTTCGTCATGCCATTGATGGGTTTCTTCAGCCGTGCTTCTTTCGATGCTGAGCTTTAACGACTGTTTTTCGCCGTCGCCACAATAATGCCAGCCCGAGTGGAAAGTGAACTGGCTGCCGTCGTGCTGGGCAGTGTGCCTGACAAATAAATCGTTATTGATTTTATCTTTGTCGACCACGTTAAAGCAGAACATCCCCTGATCGCCTAATGCACTGTGCACGCTGGCGATACAGTCTTTCAATTTTTCAATACCATCGCTGTAATGGATGGAATACAGGAAACAGGTGATCAAGTCGACTGGGGACGTAATGTTGAAATCACTCATGTTTTGCAAAGTGAACTGTGCTTCCGGGCAACGCGTGGCGGCAATATCCAGCATCGGCTGATTGATATCCAGTCCGCTGCTCTGATAGCCATAATCAATGAAATGACGAACATGCGGCCCTGTCCCGCAGGCCAGATCAAGATGGGTATTTCCGTTGTTACCGAACAATTGATGGAGCCGGCGAATACAGTGGCTTTGGGCCTGGTAATCGATATCGACACACATTAAGTCGTAATAGCCTGAAAGGCCTGTGTAAAGGGCGTTGGCGGACATAGTTGCCTGGTAGACTGAGCTGAAATTTTTGGGTGGCGCATAGTAAACCAATCTGCCGCAATTGCGAAGCAGATAAAAGTATCAGTAACTGAGCTTGTCGCTGGCTATGACGGGACAGACACGGTTATGACGAAAAGGGTGTTGGCGGGACAGACACTATGATTAAGGCCAGAAACTCGTTCTGGCCTATTGAGTGTTATTGTATTGATCAGAGGGTAAATCGCTGAACCAGGGCGTTTTGCTCTTTGGCCTGGAGATCCAATTTCAGGCTGGCACTGGTGACGCTTTCCATCGCCGCAAGGTTGGCATCGGCAATTTCGCTGATGTCTTCCAGGCTACGGGCAATACTGGCAGTGGTGCTGCGTTGTTCTTCGGTGGCTTGTACTATCTGGCTGCTCATATCGCTGATTTCAATAATGATGGCTTCAATTTCTTCCATCGCGCTGCTGGCTTCTGACGTCTGGTTGACGCTGTCTTCCATTTCGTTAACGCAGCTCTCAATCACCTGAACAGCCTGGCTCGAGCTGGATTGCAGCTCTTGAATCATAGATTCAATCTCGCCCGTTGAGGCGGTAGTTCGCTGAGCAAGAATGCGCACTTCATCAGCAACCACCGCAAACCCCCGCCCTTGCTCACCGGCGCGTGCGGCCTCAATAGCCGCATTCAGTGCCAGCAGGTTAGTCTGATCGGCAATAGTGCGAATCACATCCAGGATACTGCCGATATTACTGCTCATTTGCTGAAGCTGGTTCACCGCTTGCACCGACTGATCCAATTGCTCAGACAGTTGATGGGTGGTGGAAATATTACGGCCCATGACTCCACGGCCCGTTGCCGCGGCCGACTCGACATTTTTCACTTTATCGAGAGTGTGCTGAGCACTTTGGGTCACCTGAGCCACAGAATGCTCCATCTCTGTCATTGCTGTTGCTACGGACGCGGTTTGCTGGCGTTGTTCGTTCAGACGATCTTTGGCGTCGGCTGTGGTGGTCTGGTTCTGGGTGGCGACTTCAGTCAGCTCGGCAGAGGCATCGCTCAACTGGCTCAGCAATTGCTGCAGATGGTCAGCCAGCGTATTGATGTGATGGCTCAGTTGACCGAACTCAGCGTATTTGTTGTCAGTAATGCGCTTTGTCATATCGCCTGCTGTCAGTGCTTCCAGTGTGGTCAGCGTGGAAGCCAGCGGTTGTCTGACATTACGTGCCAGGAACCAGCCGATAACAACGGCCAGAAACGCGGCCAGACTGCCTAGCAGAACGGTATTTCGGACGCCCGTCTGGTAAGACTCACCTGCCTGAGCGATGGCCATATTCATGTCATCTCTTGCCTGGCTGCGGAAGCTTTCAAGCAAAGAGTTAGCATTGTTAATTTCTGCTGCCAGATTACTGATACTGGTATAGAGGCGTTCCTGAGCCTGAATATAGTTAAAATGCACATCCAGCACACCACCTGACTGACCTATGTCCTGATTGTATTGGTCAATCGACGAGTCAAAAGTCCGCTTGAGATCGGGGATCATCGAGGTTAGTGTGCGGTAAGAATTGCTGAGATGGTTAACCAGGCGCTTATTGTTTTTTATCGCTTCATTAATTTTTTCAACATCACTGGATGCCAGAGCATCAGATGTAATGGCTTCTGTCTGGCTGAGTTTGTCGAAGTAACTTTTTGCCAGCATCAGCTCAGACACCCGGCTGCGATCGGCAATCACATCTTTCATCCGCACATTGAGGTCGCGATGCAACTGCTGAAAGCGGCGGATGGATTGCTGACGAGCTTCATTGGCGGCTAACTGATCACGGTAGTTGCTCATGGCAACCTGGGCCTGGGTAAAGTATCTGCCTTCTAATGCTGTCAAGGCTTCCAGCTGGCTGCTCAGCGAAGGGTAGTCTTTCGCGGTATCGACAAGGGTTGTCAGCGTTTGGCTGAAATGATCGTAAGATTCAGTAAACTGACTTTCATACTGCTGCATTCGGTTTTGATCATTGGTGGTCAGAAAATCTTTAAACACTTTGTCGGCGACCAGTAGTTCCACGTTGGCCTGACTGGAAATGGTGACTAACGGAACGGATTCGGTGTTTACCGACTCTAATTGCCCATAGATAGTTTTGGTTTCCATCAGCGTTAGTGTGCTGGTGGTTGCGAAGAGGCCGATCATCACGGCGAAACCCGCGTACATACGCCGGATGACAGAAGTCTGTTTTTTCATTGCACTATCGTCCCTAAAACATCCCAGGCCGGACACAGCCCGAGCATTTCCTTGCTTACCAGTGTGGTTTTTATTTTGAGTGTTATTATTTTGTTACTCATACATCGTTTGCTTCACGACGTAAAATAAGTGTGCCTCAAGCCGTGACCGTGTCATCAAAATATCACCGTAATTTGCTAGGCAGGCGTTTGATGAGGATAACCGGATACTCTCTGCACATACTTTGGCAGGTGTAACAAAATGAAGATTTTGCAGTGAAATAATCGCAGGAAAATTGGTTTAAAACGACGTTCAATATTGCTCTGATTACGCGACTCACGCATACTCGGCAATGGTAGAAATCAAAAGATGGAGAAAGTCATGGCAGAAGAAACTATCTTCAGCAAAATAATCCGTAAGGAAATCCCGGCTGATGTGGTGTATCAGGATGATCTGGTCACTGCATTTCGCGATATTAACCCCCGAGCTCCAAGCCATATCCTGATCATTCCTAACAAGCTGGTTCCAACGGTTAACCATGTTGAAGCGGAAGATGAAGCGATGATGGGGCGTTTGTTTACCGTGGCCCGCAAACTCGCAGAAGCGGAAGGTATTGCGGAAGACGGTTATCGCTTGATTGTGAACTGTAATCCTCACGGTGGGCAGGAAGTGTACCACATTCATATGCACCTGTTGGGTGGACGACCGCTCGGCCCGATGCTGGTTGGTTAAGACTGGCGAATCTTCATGGCCTGCTTTCCGCAGAGATTTGTGGGCAGCCAGATGACAAACAGGATCGAATGAAAAAACATTTCCGGCACAAAACTCTTGTCTTTTTTTGCGCTTTTATTCTCTCAGGCTGTGCCAATTTATCCGGGCACAGCCTGTTCAGCCATTACAGCGCCAGCACAAAATCGAGCAGACACGCTTTGTATCAAGGCCAGATTCAGGGCGCATTAGACAGTCTGCCTGATGAGCCGGCTGGGGCGATTCTCGACGGCATGGAGCGGGGCAGGCTGACGTTGCTGACCGGCGATTACACCGCCAGCTTTGCAGCATTGCAGAAATCGGACAACGCGGTTAAAGAGCAGCAAGATGCAGCCCGGATTCAGGTGTCTGAAGGGTTGAACCAGGCTGGATCATTGTTCACCAATGACAATATGATCAGCTACCAAGCCTCTGATTATGAACTGGGATTTTTGCATTTATATCTTGCGCTGAACTACATTCATAATCGGGACCTGAATGGCGCGCTGGTTGAAATGCGCAGAGCGAATCAGGTTCAGGAAGCGGCCAGACAGCAGCGTGAATCTGAGTTAGCCTCGGCAGAAAATCAGCTGCAAAAAGAGGGGCTGACAGACAATATCGGTTCAGTGCTCGCGCGTTACCCGAATGCCGGGCAGACACTGGCAGCGGTGCAGAACGGCTATTTATTCTATTTGTCAGGCATGCTGTATGAAGCGGACGGTAATCTGAATGATGCCTATATCGATTTCAAACGGGCGTTAGCGGTTGCTCCCGATAATCCCTATGTGGCAGAGGCGGTGCAAAGACTGGCTGAGCGGTTGAGCATGAAAGATGATCAGCAGCTGTTGGCCAAAAAGTATGGCCCCTGGCAATCACCTCAGTCAGGAACTGGTCGCCTGATTATTTTAGATGAACAGGGCGTGGTACAGGCTCCCGAAGGCTGGCGTTTGCCGCTTTGGCTCTATGACAGCCAGGGTCAGAGTGTGCTTTACAATCTGGCATTGCCTCATTACCCGCCGCGTCCGGCAGTATTGCCGGGTAAACTCAGTCTTAACAATCGGTTACTGACTGCGCCGCCTTTGGTTAATGTTGATCAAATGGCGAAACAGAGCCTGAGCGAAACGCTGCCAGTGCGGGTATTGCGCCAAAGCCTGCGAGTGATTGCCAAAGAGCAGGTCAGACAGTCGGCGGCGCGAAACGGTGATGAAGTCGGTAATGTTTTGGCTAATATATTCAATACATTAACAGAGCAACCGGATACAAGAAGCTGGCAAACTCTGCCTGCTCGGGTTGCTTTGTACCAGGAAGACTTGCCTCCCGGCAGCCATCAAATTCAATGGCAGGGCAGGTCGGTGGATGCTGAGGTTAAATCAGGCCGTACCACTATGGTCTGGATTTCCCGACAGGGTCAGTCAATGAGTGGCTGGTCGGTGTTATTAGGAGGAAACTAATGAAATATTTTGCAGTACTACTGTTAACTGTGATGATGGCAGCCTGTGCGGATACCACAACCTCTGGTATCAGTATTGATAGCAGTAACCAGTATGTGGTTATTGCTAACCCTTATCTGGCCAACCAGATTGGGATAGAAAAAGCCATTGTCTCACGTCAGAATGGCTTGCTTCAGGCCGGTGTGCCGGTAAACAGCAAGTCAGATACTGATATTAAGCTGCAGTACCGTTTTTACTGGTACGATGCCAAAGGCTTGGAAGTCAGCGGTAGCGAAAGCCCATGGCGGCAGTTCGTACTGCATGGTAAAGACACAATGACAATCAAAGCCATGGCGAAGAGTGCGGATGTCACCAATTACCGTATTTATATCCGTGAAGCGACCAGTACATGGTAAGCAAGTTTAGTGGGCTGATTGTAATCACCTCATTATTCCAAGAATGATAAAAACCGATTAAGGGTTAGAAATGAAAAAACGCGTCATAGCTTTAGTGGGAATTGCTGCCCTGATGGGGGGTTGTGCAAAACAGGTAACTTATGGAGATGCTCAGGGGGTAGAAACCACGACTTCTGAATTCGGCTCGACAGACCTGCAAAAGATTGCGGAAAACATGACAGACAGCATGCTGGCATCGGGCTCAGTGGGCGCGATTACTGCCGGTAAGCGTCCTATCATAGTGGTGGACAGCATCAAAAATAAAACCAGCGAGCACATCGATACAGAATCTATTACCGATTCAATCAGCACGCGAATGCTCAACTCAGGTAAGTTCCGTTTTGTCGATATGACGCGTGTAGAAGCTGTTCGTAAGCAACTGAACTTCCAGAATAACGATGAACTGGTTAATCAAAGTACGGCGATTCAGTTTGGCAAGATGGTTGGCGCGGAATATATGATGTACGGCAACCTTGCCAGTATCGTGAAGCAATCAGGCAGCGATAAAGACGTGTATTATAAAATGACTATGCGCCTGATGGATCTGGAAACCGGCTTGATTGAGTGGGCGGATGAAACTGAAATCCGTAAGCAGGAAGCCAAACGCTTGCTGGGCTGGTAAGTGCCTGACTCATCGTCTATTCAGCCGGAAGAATGGCCATTCTCCCGCATTGCTGGTTTCGATGTGCTGAATGCCCGCCCTTTGGGGGGCGGGCTCAGTAACCGATGCTGGCAGCTTGTTCTGCACTCCTCTACCTCTTCTGATTCACACGCGGTCTGGCGTCCTGTCAGCCCGGCCAGCCAGGCATTTGGCGTTGACCGTCAGCAAGAATATCAGCTGTTGTCAGCGATTCAGCCTTGCCCGTTTGCCCCGCATCCAATTGCAGAAACGCCAGCCGGTATACTTGTGGAGTGGATAGCAGGAGAGGTTTGTACTCATTCCCCATCGCCAGCCGTGATGATGGCTTTGCAGGCCAAGATTCACCGGTTACCTTTGCCTGGCTGGCGTTTAGCCGTACGTCAGCGGGCTGAACAGTATCTTGCTGCCATCTCACCGGAGGATAACGGGGAAGAACTGGCATCAGTATGCGCACATTATTTCAGCCATATTCCTCAAAGTGGGTTTCCAGACACCTGTTGCCATCATGATCTGGGATTTTACAATCTCATTCAACGTCCGGGCGGAGAGTTGGCCGTGATTGACTGGGAGTATGCGGCGGCCGGTGACCCTATGCTGGATCTGGCGCTGACGGTTCAGGCCAACCAGCTTGAAGTTGTAACGGCTGCGCAGCACTACTGCCGTTATCAGGGGGGTGACCCGGAGCTTGTCTCAGAAGCTGTGCAGCAGTGGCTACCCTGGTGCGATTTCTTGGCTATGCTTTGGTATTATGCTGGCGCAAATTTGTGGCAGGATGACACCTATCGTATTGAGGCAAAAGCATTGTTAGCGAAATTGGCTGTTGCCTGATTGCTATCGCCGGGTAAACCTGTCAGACAGTTTCTGGAGGAAGTACGCGTGAGTCTAGCCTGTGCTCGTTGGTATCGTCCGTTACTGTTGTTGTGTGTATTGGCTTTTCTCTCGGGGTGTGCCGCCCGCCTTGCCTATAACACGATGAACTATTGGGTTCCCTGGTATCTGGATGATTATGTCAGCCTGACCCCGGCGCAGGCATCCCGGTTTGAAAGCGAGCTGTTACAGGCTCAGGCTGTGCACCGTCGTCAGGAATTGCCAAAACTGCATCAGCATATTCTTGAATTTCAGCAGGATCTGCAACGTCCGCTGACTTCAGAGCAAATAAGAAGTTACCACTATAGCTTTACGGCACTGGCAGAGCAGAGTGCTTCAGTTTTTACCCCTCCGGCGGCAAACCTGCTGCGATACCTGAGTAATATCCAGATTGATCAGATTAACAGTAATATCAATAAGGAACTGGATGAACTTCGGGTCAAAAGAGATAAGTTAAGCCAGAAAGAGAAACTTCAGCGCTATACCACCAGATTTGAGAAATTCAGCAAGGAATGGATTGGTTCACTGACGGAAGAGCAACAAACCATTATTGAAGAACTGGCAAAGTACCAGTTGGATATTGAGCCGGTCTTTTTTTCTGCGCGTCGCGGGCTTTATCAGCAATGGCAGGCGCTATTGTCACAGCGTCACCGTCCGGAATTTGATGCCAGGTTCGAGAGGTTATTAAGAGATGTTGTCGGTCTTCGCTATGCGCCGGTACAGTCTCAATTAGACCAATACCTTCAGCGCCGATTTACCTTAATGGCGCAGCTGAATCAGAGTTTGTCTTCTTCTCAGCGCCAGTACCTGATAAATAAATTAACCGACACGCGCAAAGAAATCGCCGTGTTAATCCAACAGTAACCATTATCAATGACCAGGTTAACCACTTTAACTTTGTGGGTAAGAGGGAATGCCGTATAGTTATTAACCTCAATACGGACATTTTTCAGGAGTCGCTTCACTATGATCATTTATCTGCATGGTTTTGATTCCACCAGCCCTGGCAACCACGAAAAAGTGCTTCAGCTGCAATTTATCGATCCCGATGTTCGCGCAGTGACTTATAGTACACTTCATCCCAAACACGATATGCAATATTTGCTTAAAGAAGTGGATAAACTCATTGCTGCCAGCGATGATGCACATCCGTTGATATGTGGCGTAGGGCTGGGGGGTTACTGGGCTGAGCGTATCGGCTTTCTCTGTGGTATCAAGCAAGTAATCATTAACCCAAATTTACATCCTGAAACAAATATGCAGAAGAAAATAGACCGGCCGGAAGAGTACGAAGATATAGCAACAAAATGCGTGTCTGATTTCAGAGAAAAAAATATCGGGAAGTGCCTCTGTATACTTTCAACTAATGATGAAGTGTTAGATAATCGATCCATAAATAGAACATTGGACGCATATTACCAAGTGATCTGGGACGATACACAAACGCATAAATTCAAGAAAATCTCCCAGCACTTACAAGCAATAAAGCAATTTAAAGCAACCAATTGAGTATATGCCTCTCCCTCCGCAGATGGATTGAAACGATCCTCTGCCCAACTCTACGTCAGTCAG
Source organism: Photobacterium sp. 2_MG-2023 (assembly GCF_030547675.1). Classification (NCBI taxonomy): domain Bacteria; kingdom Pseudomonadati; phylum Pseudomonadota; class Gammaproteobacteria; order Vibrionales; family Vibrionaceae; genus Photobacterium; species Photobacterium sp. 2_MG-2023. The sequence goes on from NZ_JAUOQQ010000001.1 coordinate 450,504, forward strand.
AATTTTTACCTGGCAGGGCAATGTCCCTGCCGGTTTGTGCAAGATTTATAAAAACTAGAGGAAAAAGACTGTGACGAGAATCATCGTAGTTGGAGGCGGTGCCGGGGGCCTGGAATTGGCCACCAAACTAGGGCGCACCTTAGGCCGTAAACGAAAGGCAAACGTTACCCTGGTAGACAAAAACAGCAGTCATCTGTGGAAACCACTGTTACATGAAGTGGCGACCGGCTCGCTGGATGAGGGCGTTGACGCATTGAGCTACCGTGCGCATGCCAAAAATCATCATTTCGATTTCCAATTGGGTGCGCTGAAAGACATAGACCGCGATCGCAAAAGCATCACATTGCATCCGCTTTACGATGAGCACGATGAACTGCTGATCCCCGAGCGCGAGATTGAATACGATATTCTGGTTCTGGCTATCGGCTCGAAATGTAATGACTTCAATACACCCGGGGTGCGAGAGCATTGTATTTTCCTGGACAGTCCGGCGCAGGCACATAAATTCAGGACTGAAATGAATAACCAGTTTCTGAAGCTGCATGCACACAAAGAGCAGAAAACGGTTGATATCGCTATTGTCGGTGCGGGTGCTACCGGAGTGGAATTGTCCGCGGAGCTGCATAATGCCGTGAAAGAGCTGCGTTTGTACGGCTTTGGTGATCTGGACAGTTCCCGACTGAACGTCAACCTGATTGAAGCCGGTGAGCGTATTTTGCCTGCGTTGCCGCCTCGCATTTCAGCTGCTGCGCATACCGAGCTGACTAAGCTGGGCGTCAAAGTACACACGGCAACCATGGTGGTTAAAGCGGATGAAACCGGCCTGACAACCAAAGACGGTCAGCATATTCCGGCCAAACTGATGGTTTGGGCGGCGGGTATTAAAGCCCCGGATTTTATCAAAGACATTGCGGGACTGGAAACGAACCGTATTAACCAGCTGGTGGTGAAAGACACGCTGCAGACCACCCGTGACGATGATATTTATGTGATTGGGGATCTGGCTGCCTGTACGCAGAAGGACGGTACTCTGGTTCCGCCTCGGGCACAGTCGGCTCATCAGATGGCCAGCCGCTGCTTTTCAAATATCGTCGCTAAGCTGACAGATCGTGCGCAGAAGCCTTATGTCTTTGTGGATCATGGTTCGCTGGTTTCCCTGAGTCGTTTTTCTACCGTCGGGAGCCTGATGGGTAACCTGACCAAAGGGTCGATGATGATTGAGGGCCGTATTGCCCGCGTGATGTATATTTCGTTGTACCGGATGCACCATATTGCGCTGCACGGTTTCTTCAAGACCAGCCTGATGATGCTGGTTGGACGAATTAACCGCGTGCTGCGTCCCAACCTCAAGCTACACTAAGACTATTGTGTCAGACACTTGGAGCTGGCACTCATACAAAAAACCGCCTGAAACGGCGGTTTTTTGTTATCTCTAACCGTACCTGTCACGGGCGGTGGTGAGGGTTTGGCTATCAATTGATTTTTAATAATTCGACATCGAAAATCAGCACAGATCCGGGACCGATTTTACCCATAGAGCGGTTACCATACGCCAGTTCAGCCGGGATAAATAAACGTACTTTTTCCCCTTCAACCATCAGCTGAAGTCCTTCTGTCCAGCCTTTGATTACCTGATTGAGGTTGAAAGCGATCGGCTCGCCGCGCTCAACAGAGCTATCAAACACTGTGCCGTCAATCAGGGTACCGTGGTAGTGGACAGTCACCTTGTCCGATGCCTTGGGGTGCTCCGTTCCCGTGCCTGATTTCAGCACAGTATATTGCAAGCCTGAGGCTGTGGTTTTAACCCCATCCTGGTTTTTATTGGCTTCAAGGAAGGCTTGGCCTTCTTCTGCATTTTGAACTGCCAGCTGCTTATTGTTCTGGCTGCGTTGAAAGAAGAAAATCACCAAGCCGATGATAATGATCGCGAGAATAATTTTAAACACTGATATTCCTACCTTTTTTGTATTGTCTTTGATGAATATAGCCAAGTAACCCGAGGTTATGTGGCTATCTTAGCCTATCCGGTTGCGTTTAGGTGCCAAGTCCTGCGGGATCAGTGAGTAGACCATGCCATCGCAAGCTTTGCCATGTGTGTAAATCCGGTTCCGGCTCAGAGATTCGAACAGGGCGCCTGTGCGTTCAGCTGTTTTCTGGCTGGGTGTATTGGTGATGTGTACCACGATTTCCAGCCGGGTCAGTGCCAGCGTATCAAACGCAAAACGCGCCAGAGCGACAATCGCTTCTGTCGCATACCCCTGACGATGGCAACTGCTTCGTATCCAGTAACCCAATTCAGCAGAATTGGTCAGCTGAGACAGATTATTCAGACACACAGTACCTAAAAATTTGTCGTCACGGCGGGTAAAAATTGCCAGTTCGTAGCCATTGTCGATTTTCCAGTTCATCTGAGAAGCCGACAGCCAGGCGTGTGCATCCTGTTGGTCATAGCCATCATGACACCATTCGACCCAGGGCTTTAAATCCGGCTGCGATTCCAGTACTGCGGACAGGTTGTCGTCAACATCCGCAATTTTGTAGGGTCGCAGGTAAAGGCGGGGAGTGGTGAGTATGAAGTCCAGCTTCATCGGTGATTCCTGCAGACAGTAAACGGAAAAAGGGGCCGGATGGCCCCTCGCAAAAGCTGTTATTCTGAATCAAGGCGGCGGATTTGTACTACCATTCCCATCAGCGGGTGATCAAGGTAATGGGTTTCACCGCTTCGCATTTTACGCTGCTGGTCAAAGCGGAATGCTTTGAGGAATTCTTCAACCTCTATTTTCTTTTTCACTTCCTGCAGCTGTCCGTACTGAACCGTGCCGCTCTGGTTTGGATCCAGGCTGTCTAATGGCTCGGTGCCGACAACCACTTCACGGCGGCCAGGCTCACGTAAATCCAACTGGGTATTGGTGAAAAGAAAGTGATTCACATAGACCTGAATTTTCCCTTCAAGCTCATACAGCGGCTTACTCGCTGCCGGAGAAGGCTCTGCTTGCGTGACTTCACCGGAAGCAAGATCAAAGCTGGGCGGTGCTGTTATTTCGCTGCTGTTCAGGCCATGGCGCGCAGCTTCAGCTTTAGAGGTGCCGTCTTGCAGAAACTGACCTGAGAAATCCCGGCCAGCGGTTAAGTGAAAAGTCGGTGCCTGTGCTTTGCTGAGATCCCCTTGCCGCCAGCCAAAGTGAGCAAGTGGGGCGAAACCGGCATGACTCTTCAGGCGCTGATACTGTTCGCTCAGCTTAAATCGGCTTGCCGGCATAGGCGTAATGCCTCTGTTTGCCAGTTGCGCCATATTGTTCAGTCGCACTGTGCCACTGTAATTCAGAGGCTCTGCCTGATCCGGCCAGGATTCAGCCGTTTGCCCCGGATCAATGTTTCGCTTGAAGATAATGACTTCAATGTCAAATTGTCGTGCTGCGAAACTTGGCAGGCTGATGGCAAGCAGCAGCAAATAAATCAGATTTTTCAAGGTTATACTCCGCACTGGTATGCAGCCATTATAGGGTGTTTTCAGCTAATTGTGTTAGGAAGCCGTCAACATACTTGATGCGCTCACGGCGGTCCGTCAGTGTTGCCGTGACCTTCAGCTTGGTTGGACCATCCATTCTGAATCGCTGTGGCTGTGATTGTAACAGACCGACCAGGAAACCGGGGTCAATGGCAGCATTTTCAGTAAATTCGAAATAACCGCCTTTCTCTCCGGCTTCTATGCGACGAAGTCCCAGATTTGCTGCTTTCAGCTTCAGCTTATTGAGCGTTAACAGGTTCGCAGCGGCATCCGGCAACAGGCCAAAGCGGTCAATCAGCTCCACTTTTAACTCGTCAAGGGCGTCTTCATTGCCGGCACTGGCAATACGTTTATACAGGGACAGTCGCGTATTGATATCCGGGATGTAATCTTCCGGCAGCAGCGCCGGTAATCGCAGTTCAACTTCAGTCTGCTCGCGCAGCAGGTCATCCAACGACGGCTCTTTGCCGGCTTTGAGTGCTTCTACTGCCTGTTCCAGCATTTCCATGAACAGCGTAAAACCAACCGACTGAATCTGGCCCGATTGTTCATCGCCCAGCAGTTCGCCGGCGCCGCGTATTTCGAGATCGTGTGTCGCCAGTGTAAAGCCTGCGCCCAGATCTTCCAGTGACGCGATGGCCTCCAGGCGCTTCACGGCGTCTTTGGTCATACGCTTGGGATGCGGGGTCAGCAGATACGCATAGGCCTGGTGGTGCGAACGGCCAACGCGACCACGCAGTTGATGTAACTGGGCCAGACCAAGATGGTCAGCCCGGTTGATAACTATGGTGTTTGCTGTCGGGACGTCAATTCCGGTTTCTATGATAGTCGTGCAGACCAGCAGGTTAAAACGCTGATGGTAAAAGTCGCTCATGACTCTTTCCAGCTCACGTTCGCGCATCTGCCCATGGGCAGTAGTAATACGCGCTTCAGGAATCAGAACGGCCAGATCCTGCGCCGTTTTTTCGATGCTTTCTACGTCGTTGTGCAGGAAATACACTTGCCCGCCGCGCATAATTTCACGCAATACGGCTTCACGGATGATCAGGTCTTCACGCTCGCGAACGAAGGTTTTGATCGCCAGACGCCGGGCAGGCGGGGTCGCGATAATAGACAGATCGCGCATGCCGCTCATTGCCATATTCAGCGTACGCGGAATCGGGGTAGCGGTGAGCGTGAGAATGTCGACGTCTGCGCGCAGCGATTTCAGTTTTTCTTTCTGGCGGACGCCGAAGCGGTGCTCCTCATCGACAATCAGCAGGCCGAGATCCTGATACTTCACTTCGGCGTTGAGCAGCTTGTGGGTGCCGATCAGGATATCAATTTTTCCCTTAGCGACATCTTCCATAATCACTTTTTGTTCTTTTGCTGTTTTGAAACGGGACAGCACTTCCACACGTACCGGGGTGTTGGCAAAGCGGTCGCGGAAATTTTCAAAATGCTGCTGTGCGAGCAAAGTGGTTGGTACCAGCACTGTGACTTGCTTGCTGTTATCGACGGCCACAAAGGCTGCACGCATTGCGACTTCGGTTTTACCGAAACCGACATCACCACACACCAGGCGATCCATGGCTTTGGCCTGGCACATATCCGACAGCACGGCATTGATGGCCATAGCCTGATCGTGAGTTTCTTCGAACGGGAATCCGGTACAGAAATCGGCATAGGCTTCGCGGTCGAGTTTAAATTTGAAACCCGGTTTCAGCTCACGCTTGGCGTAAACATCCAGAAGCTCTGCCGCCACATCACGGACTTTTTCTGCCGCTTTGTTGCGGGCTTTTTGCCAGCTTTCACTGCCCAGTTTATGGATAGGGGCGGCTTCTTCTGCCCCGCCCGAATAGCGGCTGATAAGGTGCAGGGATGCCACGGGGACATAGAGTTTCGCCCCGCCCTGATACTCCAGGGTGACGTACTCAGTGGTAATGCCGCCGGCTTCGAGGGTCTGCAAGCCCTGATAGCGGCCTATGCCATGGTTAAGGTGGACTACAGGCTGGCCAATTTTCAGCTCTGCCAGATTTCGGATAATGGTATCTGAGCTGACAGTGCGCTTGTCCTCACGGCGACGGCGCTGAATTACACGCTCACCCAGCAGATCACTTTCACAGATGAAAGCCAGAGCCGGTTCATCGAGGATAAAACCCTGTTCTGCGGCCCCAATCACCAGAGTGTACTGACTGGCGGCTGCCATGGCCTCTTCAAGGCTGTGACAGACCATAGGGCGCAGTTTTATCCGGGCAAGCAAGTCCAGCAAGGCTTCGCGGCGGCCTTCACTGGCAACGGAAAAGATGATTTTTCCGGTGAAGCTTTCCTGAAACTGACGCAGTGCCGATAAGGGCTCTTTCAGCTGATGATTGATGGTCAGCGCAGGCACAGGCGAAATGGCCGGGTTGAACCGGCCGGCTTTGTCTTCTTCCAGGGCTTTGTTCAGTTTGACTTGCGGCAGGGTTTTAAATCCGCTGAACATTTCTGCGGTTGTCAGCCACAGGGCTTTAGGTTCGAGAAGCGGGCGCAGCGGGTCGACACGGCGCTCCTGAAAGCGGTATTCGGCATCGTGCAGAAAATGTTCCGCTGCGTTGTCCAGATCGCCTATGGTCAGTAACAGCGTGTTATCTGGCAGATAATCAAACAAAGTATCTGTATTGTCGAAAAACAGCGGCTGCCAGTATTCAATCCCTGCCGGCCAGGTGCGCTTGCTGACCTGCTGATAGATGGACTCTGGCTCCCGGCGGGCTTCGAATTGCTCACGCCAGCGCATGCGGAAGTTTTCCACGGCCACTTCATCTGTTGGAAACTCGTGCGCGGGCAGCAGGTGAATATTGTCGATCTCGCCGGTCGACAGTTGCGACTCCGGGTCGAATTGACGAATCGAATCCACTTCGTCATCAAAGAAATCAATCCGGAAGGGCTCATTGTTTCCCATTGGGAAGAGATCAAGCAGTGAGCCGCGGCTGGCGTACTCACCGTGTTCCATTACCTGATCGACATGGCGGTAACCAGCGGCTTCAAGCTGCAGGCGTAACTTCTCCAGCGACAGGCGATCCCCTTTGCTGACCAGCAGAGCGTGCTGGTGAATAAAGCTACGCGGTGTCAGGCGCTGTAACAAGGTACTGACAGGAACCAGCAGCACACCATCCTGCTGAGTCGGCAGTTGATATAAACGGGCCAGGCGATCAGAAATGATGTCCTGATGCGGCGAAAAACTGTCATAAGGCAGGGTTTCCCAGTCGGGGAAAATATTGACCTCTGCCTGAGAGAACTGGCTGATTTCAGGCTGTAAACGCAATGCCGTCTGCGTATCCGGCACCACAGCCAGCACCGGGCCTGTATGGCTTTTCGTCAGTTCGGCAATGGCAACCGCCAAGGCGGCACCGGAGACATTTCCCACAAAGCGCTTGTCGCCAGCTTTGTTCGGCAATGGAAGAGAAAATAGCGTGTGTGTTGTCATGACTATGATTGACTTTCGTTTCGTTGCAGCGCACGTTGACGCAGCAGTTTTTGTTGGATGTGCAAAGCTGCACGAATGAGTAAATCCCTGTCGTCTTCCTGCAGTCTGGTGTACTGCAGTGTGATGTCAAACTTATCTTCACTGGCCTGGCAATCACTGACACTGGCATAGCAATACACGGCTGCAGGAGGATTATCAAGAAACAGTTTAAGGCGAAGCTGGCAACCAATCTCAAGCGGCCGCTCTGCCAGATAAGTCAGCTGGCTGGCCCCGAAGGTTTGCGTGGTATGACGCAGGGTTGGATCATCTTGCTGTGAAAGCACAAATGAGAGCAGCAGATTTATCTTATTGTTCTGTGCCGCCAGATAATCCAGCAGTGGCCGGTTCATTGTCTTTTTATCCTGCTGCAGCATTTTTTCTGCACTGCCTTCCAGTTCGCTACATTCACTGGCAACACGAAACAGAGGGGGAATTTCCCGCAGAAATTCGGCGTCATCGGGCAGCACAGCATGTTCCCCTAAAGGTTCAACATTAATGGTAAGCCCTGCATGGACTGAAAAGTACTCGTCCTGATTCATGTCACACTCGTGATTTGTTAACTATTCTTCGATTATCACTTAGCATCGGCTAACGGGCAAGTTAGAGGTCTCAACAGGTTGATTTTTAGCCACTCTTTTTGCATGAGATTGACCAAGTTGCATGGTAATCACAGCCAGCAGCAGGTATGCTTTCGACCACTGTTAACAGGATGGTTCCAGACTGAATGATGTTTCATCCATTGCCTATTTTTATTGGGCTGCGCTATCTGAAAGGCCGTTCGGGTGACCGTTTCAGCCGCTTTGTCTCTGCAATGTCTACCGCAGGTATCACCATAGGTGTGCTTGCGCTGGTTATTGTCATTTCTGTGATGAACGGTTTTGAGCAGCAGCTCAAAGACCGCATTCTGGGTGTGTTGCCGCAGGCACTGATTACTCAGGATGGCCCTTTTACCCAGCCTGATGCGCCGCCTGCTGCGCTGTCTGCCTTACCTCAGGTCAACCGGGCGGTGCCGTTAACCCGTGCTGAGGCCGTGTTGCAAAGTGCAGGTGCGCTGGCGGCCGGAGCCATGCTGGGCATAGAGCCTGAAGACTATGAACCGCTGGCTGCGCATATGGTGCAAGGGCAGGTTGCTGATCTGACACCGGGCAGTTACCGGGTCATTCTCGGTAACGGCATGGCGCAGCAACTCGGAGTCAAAGTCGGGGATAAAGTCCGCCTGATGGTGACCAGCGTCAGCGTCTATACCCCTCTGGGGCGTATTCCCAGTCAGCGCAATTTTATTGTGTCTGGCATCTATTTCACCGGTTCTGATGTCGATAAATCGCTGGTGTTAACCAACATCGCAGATGCAGGACGTCTGTTACGCTACAAACCCGACGCGTTCACCGGCTGGCGTTTATTTCTGGATGATCCGTTTAGTGTCACAGAACTTGCTCAGTCTGATCTGCCCGATGGCTTCAGTTGGTCGGACTGGCGGGATCAGCGCGGTGAGCTGTTTCAGGCGGTGAAAATGGAAAAGAACATGATGGGGCTGATGCTGGGTCTGGTGGTTGGCGTCGCGGCTTTTAACATCATTTCGGCCCTGATCATGGTGGTGATGGAAAAGCAGGCCGAAGTCGCTATTTTGAAAACACAGGGAATGACCAGTCAGCAGGTATTGCTGACCTTTATTGTGCAGGGAGCCAGCAGTGGTGTGATAGGTGCTGTGGCTGGTGGCATACTTGGCACCCTGCTGGCGTTGAATATTAATGGTATTTTGTCGCTGCTGGGCGTTGATCTGGCGAGCTTAGGCGGTTCGTTACCTGTCGATGTGAAGCCATTTCAGGTTGCCATCGTGATTATCGGGGCGATTTGTCTGAGTTTACTGGCGACCCTTTTCCCTTCTTATCGGGCGGCGGCTGTCCGTCCTGCTGAGGCCTTGCGTTATGAGTGATTCGTTATTGGTATGCCAGCATCTGAGTAAGGTGTACCGTGAAGCCCAATTGGAAACCCAGGTACTGAATGATATCAGCCTGCAAATAGAAGCCGGGGAACTGGTGGCGATTGTGGGATCATCGGGGTCGGGCAAAAGCACTTTGCTGCATTTGCTGGGGGCGCTGGATGCGCCGACGGCAGGAGATGTGTACTTCAAAGGCCAGAAACTCAATGGCATGAGTGCCAATAAACAGGCCAGAGTACGCAATCAGGACATAGGTTTTGTCTATCAGTTTCACCATTTACTGTCTGATTTCTCTGCGGAAGAAAATGTCGCTATGCCCTTAATGATTGGCGGTGTATCCGCCGCGGCAGCCAAAGAGCAGGCCAGACAGATTCTGGGTCAGGTGGGGCTGAGCCACAGAACCAGCCACAGGCCATCAGAACTCAGTGGCGGCGAGCGTCAGCGGGTCGCCATTGCCCGGGCTCTGGTGAATAAGCCGGCCCTGGTACTGGCGGATGAGCCGACAGGCAACCTGGATCACAAAACCGCGTTGGAAATTTACGATCTGATGCGCAAGCTGAATCAGGAATCCGGCACCGCTTTTTTGGTTGTAACGCATGATAATGAACTGGCTGGCAAGCTTGATCGTTGCCTGCATATGCAGGATGGTCAGTTGGCGGCCTTAGAGGTGGCCTGATGCGACCACTGTCTCTTTTTATCGGCAGCCGCTTTAGCCGGGCCCGGCAGCGGAACCGACTGGTTTCTTTTATCTCAATCTCCTCCATTCTCGGGATCGCAGTGGGCGTGGCGGTTATTGTGATTGGCCTGTCGGCAATGAATGGCTTTGAGCGTGAGTTGCAAAACCGGGTACTGGCGGTGATCCCCCACGGTGAACTGGAAGCAGTGAAACCACCATTTACGGATTGGCAACCTGTTCTGGAAACTGTTGAAAAGCACCCCAGAGTCAAAGCGGCGGCGCCTTATGTGCAATTTACCGCCTTGCTTGAAAAAGGCACGCAGCTTAAAGCGGTTGAAGTCAGAGGGGTCGATCCTGTTCAGGAAACCCGGGTCAGCGCCTTACCTGGCTATGTCAAAGACGGTGCGTGGCGAGATTTTCAGGCGGGTCAGAAACACATTATTCTTGGTCAGGGAGTCGCGGATCTGCTCGGGATACAGGTGGGTGACTGGATCTCTGCGATGTTGCCAAACCGTGATAGCGGAAATCAGCTCAAAGCCCCGAAGCGCATTCGTCTGCAGGTTGCCGGCGTGCTGGCGCTGGGCGGTCAGATTGACCATAACTTTGCTTTAGTACCTCTGCAAGATGCCCAGGATTACCTTGCCATGGGTGACGGGGTTTCAGGTATTTCGCTCAATGTGGACAAGGTGCTTGATGCCACAAATATAGTGAAAGAAGTCGGATATACCTTACCTGTGTATGTCTACTTAAAAAGCTGGACCCAGAAGTATGGCTATCTTTATCGTGATATCCAACTGGTGCGTACTATTATGTATCTGGTGATGGTACTGGTGATTGGGGTCGCCTGCTTTAATATTGTTTCAACACTGATGATGGCGGTGAAAGACAGAGCGGCAGATATCGCTATTTTGCGAACCATGGGCGCAAGTGATCGTCTGGTTAAAATGATCTTTGTCTGGCATGGCTTACTGTCTGGCCTGATTGGCAGCCTGCTTGGAGCTGTTCTCGGGGCCTCGGTTGCACTGAACCTGACTTCGATAGCACGTTTTGTGGAAAAACTGATTGGCCATCCGTTTTTATCAGGGGATATTTACTTTGTGGATTTTCTGCCTACAGAGCTTAGATGGCATGATGTGCTGATCGTGATGGTGACAGCCATTGTGCTGAGCCTGCTGGCAACCTGGTATCCGGCTCGCAGGGCGAGTGCACTCCAGCCAGCGCAGGTATTAAGTGCAAAATAAATGTCGGTAAATTGGCGCTTATATTGGCGTAGCTCTGTGAATCAGGCCGAAAAAGTATTGATGCCAATGACGCAAAGTGGGTAATCGATAATACCTGGCTTCCAAACAGACAGTGTTTTTCTGCACCCCGTCAAAATACGTTATAAAAAAACCTCGCATTGGCGAGGTTTTTTTATGGTTAATCTTAGGTGCTTATTTCTGGAGTGATTGTCACCGGAAGCGGCGGCGGTTCCAGCTGCGGACAACAGAATAACGCCAGAATCCACGAATACCGAAGTAACCAATCAATGCGCAAATCGTCCCGCAGACTAAACAGCCCAGCAGAAACGGCGGGCCAATCTGGCTCATCTGCTGCTCAAGGAAGGCCCAGGACAGTTCGAAATGGAAAGGCTGATAGGGCACGTTCATCAGCCATGCTCCGAGCTTGTATGCCGCGTAGAACATGACCGGCATAGTGATTGGATTGGTAATCCACACCAGAGAAATGGAGAGCGGCAGATTGACGCCAAACAGGATGGCTAACCCTGCAGCCATGATCATCTGGCTGGGTAAGGGGACGTATGCCATAAACAGTCCCACCGCGAATGCACCAGAGGCAGACCGGCGGTTCAGACACCACAGGTTAGGGTTATGCAGCACAGTACCAAAAACTTTCAAAGCCTTGTGGTTTTTAATCATCTCTGGGCTGGGCAAGAAACGTTTTATCAGTTGTCTTGGCATCGTCTGTCGTTATTTTTAATGGCTGTTAGCGTCAGGTTGTCATGATGTTTCAGATGACAGCCGGTTTATCCATTGGCGTTTTGTCACTTCACTACTGGCAATCCTTACCAGACTACAAATGGTTTATTACAGCCATGATTATAGGTGGAGCGATATTTTTCTGTTTGCGTATCAACTTGTTTCTTGCGATCGCAATAGGTGGGCTCTGGGCTTGGGTAACTGCTGTTGACTATAGCAAGGCAGTCAATAGCCTTCCTCATGAGCGCGGGAATATTACCATAGTTGGCGAAGTTCGCAGCCTAATTAATCATAATATTCTTGATAAGCGATTCATTTTTGTTGCAGAGAGTGTGAAGGAACGCGATCTTCTGCGAAAAGATGCGATCCGTTTATTGCTTGACTGGCCGGCGGTGACGGATCTGAAACAAGGGCAACGGTATCAATTGGATATCAGGGTTCGTCGCCCCAACGGACGGGCAAATGCCGCAGGATTTGATGCCGAACGTTACGCGGTGGGGAGCGGTATCCATGGTACAGGGACTGTCATTGCCGGTACCTTGTTGTCGCAAAATGGCACTATGAGTTTGCGTCAGCGCTGGTTTGATCGCGCGGTGCAGCAAACAGACGGTTTCACCTACCGGGCCTATCTGTTAGCGCTCGGTTTTGGCGAGAGAGACGGTTTAGATCAGGATGACTGGTCGATACTTCGCGACAGCGGACTGGCTCACCTCATGGCGATATCCGGCCTGCATATCGGACTGGTTGTGGTGATTGGATGGGGTATCGGAAGCCGGGTACGGGGTACCTTGCCTGAGTCCGGGTATTGGCTCTGGTTACCCTTCTGGCTGGCATTATTGCTGGCGTATAGCTATGCCTGGCTGGCCGGATTCAGTATTCCCACTCAGCGCGCTTTACTGACATCGGTCTTGTGTCTGCTGATGATTCGTTGCGGTGTAGTGTGGAGCGGACTGCAATTGTGGTCTGTGATACTGGCCAGTTGTCTGATACTCAATCCGCTGGCGTCTTACTCGGCCGGATTGTGGTTGTCATTTGGTGCTGTGCTGGTTTTGTATCTGGCCAATACTGGCGGTATCCGGCGACGAAAGCAGGCTGAGCAGGTCCGAGTGCCATGGCGCGAGACAGTCCGTGTTTATGTGCTGCTGCAACTGGCACTGCTGGGGTTAATGCTGCCGTTGCAGTGGGTCTGGTTTGGCGGGATCTCGCTGGCAGCGCCGCTGATTAATTTACTCGCGGTGCCCTGGGTCAGTCTGGTGACTGTACCTTGTGTATTGCTGGCCGTGGTCACTATCACTGTGCCCGGTCTCTCAGGTGTGTTCTGGCAGTTAGCCGACTGGTCTCTGCATCCGGTTATCGCTCTGGCAAGTCTGGCGGAAGGTGCCTGGTGGCCACTGTCTGAAAGTCTGTTTATCGTCCTGCTGGCCATGGTGACGGGTATTGTGCTGTGCTGGCTTCTGCCCTGGCGACGCTTTTTGTCTCTGCAAGTGAGTCTGGTACTGGCGCTGTGGGGAGTCAGTGACTGGAGCAAGTCCCAAACGCTTAATCCTGACAGCTGGCAGGTCGATATGCTGGATGTCGGACATGGGCTGGCAATACTGATTCAGCGACAGGGCAGAGCTGTGCTTTATGATACCGGAAATAGCTGGCCGGGCGGGAGCATGGCTCTCTCGGTTATTGAGCCGGTATTGAGACGACAGGGCATTCGTCATCTGGACGGTCTTATTCTCAGCCATGCAGATGCCGATCATGCTGGCGGGACTTCAGATGTGACAGCACGTCTGAATCCGGCCTGGCTGCGCAGCAGTGACAAGCGCGAGGGCTTTGCACCTTGTGTACGCGGACGTTTATGGCGCTGGCAGGGATTGACCTTCAAGGTGCTCTGGCCGCCGGAAAGGGTAACAAAAGCCGCCAATCCGCATTCCTGCGTGATACAGGTGAGTGACCAGTGGCTAAACCCGGAATCGGACACATCGCTGTTGTTAACCGGTGACATTGATGCCATTTCGGAATTGCTGCTCGCCAGGCTGGAGCCGGATCTGAAAGCGGATATATTGCTGGTGCCTCATCACGGCAGTAACTCATCATCCACTCAGACCTGGTTAGATTCGTTGCAGGCGACATACGCCTTAGTCTCTGCTGGTAAATACAGCCCCTGGGCTTTACCGGCTGAGCAGGTAAAGCATCGTTACCTGATGCAGGGTTTGCACTGGCTGGAGACGGCCGAAGACGGCCAGGTCAGCATGCGTATTGAACAGGGCGAAGTGGTGGTCACACGCTATCGCAAAGACAGCCAGCGACACTGGTATCAACCGCTTTTCAGGCCGTGATTGAGTCTCTCAAATTGTGCTCGAACGGATAAAAAAGCATCGCTTTTCAGGATTTAAGAAGCACGAGAGCCTTGTAACTTACTTGGTGCATGACTCGTTAACGAGTAGAATAACCGCCACTAACAGATAACAATCGGTTTTACATGATACAAGCTAACGATCAATCCACCTGGGATACGTTCAAACGACTCTGGCCGTCAATCAGCTTATATAAGGCGGGTTTGATTGCTGCCGTTATCGCGCTGATCATTAATGCAGCCAGTGATGCATTGATGTTATCAATGATCAAACCTCTGATGGATGAAAGCTTTGGCGGTCTGAACAGTGTGGACTCCAATTTTCTGGCCAAGATGCCTTTTTATCTTCTGGGGTTGATGCTGGTTCGTGGCTTGAGTGGCTTTGTTTCCACTTACTGTCTGTCCTGGGTCTCCGGCAATGTTGTGATGAATATGCGCCGGCAGGTGTTTAACCACTTCATGACGATGCCGGTCAGTTTTTTTGACAAAGAATCATCCGGCGCACTCTTATCCCGAATTACCTATGACACTGAGCAGGTTGCCTCCGCAACCAGTGGTGCGCTGGTCAGCCTGGTTCGTGAAGGCGCGACCATTATTGCGCTGATGGGGATGATGTTCTGGAACAGCTGGCAACTGTCTGCCATTTTGCTGGTGATTGCCCCGGTGGTGGCTGTCAGTATTCGTGTGGTCTCAAAGCGTTTCCGCCTCATTTCTAAAAATATGCAGGACACCATGGGTTCTGTGACCTCATCGGCCGAGCAGATGCTGAAAGGGCACAAAGTGGTATTGAGCTATGGCGGCCAGCAGGTTGAGAAAAACCGTTTCGAGCAAGTCAGCAATCGCATGCGTCAGCAGACCATGAAGCTGGTGTCGGCTCAGGCCATTGCCAACCCTGTTATTCAGCTTATTGCGTCAATGGCGCTGGTTGCTGTGCTGATCCTGGCCAATACCGAAAGTCTTCGCAGTGAACTGACTCCCGGTACTTTTGCCCTGATCTTTGGTGCCATGTTCGGCATGATGCGGCCACTGAAAGCGCTGACCAATGTCACCTCTCAGTTCCAGCGTGGCATGGCGGCGTGCCAGACGCTTTTCGGCATCCTGGAGCTGGAAACCGAAAAAGATCACGGTACTTACGAAACGCAGCGCGTGAAAGGGGATGTGGCCTTTAATGACGTCACTTTCACTTATCCGACAAAAGATACTCCCGCACTGCGCAATGTCAGTTTTGACTTACCGGCGGGTAAAACACTGGCTCTGGTTGGCCGTTCAGGCTCGGGTAAAAGTACGATTGCTAATCTGCTAACCCGTTTCTATGACATAGATTCTGGCCTGATTAGCATAGATGGGCGTGACATCCATGATTATAAACTGGCAAACCTGCGCGATCAGGTGGCGATTGTGTCGCAAAACGTGCACCTGTTTAACGACACCATTGCCAACAATATCGCCTATGCCAGTGATGATAAATACAGCAGGAAAGATATAGAGAAAGCCGCTGAACTTGCTTACGCCATGGATTTTATCCAAGGTATGGATCAGGGGCTGGACACGGTTATCGGCGAAAACGGGGTCAGTTTATCCGGTGGTCAGCGTCAGCGTATCGCCATTGCCCGTGCCCTGTTGCGTGATGCGCCAGTGCTGATACTGGATGAAGCCACATCGGCGCTGGACACAGAATCTGAGCGCGCCATTCAGGCAGCATTGGATGAGTTGCAGAAAGACAAAACTGTGCTGGTGATTGCTCACCGTTTGTCGACCATTGAAAATGCCGATGAAATTCTGGTGGTGGACGAAGGTGAAATCATTGAACGCGGTGTCCATGCCGCGCTGCTGGAAAAAGACGGCGCCTATGCGCAGTTGCACCGAATTCAGTTTGGCGAATAAGCAGAGCGGGTCTCATGACAAATCTGATTGAAAAAATCTGGTTTGAGCGCCACCCGGCAGGGTGGGCGCTGGCACCTGTCTTCTGGCCATTAAGCAAGCTATTTGGCTGGATTAGCCGCCGGCGCCGACTCAGCTACCAATCCGGTAAAAAAGTGGCATACCGTGCCCGCGTGCCTGTGGTCGTCGTCGGCAATATTACCGCAGGCGGAAACGGTAAAACGCCGGTCGTTATCTGGCTGGTGGAACAACTTCAGGCGCAAGGTTTGACAGTGGGCGTGGTGTCCCGGGGTTATGGCGGCAAATCGGATCATTACCCGCTGCGCCTGAGCGAGAGCACAACAACGGCTGAAGCAGGTGATGAGCCGGTGTTAATTGCCCGTCGCACCTGTGCCCCTGTTGTAGTTGCACCAAACAGGGCGGAAGCGGTGAAAGTGCTGGAAAAGGACGTCGATGTCATTATCACCGATGACGGCCTTCAGCATTACGCGCTCGCCAGAGACATTGAGATTGTCGTCATCGATGGTAAACGCCGTTTCGGCAATGCGCAGTTGATCCCTATGGGGCCACTGCGCGAGCGCTGTGACCGATTGAACGAGGTCGACTTTCTGATCTGCAATGGTGGCGAAGCCCACCACAATGAAATTGCCATGCAACTGCAGCCCGGTGAGCTGGTGAATTTGCTGACGGGTGAACGCCGTGCACCAGACAGCCTGCAAAAGGTCGTGGCCATCGCCGGAATCGGTCATCCGCCACGCTTTTTTGCCACATTAAATGCGCTGGGAGTGTCCCCGGTTCATTGTCAGGCTTTCCCGGATCATCAGGCTTTTGAGGCCAGTGAACTGGAAGCGCTGGCAGAGCAAGGCGAACACCTGGTGATGACTGAAAAAGATGCGGTGAAGTGTCAGGCATTTGCCCGGCAAAATTGGTGGTATCTGCCTGTTGATGCCAAACTTTCAGAGCCTCAGTCAATCGAATTACTGAACAAAATTATAGAAGTGAAGGAAGAATATGGATCACCGTCTGCTTGAGATCGTTGCTTGTCCGGTATGCAAAGGCAAACTGCACTTTGATAAAGACAATAATGAACTGATTTGTAAATTTGATCGCCTGGCTTATCCGATAAATGACGGCATTCCAGTTCTGCTGGAGCCGGAAGCGCGCACTTTGAGTGCCGATGAGGTGATGTAATGGCATTCACTGTCATTATTCCGGCCCGTTATCAATCCTCCCGTTTGCCCGGCAAACCGCTGGCCGATATCGCCGGGAAACCGATGATTCAGTGGGTGTACGAACAAGCGAGTAAAGCCGGTGCCAGACAGGTCATTGTCGCGACGGATGATCAGCGCATCGCAGAAGTGGTGACAAGCTTTGGCGGCGAGGCGTGTCTCACGCGGGCGGATCATGAATCCGGCACTGAGCGCCTGGCGGAAGTGGTCGAAAAGTACCAGCTGGCTGCTGACGAGATAGTGGTGAATGTTCAGGGCGATGAGCCGATGATCCCGCCAAGTATCATTCGTCAGGTGGCGGACAATCTGGCTCGCAGTGACGCCCCTATGGCCACCCTGGCGGTGGAAATTGACCATGCTGATGAAGTGTTTAACCCGAATGCCGTCAAAGTGGTGATGGATAAAAACGGTTACGCGCTGTATTTCAGCCGGGCCTCCATTCCGTGGGATCGCGATAACTTTGCCAAGCGCCCGCAGGAGATCCATCAGAACCTGCTGCGCCATATCGGAATCTATGCCTACCGGGCGGGCTTCATCAATACCTACATCAGCTGGGAACCCAGCACGCTTGAGAAAATCGAGTCGCTGGAGCAACTGCGTGTGCTGTGGCACGGCGAGAAAATCCATGTTGATGTCGCCATTGAGCCGCCTCCGGCCGGGGTAGACACCCCGGAAGATCTGGATAAAGTCCGTTTGCTGATTAAGTAAGTGGGATAACTCGACATGAAAACAGCCGACCAAGAGGCCGGCTGTTTTTTTCATTCACCATTCTGATTCCTCTCCCCCCGCATTTAATGGTTCTGGTCGCATCAGTGATATCTTTCGCAGACTTTTTCTTTCAATCAGTTATAAAATCAGTTGCTTAAGAGGGGCTGGTTGAACGCTCGTGTGTTCCGGGTGGGTCCTATCTCTGAATCTTCTTCACTGTTAATGGCTGGTTGATAATGCAAAAGATTTCACGAAGAGGTCTACTGAAAAGTGCTGTGATTGCTGGTGTGGCGGGCACCACAGGCGCATGGTGGCTCCATGATACCCAAACGCCGGAGGCGGCTTTGGATGAGATGTTCAATGATGCTTTAACCGATTTACCGGCTGCATCTATCGGCGCGGTTCTGATCAAAAATGGTCAGGTGGTGTGGGGCAGAGGGTTTGGCTACCAGAACCTGGAAAACAGAGTGCCAGCAACGCTGGACAGTATTTGGCCGACACTGGGATCTGTCTCTAAGCTGGTGACCTGGATAGCGCTGATGCAGCTGGTGGAGCAGAATCAGGTCCGGCTGGATGATGATGTCAGTGACTACCTGGGGTTCACATTGCGCAATCCGCATTTTCCGGATACACCGATTACTCCTTATCACTTGCTGACTCACAGTTCGTCGCTGTCGACCCGGAAAATGACATCGGCACCTGACAGCATGGCCGATTTTTTCTGCAAGCAGGACTCGGTTGATTTGAAAACCTGGGTGACGACTTATTTATCGCCGCGGGGCGCTCAACACGATCCGGCCTTGGCGTTTGATCCTTATCAGCCTGGAGATTTTTCGCAATTAACACCAGACCCCATTGGGGTGATTGCAGGTTATTCGAGCCTGAATACCATGGTCGCAGCCTGCTTGATTGAGCAGGTGAGCCGCCTCTCATTTGAAGACTATACCCAGCAGCATATTTTTTCGCCCTTAGGTTTGAAGGATATCGGTTGGCAAAAGGCTGAATTGGATCAGCAAAAAATCATCACGCCTTATGAGGCCAAAAACAGCCCAAGAGCCCCAATCATGGCAGTATTTACCCAGCAGATGAAGGACAGAGGCTATTTGGACCGGACGGCTGTTACAGCGGATGATCATAAAACCTATTTTGCCTTTAATGATTGTCAGTATTTTTCACCGTTGAATGCTGCGGCGTTATTAGGATCTTCCACCAACGCATTTGTCACCCTGATGTGTGCCTGTTTGCCCCAGGATAAAACGACGCCTGCTCTGCTTAAAAGAGAAACGCTGAATAGCATGTGGCAGGTTCAGCGCCATGATCCGCGTACGGGGAGTACGCTTGGGCTGGGCTGGTTTCAATTCAAATCTTCCCGTTACGGGGCATTTTGGGGCCATGATGGCGGTGGGCCGGGCATTCTATCTCGCGTCATGGTTGATCCGGAGACAGGGGATGGCTTGGTGTTGTTGATTAATAATTTTTTTGTTGATTTCAGAAAGCGCGCCGCGCTGATTGATCAGATGATGAAAACGCTGGAAAGGTTTTGAAAAATGGGCATGACGTAAACATGTGATAACCCTGAATGCAAACAGCCCGGTCAGGACCGGGCTGTTTGTGTATCCGTATTGCTAGCGGATCAGGCGTTGGCCCGCTCACCACTGATTTCTTCATCGCTGTCGAAAATGCTGTTGTCTGCTTGTCCCAATACCCGGGATGTCACTGTACCGGCAGTCATCGAACCGCTGACATTCACCGCAGTACGGCCCATATCAATCAGAGGCTCAATGGAAATCAGCAGGCCAGCCAGTGCCACCGGCATATCCAGCGCAGACAGAACGATAATGGCGGCAAACGTTGCCCCGCCACCCACGCCGGCAATACCGAATGAGCTGATAGTAACGATTGCAATCAAGGTCATAATGAAGCCCGGATCCAGCGGGTCAATGCCAAGGGTCGGGGCAATCATCACTGCCAGCATGGCCGGGTACAAACCAGCACAGCCGTTCTGGCCCATGGTGGCACCGAAAGAGGCAGAGAAGTTAGAAACGGCTTCACCGTTACCCAGTTTTTTCACCTGAGTCTCAATGTTCAGTGGCAGGGTGCCTGCGCTGGAACGTGAGGTGAAGGCGAAAGTCAGCACCGGCAGGATTTTTTTCAGGAAACGCACCGGGTTCACACCGACACCAGCTACCAGAATCAGGTGCATTACCAGAATCAGCCCCAGGCCGACGTAGGAAGCCACCACGAAGTTGAGCAGATTCAGAATATCGCTGTAGTTTGAACCGGCAACGACTTTGGTCATCAGTGCCAGTACGCCATACGGTGTCAGAGCCAGCACCATGCGCACCAGAGTTCGGACAACTTCCTGTGCTACATTGACAAAGGTTTCCAGGCTCTTGCCCAGTTCTGGCTGAGTGCGGATAACGGTCAGGCTGGCGACACCGATGAACGCGGAGAAGATCACCACTGCAATGGTTGAGGTTGGACGGCTGCCTGCCAAATCGGCAAACGGATTACCCGGGAAGAAAGAAATAATCATGTCAGCCAGAGACAGCGTCTCTACCGAGGCCAGACGGGTCTGCAGTGCTTCACCTCGGGCAATTTCACGCGCGCCCTGAACAATGCCTTCAGCGCTCAGACCAAACATGTTGCTGACCAGAATACCTATCAGTGCAGATACGGCTGTGGTTGCCAGCAGGATACCAATGCTCAGGCCTGAAATTTTGCCCAGTGAACCAGCATTTTTCACTTTCACGATAGCGGCAATAATCGACACCATGATCAAAGGCATCACAATCATTTTTAACAGGCTGACATAGCCTGAACCGACAATACCGACATACTTGAGTGTGGTTGCAATGGCTTCATGCCCGGCACCGTAAAAAAACTGCAGCGCCGCACCAAAAATGACACCCAGTCCCAGACCTGTAAATACACGCTTAGACAGGGTTTGATCACTGCTTTGTTGTTTCACCAGAAAGGCAATCAGCAGCGCAAATACCGCCAGGTTCACGATTAGAAACATACTTCTCTCTATTCATAAGGTATCCAGCCTGCATAACATGTTGCGCAGAGCTGTCAAAAAATGTTTTCAGCATCATAGGGATTAAGCGGAGTTTAAGGAATGTTTCCTAATTACTTTAACTATTCAAAAATCGAACATGTTAAAACCAAATGGAATATTGGTTAAGCTGTAACCTATTGGAGGGGAATAATTGTGCAGTGACAGCCAGCAATGAGCTGGCTGTTGTATTGAAGCGTTTCAGGCGGCGGTGTTGTTGGCGACAGGCTGCACGACATTGACGGGCGCGGCGCTGTCGGCCATGTCACGCAATTTCTGCCACCATTTACCCAGCGTTTCATGCCAGAATCGCTCTGTTTGTTCCAGATACTGGGCTTTAGGTGCGTATTTTAGCCAGGGCTGGTGGATTTCATCACTGGCGAGATAATTTGTCGGGGCAGGAATCGGGCTCAAGCCAGCCTGACTGAACTCGGTGATGGCACGCGGCATATGGCTGGCTGAAGTCACAAGAACCAAGTTGCGCTTGCCGACCACAGAAGCGGCCTGAAAGGCTTCTTCCCAGGTATCTTTTGCGGTTTCCAGCAAAAGTATATCCAGTTTATTCACCCCTAATGCGATGGCCACTTTTGCCATCATTCTGGCCTGACTGATTTCAGTGCCTCCGTCATAGCCTGACAGGATGATTTTGGAACCGGGTGACAGATTATGGATACGTATGGCTTCAGCAAGGCGCATCAGCGAGGCGCGTGACAGCTCAGAGGTGATAGGCAGATCTTTGTCGACTACATGGCTGTTACCTAGCACCATAATGTAATCCACCGGCTGTCCGGAAGGAATATAGCCTTTATACTGACGTTCTAACGGGGTCAGCAGGCTACTCGAGACAGGCTGAAAGGCAACCAGGAAAATACCCAATAAGGAGACGGCCAGCATGTACCCGGCCAATTTATGGCGACGGGTAAACCAGAGTATCATCAACCCTGTGATGCCCACGATCAGCAGCAAAGGAAGGGGCATCAAAAAAGCTGACAAGATTTTTTTCAGTTCAAACATATCAGGTCGTCCGAAATTTCAGCAATTGAGCTTGAATACGCGCTCCAAGTCTTTATTACTCTAAAGCTTGTGACACAATAAGCATCTGACTAGGCCACTATCATAACGAAAACTGACGTGATCAGAGATCGAAATTTTGATGATTTAGCCCAAAAGTTCTCAGAAAACATCTACGGTACAGCAAAAGGGCTGATCCGTCAGACTGTCGTATGGCAAGATTTGGAGCAGATTTTACATACCCTTGACGCGACATCAGCAGAGCCGGGCGCATTATTGCATGTGCTGGATGCTGGCGGCGGAATGGGACAGTTATCGCAATTGATTGCGAAACGTGGTCATACCATCACTTTATGTGATCTTTCTGGAGAAATGCTGAAACTGGCAGGTGTGGAAATTGCCAAAAATGGCCTGCTTGAGCAATATCGACTCATACATTGTCCGGTGCAGCAGGTTGATCAATACCTGGATGAGCCGGTCGATTTGATTTTGTTCCATGCGGTAATGGAATGGCTGAGCGATCCGCGTGCCGTACTCGAACACCTGATGAAGCAGCTGAAACCGGGCGGGATAGTGTCCGTCATGTTTTATAACCATAATGGCTTGCTGTTTAAGAACCTTATTTGCGGTAATCTAACCCACGTAGAACAAGGGATGCCACACCGCAAACGATTCAAGCTTCAGCCCCAGTCGGCACAGACACCGGAAGAGGTGTATGCATGGCTCACGGAAGGCGGTTTTACCATTTTGGGTAAAACCGGTGTACGGACTTTTCATGATTACATGCGTACCGACAGGGTGGGTGACTACAGTCTTGAACAATTACTGGCGATGGAGCAGCGTCTCTGCCGTCAGGAACCGTATTTATCTTTAGGGCGGTATATCCATGTATACGCTCAGAAACCGTTGCAGTAAGAAACATAAAGCCGGTTGCAAGTAATAAATCTAACAAATAAGGACAACGGATGAGTGACCAATCCCAGACTGTTCCTGAGCTGGTGACCTGGGTGAAACAACATGAATTCGCCCTTAACCTGCCAACGGAAAGACTGGCATTTTTATTGGCGATTGCCGTGTTGAGCGGCGAGCGTCTGGATGAGGAACTGGGGGAAGGTGAACTGGTTGATGCGTTCAAAATCGTGAGCGATATGTTTGACCAGTCGAAAGACACCCTGGTTTTCCGCGCCAATAACGCAATCAACGAACTGGTGCGCCAGCGTCTGATTTCCCGTTTTACCAGTGAAATGACAGAAGGTGCCAGTATTTACCGGCTCAGTCCGTTGGCACTGGGTATTGCCGATTACTACGCCCGTCATCGCGAGTTCTCATCGATGAAGCTGTCGATTCAGTTGGCTATGGTGGCCGATGAGCTGACCAAAGCAGCGGTCGCTGCCCATGAAGGCGGCAATGAACAGCACTGGAAGATCAACGTCTATGCGGTACTGAAATATTCAGTGGCCGAGATTTTTGATCGTATCGATCTGAACCAGCGCACCATGGATGAGCAGCAGCAGCAGGTGAAAGAAGACATTGCTGAACTGCTGAATCAGGACTGGCGTGCGGCCATTACCAACTGTGAAAGCCTGCTTAATGAAACCTCCAGTACGCTGCGCGAGCTTCAGGATACTCTGCAAGCAGCCGGTGATCAGCTGCAAACCCAGCTGCTTGCCATTCAGGATGCAGTAAGCACAACCTCGGATCTGGATCTGGAATATGTCGAAGGCATGGTGTACTCGCTGCAGGCAAAACTGGACCGGATCATTAACTGGGGTCAGCAGGCAATAGACTTGTGGATCGGCTACGACCGCCATGTGCATAAGTTTATCCGTACCGCCATTGATATGGACAAAAACCGTGCCTTCAGCCAGCGTTTGCGCCAGTCGGTCGCCGAGTTTTTCGACGCACCATGGCAGCTCACTTACGCCGATGCTGATCGCCTGCTGGACATGCGTGATGAAGAACTGGTCCTGCGTGACGATGAAGTAACAGGCATAGTGCCGGAAACGGTTGAATTTGAAGAACTGAGCCAGGTCAATGATCAGCTCAGTGAAAGAATTGCTGAAATGCTGGATATTCATAAATCTCAGGGCGCCGCCATTAATCTGGGCGCCTTGATCCGGGAATATCTGAGCCAGCATTCCCATGCACAACATTTTGATTTAGCTCGTATTATTGTCGATCAGGCCGTGAGGCTCGGTTATTCCGAGTCGGATTTCAGTGCGATTCAGCCTGATTGGGAACTGATCAACGACTACGGAGCCAAGGTACAAGCCAATGTCATTGACAAATATTGAAGAATTTATGCCAGAGAATCTGGCCAAAGCCATTGCCAACCCCTTGTTCCCGGCATTGGATAATGCATTGCGTTCGGGCCGCCATGTTTCCAGCGAAGATTTGGATAATCACGCCTTTTTGCTGGAGTTTGAGCAGGACCTGATGCTGTTTTATAAGCGCTATAACGCTGAACTGGTCAGAGCCCCTGAAGGCTTCTTCTATCTGCGTCCCCGCTCCACCTCGCTGATTGGCCGCTCTGTGCTGTCTGAGCTGGATATGCTGGTAGGAAAAGTATTGTGCTTCCTGTACCTGAGCCCTGAACGTCTGGCTCATGAGGGGATATTTACCAATCAGGAATTGTTTGATGAGCTTTTGTCGCTGGCCGACGAAAAGAAACTCATGAAGCTGGTGACCAACCGGGCGTCAGGCTCTGATCTGGATCGTGAAAAACTGTTCGATAAAGTGAAAACTTCCCTGCGCCGTATGCGCCGTCTGGGCATGGTGATCATGCTGGGCGACAGCGGTAAATTCCGCATCAGTGAAGCGGTATTCCGCTTTGGTGCAGATGTGCGTAACAGTGATGATATCCGGGAAGCTCAGCTTCGCCTGATCCGTGACGGCGAAGCCATAGTGCACCAGCAATTGCCGACTCAATCCAGTTTGATTGAGGCAGAGCAACCGAACGACACTGCAAGTGATGAAGAAACCGAGCAAGAGGAACACGCCTGATGGAGCGCGGTAAGTACCAATCTCTGACCATGGTTAACTGGAACGGCTTCTTTGCCCGGACATTTGATATTGACCAACTGGTCACCACACTTTCCGGCGGTAATGGTGCGGGTAAATCCACCACCATGGCTGCGTTTATCACATCTTTGATCCCTGATCAGAGCCTGCTGCACTTTCGTAATACCACAGAAGCGGGAAGTTCCAATGCGTCCCGTGATAAGGGATTACACGGCAAGCTCAAGCCAGGCGCCTGTTATTCTGCGCTCGATATCGTCAACTCCAAGAACCAGCGCATTATTTTTGCGGTGAAACTGCAGCAGGTTGCCGGCCGGGACAAGAAAGTCGACATCAAACCTTTCCTGATCCAAGGCTTACCGTCAGCGGTGAAACCAACGGATATTCTGGTGGAAACCCTGTCTGAGAACCAGGCACGAGTGCGTCAGATCAATGAAGTGAAAGACGCTGTGTCTCAGTACGAAGGTGTGCAGTTTAAAACTTTTTCTTCTGTTACGGACTACCACACGCAGATGTTTGAATTCGGTGTTTTGCCGAAGAAGCTGCGTAACAGTACCGACAGGTCTAAGTTCTACCGTTTAATCGAAGCGTCGCTGTATGGCGGTATTTCCAGTGCTATTACACGCTCGCTGCGTGATTACCTGTTGCCGCATAACTCTGGCGTGAAGAAAGCCTTCCAGGATATGGAAGCGGCGCTGCGTGAAAACCGCATGACGCTCGAAGCGATCAAAGTGACCCAGAGCGATCGTGATCTGTTTAAACACCTGATCACTGAAGCGACCAATTATGTGGCTGCCGACTACATGCGTCATGCCAACGAGCGCCGTATCAAGCTGGAACAGACACTTGGTCTGCGTCGCGAATTACTGGGTTCACGCCAGACGCTGATCGATCAACAGCAGGTGTTCGGCAACATGTCGCAGGAGCTCGACGAGCTGAAAGACAACGAGAGTGCGCTGGAGCAGGATCATCAGGCGGCATCGGATCACTTACAATTGGTTCAGACGGCCGTTCGCCAGCAGGAAAAAATAGAGCGTTACCGTGATGATCTTCTTGAGCTGACTGAGCGTCTGGAAGAGCAGGTCATGATTGTCGAAGAAGCGGCTGAGCAACTGGCACTGGCGGAAGAACAGGCCATGCTCAGTGAAGACGAGGTCGACAGCCTGAAATCTCAGCTGGCTGATTATCAGCAGGCATTGGATGCACAGCAAACCCGCGCCTTACAGTACCAGCAAGCCGTTCAGGCGCTGGAAAAGGCCCGTCAGATTTCGGCAGATGACACGCTGGATCAGGAGAATGCCGCTGAACGGCTGTCCAGCCTGAAACAGCAGCAAGACAGTAAAACCACGGCATTGCTGGCACTCAAACATAAGCTGGATATGTCTGCAGCCGCGGCGCAGCAATTTGAGCGTGGTCTGCAGCTGGTGGTGACCATTGCCGGTGCTGTTGATCGTGCATCGGCAGGTAAAAAAGCCCGTGAATTACTGGCGACAGGCCGTGAATTGCGGATGATTGCTCAGCGCAGTGAACAGCTGAGTGCTCAGTATCGCGATCTGGAGCGCAGCATGCGTCACCAGCGTCAGGCCCAGGAACTGGCAGATACTTACGCTAAGCGTTTTGCCGTTGAGGTTGATGGCGAACGGGCGCTGGCTGAAGAGCAGGCCCGTCACGAAGCAACCTTAGAGAGCCTGGAGCAGAATCAGTCTGATCTGGTGGAAAAACGCAGTGAACTGCGCCGCCAGGAACAGCAGCTGGCGAAAGACATCAGCCTGCAGGAAGGCAAAGCACCGACCTGGATTGCTGCCAGTGATGCGCTGGAAAAACTGGCAGAACAATCTGGCCAGGATCTTTATGACAGCCAGGCGGTGATGACGGCCATGCACCAGACGCTGGAGTCTGAGCGTGACGCCATTCATGCCAGAGACAAGCTGGCAGTGCGCAAGCAAAATGTAGAACATGAAATCGAACGTCTGGCCTTGCCGGGCGGCAGCGATGATTCCCGTTTGCGTGTGATTGCCGATGTGCTGGGCGGTACCTTACTGTCTGAGATTTATGACGACATCACGATTGATGATGCGCCGTACTTCAGTGCCATGTACGGTCCTGCACGCCATGCCATCGTGGTACAGGATCTTCAGTCAGTCCGCGAGAAACTCTCAGGGCTGGATGACTGCCCGGACGATCTGTATATCATCGAAGGCGAAGCGGACTCGTTTGACGACAGCAGCTTTGTTGTTGACGAACTGGAAGGCGCAGTGTGCGTTCAGCTCAATCAGCAGCAGTTGCGTTATTCCCGATTCCCGAAAGTGCCACTGTTTGGCCGGGCCGCCCGCGAGCAGCGTCTGGCGATTCTGCGCGAAGAGCGTGATCAGATTGTTGAGGATCACGCCAAGGCATCTTTTGATGCGCAGAAACTTCAGCGTTTGTACCAGAGCTTCAATGCCTTCGTCGCCAGCCATCTGGCGGTCGCTTTCGATGCCGATCCGGAAGAAGCAATTCGTATCGCGCGTGAAAAACGTAATCAGATTCAGCGTCAGTTGAATGACACCGAAGCCACCGAGCAGCAGCAGCGCAGCCAGCTCACCGCTGCACGTGAAGGTTTATCGCTGTTATCCAAACTGCAGCCGGTCGTGGCCTTGTTAGAAGATGAGACGATCGCCGCCCGCCTTGAAGAGGTGGAGCAGCAGCTTTCCCAGATTGACGAAGCACGTCATTACCTTGAACGTCACGGCAAAGCACTGGAAGAGCTGGAAGGTCTGGTGTCGGCACTGGATACCGATCCTGAGCGGTTTGATGCCATGCAGGCTGAGTATCAGGATGCGGATCAGGCCCTTCAGACCCTGAAAAGCCAGATTTTTGCACTGGCTGATTTGGTTGAACGTCGCCACCACTTTGGCTATGCCGATGCGGTTGAGCTGCTGAGCAAGAGCTCTGAGCTCAACGAGCAGCTGAAAACCAAACTGGAAACGGCGGAACGCGAACGTGCCCGCCACCGTGAGAGCCTGAAACAGGCGCAGACTCAGAGCAACCAGTACAACCAGTTGCTGGCGTCGCTGAAAAGTTCACACCAGGCCAAGCAGGAAACCGTACAGGAATTTGAACGCGAGCTGCAGGAACTGGGTGTCCGCGCTGATCTAGAAGCGGAAGAACGTGCACGCCTGCGTCGTGATGAGTTGCATGAGCGTCTGCACAGTTCCCGTAACCGTCGCAGCGAGCTGGAAAAAGCCACCACGTCACTGGATATGGAAATGCGTAATCTGGTGAAGCGTCTGCGCAAGGTAGAAAAAGATTATATCGACTTACGCACCCTGGTGGTGAACACCAAAGCGGGCTGGTGTGCCGTGCTGCGACTGGCTCGAGAAAGTGATGTTGAACGCCGTCTGCATCGCCGCGAAATGGCCTACATGACGGCCGACGAACTGCGCTCATTGTCAGATAAAGCCCTGGGCGCACTGCGTCTGGCCGTGGCCGATAATGAAACGCTGCGTGATGCACTGCGTGCTTCTGAAGACGTATCACGTCCGGAGCGAAAAGTATTGTTCTACATTGCTGTGTACCAGCATCTGCGTGAGCGTATCCGCCACGATATTATCCGTACCGACGATCCGGTTGAGGCCATCGAAGAGATGGAAGTTGAGCTGGCTCGTCTGACAGAAGAGCTGACAGCACGTGAAAAGCGTCTGGCTATCAGCTCAGACAGTGTGGCGAATATCATCCGCAAGACCATTATGCGCGAGCAAAACCGCATTAAGATGCTGAACCAGGGTCTGCAGAACATCAGTTTCGGTCAGGTGAAAGGGGTGCGTCTGAATGTTAACGTGCGCGAAACCCATGAATCTCTGCTGACGGGTCTTGCTGATCAGCAGGATCAGCATCAGGATTTGTTCGGCAATAACCGTCTGACTTTCTCTGAAGCCATTGCCAAGCTGTTCCAGCGACTGAATCCGCATATTGATATGGGTCAGCGTTCACCACAAACTCTGGGTGAAGAGTTGCTGGACTACCGGAACTATCTGGAGCTCAGCATTGAAGTGAACCGTGGTACAGATGGCTGGTTGCAGGCCGAATCGGGCGCTTTGTCAACCGGTGAGGCCATTGGTACAGGTCAGGCTATCTTGCTGATGGTTGTGCAGAGCTGGGAAGAAGAAGCCCGTCGTCTGCGCGGTAAAGATATTATTCCATGTCGTCTGCTGTTCCTGGATGAGGCAGCGCGACTGGATGCCAAGTCTATCGCAACTCTGTTCGAGCTGTGTGATCGTCTGGACATGCAGCTGTTGATTGCTGCGCCAGAGAATATCAGCCCGGAGAAAGGCACCACCTACAAGCTTGTGCGCAAGATCTTTAAAGATCGGGAACACGTGCATGTGGTGGGTTTGCGTGGTTTTGGTCAGGAACCGAAAGGTGAGCCGGAACCGGGCAGGCAACTCGAGTTAGACCCGGCCTAAAACCTGACGAAAAACGAAAACCAGCGTGGAAACATGCTGGTTTTTTTGTCCTATCTTTTTCCTGTTCTCTCCAGCCCTCTGACTTGAGGGCTTTTGTATCAAGCGTTGTCTGAGCGATCACTTCGCCTCTTTTTATCCTGTTTTGCATCATCATGCGGTCAGTTTTGTCTTGTTCCTAAGACCTGTTTCTCAATCGTTAGTGTCACAGTCGATAGCGCTTTGGGGCTCGATAGAGTGCCTAGAATTTTAGTGTTGGAGTCGGCCATCTGACTAACCACTCAATGCATGTTTCAGGCGTGGCGGTCGGGTTGAGTGAATAGTGAATAACGAATGAATAAGTTTTGTCGTAGGGGTGATGACATGAAAAGTATAATTCTATTAATGCTCGCCATGATGGCAGTGGCGGGTTGTAGTGATTCAGACAGTGCGGATAATGCTGCGAATACACCATTAGATTCAGATGGTCAGCAGGAAGTACCCGTCACAATTGAAGTACCTGAAAACCCGGGTACGGATCCTGGTGATCCCGGTGGCCCTGGTAGTCCTGGAGACGGTTATGATGGTCCACGTAAAGTGTGTCTGGCCATTACGGGCCTGGAAATCAAAGGCAGTGCCGGTAATATTATTGAATACACCAATGAAGTGATTGAACAGGCGCTGAAGTCGGATCCAGATTGTGTGCCACCATCAGAAATTATCAATGATGCGCTGCCAGAAGGCATGGTGCTGATTGATTTACTGCATATGAGCAATGATTTGGCTTATCTGCTCAAAGGCGTGGGTCTGCCGGTTGATGATTATGTCAGTGTGACTCTGAATATTAACGACCAGGGTAGTTACGGTGGTGGTTATGATGTTGATCTTGATGGCGATATTGATATCAATACCGGTAGCCCTTATTCCTATGTTCAGGAATATGATGGTGACTACAAGAAAATTGATCTGGGCGGTAAGCTGGAATTTGCGGGCTTTAACCTGAAAGATAAGTATGGTTACCCACAAACCTATTCCATGATGATTGACCCTTATAGTGCCTTTAACATACAGGATAACGGTGCTTACGGGCTGTCAGGTAAAGGGATGTGGCTGGTGAATAAACTGGATGCTATCGATGTCGTGGGTGATATTCTGGACTCGGCTTGCGTGCAGGACAGCCTGAAACTGATTTATCTGTTTAAATCTCACTCCGATGGCCCAAGCTCAGGTGATCCTGATTATGTGACCACTGCAAGTGAGGATGATAACGGGGGCTATTCTTACGGTATGGCAAGTATTCCGAAAGGATACTATGACTTCGAAATCATGTGTGATGTCGATGATGCTATTCCCGAATTCTCCGGTTACGGCAACTACGATGTTGAAGTGACAGATAACGCAGACGGTAACTATGACATCTACTGAGTTATCGGGTTGATGTAAACACAACCGGTCGACTTTGTTCGACCGGTTTCTTTTTGTCACAAGCTTGAATTTCTGCTGAACAACTAGTCGATAATGCTGAAAATGCGTAATTTTAGCTTTTTACACAAGATCAATATCTCATTTTTGCGCAAAAATAATCTTAGTGTGTTCAGAACAACTCTTTGATTCCCGTCCTGTTTATAAACAATGTCGATGTTTTTAGTCGCGATTGCCCAGATAGGTCTGGTTGTTTTTTGACCTTCCATTCATTAAAGTTCTTTCCATTGCGTGTACAGGAACCAAAGAGAAACAACTATGACTTTCAGTGGCAAATTGCTTTCACCGGCGTTGAATGGACTCACACTACTAAAACAAATTGCACTCAGTTCAGTATTTGGTGTTGCTGTGATGGCGTATGGTATACATCCGGTTCAGGCATCTGTGACCACAAAGCCGACTAATCACCTGAAATCGACACTTAAATACGTGGAGCTAGAAGCGGAAGCGGGTGATAAGAATATGCAGCTTTTTCTGGGCCGGGCATATCTGGAAGGGAATAGCGGCATTGAGGCCGATCCACTGAAAGGGCTTTACTGGCTGGAAAAAGCCGCGGTAGATATGCCTGAAGTGAAAACGATGATCGGCGATCTGTTCAAAAAAGGCCAGTTGCTGCCGCAGAATAATGAGCTGGCAATCAACTGGTACAGCAAGGCGGCCAATGAAGGTGATATCCCTGCCATGGTCGAGCTGGGCAATTATTATGCTTCCGGCGCTGCAGGCGAGGTGAACTGCGGTAAAGCTATTCACTGGTTTACTCAGGCGTCGAATGGCGGCTCACTGGATTCAAAGCGTAATCTGGTCTGGTTATACGCAACCTGCTCAGATGAAAAAGCACGCGACGGCCACTTAGCGCTGAAGCTGGCTAAACAGTTAGTCAAAAAGTCAGAGGCAGATGCGGGTGATTATGACAATCTCGCTGCCGCTTATGCAGCCTGCGGTCAATTTAATCAGGCTGTCAGAGCGCAGGAAATCGCCCTTGATAAATTGGAGCAGGACGCAGAAGCGCAACGCATTGCGAAGTTTACTCAGCGCTTAAGGCTATATCAGCAAAACCAGACGATTTACAGCGCTTCATTGTAATACCCATTTCGCATAACAACACCTGAACGGTTATTTCTTCTCCTGTTATGCATTAAAGCCTTCACAGTGTTGTGAAGGCTTTCTTTTGTCCCATTTCGAATACAGATTTTTACCTCAACTGGCAGTATTTTGCCGATAATTAATACATAGCTGTGTTTTTTGTAATGGGCGCTGTTGTGATACCTCCCGAACGTGATATATCCGATATTGTAAGCGGTGACATTCTGGATTTCTCATCTGGAAACAACCGGTTGAATGCTGCAGGTGGCGACGCGGGTATTCGTAAACTGGCCGATGCATTTTGTCAGTGTATGGAAACGCAACCCGAACTGGCTGTAATTCGCGCCAAGTATCCGGACGATCTCACTGATTTTCGTGAAACGCTGGCGACTTTTCTGCTGACTTGGATACGGGGTGAAGTGCCGCTGTACACTAAATCGAATGGTCGGCGTTACCTGAATACCAATCAGCGGCGGGTTCGCCTGAACAGCGCCGAGAAAGCAGCATGGCTTCGCTGTATGCAACAGGCACTGGATACTCAGCCCCTGAGTGAAGTGTTTAAGCGGTATGTTATGGTGCAGTTAACCTTGTCGGCTGAAATGACGCGAAAGGCCTCTGAATAGCAAAGGGCTGGCTGTCGATTTCTTTTACACCCTCTCTTTGTTCACCTTATTTTTGTAAATAAAAACAAAGCATTATAAGGTGGCTTGCTGCTTGCATAGCCTAGTTACTCATGTTGTAGATTGGAGAGCAAGGCATGAAGTTATTGAATGGGTTAACATTGACGGCATTGTGCTGTTTTGGCACTTCAGTCAATGCTGCTGAAATCAATTTAGCGGCACCGGGTGTGGATCAGGCAGTATTGACGATGGGCAACCAAGGTGACAGCTATGTGGCTGTTTATCAGCAAACCGGGGCCGGGTCGGGTAATCTGGGATCATTTCTTCGTGTTCAGGAAAGCGGAAACGGTAACGGGAATGGGAACAGCAATGGGGATGGAAACGGTATCCAGGAAGGTTTTAATACCAGCACCACTGATCCTTATATGATGGATCAGCACCCGTCGGGTAATTTTACCCGTGATGTCACCTTCTCTGAATTGCAGTCACTGGATGGTTTCTATGCCTTTATTCTCGATGCTAATGAAACCGGTAATAATAATGAAATCGTGCTCACTAACCTGATGCTGTTCTCAACAAGTGTTGCCAGCCAGAATGTGGATGATATTGCGAACTTGCAGAATAGTACTTTGCTCTGGAGTCTGGACTGGGATGACAATGGTGCTTTTCAGGATAACTCTGTGCGTTTGGATACCAGCAAGAATAACAACGGCCCAGGTAGCGGTGCGACGGATTTAGTGTTCTTAATCAATGAGAATTACTTTGCCAATATTCCCGCCGGTCAGAACAATTTCGTTCTCTACTCCAGCTTCTCTGAGTTTGATTCAGGCTTTGAAGAGTGGGCACATGACCAGGTGGCATTTGATCCGGATGGTGGCGATCCGCCAACGCCCGTATCAGAGCCGGGTAGCTTGGCATTACTTGGCCTTGGCTTATTAGGGCTATTAAGAAGCCAACGCAGACGGCGCATTACGCAATCATGAACGATGTCATAAAACCATAAGCCGGAAAGGGAGTGTTCACTCCCTTTTTTCATGATTCTGATCCTTTCAGTTAATCTTGCGGGGACTTCAGTAAGTCCTCCAGCGCCTGAATAGCAGCATCTACCCATTCCTGTAAGTTTCCTGCTTGTGACAAACCGGCACTGAGCTCAGAGCGCTGAATCTCGATATACATACGCTTCTACCTCCATGTTAAGTGTAGATCTGTTACGCCAGCGCCGGACGGCCAAACCGGTCGCCCAAAACCGGCTGCCCCAAAACCGGCCGCCAAAGACGGACAGGCACTCAAGTCGTCTTAGTGCTTGATTGATTCCATTAGAGAATGAATTGATATCTCAGCTTTCGCTGTTAACGGGTTCTGAGTGATGCTAATTTTTCCGGTCTATGGGTACAGGTCCCCATCGTTTTCAGGAAGAAGTATGGACATCTCTTTAGACATTCTCGCTATTTTATTCTTTGTGGCCGGTCTGGCTGCTTTTATTGATGCTATTGCGGGTGGCGGCGGGTTGCTGACCGTGCCTGCGTTATTGGCAGCCGGCGTGCCGCCAACACAGGCTCTGGCAACCAATAAACTGCAAAGCTCCTTTGGCAGTTTTTCGGCTACCTATTATTTTGTGCGTAACGGCCTGGTCGATCTCCGGCAAATGGTGCTGGCAATAATCTGTACTTTTGTCGGTTCAGCCGTGGGTGCGGAATTGGTGCAAGTGATTGATGCAGGGTTGCTGACGACTATGATTCCTGCTTTGCTGATTGTTATTTCTCTGTATTTTCTGTTTGCGCCCCAGGCCAGTATACATGGCGGTAAAGCTAAGATTTCTGACGGTCTTTTTGCCTTTACTGTCGGCACCAGCATTGGTTTTTATGATGGTTTTTTCGGGCCGGGAACCGGCTCATTGTTTACCATTTGCTTTGTCACTTTAGCCGGTCTGGGCATAGTGGAAGCGACAGCCCGTACCAAAGTGCTGAATTTCACTTCCAACATTGCCGCACTGATGTTCTTTATCATGGCAGGGCTGCCGGTATGGGAGATTGGCCTGGTGATGGCGTTAGGTGGATTCATCGGTGCCAGGATCGGTGCCAAAATTGTGGTCAGTAACGGACGAAAGTTAATTCGTCCTATGGTGGTGATCATGTCTATGCTGATGGCAGTAAAGCTGCTGTGGGAACAAAATCCGCAATGGTTTCAATAAGGTGCTTAACACGTTCTGAGCGGTAGCTGTGTTGTCGGTAGCAAAGATAAATGGGCCGGGCAAAGCCATCAAGAAACGCAAAATGCTGGCAATGCTGTTCTTTGATTGCCAGTGTTTTCACCACAGAAAGCGGCACCAGTGCAGGGGCTGCTCCGCCCAGTGCCAGTTTGGCGGCTGCGGTGTAAGAGTCCATTTCCATCAAAGGGCGGATCCCCGCCTGCTGCAATAATCCCGCCTGATAGGCATTGGCAGGATTGCTGAGATCATTGGTCAGCAGGCACTCTGGTGCCTCATCCAGCGGCTGATTGAACACCACAGTAAAAGGCTCATCGAATAGATGCCTTGCCTGAAGTCCGTGATGGGCGGGCAGGTGACCGGCACAAAACCCGACGGTTGCATCACCGGCCTGTACTCTCTCTACAATAACGGGAGTATGGTGGGTATTGAGCACTATATGAGGGTCGTCTTTCAGAAAGCTTCCCATTAAGGCGGCAAGATAACCAGCGACCAGGGTTTCAGAACAGGCCAGAATAACCGGGCTATGATCCCGGATGGCCTGTTGATCGAAGATCTGGCCTTTCAATTCATTGAAACCGGGGCCGACCTGCGCCACTAATGCCTGCGCATCCGGGGTTAACTTGATATTCCGGCCATCAGGCACAATCAGCTTTTTGCCTAACCGTTGTTCAAGCCTGGCGATACGTTTACTGACAGCACTCTGGCTGATGTATAAACGGCTGCCGGCACGGCTCATGGTGCCTTCTTTTGCAAGTACCAGTAATGTTTCCACACCTTCAAGCAGCACAATAGCTCCTGGTGCATTATTGATGAATAGTTGGAATCGATGATAGCAAAGCCAGCGGGGGGAGGCGATGGTCGAGCGGGAAAATAACAGATAAACCGCCAGTAAACTGTCCGGCGGTTTATCAGAAAGGAAGCTTAGTGGTGGCCTGAGGTATCGTCGGGATGCGTCTGCGTAATACTGCCTACTTCCAGCATAGGTGCCACATCCAGATGTTCGGCATTCATCATGGAAGAAATGCGCTGTACCGACGATAGCAGCAGCGACTGTTCCCACTCGTCTAACTGCTGAAAACGGGAAACAAAACTTTCCTGCAAAGGCAGCGGGGCTTTATCCAGATTAGCCAAGCCTTCCGCGGTGAGATGCGCATGTACTTTTCGTTTATCCAGCTTGCTTCTTTCCCTGATGACAAGGCCACGTTTTTCCAATCGGTCAAGAATCGTTGTTGCTGTTGCCTGACTCATATTGGTGTTGCTGGAAAGCTGGCGAATAGTCACTTCACCTGAATCGCGTATGGCTTTCATGAGTACCAATTGCGGTCCGGTCAGACCGGTTGATTTGTTCAGTTGTCTTGAATGCAGGTCGATCGCTCGGATTATTTGTCGCAGGGCGATGAGGACTTCTTCATGTTTGTCCATGTTGCTCTCCCACCTTGTTGCCGCACGGAACATCAGGCGATGGATTGTTGCGTGATAGAAACGGCAAAAGCACTTATTGATTCAGGTTGTCTGAGTAGTTAGCTGACGTGATGGTTTATCTTTTTCAGCCAGACCTTCAGTAAAGCCAAAATTCTAGCACGCCAATTAATAAGCCAGCTATCAAAAATGCTGTAAAAACCATGATTTGCTCGATTTATCGGCTTCTGACATCAGGAAGCAGCGACGAACAACTCAGGTAATTCCTGATAAACAGATTAGCTGTCGATTCCTGCTGATAATTTCTATTGTAGATTAGTGGAATAGTTATCGGACCCACACCGAAATCTCGATAAGGAGCGGTGGACTATTCTGAGGCACACTAATGAAAATGGCTAAACCTTGACCACTGCGTGTCGTATTTTTTTGTTTGTACGGATTTTGGTCACTGTTTTTCAAATTGTTTCTACTTGTTACTTGTTATTGTTGTTTTCGTGAATAATAATAATTCTCAATATAAGCCTCATTATTTTTAATTTCACCAAGGACGATACGCCCAAGATGAAGAAGACTTTTACCCTTTCTCTGCTGGCTGCTTCTGTCGTGGCCTCCGCTTCAGCGCATGCTGCTGTTTCTAAGCAAGATGTGGTCAGCCACTACGCAGATATTGCTTTTAATGTTTTCAGTGATGCCCGGACAACGGCACAAAATCTGGACAAAGCCATTGATGCTTTGATTGCTGCTCCTTCTGAAAAGACGCTGGCTGAAGCCAGAGAGGCCTGGAAGCTGGCTCGTATCCCTTATCAGCAATCGGAAGTGTTTCGTTTTGGTAACACAGTTGTAGACGACTGGGAAGGTCAGTTGAATGCCTGGCCTTTGGATGAAGGTCTGATCGATTATGTTGCTCAGGGTTACCACTATGAGCTTGGTAATGATGGTGCCACCGCTAATATCATTGCAAATGAAACGATTCAGGTGGGTAATGCAACGATCAATGCGGTGCAAATTACTCCTGAGTTACTGGCGGATATGAATGAAGTCGGTGGTTCAGAAGCTAACGTCGCCACCGGTTATCATGCTATTGAGTTTTTGCTGTGGGGCCAGGATTTGAATGGTACCTCTGCTGGTGCCGGTGAGCGTGCCTATACCGATTTTGCAAATGGTGAAGCTTGTACTAACGGCCATTGTGATCGCCGCCGTGCTTACCTGAAAGCGACATCTGAGCTGCTGCTGACAGATCTGGACTGGATGGCTAAGCAATGGTCTGTCACCGAGAAAGGCAATTACCGCAGCGAGTTGCTGGCGGATTCAGCGGATAACGGCTTGCGGAAAATGCTGTTCGGGATGGGATCACTGTCGCTGGGTGAACTGGCCGGTGAGCGTATGAAAGTGGCGCTGGAAGCCAACTCGACCGAAGATGAGCATGACTGTTTCTCAGACAACACCCATAACTCACACTTCTACAATGAGCAGGGTATTTATAACGTTTATACCGGTACTTACAAGCGTGTTGATGGCAGCACAGTGACAGGGCCGAGTATCCACGATCTGGTGGCTGAGAAAGATCAGCAAGCAGCCAAAGCGATTCATACTGAGTTCGACAATGCTCGCTCGCAGGTTTATAGCCTGGTTGAGTCTGCAGAGAAGAATAATCAGCATTTTGATCAGTTGATTGCGGCGGGTAATAAAGCGGGTAACAAGCTGGTTAATGACGCCATCATGTCGCTGGTGAAACAAACGGCGGAAATCGAGCGCGCGGCCAGTATTCTGGGTGTCACAAACCTGAATCCGGATACCGCTGACCATCAGTTTTAAACTGTGATGGCATGAATCAATAAAAACAAAAACAAGGGCTCATCTGAGCCCTTTTGCCGTCATAACGGGTTATTTGAAGCCTTTAGAATGTGAGCGTGTACAAGCATGAAGTTCAAGCCTTTTGCAGCCAGAATAGCGGTATGTTTTCTGCCGTTAGCGATCGCTTTTCCTGCCGTGGCCCAGCAAAGCAGTGAAACCGCGGCTACGGCTGATCTTTCTTTACTGAAATCCGGTGGGGCGACCAGTGTCACTAAAACCGGTGCCAATGCTTTCTCCATGCCTGCGGCGAACCTGCCTTTGGTTCACCGTCTGGATTTTAGTGTCGGCAACAGTTTTTTCCGTAACCCTTGGGTACAGGCCCCCGCGACCACAGATGCCCGCGACGGGCTGGGGCCCTTGTTCAACACCAATGGTTGCCAGAATTGCCACATCAAAGATGGCCGGGGGCATCCGCCGGAAGAAGGGGATACCAATGCTGTGTCTATGCTGGTGCGGTTAAGCATCCCGGCCCTGACACCGGAACAAAAGAAAACCCTGATTCTGGATGGTGTGATTCCAGATCCTGTCTATGGCGGTCAACTGCAGGATTTTGCACTGCCTGACGCCAAGCCCGAAGGCCAGATCACAGTGACGTACAGTGAGGTGCCGGTTACTTTTTCGGATGGCGACATCGTCACATTGCGCAAACCGACGCTGGCGATCACGCAACTGAATTATGGCGACCTGCATCCGGACATCATGATGTCGGCGCGTATCGCACCGCCCATGATTGGCCTGGGGTTGCTGGAGCAGATCTCCGAACAGACCCTGGAATCCCTCGCGGCAGCACAACTACTGGAAAACAAAGGGATTTCCGGCAGGCTGAACCGGGTATGGGATGTGGAAAAACAGCAAACCGTAGCCGGGCGATTTGGCTGGAAAGCGGGCCAGCCGACACTGATGCAGCAAAACGCCGGCGCGTTTAACGGCGATCTTGGCCTGACGAGTCGTTTGTTTCCGGTTGAAAACTGCACCAGCGGTCAGGACGTATGTCAAACACTGCCCAATGGCGGCTCCCCCGAAGTCAGCGATAAGATCATGAATTTTGTTGAATTCTATTCCCGTCATCTGGCTGTGCCTGTGCGCCGCAATCTGGATGATCCGCAAGTAAAACGCGGTGAGCGCTTATTTGCTGAAGCAGGGTGCGGATCTTGCCACCAGAGCAAGCTACAGACAGCCAAAGTTGACAGTTTACCGGCTTTGTCGGAGCAGACCATTCACCCTTATACCGATTTGCTGTTGCATGACATGGGAGAAGGCTTGGCGGATGGCCGTGGTGAGTTTCTGGCCAACGGCCGGGAATGGCGAACCGCACCGCTGTGGGGGATTGGCTATAGCGAAGAAGTGAATGGTCATACGTATTTCCTGCATGACGGCCGGGCCCGCAACCTGATGGAAGCTGTGCTCTGGCATGGCGGTGAAGCGCAGGCCAGCCGCGATCAGGTGCTCCAGCTGGGTAAACAGGATCGGGAAGCGTTAATCGCTTTCCTGCAATCACTGTAAGGACATGAAATGAGAAGAACGATAGTTGCACTGAGCCTTATCTCTGCACTGGCCGGACTGACCGCTTGCAACGATAACCAAGAAATCAGCAGTGCGGTAATTCATCAGCAACATATTAAAGCGGCAGACGCCTTTTCCGACGCTGCCCGCGTGTTGGGAAGCGCTGTCGGTGAAGTGTGTCA
Source organism: Photobacterium sp. 2_MG-2023 (assembly GCF_030547675.1). Lineage (NCBI taxonomy): Bacteria > Pseudomonadati > Pseudomonadota > Gammaproteobacteria > Vibrionales > Vibrionaceae > Photobacterium > Photobacterium sp. 2_MG-2023. The sequence goes on from NZ_JAUOQQ010000001.1 coordinate 490,112, forward strand.
GGCACAAACAGAAAAAACGCTGGCGGCCAGTCGATCAGCCTGGCAGGTGTTGATGCAAGACTGGATGGTATTTCAAGGCCGGGAGAAAGGCAGTGAACAAGCACTGGCTTTAGCCTGGCAGATCCAGTTCTGGCCGGACAAGAAAGACATTACGGGTCGAAAAATGGAGCAGCTGTTGGCGCAGGACACAAAATGGACAGCCGAATTGCTGGCTGAACAAAGCGTGGCCGTACAGGGGCTGGGGGCGATGGAGTGGTTACTGTATGCCAACCCTGATAAGTTAAGCCAGCCTAACGGCTGTGCGCTGGCAACGGCAGTCAGCCAGCGCCTGATAGACAGTGGGGAAGCACTGGCTGAGGCCTGGAAAGCCAATCCCTGGCAGGCAATGACACCGCAGCTGGCACTGGGCGAATACGTTGGCGCCCTGACCAATCAGCTGGATTTTGCCCTGAAGAAGCTGACATTACCTATGGGCAAGCCGGGCCAACCGCGTCCTTATCAGGCGGAGTCCTGGCGCTCTCAAACATCCATGAACAATCTGAAAGCCAATGTACAGGCAATGCAGTCGCTGTACCTGGCGGATGGGAAAGGGCTGGATGCTTTATTGCGGGCGCAGGGAGAAGCTGCACTGGCTGATCGTATTGCCGGGCAGTTTAACAGCCTGATCGCTGGCTGGCCGCAAAGTGCCAGTATGGGCGAGTTACTGAAAACACGCGATGGGTATCGCGAACTCATCAGCATTTTTAACGGCATGGAGTACCTTCGTTTCGCACTCCATGATGAGGTATCGCCTGCTTTGGGCATTGTCGTAGGATTTAATGCAACCGATGGTGACTGATTTAACAAGGCGGGCACTGCTGAAAAAGGCGCTGGGCACCGCTATTTTGCTTCCGGCTGCCGGGATGCTGTCTGCCTGTGCTTCAGCGGAGCTCGCCAAGGAGCAACTTACCAAGGGACAGTCAACCGGCACAGCAACCGGGGATCGCATCATCGGCTGCAGCAGAACCGCTGACGGCCGTTATGCGGTTGTTGTGGCAGACTCGCACGGTCGGCCCATACACCAGATAGCTCTGCCTGAGCGCGGACACGGTGTGGCGATTCAGCCTGGCGGAGCACTGGCGGTGGCGTTTGCTCGTCGTCCGGGTGCTTATATGCAGGCTTTTTACCTGGCAACGGGAGAGAAACAGCCGCTTCGCCGTGCGGATCAGAACCGCCACTACTATGGTCATGGCGCATTTTCCGCTGACGGCCGTTACCTGTACGCAACCGAAGGGATGAGCACAACCAGTGAAGGCGTGATTGGCGTTTATGATACGACAGCCGGACTGCAAAAAGTGGCTGAATACACAGGGTTTGGTATTGGTCCTCATGAAGTGGTGCTGGCCGATCCGGAAACTTTGGCGGTTGGTGTCGGGGGCGTACATACCCTCGGCCGGGAACCGCTGAACCTGGAGACCATGCAACCTGCATTAGTGTATCTCGATATTCAGAGCGGGAAAGTTGTCGATAAAGCCGTGCTGTCAGATAAACGGCTGAGTATCCGGCACCTTGCCGTGACAGATACCGGAGACATCGCCTGCGGTCAGCAATATCGGGGACTGCCAGAGCAGGCCGCGCCGCTTGTTCATCTGCATACACGTGGCGGCGCGCTTCGCCCGCTGCAGGCGGATGAAGAGGACTGGATGCGGTTTAACCATTATATTGCCAGTATTGCCAGCCTGGACGGTTATCTGCTGGCAACCTCACCACGAGGCAACTGCTATGGCATCTGGCGTGAAGAGACTGGCGAGCTGGTGGATCTACAGCCTTTGACGGATGCGTCAGGGGTGGCAGTCAGCCAGGGGCAGTGGCTGGTTGGCTCAGGGGCGGGAAAAATTCTGACCCGCACGCCGCTACGTCCGGGCCGGATCGCTCAATCTGCAGTGATGTGGGACAACCACTGGAAATTGCTGTTCAGTTGAAACTTTGAAACAACGGGCTTTCGAATATCTCACTACCTTTATAACTATAAACAGGGAAAGCATCGAGTTATCGTTTGATTTCAAGCGATAATCGCTTCGCTTTGCCATAATGATAGTGATGGTAGCGGAGAGCGCACATGACTAGGCTAGGTCGTATCGGGCTTCTTCTGGTAGTCAGCAGTGTTTCATATACTCTGCATGCACAGGATGCGTCAAACACAGATCCTGAGTCAGAGATCAGTGTAACCATCGACGCGCCTGTTGCACCAGAAGCTGAAACAAGTGCCATGGCTGAACCGGCTCCTGCGGCCGAGGCGGCGGCCATTGCGCCAACCCCGGAGCAGATTCAGGCTCAGAAACACGCGGACGAATTAGCGCTTATCCGGCAAAAGTCATTGGCCTGGGTCGATGAAGTGTCTGCTCAGTTACCGGGATTGCGATATAAACAGCAACTTGCTCAGCTGTATCACGGGTTAGGTTATGTGCCTCTCTGGCAAGACAGCTTCACTGTGACTGATTTTGAGCAGCAGTTATGGGTGCTGACACTCGCGGAAACCAGCCCGGATTTTAACTATCGTCTGAAGCAGCTCAAACGGCTGAAGCAAAGTCAGGATTGGCGTCAGTATGATCTGCTCGCGACAGACACCTTACTGGCATACCTCAGTTTCATTGAAAATGTCATTGATAACCGCACGCAGTGGCTGTTTAGCGAGGAAGTGCCCACGCGCATGCCTGCGCCTTCGGATGAAAGTCTGGCTGAGCTGATGGCAGTGCTGGAACGAGATCAGCTCAATGTTTTCGTGGCGTCGCTCAAACCTACCGGACGCCACTACAACCAGTTTCTGCAGGCCATCAACCGAATGGAAACCATTGCGGAGAAGCCCTGGCCAGTGTTCAGTCAGCCCGGCATTATCCGCCTGGGCGCCTGGCTGAGAGAGCCGGATATCTTAATCACCATGCTGGAACGTTTGGGTGACTTAACTGACTACCAGGCAGAGCAGCTCAGAACCGCGGGCAAGAAACACTACAATATCGATCTGGCAGAAGCGGTGAAGCACTTCCAGCAACGGCATGGATTAAAAGTGGACGGTGCAATTGGCCCGCAAACCCGTGCCTGGCTAGCGGTGACGCCTCAGGAGCGTATTCGCCTGCTGGCATTAAATGCCCAGCGCAGCCGGGTGTGGACGTCAGATTTTCCGTCCAGGCTGGTTGTGAATATTCCCGATTTTGCGCTGAATCTGTGGCTGGATAACCGCATGGTGTTTGATGCCAGAGTCATAGTCGGGCAACCCAAACGGCCAACGCCTGTCATGATCTCGAACCTGTCCGCTGTGGTGTTTAATCCGTACTGGAATGTCCCTAACTCTATCATGAGAAAAGACATTCTGCCTAAAGCCCGGTACGACAGCGGCTACTTGTACCGCCATCATTACGACGTACTCCGCGGTTGGAACAGTAATGAAAAAATTCCCATCAGCTCTATCAACTGGCGCTATGTGACGGCGAAGAACTTTCCGTACCGGTTACGGCAAAAACCAGGTGCGCATAATGCACTGGGACGTTTTAAGTTCACTATCCCGAATAATCAGGCTATTTATCTTCACGATACGCCGTCAAAAAGTCTGTTCAATAAAGATTTCAGAGCGTTTAGCTCCGGCTGTATCCGTGTTCAGGGCGCGGATGAGATGGCGAAAGTCTTGTTAAGCTATGCAGGTGTATCAGAGCAGCGCTTTGATCAGTTGGCCGGGCGAAGCTCGACCAGAACCGTCGGCGTGAAACAGAAAATTCAAGTGTTCCTGATTTATCAGACTGCGTGGATTGACGAACAGGGGCTGGTGAACTATCGCAATGATGTGTACCAATACGATGAGCAGGATAAAAATTCACCAGACTCTGAAAAATTTGCATCAATTTACAAAAATTAAATTCCTTATACGTCAATAGTTAGTCAATTTAATGGCTTTTTTGATGTCTGTTTTTTGACATTTGTGCGTTGACTCATCGAAAACACACGGCTATCGTGCAGTCGTTTACAGGCTTTTGCGCTTGTTTTTTGTGTTTTACAGTTGAGTTTTTCAGGATGTCAGAAGTAGATAATAAGCGTCGTCAGCTCCTGATCGCGAGCGGGCTGACATTAGGCGCCTTTATGTTGCCAAAAATGGCGATTGCGAGTCCATATACCGCGAAAAGTGCCCGAGAGCTGTACCTATGTAACATTCATACAAAAGAAGAATTGGAAACACGTTACTTTGATGGGAAGTTCTATCTGGACAAAGAGTTAAAGCGCATGAACCATATTTGCCGTGACTTCCGTCAGAATGAAGTTGCGCCAATGGACCGACGCCTGTTCGATGCGATTTCCCAGATCCGTGAAGAACTGAGCCATAAAGGTCAGGTTCGCATCATATCTGGCTACCGTTCGCCCAAAACCAATCAAATGCTGCGTGGCTCCACCAAAGGAGTGGCAAAGAAAAGCTACCATATGACAGGTCAAGCCATTGATTTTAATCTGGAAGGTATTTCTTTGTCTCGTGTCCGCAGTGCAGCACTGGATCTGAAATTGGGTGGTGTTGGTTATTATCCTCGCAGCGGGTTTGTGCATATTGATACAGGTCCTGTGCGTCGCTGGTAAGCACAGTACGCAGAAGAGCAGGGGTGTGGTATGCTGGCGCGGTTTTGCAACAGTTAGGACAAGTGTATGAGTCTGCAGTTTGAAATCGTGCCAGTGACCCCGTTTCAGCAGAATTGCTCAATTCTGTGGTGTGATAAAACACTGGAAGGTGTGGTTGTCGATCCCGGCGGGGATATTGAACGTATCACGGCCCGTATTACGTCATTAGGCATCAGGGTGGTGAAAATCGTTCTGACGCATGGTCACCTGGATCATGTCGGCGGCACAGCACCTTTATCGTCCCAGCTTGAGGTGCCTGTATGGGGACCGCACCAAGACGATGCGTTCTGGCTGGATTCGCTGCAACAGCAGTGCCAGATGTTTGGCTTTCCTCCCGTGACCTCGTTTCAGCCTGACCGCTGGCTCGATGAGGGAGACTGTATCCACTTTGGTGAGCAGAGTCTGGCTGTGTATCATACACCGGGCCATACGCCGGGACATGTTGTTCTGCACAGTGAAGAAGCCGGACTGGCGGCTGTGGGCGATGTGCTGTTTAACGGCAGTATCGGCCGAACCGATTTTCCGCGTGGTGACCATGGCACATTGATTGCGTCGATCAAAACCAAGCTATGGCCACTGGGTAATGACACGCGTTTTATTCCCGGCCACGGTCCAATGTCGACTTTTGGTGAAGAGCGTGCCAGTAACCCGCACGTGGCTGATGCTATGCCGCTCTGGTAATTGATTGTTACCTGGACTGAGCCAGAAAACGACGAGCCAGACCGATAAAGTCATCGGCTGGCCTGTCGAGCAGATCTTCTGAAATAAAAAAATCATACCCCATCAGTTCTCTGTTGTAGCGCATGCGATTTGCCAGCATAGCCAACAACCCCTTGTTTATTTTACCGTTTTCCCCCACATAGTGTTTGTCATCAAATAACATATCTTCTATTTCATGAGGCGGGTTGTCTGCACGCTTGTACGCCATGATCATCAAACCGCGCTGTTCCATTAATATCTGGCTGGCAATACGGGGGCAGATGCTGTCCAGGAACTCATCGTAATGTTTGAGTCTGATGCCAATCCAGGGCAAGGGCTTGTGCCAGCCCTGAGTGCTGACAGACGCGCGTCCTATATCCGCGACATTTTGCCACCGGGTCAGCCAGCCGCCGTGCGGACTGTGGTACTGAAGGTGCATGAAAGTGAGGGTGAAAGTAATCGGTGACTGTCGGTTGAGTTTCACCCCTATGAGTAACAAGGTCATCATGGCGAGCAATAACAGCGCGACGGCCACGCCGTTTATGTCGGGAAAGGTAAAGACGGTCAGCCCGAGCACGAGTATAGCCAGCAGGCTCAGCCAGATCAGATAAGCACCGGGTTTGGGATGCGGCGACTGAATATATACGCTATTCAAATTAACTCCAGAGAGAGCATGAAGATGTCATCTTTATAAAGTATGGCAAATTGTCCAGAGATATTACTCACAGGTTGTGGCTAGCGATATGGGTGTCAAATCACTGACGACTGTTTATGCAATGCGTAAGGGCTAGTTTGCATGAAAGTCGGTATTTATTCCATTAATTGCATGAACTTGAAAAAGATAAAAATGAGATCTTGTCGCTTAAAATACGCAAAATATGGCTTTTATTGTGCTTAAAATAGCCGTTTGCTGGCATTCCTCTGACATCCTTGATATAACTCGCGCTACTTTTTTTCCCGCTGGGCATCCAAACTGGCGACTGAAAGTAGTACAACGGAGTAGGAAGTTAATGAGAATCTCTCACAAACGTAAAGTACAGCTTAAACTGCAAAAACGCATCAAAGCGGCCACGGCAGTGACTCAAAAACCTGTCACCAAAGCAGCGGTGAAGCAGGCAGCCCCGGTAGCGGCAGCAAAGCCTCAGGTTGATGTGAAAAAAACAGAAGCACCAGCGGGTAAAGTCGCGGTTACTGTATCGTTGACACCTAAGCAGCAGCAGGTGCTGGGCATAGTGGCAAACAATGCAGAAGGTATTAACCCGAAAAGTATCGGCCTTGAAGCCGGCCAGGAAGACAGCAAAGCCGCTTCCTGGGCAACGGGGGCACTGAAAAAACTGGTTGAAGAAGGGCTTGTTGAGCGAATTCAGCTTGCTGGCAATAAAGTCGTATATAAAGCGCTATAATTGTCCTTCCCCGTTCCTGAATTATCAGGAGCGGGTTACCTTTCTTGCCTTTTTCAATCATTTATCTCCTTTTTTCCTCGTAATCAGCATTTCTTACAGCCGACCATTCATGGCTGATTTTATTGCGCAATTTCGTTTCGGTCTGACGAACTAGTCTTATTCTGCTATACCTATTTAAGAGGATCGGATTATTCACGGATGTAGGCACTCACAGATGAGGTAATATGACAATGATCAGTGCTCGAGAGTTTTCCGAATGGTTACGTAACCGTTTTGCTGAGGATGAACAGGGTGTGTGTTTAACCCGGGAGGACATTAATCAGCTGACTGGCCGGCAAAGTTTCTCGCTGGGATTTGTGCATGATATTCATTACGAGTTAATGCAGTTTGATATGGCATTCGTAACAGATACATCACGGGAAAATTTTTATCTGGTCCATATTTCCAAGAAGTCGTGGCGAGACCAGCTGGAACGACAATATGAGCGTGAGCTGTTTTGTAATGTGCTACCGCTGGATAAATCCGGTTGATGTGAAGCAGGCAGACAGTGCACCGAAAGTACAGTGAATAACAAATACAGCAAAATGCACCAGAGCATTAAACAGAAAGCCAAAAGACAGTCAAAAGAAGGGGGCGCCCTGTGAGCGCCCCCTTCTGTGCAGGTTACTGAGCCTGAAAGTTACAGGACAGCGGCAATGCCATTGCACAGAGGCTGCATGTTATCTTTGGTCATACCCGCCACGCTGATACGGCCAGAGCCTACGATATAAATAGCAAATTCTTCTTTCAGGCGTGTCACCTGATCTTTATTCAAGCCAGAGAATGAGAACATGCCGTTCTGGCGCTCAATAAAGCTGAAGTCGGCGTCTACACCCAAATCTTTCAGTGTCTGAACAAACAGGGTACGCATTTCCTGAATGCGGTCACGCATGTCTGCGACTTCCTGTTCCCACTCTGCACGCAATTCGGCATTGTTCAGAATTTCAGTCACAATCGCTGCGCCGTGAGCCGGTGGGTTAGAGTAGATCACACGGGCAATGCTTTTAACCTGGCTGAATGACGTGCTGGCCACTTCAGCGGTTTTAGCCACCAGAGTGAAGGCGCCCACACGCTCGTTGTACAGGCCAAAGTTCTTGGAGAAAGAGCTGGCGATCAGCAGTTCACTGTTGTGTTCAGTAAAAATACGCAAACCGGTTGCATCTTCTTCAACGCCTTTGGCAAAGCCCTGATAAGCAAAGTCGAACATTGGCAGCAGGTTTTTCTCTGCACAGAATTTTGCTAAAGCCAGCCATTGATCGGCATCCGGGTCGATACCGGTAGGGTTATGGCAGCAACCGTGCAGCAATACCACATCACCTGCTTTAGCATTTGCCAGAGAACTCAGCAAAGCATCGAAATCCATGCTCTTGGTTTCGGCATTGTAGTAAGCATATTGTTCTGTCTGCAGGCCAGCAGCGCCAAAGACACCAAAATGGTTTGCCCAGGTTGGGTTGCTGATCCAAACGGTCACATCGCCCAGCTGGCGTTTAATGAATTCTGCCGCTACGCGCAGTGCACCCGTACCACCCGGCGCTTGAGCCGTTTGAGCACGTTTGTCAGTAATAATGGCGGCACCTTTGCCAAACAGCAGTTCCTGAACAGCCAGACCGTATTCTGCTGTACCGGGAATACTCAGATAAGATTTGGTGGTTTCTTTTTCCAGCAGGATAGCTTCAGCTTTTTTCACTGTCGCCAGAACCGGGGTATTACCCGATTCATCTTTGTAGATGCCAACGCCAAGATTAATTTTCTCAGCGCGAGTGTCATTTTTGAATTCTTCAGTCAGTCCCAGGATAGGGTCAGCTGGTGCGGCAACGATTTTTTCAAACATTCGTGAATCATCCATGCTAGTCAGTGATACGGTCGACGTGCCTGGAAAGACCATAATTTTTCAATGGCCATGTGACTCTGATCGAAATTCTGCAGTCCTTCAAGGATCTGGCAGACAGAAATCCGGTCTGGCTTTTGACATTCCGGTGCGATCAGGCTCCCAAGCAAACATCCATTGTAAAAGAAAATGAAACACAAACATCATCTATTGGAAATTTTCACGTGAGCTTGATCACATTGCGAATTTGCAATTTTTCATATACCCATCCTGAAATGCCGGATCACGCTGAATGCAATCGGCGATGGCGTTGATGCTCTTTGATAAATTCCATGAATGCCCGATCAGCCATCGATAAGTAGCCATTTTTTCGCCAGGCGATAGCCAGATTGAGCTGTACCGGCTGTTCGAAAGGCACGGCTGCTAAACCGGGCTCGTGGCGGGTGACCATTTCCAGTAAGGCCGATATGGCAAACTCCTGTCTGATAATACTCAGGATCATGGGCAACAGGTTTGTTTCAAACGCGATGTGCTGTTTGAGCTGATGTGCCTGACAGACATGGTCGATGTAGTCGCGATGAAAGTACCCTTGCTTGAACATAACCAGCTCCTGGCTGAAAAACTGTTCGAACGACACCGAGGACTGCCGGGCAAATTCGTGGTTCGGGCTGACGACAGCCACCATTTCTGACGTGAGTAACGGCTCGGCTTCAAGGCTGTCGGGGAGATCAGCACTTCGGATCACACCTAAATCCAGCTCTCCGTTAAGCAGCATCAAGCGGATCGACTGGGTACCGGCTTCGACCAGCGTCAGTTTGAGATTGGGGTAGCGAGATTTAAACCCCATCAGGATATCGGGAAAAAAATACGACCCCAGCATACTGGGTACACCCAGCCGGACTTCGCCTTTTTGCAATCCCTTCAATTCCGCCATGGCGATCTTTGCATCACCCACCTGCTGCAAAATCAGGCGGGCATGCTGAATCAGTACTTCACCTTCGTGAGTCAGCACTATCTGGCGATCGCTGCGGTGAAACAACGGCATCTCTAGCTGTTGCTCGAATTTCTTTATTGCGATGCTTAAAGCCGGCTGGGCTATGTGCAGTTTTGCCGCGGCTTTCGTGAAACTGCCGGCCTCTGCAATGGCAATGAAATAAGTGAGCTGGCGAATGTCCATTGGTTACTCTGGCTATTAATAAAAGATATGGAGTCGATATTTTTAATATATTTTCACTATCAGAGGGAAATTGCTACTGTTTCAGCAACTCTTCATCGTCTGGTGCCTGTCTGTGATAGAAATCCATAGTTCTGCCTATCGTCGGGCCAGTTTTGCTCTGGCTCTTGGTTCATTTCTGGTGTTTTGTAATTTGTATCTCTTCCAGCCACTGTTGCCTGTAATGACGGAGGCTTTTTCCGTGAGTGCCACCAAAGTTAACTGGTTGTTGGCAGCAGGTACACTGGCTCTGGCGCTAACTCTGGTGCCATGGGCTGTCAGCTCCGAAATGATTGGACGGCGTAAGGTGATGTTGCTGAGTCTGTTCTTGCTGCCTGTGGTGGGCGTACTGATGCTATTGGCTGAGAGCTTGCTGATGCTGAGTCTTGCCCGGGCACTGATGGGCGCCTCGCTGGCAGGGTTTGCAGCGGTTGCAGTGGCCTATATGGCTGAAGAGTTTTCACCTAAAGCCCTGTCGCTGGCGGTAGGCGGATACATCAGCGCTAACTCACTGGGCGGCATTGCCGGGCGATTATTCGGCGGCTTTGCGTCAGACGCCTGGGGCTGGCAGGGGGCTGTGCTGGGTATGGCACTTTTTAGTTTGGTTGGCGCTTTGGTGGTCGCCAGATTATTGCCGCAGCAGCAACATTTTACCCCTCAGCGCGGGCAGCTCAGGCATCACACAAAACATGTGATCCGGCATTTACAGCAACCGGTATTGTGGATCCCTATGCTGATTGGCGGTATCAATTTTGCCTTGTTTGTGAACCTGTATTCTGTGATGGGCTTCAGGCTGGTCTCACCGCCTTATTCCTTGCCGGTCAGCTGGGCGTCTCTGATATTTCTGTGTTATCTGAGCGGGACGCTTACCGCAAAACTCAGTGGCAGCTGGAGCATCAGGTATAAACCGGTGAGTGGCATGATACTGGGTACGACAATCAGTGCGCTGGGGATGTGGGTAGCCGCGCTGGACTCTGTGTCGGCCATGCTGAGCGGTTTGTTGTTAATCAGTTCCGGTGCGTTTTTTACCCATTCTCTGGCGTATGCCTGGGTGAGCCAGAAAGCGAAGACAGGAAAAGCCACGGCCACCGCCCTTTACCTGGTGCACTATTATGTCGGCGGCAGCCTGGGCGGGTTTTACCTGATCACCTGCTGGCAACACTGGAACTGGCACGGCGTGCTGGTGGGCGGCAGTGTGCTGTATTTGGCTCTGTATGCCTTGTGCTGGCGCCTGGGAAGAAAGCAGGCCACCGAGCCAGTGGCATCGGTGGCTGTTTAACATATACCCTGGTCAGACTGGGTTAAACCTCGCTGCTGGCTTCACTGACCAGGGGTTCTAACGGCTTGCGTCTGTCGCGGTACTGATAGCCATACGGGTGGAACCGGTAGCAGTCGCGACCGGCATCTTTGCACTCGTACAATGCGCGGTCGGCACGGTCTATCATGGTCATCAGGCTGTCGCCTGAGGTAAAAGTCGCAATGCCGATGCAGGCTGTGATTGACACATGTGTTTCTTCTATATCGGTTGGCAGTTGCAGTGAGCGGATATCGGCTAACATCCGGTCTGCAATTTTTTGCGCTGTTAAGGTATCGCAGCAGGGCAGGCAAAGAATGAACTCTTCGCCGCCATAACGTCCGAACAGATCGGTTTTCCGCGATGCCAGTTGCAGATGATCGGCAAAACCGCGCAGTACTTTGTCACCAACGCCATGGCCCCAGGTATCATTGATGCGTTTGAAACGATCGATATCAAACAGCAGCAGAGAAAAAGGCTGGCGTTTGGCCTGACAGTTTTCCATGGCTTTCTGGGCTTGCTGCAGTAACATTCTGCGATTGTATATCCCGGTTAACGGATCCAGGGTTGCCTGGCGGTACAAACGCATCAACATGTAAAGCTTGGATAACTGTGACCAGATGACGACAATAGCCAGCACGTTCTGCAGCCAGTAATTGGCCAGTGTTTCCGGCATCAGCACCGTGCCTGTCTGTAAATCGACTGCGATTTCTGTGACAGCGGTGAATGCCAGCAGGCACAGGCTTTCCTTCAGTGTAATCGGCAGGATAGTTAAAATGGCGACATGCAAAATAGGCAACAGCGTATAGCCGTATTCAAAACCGCTGTATACTTCGGGAAAACCCAATACCCAGATGCAATAGGTGTAGAAGAGGTTCAGTCCCAGAACCATGAGTGCCATGCACCATTGCGACTGACGCAAGGTGGTGTGAGTCTCGTTGACTTTGGCAATACCCATTAAAAATAACGCGAGAAGTAAACGGGCACTGGCAATTCGGGTATCTTCTCCTGTATTGAGGTAAAAAAAGTCAAAAGGTATCCATGCTATGATCAGTACTGCCCATACAATGCAGAGCAGAGAAATTCGGCTGCGCAGGTATCCGCTTCGCGTATTCTGGAAGCTCTGGGTGTGTGCTTTAGCACTCCATAGATCCGGAATATAGAGCTTGAGCGCATGGCACAACAGCCTATGGTAGTGGTTATAAGTCGATATCATCTTTGCTTCCAGCTCATCTGACATCTGTTTTGTGAGAAAAAACAGACGGTAAACGCCCTTTATTTTTATAATCGAACAATTATTCTACAAGACGGTCGCCAAAACCGTGATCTTGATTCATATAATACATGTGAAACCAGGTTAATTGTCGGGAAATTTGAGCGATGGATGTTTTTAGTACTGTTCTGATATAATTTCGGGCGTTTTTCTCTTTCTTCTGTAGCCTTTCATGAATATGACTTATACCACTTTACTCGTCTCTGCCCTGTTGGGAGCACAGATGATTCTCACTCTCGTTTTAACGAAAGGAGAGATCTGTCCGGGCCAGCGAGGCCGGGTCCATAAGATGCTTCCTGTACTGTTGCTGGGTTGGTTAATCGCATGCATCAACCAGCCAGTGGCACTGTTGCCGCTTCTGGGTGTAGGCTTGTTCACTTTCCAGGTAAAAACCGGTAAGACGCGGGATCAGGGGCCGTTGAAGCTGTTGTATGCCTCGTGCGCGATGGCAGTGCTGAGCTGGCTGATGGCACTCTCTTCGCTGTCATGGTCAGAAAAAGTGCAGAGCCTGATTGCCGTGGTGATGTTTGGCGCCGCCCTGGCGCACCTGTTGCTGACTCAATCACGAACGCGGTTGCAGGCTTTTCACCGGGTATTACCCGCAGCAGGCCTGGTGAGTGCCATGCTGAGTGTGTTGCTGTTTTCAGGCCAGCTCTATTACTCTGTGCCTCAGGCACAGGTGGAAAGCCAGTTACTGGCGATTTGTGCGGCATTGTTATTACTGATTGCTGCTCAGGTGATTTGGGTCGGCCATATTGTGTTGGCGAAACCGGTCAAAGTCTGGCAATTGTCCGGTGTGCTTATATTGCTGTCTGCCTCAGCAGGATGCCAGCTTTCAGTGTTCTGACTGAATGAAGTGCTCTGACTGGTCGAATGATAGGTAGAGCGTCTATGCTAACAACAAGAGGAGTTGTTTGACTCCGGGTCTGATGTTCTAACGGCAGTAGCCGGAGGAGGGAGAGGTGGAAATCAGTAACTTGCTGAACATGGACGCTAACATAGTGCTGGGCATAGTGAACGAAAGATTGCGCCTGGAATGCGATACGATTGACGATCTTTCCAGCCGTTACGAGCTGGATCAGGAACAATTGCGACAAAAAATGGCGGCCCTCGGCTACCGCTATGATCCCATTTCTAATCAATTTAAATGAATAAAGGGCACCCGTCTCGGTGCCCTTTGTTTTTTCAGGTCTATTGTAGACTTGCCTCAGGCTGCTTTAATGCCCTCAAGGTGTGTCTGGCACTGCTGCCGGGCCGTCGCAAAGAAGGCCTGAAGATAATGGCGCTCTTTTTCTGATGCGCGAATCGCCGCATACAGTCTTCGCCACAAGCCTTTACCCAGTGGCTTGCTGGCGATTAATCCCTGGCGGGCAAAATCATGGATTGCCCAGTTGGGCAGGGCAGCAACTCCCAAGCCTGCCGAGACCATTTGCACCAGCATCAGGGTATTATCGGCTTGCTTCCATATCTTAGGTTCAATGCCCGCAGGCTGCAGAAAATGTTTCACCACATCTAAGCGGTTTTTTTGTACCGGGTAGGTCAGCATGGTTTGGCTGGCAAGATCGGCCGGTTTAATTGTGCTCAACTCGGCCAGGGGAGACTGCGGCGAAACTACCAGGCGCATCTCAAAGTCGAACAGGGGTTCATAGTGCACTTCCGAGCGCGGGTTAATGTCAGATGTTATCACCAGATCGAGTTCCCCGGCAGCCAGAGCCGGGATAGGCTCGAAACTAAAACCGGATGAAAAATCCAGGCTCACCGTTGGCCAGTTAATCTGGTATTCCTTCAGCGCAGGCATCAGCCACTGGAAGCAGGAATGGCACTCAATTGCCATATGCAGCCGACCTTTTGCGTCTTCTTTTAAATTGGCAAGTTCATGCTCGGCGCGTGCGATACGGGGCATTAAATCATCGGCCAGTTTCAGCAGGATATCGCCTTCTGCGGTGAATCTGACCGGGCGTGTCTTGCGTAAAAACAGTGGTGCGCCAATCCGCTGCTCAAGATCCTTAATTTGGTGAGACAGCGCCGACTGGGTCAGGCAAAGGGTGTTGGCTGTTGCTGTCAGGGAACCGGTGTCTCTCAGTACCGCTAATGTGCGAAGGTGTTTAATTTCAATCATGTTCACTCAGTCCCTGAAGATTACTGCTGTTCAGAGTACTGGTTATCGAGAGAAGTGTAAACATCCAGACGTCTATAATCGATTACATTAGGGCGTAATGAGTGTCGCATAGTGATCTTGTATCTGTTATCTGAAACCAAACTGGCAAATAGATGACGCCTGGCTGAAAATAGGATTGAAACCCGGTGTAACTAAATTGTTTAAGGGAACTTGATGAAGCGACAACGTCTTACATTTATTGGCTTACTCTTGTTTGCCGGGTTGATCTTGTCGATTGTGATGCTGCTTTTCTTCTCTCATCTGGAAACCCGCCGTATTCAGCAGGAATTTGAATCGGATGTCACGGAAGCCTCACACGCCTTTATTCAGGCGATGAACAGCCACTTTGAAGCGCTTTATACCCTGCAGCTTAATCTGGACACCAACGGCATTCCGGATGCCAAGGGTTTCGCGGCACTGACAGATAAAATTCTTACCCGTTTTCCGGCAATCACTGCCCTGGAATGGATTCCCGAAGTGGAACAGGCAGACCGTGCCAGCTTAGAACAACGGGCCAATGAATGGCTGCCCGGATATGTGATTACCGAACAGGTCGCGTCCGGAGAGCGTGTAGCGGCCAGCGAGCGAGCTGTTTACTATCCGGTTTATTACGTCGAGCCTGTCACCGGAAACGAGGCGGTAATAGGTTACGACATGGGCTCGCACTCTCTGCGTTTTGAAGCGGTTCAGCGCGCCAGAGATACCGGGCAATTGCAACTGACTGTCCCGCTCCAGATTCAGCGCAATGATGTCACCGCACAGGGCATCCTCAGCCTGTTGCCTGTGTACGAATTCCCTGAACCTATGTCAGAGGCAGAGCGGCAGGACAGCTTGCTGGGCTTTGTGGCAGGGGTGTTTAATCCCGCGCAGATTTTTCTCTCATCACCCGGCTTAACTCAGGTCAAGCCTTTTGCACTGACACTGATTGATACCCTGGCACCCCAGCCAAATAAATTGGTATTCAGCCTGGTGCCGACGTTGGATACCGGCCCGGTTAGCCAGCAAAAGCATTACCACTATAGCCAGAAAAGGCTGACCCAGGAGGTTCTCACCCGCGAGTATGCGCCTGATTACCGCTATGTTCATCAGGTGTTGAGCAAAGGCGGACGCCGCTGGGTGATTGAAGCCACACCTATGCAGGACTATATTCGCCAGCATCAGTCATTAACACCCTGGTGGGTCTTCTGGGGAGTCAATGCATTTTTTGCTGTCGCAGCCTTGGTGAGTTTCTTCGTGTTTCAACGGGGCCAGCAATATCTGGATACTCTGAATCAGCAACATGACAGACTGCTGGCCGTTAACGAAAAGCTGGAACGCATGAGCCTGATTGACCCGCTGACGGGTATCGCTAATCAGCGAGCGTTTGAAGAAAGTCTGGATAAAGCGGTCAGAGTCGCACGGCGGGAACAATCCCCGCTGGTGGTGGTGTTGATCCAAATTGATGATTACGCGCACTTTGTCAGCCAGTGTCCGCAGGACATGTATGAGTCCGGCCTCAGGAGGCTGGCCAACGAGCTGGGCAGAACATTAAAACGCCCCGCTGACATGGTGGCACGGCTCGATGATGACAGGTTTGCCGCCGTATTGCCGAATACTAACAATGGTGAAGTGGTTGCCCGCCATCTGCGCACTGCGGCTGAACGTTTGAATCTGGCCAATACAGAAATGAGTGCCAATCCCTATCTGACGGTGTCTGTGGGCGCGATGACAGTCTTCGACATTCAGGGGTTAACAGCAGAAACCCTGTTCCATCAAACAGAAGCTTTGCTGTATCAGGCACAGCAGGAAGGATTTAACAAAGTGAGTGCAAAGGTTCGTCAGCCACAAGCATCAACTGAGAACGCGCTCAGTTGATGCTGTCAGACAGGAGGGTGGCGAATTACATTGGCTGAGTGGCGGTGAAAGTCAGAGTATGCTGACTATTACTGAGCGTCAGCGTATTTCCTTTGACTTCGGCTTTGCTCCACTGGCTTAAGGTATCACTCATCACACGTTCCAGTTTCATCGCATCATCCGGGCAGGCCATCATGGTCATGCCCATTTTTTCAATCCGGAACTGGCCGTCTTTAACTTCGGCAGAACCGAAATAGCGGTTACAGCCGGAATGCCCATGTGCCATTGTGTTATTTTCAAACCCCAGGGTCGGCACGGCTCCCATACTCGGGATGGTGACGGCCTGATTGTCGATCTTTGACAGTTCCCATTCATATTGCGTCAGATCAGCAGAAGAGCCAGCTGTTGTGTTGCCACCGGTTCCGGCGCAGGCAGATAACAGCAGGGCAGTGCCCATGGCGGTCAGCAGGTGTTTTTTCATTGTATTTCCCCAAATGGATTCGAAGATTTTTGACTGACGGTAAGACAAAAAATTCCGTAAACCGTGTTTTTTAGTGTAGAAGCAATTCAACTTGGATGTTTTTACGCATCGTTCTTTTCCGGGCTGACCATGTGTAAATGCACATCCTGCTGCGGGAAGGGGATAGAAACGCCTTCTTTGTCGAACCGCAGTTTGACTTCGCGCGTGACATCCCAGTACACATCCCAGTAGTCATCCGTTTTCACCCAGGGCCGAACAATAAAGTCCACCGAAGAGGTGTTTAGTGTGTGTACTTTGATGGTTTTCTCCGGGGCACGCAGCACAGCCGGATGGTTATCAATAATGTCATGTAAAATGGCTTCGGCTTGCTCAATGCTGTCTTTATAGCCGATCCCAAATACCATATCGACACGGCGGACGCGCTCGTGCGTAACATTCTTGATTGTGTCCCCCCAGATTTTACTGTTCGGCACTATGATGATCTGGTTATCAAAGGTACGGATAGTGGTATTGACCAGGCTCATGTGGCTGACCTTACCAGACACCCCACCAGCCTCAACAAAATCGCCGACATCAAAAGGGCGGTAAATCAGCAGCATCATGCCTGAAGCAAAATTAGACAAGGTGTCCTGCAAAGCAAAACCGATGATCACACCGGCCACACCGAAACCTGTCAGTATCGGCGCAAGGTTAAGCCCGACCTGTGACAGGGCAATTAACAGCCCGAGAAAAAAGACCGCTTTGCCCGACATGGAAATAAAGAAGTCCTGCATCAACTGCGACATCTTGAGATTGGGTGACGCCACGGCGCGCTTAACCACTTTACGTGTCAGGTTTTTTAACAGCCGGAACAGCAAAAGGACCAGGGCGAAGATCAACACCTTGAACAGCACCTGCGGGGTATTATCAATCAGCCACTTTTTCAGGTTGTCGGCCCAGGCTGAGACAATCGAATAGATTACCCGCGGATTCAGGATGTCATTGGTGAGATCACCGGTCACTTCAAATTGCTGCTTTTTGTAGTTCGACGTATCTATCTGTGCCTGATCACCGAGGTTGATTAAGTAGTTTAAGCGGTCAATATCGCTCGACAGTTTGCGTTGTGCCAGAATGTGCATCAGTTGCAGTGAGGCTTTCTCACCCTCTGACGCCTCTTTGAGCTGCTTAGCCAGCACTTTTTCCTGCTGGTTGTTGTAATCCAGTGAAGCAGAGACAAACTCTAAGCGGTTGCTGATGGCTTTAGCCAGTTTGTTTTTTTTCTGATCGGCATTATGACCAAGCTGTTCCATCCAGCGGTAGTTTTCCCACTGCTCGCCCAGCATCTGAACAGACAGCATGCGCTCTTCATTCAATTGCTTGAGCTTGAGCAGCTGTTCTTCCTGCGAGGCTTTGTCCAGTGCTTTTTCATCAGCCAGAATCTTGTTACTCAGATAGTTTGCCGTATTGTCGGTATAGCGTTCCTGTCGTTTGACGTAATCCAGCAGGGTGGCGGTTGCCCCTTCCGGCGGCTCACTGATTAACTCCCCGATCTTGTCGCGCAGTTCATTGTTCTTATTCAGTACCTGCATGCGCAGTACATCACGTGTGGTACCGGTACGGCTCTGGCCGGCCTGATACAGCTCCATGACTTCCTGGTTCAACTGCGACAGTTCATCCAGCTGAGAGGGCGGTGTTTCAGCCTGGGCAAAGACATTGAGGCTGTATGTAAGCAACGTAATAATGAGTAAAAGCTTGCGCATAGTAGAGCGGTATTCCGGTTCAGGGAGATAAATACAAGTACATCGCGGCAACGGGTGTGCCGCGATGAGAATGAGTGCCGTGATTATAACATGCTAACCGTTGCGGGTGAGGTCAGAGCAAATCCTGCTGGCAAAGGAACTGATGATGATCAAATTGCCAGCACCAGTCCGGCGTCCACATTTCCTGATTCAGAATGATCAGCATAGGCCGGTTAATCTGATGCAGCATATACCAGAGTGCAGGGTAGTGGCGCTGATCACAGATGAGGGTGTCGCATCCTGAAGCCGCAAGGGTGTCTGCAAGCAGCTGCTGGTGGCCATTTTGTGAATAGGTAAAGGCCATCAGGTTATGTAAACGGCAAAAGGCGGCATACTGTTGCGTCATGATCCGCGAAGATTGCAGAATACCAGTGAGTTTGGGGTGAGCATCCATTGCTGCGAGTTTGTGAATCCAGGATTTAGCATGTGAAATTTCATGATTCTTTTGCATCATCTCACCTGTCTGACCTTGGCCTGAATGTCCGGCGCCAATAGAATTAATCAGTGTTCATTTGAGTGTAAATCCGGCTGTTGTGTGAAATGTCAGGAATGGGTAAAAAAAGAGCAAAAAAAAGCCCCCAAGGTTGGGGGCAAGTACTTACCATCGCTTTTATTATCTGTCGTTTCGGGTATCTGTTGTGTCGGGGCCGGCCGGATTTCACGGCATGCTATGCCGTCTGGAATCCAGGATTAGCCGAAGTCGCCGTTCACATAGCCGCGGGTACGGTCATCACGCGGGCTGTTGAACAGCGCATAAGTATCATCGTGTTCGACCAGCTCACCCATCAGGAAGAAGGCGGTACGATCTGAAATTCGGCGTGCCTGCTGCATAGAGTGAGTGACGATAACGATAGTGAAGTTCTTTTTCAGAGACTCCATCAGATCTTCAATTTTCTTGGTCGCAATCGGATCCAGCGCTGAGGTTGGTTCATCCATTAAAATGACCTCAGGCTCCATAGCGATGGTACGGGCGATACACAGACGCTGCTGCTGACCACCAGACAGACCGAAGGCGTGTGATTTCAGACGATCTTTCACTTCATCCCACAATGCGGCACCGCGCAGCGATTGCTCTACCACTTCATCCAGACGTTTTTTGTCGGCCACACCCTGAGCACGCAGGCCGTAAGCCACGTTCTCGTATATGCTCATCGGGAAGGGGTTAGGCTTCTGGAACACCATGCCCACCTTAATGCGCAGTCTGGAAACGTCTATGTTGCCGTAAACGTCTTCTCCGTCCATCGACAATTTGCCTTTGATCTTCACACCTTCGATCAGGTCATTCATGCGGTTAAGGCAGCGCAAAAGCGTGGATTTACCGCAACCGGACGGGCCGATTAATGCTGTCACCTGGCGATTAGGAATCGGCAGATTGATTTTTTTCAGTGCCTGGTTGTCGCCGTAAAACAGATCCAGATTTTCAATATTAAATTTGTTCATAATGTATTACCCCGAAATCAGTAAGTCGCAGTGTTAAAACGTTTGGCAAGCAGTTTGGTGCACAGGTTGATGATCAGAACAATCACAATCAGAATCGTGGCAGTGGCGTAAGCCTGATGCCATTCGTGAATGGTGTAGAGTTCCTGAGTCAGCTTGTACAGGTGCACGGTGAGTGTCCGGCCGGAATCAAGCAGACTCTCCGGAAGACGTGCCACCATGCCTGCTGTCATGAATACCGGTGCCGATTCACCGATAACACGACCTACACTGAGGATGATAGAAGTGACTATGCCTGGCATTGCGCTTGGCAATATCAGGCGCCAGATGGTGTAAATTTTGGATGCGCCCAGTCCGTAAGACCCTTCGCGGTAAGTTTGCGGCACCGCCATCAAGGCTTCTTCTGTGGTGCGAATGATCACGGGCAGAATCAGAATGCTCAGTGTCAGGGCACCAGACAAAATCGAGAAACCAAAGCCAAGCACGACCACAAAGAAA
The DNA here is from genome assembly GCF_030547675.1 of Photobacterium sp. 2_MG-2023. Lineage (NCBI taxonomy): Bacteria > Pseudomonadati > Pseudomonadota > Gammaproteobacteria > Vibrionales > Vibrionaceae > Photobacterium > Photobacterium sp. 2_MG-2023. The sequence goes on from NZ_JAUOQQ010000001.1 coordinate 510,678, forward strand.
GTCATACCGAACAGGCCGTAAATAATAGAAGGAATACCCGCCAGTGATTCGGTACAGAAGCGGATCACTTTCACCAGCCGGCTGCCGACTTTGGCATATTCTGTCAGGTATATTGCGGTCATGATCCCCATGGGCGCGGCAACCAGAATTGACGCCAGCACCATGTACAGCGTGGCAACGATCATCGGCCAGATGCCCGACTCCTCGCCCAGCGTTGTATAGTTGCTGGAGATAAATGTCCAGTCGACGTAGGCAAGGCCGTTGCTCAGAATGTACCAGACGACCCACAGCAGGAAGCCGACCGTTACCGTGGCCGAGGTCCAGATCACACTGAGGTAGATTTTGTCTTTAAGTTGCTGTCTGGCAGGGTTACTTGCCTGCAAATGTGTGTTTGTTGATAGCGTCATTGTGATTACCTCGCGCGCTCACGGTTCAGGTAGAGCAGGGCAGCATTCAGCATCATGATGAACACCAGCAGAACAATACCTGTGGCATACAGGGCGCTGGCGTGAATACCGGTGGCGTACGACATTTCAATCGCGATATTGGCGGTGAGGGTACGTGCTGAATCCAGAATGCCCTCAGGCATAGCCGGGGAGTTACCCATCACCATGATGATGGCCATGGTTTCACCTAATGCACGTGCGATACCCAGAATAACGCCCGTCATAATGCCGGAACGCGCAGCCGGTACCAGCAGTTTGAAAATGGTGAAAATATGCGATGCACCCAGCGCCAGTGAGCCTTCTTTATAGCTGCGCGGCACAGCACGAATGGAGGTTTCAGACACAGTGATCACTGTGGGCAGAATCATGACTGCCAGTACTATGATACCCGCCAGCACCGTGTTACCCGCCGGTACATTAAATACGTTCTGGATCAGAGGAACGATAATCACCAGACCGAAGAAACCGTATACCACAGAGGGAATACCCGCCAGCAGTTCAACCATAGGGCGAATGATGTCGGCCAGGCGCTTGGGAGCTACTTCAGCGATAAAAATCGCGGTCATCACACCAATCGGCACACCGACAATCACAGCACCTGCGGTAGAAACCACAGAAGCAACAATCATAGGGAAGATGCCGAACAAGGCAGGTGGTAACCATTCGTCACCCAGCACAATGCCGGAGAAACCGGCTTCAGCGAAAGCCGCATAGCCTTCACGGAAAATGAAATAGCCGATAGTAATCAGAGACAAAATGCCGATAGCGGCACTGGAAAGAAACAGGTATTTAAAAAAGAGTTCACGCCAGTCAATTTTATCTGCAGCGGCGAGCGCGGCATTTTTCTTGTCGGCGTTATCGTAATTATTGGCGATGGTCATTTGAACGTTACTCCAGACACTGAACAGCAGGTTCAGTTGCTGCGAATAAATAAACCTGCCCAAAAATATGGGCAGGTAAGTCACTAAGAAAAATTACAGGATAGAAACGTAGCCTTCTTTGGCAACCAATGCCTGAGCATCTGCAGTTTTAATCCAGTTCAGGAATTCCAGAGCTTCTTTAGATGGGCGACCGTCTTTGTAAAGCACCAGGAATGGGCGTTGTACGCCGTAATCACCGGATTTGATTGCTTCAACTGATGGTGCGTGGCCTTCGATGGACAAAGGTTTAACAGAGTCATCGACTGAACCTAGCGAGATGTAACCAATAGCGAACGGGTTGCTGGCTACCATGGTTTTCAGCTGACCGTTACCGCTGGCCACCTGAGCACGCTGAGAGATAGCAGTAACGGTTTTACCGTTGATTTTACGCTTCAGAGACATGATGTCTTCGAATGCACCACGGGTGCCTGAAGCGGTATCACGGGTAGCTACAACGATAGGCTTGTCTTCACCGCCTACTTGTTTCCAGTTGGTGATCTCGCCTTTATAAATTTGAGAAACCTGCTCTTTGCTCAGGTCTTTTACCGGGTTGGAGTTGTTCACAACAACAGCGATACCGTCACGGGCAATCACTACTTCGGTAATGTCAGACGCTTTTTCAGATGATTTCAGATCACGAGAGCTCATGCCCAGGTCAGCAGAACCGTCGTGAGCAGTACGGATACCGGCAGAAGAACCCGGCCCCTGAACTTCTACCACAACGTCGTGAGTTTTAGTGTAAGTTTCGCCCAGCACTTCCATGAGTGGTGTCACCGAGTTCGAACCAACGACAGAAACTGTTTCAGCCGCCATAGCCGGGTTAAACATCATTGAGCCAGCCAGTGTGATAGCACCGATAACCTTTGCTTTCATTTTTCCATATCCTTTCGAATTTGGCGGAATTGCCAATCAGTTGTTTAACGAACGAGGCACAGGTTAGGAGAGTTTTATGACAGGTTTGTTGCAGTTTGTTGAACACTCTATGAAGATGAAACTAAGTGGCTGATATACATCAATAATTGCAGTTAATGTGAAATCGTAGACTGATGAAAGGCTATCAATAATACTCATGAGGTATAAATGATGCCTGACTGCATGATGAATTCTGGAAGGCATTTCTCACTTGAGCCGCGGGTCTGCCATGGCAGATGAGGGTCAGGTATCCCGGTGTCACCTTTTTTTACACAGCAAGACGTAAAGGGTTCTGGGCAAGCAGGTATGAAAAAAACGCAAAATTACCCGGAGAATCCCCACACAGCTTGGTGAGCGCTATAGCCTTGATTTACTGAGGTCATTTCCTGAAAAGTTCCGCTTCCGTTACTGCGCTGTTTTTCGTTCAGGCTGCGATGGCACAGAACTTGAAGCACTCCTGCACGAACACAAAAACGACAATAAAGTTGGGTTGGGGGTGTGTAATGAAACCTGTGACAAAAATAACGATGTTCAGTCTGGCGATGCTGGCAAGTGCTCATGTCAATGCCGCATTAGTCACTGTTGAGTTTGGCGCATTTACGGGTTCCTGGGTTAACGCGGTGGCAGATTCCGGCAGTGGTCAGCCAATGACGATCGGCAATGCGACGGATAACCCTATGTTACGCTGGGGGCTGCCATCGCCGTCTTCGGGTCCGCAGAGCGGCTATGATTTTGCCTCTGCAGCCAGCTTCGACACCACGTTTGATACAGATACCGGCACCAGCGATGATTTTCAGCTGGGGACTTTTACCCATTTAAATAATGTCATTCTGAGCACAGGTGCCAGCTTGCAAAGTGTCGATTTGCAACTGAGCACCACAGTGTCTATTGACGGCGGAACGCCGGTGGATGTGCAGTTTGTGTTTAACTTTACCCATAACGAGACCAGCAACAGCGCGGATCCCTGCGCGAACGGGGAAGCGAATGGCGTTGGGGTAAACGTGAACGGCTGTGCGGACATCATTACGGTATCCACCTCGCAGTTCACGGATGTCACTACCGTAAACGGCATCCAGTATACGGTGAACATTCAGGGTTTTCTGGTCAACGGTCTATTTGCTGATCGGTTTGAAACCGTTGAGCAAAGCACCAATCAGGCTTTCATTCAGGCTAATATCTCTGCACTGACTGAGGTGCCGGTACCAGAACCCGCCAGTGTTGCCATTCTGGGTACAGTGCTGGCTGGCATTGCCATGATACGCCGCCGTAAACGGCAGAATCAACGGCAGAATCTCAGCTCATAACCCAATCTCATCCAGCCGCAGAACCTGCGGCTTTTTCTTTGCCTGAACAGCGAATATTTATTCTTCGGGGCATGAAATTTTTCAGGCAGGAGTTTTACTGACTTGCAAGTCAGAATTAAATATATTTGTACTATTTATGCAAAAATTTGAGCTTGAGTAGCATTCTGTCATTCCCTTGTGGCATTTATTTGCCTTTGTTTTTCTTTTTGTGAATAGTGAGGGCAAAATTACATCAAATCGTTGTTTGGGGCGCGTCAATGCAGCTTAGTCATTTCTCAATCCGCAATAAAATTTTGGTTTTAGGTGGTGCAGTCTCACTGATGTTCGTGATTGCAATGTTATTCATTAAATCAGCTAATGACCGTATTGGCAGTAATTTCAGTGAGTTTTACCAGCATAACTATAAAGTGTCGCAATTAATCAGCCAGATTCGCCAGGCGCAGGCCGATATTATCGGTAATGTCAGGGGGCTGCAGGTGGTGTACCTTCTGGGGTTGTATGAACAAGTGCCTGAATTTAATGCGATTGTCGATAAAAACAGTGCGATCACCCCGGAACTGGTGAAAGAGCTGAAGCAAGACTACAACGGTGACCCTCAGATGTTGGCGGACTTTGAGCAAAAGTTATCGACCTACCAGGCCAATACACTTCAGTTTGTGTCGGATATGGAATCAGCACCTAACCATCAGGCACCTTATCCAGTATTCAGAGCCTTTGTTGACAGCTATGAAGCCCTGAATCTGCAGTTCGATAAAATCCAGCAGGCCAGCGCTCAGATGGCGATTCAGGCCAATCAGGATACCTTGCAGTCAATTAAAACCGCTAATACTGTCTTTTATATCTCCATTATCCTGTCGGTGCTGATTGCGTTTGTATTGAGCCACTGGATTGCGCGAGGTCTGGTTGGCGGGATCAGCCGGGTTAAGGCAACAGCCGAAGCCCTGGCCAGCGGCCATCTGGATGTGCTGTCCAATGTTAAAGGGACAGACGAAGTGGCCCAGCTGAGCAGCGCGATTGACAGCACAGTCAACCGTCTGAACAGTACTGTTGCAGGCATAGTGCGCTCCAGCACACTGGTGACCGAGAACAGCCGTATTTTACAAGATGCCAATAACAATATTCAGGTTGCGGCGGGTGAGGTATCAGAGCATACCATTCAGGCCGTGACGGCGATTGAAGAGCTCTCGACAACCAGTAAGAGTATTGCGGTCAATACCTCAGATTCAGCCAGAGCATCTGATCAGATGATGGGACTGGCGGAAAGGGGCATTGAATCTTCTGAGCACACCCAGTCTGTGGTTCAGCGGCTGGTTGCCACCTTGCAAGATACCTCGGGCGTCGTTAATGAGCTGCATGGCGAATCCCGCAAGATTGAAAGTATTCTGGAAGTGATACGCGGTATTGCTGAACAGACAAACCTGCTGGCCCTGAACGCGGCGATTGAAGCAGCCCGGGCCGGTGAACAGGGACGGGGCTTTGCTGTTGTGGCCGATGAAGTGCGCGGCCTGGCGCAGCGCTCACAAACTTCTGTCAACGAAATTGAGCAGATGCTGGCTCAGCTGCAACAAGCCTGCAGCAGCGCGGTTGACATGATGGCAGACAGCACCACAGAAGCCGATCAGGCCGAAGCGAGGATGTCTGAAACCAATCAGTTACTGGCAGACATCATGAACATGATCAATCAGGTTAATGAGCAGACTCAGCAGATTGCGACGGCAGCGGAAGAGCAGAGCGCGGTTGCCGCCGATATCAGCCAGAATATTCATACGGTGCAGGCGTTGTCGGATAAGACCTCGTCTATCGCCTCTGAAACGGTACAATGCAGCGATGACATGCACCGTGTCAGCCAGGAGGTGGTTGAGCAGGTCAGCTTTTTTCAGGTAGCCAATGTGAGTGAAGGTCACAGCATCAAGGCCAGCTAAAAGAAGCAGCAATAGAACAACGTATTGAAAGTTAATGTATTGAAAGTTAATAAAAAATAAGAAACCCGCCAATAAAATTACTGGCGGGTTTTTCGTACTGTGTAAGACCTAAAGGCCTATTTATAGTAGTGTCAGCGGTTTGCTTTTTCTGTCTTAATGCTGAGATCTGAGCACGAGATAACAATATTGCAGGCCAGTGTACTCACTGGCCCGTGACTCATTGCGTATTCACCCTTTGTGTACTAACGGTTGTGTACTAACGGGCGACTTCATCCACCAGATACAAGATCGACTGATAAGGCACACCACTGTGATGCGAGAGGCCGATTTCGCAGGTACGGCTGTTGCTGAAACCACGTCGGCAGTCTGGCGGAACCTGAGCCTTCAATGGTTCCAGCGAGGCGGCGTTAAGCTCAGGGATACTAAATCCTTTATCGCCCGCCCAGCCACAGCACTGAATGTGCTCCGGCACTATCACAGTGCTGACACAGGCTTTGGCCAGTTCCAGCATGTCATCTTCTAGCCCCATTTTGCGGCTGCTGCACGTGATATGCAGCATCACAGTCTCATGCTGACGTTTCAGTTCCAGATGTGGCAACAGATAATGCAGTACCAGCCCAACAGGCTCGACAATATTCATCAGCCGGCTGAAACTTTCCACACTGCGTTTGGCGCAGGGGCTGGCATCAATCAGAATCGGGTATTTGCCCTGTTCACTGGCTTGCCAGAGCGCGTCTTCGAGTTGCTGGCTTTTTTGCGCCGCAGGCTCTGTCATCCCTTTGCTGTCGTAGGGCATACCGCAGCAGAGATCGTTTACCGCCTGAGGGATAACAACATCAAACCCTGCCTTTGAAATTAGTGACATTGTCACTTCTGTGAGCGGGCGCTGATCCGGGTTATCTGGTTGCTGACCCATAGTGCGGCTGGCACAGGAAGGCAGGTATACCACTTTTTTCTCGCCGTGTGCCGGGCTGCTGCCGGCAGTTTCAATTAACTGATGGCGATTGACTGCCGGTAATTCTGGCAGCCACTGTGGTGTACTGTTGTGGCTCCAGCGTCTGGCTGCGTTGCTGATCGCTGTCATTCTGTGCTCACCAAGCAGAGACTGGGCAGACTGCGCCACGCCAAGACCGGTTTTCACTAAGCGGGTAGTGGTGGCGAAGTGATCGGCGGTCCAGCGCGCAATCGGCGCAAAGCGCTGATACTTGTCGGTACGCAGTTTTTTGATGAGATCCCCTGTGTTAATGCCCACCGGGCAGCGCTCGGCACACAACCCTGTGGCCGCACAGGTGTCAACGCCCTGATACTGAAAGACAGATTCCAGTGCTTTTGCGCCGACTGAGTCTCCGCTGCGATGGCGATGCTGCAGCTCGCGGTATAACACAATGCGCTGACGCGGGGATAAAGACAGCGTCCGCGACGGACAGACAGGTTCACAAAAGCCGCACTCAATGCAGCGATCCACCAGTTCGTCGGCCGCAGGCATGGGTTTCAGGTGACGAAGATGGGCGTGCGGATCGTCATTGATGATCACCCCAGGATTCAGCAGCCCTTGCGGATCGAACAGCCGCTTGATGCGCTGCATCAGCTGGTAGCCTTCTTTGCCCCATTCCAGCTCGACATAAGGCGCCATGTTGCGGCCGGTGCCATGTTCGGCTTTCAGCGAGCCATGATACTTGACGGCCACCAACTCGGCGACGGCATCCATAAAGGCACCGTAACGGTCGATTTCACTCTGAGCATCAAACCCCTGGGTGAACACAAAGTGCAGATTACCTTCCAGCGCATGGCCAAAAATGATGGCTTCGTGATACCGGAACTGCGCAAACAAGGCCTGTAGATCACGAACGCCTTTAGCCAGATCTGCGACAGGGAAGGCGACATCTTCAATGATGACAGTGGTGCCGGTTTCCCGTACCGCTCCCACGGCGGGGAACATGCCTTTGCGGATCGCCCACAGTGTATTGACAGTGGCCGGCTCAGAGGTGAAGGGCACAGATTCGATAATGGTAAACGCCGACAAACTGGCCATGATGGCGTCGCACTGACTGAGCAGTTCGTCGTGCGTACCTGCCCGGCTTTCAACCAGCAAGGCGGCGGCTTCCAGATCCAGATGGGCGATAAAATCGGGCATTCCGGCTTTATCGGCAACGGAGCGCATCGCGCGACCGTCCATCATTTCGACGGCGGAGACAGGGGTGGTGGCCAGTACTGAGGTCGCTTCACTTGCGTGCTCAATATTACTGAAAACCAGCAAAGCAGAGGCTTTGTGAGGGTGCTCGATAACCGTCTTGTAAGTGATGTCGGAGATAAAGCCCAGCGTGCCTTCAGAGCCGATCATCAGATGTTCAAGAATATCAATAGGATCACTGAAATCGGTCAGTGCATTCAGCGCGTAACCTGTGGTGTTTTTCAGCCGGTACTTATGCTGAATTTTATCTTTCAGTGCCGGGTGAGTGTCGACGTCTTTCTTCAGTTCAGACAAATCGCCGAGTAATGAGGCATGGCTGCGGCGGAATGCGGCTTTACTCTCTTCATCGCGGGTGTTCAGTACCGTGCCATCGGTCAGAATAACTGTCATCCCATCTACAGTGCGATAGGAGTTTTGTGCCGTACCGCAGCACATACCACTGGCATTGTTGGCCGCGATCCCGCCAATTTTGCAGGTGTTGATCGAAGCGGGATCCGGCCCGATCTTGCGTCCATAAGGGGCCAGATAGCGGTTAGCATCCGCGCCGATAACACCGGGTTGCAGGGTAATTTTCAGCCCGTTGTCTTCAATGAGATGGCCTCGCCACTGATCGCTCAGGGTGATCAGTACCGAATCGGAGACTGCCTGTCCCGACAGGCTGGTGCCTGCGGCGCGGTAGGTGTAGGGAATGTCCAGCTCGGCGCAGGCGCGAATAACCTCAATGACCTGATTCTGGTTGTGCAGGCGAAGCACTATCTTAGGGATCAGGCGATAGAAGCTGGCATCGGTGCCGTAGGCGAGGCGCTTGGCTTCATCTGTGATGATCTGCTCGGCATTAAGTAGGGTGCCAAGCTGCTGGATCAGCTGCTGATAGTTGTCCGTCATAGTTGCCCTTGCTCGTAGACGAAAAGTGAAAAAGTCTGATGCTTTTATTTATGAATCATGAAGATACTTTGAGTGTAGCGCGTAACAGCAAACAGACTTTGCTCTTGATCTCAGCTTTCGGTGCTCAGCGGCATTTCTGTTAACAGGGTGTGAACCCTATCGCTTTCCTTATTATCAGAAGAGAAAAACCATAAATTTGTGATCTGAATCTATACTTGAGTGTAACTGACTCTGGTCACCTGCAGAAATTTACCTGACAGCCTCCAACCCAAGGGATTGAGCATGAACTGGTATTTGTACGCACTCAGAAAGTACGCGGTTTTCTCAGGTCGCGCGCAGCGACAGGAGTACTGGTATTTCTTTTTGATTAACCTGGTCGTTACTCTGGCGCTGGGCATAGCAGATAATCTTCTCAATACTCCGGGTGCGGGCGAGGGGACAGGCTTACTGGGCGGTGTGTATTCGCTGGCAGTACTGATTCCTTCTGTCGCGGTAGGGGTTCGGCGCTTGCATGACATCGGCAAATCAGGCTGGTGGATGTTACTGAGCCTGATCCCGGTCTTGGGCTTCGTCATTCTGCTCTTTTTCTTTGCCAGAGCGGGCCAGCCCGGCCCGAATGAATACGGCAATAACCCAAAAGAAGAGAACGGAATGGGCCATATGGCGATGTAAGCAGCAGCCGGACATGCCTGGTAACACTCTGTGGGTTACCCTGACGCAGTTTCGTGGTATTTTCCTGTGGCTGATCTGAAACCTAAGTCAGCGCATCAGATTATCACGGGTCAGGGTACGAGACAGACGGGCAATCATGCAGTATTTTTTCCGACGACAATTCTTAGCACACTGGGCGTTACTGTTAACGGTCTGGGTGGTGTTTGTGTGTCTGTCGAAAAACACGGCTCTGCTGGCGCTCTGTCCGAATCAACCTGTTGAGGTCGTGCAAATCTTCTCTGCCAGTGAACTGGCTGAGCCTGAAGCCTCGGCAGATTCCTCTGAGTGTGATTTGTCGGAACAACTACTACAGGTGAAATATCAGCAGCTTGATACTCTCTTCCTGATCCCCATTCTGCTACTGACACTGTTGCTTGCTGGCTTGTTAGGCGCTGGCTGTCTCTCTCCGCCTCCGTCTCGTGAGCCTAAAGTCCCTAAAAGGCGCATTCATCTGACACTTTGTATTTTCCGGGAATAACACACATAGCATCTGGCGTGATGCCAAAAAATCTGTGTGTTTATTACTTAGGAAAGACAATGCAAAAAAATTTACGATTGACCATCAAATGGCTGACAAGCAGCGGGTTATGGCTGTGCCTGTTATTTATGTCTGTGGCCCAGGCATCAGTCGTCAGCACGGGCTGGCTGAGTGACCCCAATCATCCGCCGGTTGAAACACGCTTTGTGTTAACCGGACAGACAGATGCTGTCAATGGCACAGTGGCCGGTTACCTGGAAGTGCGCTTGCAACAGGGCTGGAAAACCTACTGGCGATCGCCCGGCGAAGGGGGCGTGGCACCCAGTATGAACTGGCAGGATTCGGCGAATATTGCCGAACTGGACTGGCAGTGGCCTGTACCGCAAAGGTATGACGTACTCGGTGTGGAAACCATAGGCTATGCTGAGGATGTTATTTTTCCGATGACCATCAAGGTGGAGGATTTTTCTCAGCCTGTGATTCTGCTGGCCACTCTCAGCCTGTCTTCGTGCTCGACGGTTTGTGTGATCACCGATTATCCGATCGATTTGTCCTTTATTCCCTCAGAGCTGACGCCTTCAGAGACTGACATGCGCCGCTATGCACAAGCGTTAAGCACTGTGCCGCAAGCCTCTTCGCTGGCTGAGATCAAGTCAGCGATCTGGGATGCAGAGCAAAGCAAACTGCAGGTAGTTTTGAGCAACGAACAGGGCTGGGTCAAACCTGATCTGTTTATTGATGGTGATTCCGACGCCGTTAAAGACAGCCATTTCTCACGTCCGGACATCAGTATTGAGGGGGAAACCCTGACGGCGCAGATAAGCGTGTTGAGCTGGTTCGGTCAGCCGGATCTCGCCCAGCAAGCGCTCACGGTCACAGTGACAGACGATGCGGTGTTGTCTGAACACAGCCTACAGGTGCAAAGCGGTATCGTTACCGGTCAGGCAGGTCATAGCCTACTGGTCATGTTCGGTCTGGCGCTGCTGGGCGGACTGATCCTCAATATCATGCCGTGCGTGCTGCCGGTGCTGGGCATGAAACTCTCTACCGTGCTGACGGCCGAGAAGCAGGAAAAGCAACAGATCCGACTGCAGTTTCTGGCCTCAGCCGGCGGGATCATCAGCGCATTCTGGCTGATTGCACTGGCACTGGTGGCGCTGAAGCTGTCCGGACAGGCTATCGGCTGGGGGATACAGTTCCAGAGCGGGGCCTTTCTTGCCGTGATGGTACTGGTGACCTTCATGTTTGGTGCCAATATGCTGGGGCTGTTCACCATCAGCCTGCCATCGGGCATCAGTACCTGGCTGGGCACCAAAGGTGGCAAAGGCTATGCCGGGCATTATGCGCAAGGTATGTTTGCCACCTTTCTTGCCACGCCCTGTTCTGCGCCGTTTCTCGGTACGGCGGTCGCCTTCGCTCTGGCGGGCAGTATCGGCAATCTGGCCGTGATCTTTACCGGCCTGGGGCTGGGGATGGCACTGCCCTGGATAGCTATCGCATTGTTCCCGTTTATGGTGCGATGGTTACCTAAGCCGGGTGTCTGGATGGGCAAAATGAAAGTCCTGTTCGGGATAATGATGCTGGCGACAACGCTATGGCTGCTGACTCTGCTGGCCCCACACTGGCCGATCTGGTCGCTGTGGTTGGCAGGTATTGCGGGTGTGAGCCTGATTATGTGGCGCTCCGTTAAAGTGTTTGGCGGCAAGCCTGTGGGTGTGCTGGGCAGCGTGTTTCTGCTGTTCAGCGCTGTTGCCCTGCTTGCAGCCAGTCTGACGGCTGAAAAGTGGGCGACACCTTTGCCGCCGGAGCCAAGCTGGCAGCCGCTGATTGCTGCTGATATCAGTAAGCAGGTTGCGCAGGGAAAAACCGTGTTCGTGGATGTGACCGCAGACTGGTGTATCACCTGTAAAGCCAACAAGGTTCGCGTACTGCTGCAGCAGCCAGTTTACGACGCGATTCAGCAACCCGGTCTGGTGCGTATGCAGGGAGACTGGACAATTCCTAATGATGCAGTGACCGCCTATTTACAGGCCAATGGTCGGTTCGGCGTACCATTTAATATCGTCTACGGCCCGGGTGCTCCTCAGGGTATTGCGTTACCTGTAATTTACACCAGCGAGGATGTAATGCTTGCTATTCAACAGGCTCAGGGAGGATAAGCCAATGAGTGAAGAGCATAAAAGGCACGCGGGGAAGTGGAAAAAGTGGCTGAGAGAAATCCTCTTTTTTACTGTGCTGCTGACTGTGGTTTCAGTGGGGGTCGATCTCTGGCGAAGTCAGTCCGTACCGGATGACGCACCTTTTACCCTGAAAACGCTCGACATACAGGGTGAGCCGGTTGATATTGCCGCGCTCAGTAAAGAGCAGCCTGTGATAGTGTATTTCTGGGCAACCTGGTGCGGCGTGTGCCGTTTTGTCACCCCGAGTGTTAATTGGCTGAGTCAGTATTATCCAACGATCGGGATTTCTCTGTCGTCCGGTTCTGATCAAAAACTGCAGCAGTATTTTGCCAGTAAAGGGCTGGATTTTCAGAATGTTAATGACGAAAAAAATGTGCTGGGTCGTGAATGGGGTGTGGCGTTTACGCCGACTGTGTTTATCGTCCGTGATGGTAAGGTTGCCTTTATCACCAGTGGCATCACCACACCGCCGGGCTTGCTGGCAAGGCTCTGGCTGAGCTGAGGATCTGGTTAAGCTGAAGCTGATTGATCGTAAAGCCTGTCTGCCTCATCGGCGGGCAGGCTTTATGCTATCGGGACAGATCCTGCCGACGGCTGAGATCTCTGGCTAAAATCAGCGCCAGCCCGATGATCTGCAGAAATAGCGCGAGGTTTCTTAAACCGGAGATGTGCGCCATCAGGCGGGTGTGCTTATCGGCCAGTGAGAGATTATCGATAAAGAGCTGATTGATCTTTTCTCTGAGCAGTTCCTGTTCGGTATTGAAGGCAGCCATGAGTCCTGTCAGCTTGTCTGTTGCCAGACCGGCGAATGTCGCATTGTGTAATGGTGCCAGTTGATCTTGTATTTCCTGCTGAACCGGGGTGGGAAGTGGCGCGCCGCTTAGCTCACTGAGCGACACTAGGTTCAGCACTAACTCCCGCTTTCGTTCTATCCCTTCAATCTGCTGCCAGGTCAGGCTGATGAGCTTTTCATTATTGTATTGCTGCTGAATGAGCTGGTTGGCATCAACCGTGGCACCGTCGATATAAAAGTTGGTCATCAATGCCGAGACGATATTGAGCAGCAGCCCTGTAGCGACAAGTATCCAGGTAGGAACCGACCATCTGCGCATCAGTTGAATTCCGTAACAGCACTCTCTTTAGTATGACCAGGCTGGCGCGGTATTTGTTGCAACGGTAAGAATGCACGAGAAAAGGGCGTAGTAGCCGTGCTGCATGATTGACTTTTCTTGTCACAGGTATCATTTTTTTAATAGAGGAGTCCATCAGTATTGACCTTCCCCTAAGGGAAAGCTTTAGGGTGTAGGCGTTCAGATATTCATAGGCTGGTTATGCGTCGGAAATCACGTCGGACAATCTGGTTAACCTTATTGACTTCACTGGTACTGGTTGTATCGAGTGTGGTCAATAGCACGCCTTTAATGACCTTCAGTATGATAAGTGACAGCATGGTAATGGCTGAACATCACTGTGCTGGTATGTCTCACACGGCTGACAATGAGCACTCAGAACACAGCGCGCAGATGCCACCCGGTTGCGATCATGATATGACCATGGCTCACGCCTGTTGTACCGCCACTTGCAGTACAGCTTTTGTGCTGCCCGTCCAGCATCAGCCTTTTCCTCTTAAGAGCCAGTTAGCTTTGAGACCAGCAGAGAGCGTTGTTTCTGTGGTTTACACTTCCCAGTCCCTTTACCGTCCTCCCATCGCCTGAATCCATTCTTCGTAAGTTGTCTCACCGTAACTGACGGTGAGTATCGTTTTTCTGCCGCTTTCCGGCAGCAAACAGAATGGATGTTATGGTGAAAAAACATATGCATGCTTTGGCGCTGAGTCTCAGTGCCGCCTGGCTGTACCCGGCATGGCAGTTTCCTGTCTGGGCAGCAGAGACGCTGGCCGTCTCCGCCCACAAGGAAGCTCAGCCAGCATCGTTACAAACCTTGATCGCGCTGGCTGTACGCAATGACGCCAGTCAGGCGCAGCTCGCTGCGCAGTCCAGTGCGTTACGTGAAACGGCCGTCGCCAGTGCCACTCAAATGGATCCCAAACTGAAAGTCGGTGTCGGCGGCTTGCCTGTGGACAGCTTTCAGTTTGATGACGATCCCATGACCAATATTTCAGTCGGGCTGATGCAGCAGTTCGAGCGCGGAGACACGCTTGAGCTGCAGGCCAGAAAAGTGCGTCAGCAAGCGGAAGGCGTGGACTGGCAAATTCAGGCCCGGCAAAGGGAGGTCGCCAACAGTATTACCCAGCTGTGGCTTGAATTGGGCTATCAGCAATATGCTGAACGCGTGTTAAGGGAAAATCAGCGCCTGATGTCGGAAATGGCCGGTTTTATCCAGACCAATTACGCGATTGGCAAAAGTGAAAGCCAGGACCTGCTTCAGGCCCAGCTTCAGGTGAGTCGGCTGGACGATAAACTTCAGGCCAACCGGCAGAGCCAGCGTAAATTGATGTCGCAGATGTCTGAATGGCTGGGGGCAGACTGGTTGTCGGCGAATGCTTCACTGGCTGCCGGTTATCAACTTGACAGGGCAGCGCTGGACGCTGTGCTGAAGTCGCACAATGGCACGAGTCAGTTTTACACTTTGCTGGCTCAGCACCCCATGGTGGCAATGACTGAAGCGGCGATTTCAGCCAGTCAGACTCAGGCAGATATCGCTGGCGAAGCTTACAAGCCTCAGTTTGCCGTGGAAGTCATGTACGGCTACCGGCAGGCCAATAATATGCGAGGCGAACCGGCTTCAGATCTGCTCAGTGCTTATCTGACGGTGGATCTTCCGCTGTTTACGGACAACCGGCAGGACAGAAACCGCGCTGCTGCGCATTATCAGGTTGGCGCAGCCAAATCTCAGAAAGACCTGCTCCTGGCTCAGCTGAACGCCAGGGTGAATGCCTTGCTGGCCGACAGACAGAGCCAGGCAGAGCGGCTGGAACGTTATCAGAACAGCTTGTTGCCGCAGGCGAAAGAAAGGACCAAAGCCGTGGAACGCGGCTATCAGAATAACACCGCGCAGTTCAGTGATGTGATCAATGCGGCCAGCGATGAACTGGCACTTGAACTGGAGTTGGCACGTTTGACGGCCGATTTCAGCCAGACCAGCAGTACGCTGGCATTTTTGCTGGGTGGTCAAGCCTTGCAAACTCTCGCCCCATCACTGACAGACCAAGGAAAATAAGAATGAAAACAATAACAATTACTGTGCTGGCGCTGCTGATTGGAAGCGCAATCGGCTATGTGGGCAGTCAATACCTCAGCAGCCAGGCTCTGTCAGCCAATAACAGCGACTCATCAGCGGATACACCCAAAGCCCCGCTGTACTGGGTGGCACCTATGGACCCCAACTACCGGCGAGATCAGCCGGGAAAGTCGCCGATGGGGATGGATTTGATCCCGGTTTATGAAGAAGACCAAGGCGGTTCTAAGACTAAACCGGGCACGGTACGTATTGATCCGGCGGTGGAAAACAACCTTGGCGTGAAAACGGCTGCGGTGTCTGTCCAGCCACTGTCGCCCAGAATTGAAACCGTCGGGTATGTCGCTTTTGATGAAAGGCACTTGTGGCAAACCAACGTGCGTGTCAGCGGCTGGGTGGAGAACCTTTACATCAATGCGGTTGGTGAGCAGGTGAAGCAAGGAGATGTACTCTTCACCCTGTATTCACCGGAACTGGTCAAAGCCCAGGAAGAGCTATTGAATGCATACCGCACTAAACGTGATGGCCTGATTAAAGGCGCCTATGAGCGCTTGGTGTCGCTGGGAGTTGATAAGGCACAAATTCAGGCCATCGCCAGAAGTGGCAAAGCGGTACAAACAGTGAAAGTGAAGGCCCCGGCAGACGGGGTGATCGCCAGCCTGAATGTCCGTGAAGGGGCGTATCTGTCACCGGCGCAGTCGGTGATTAGCGCAGGGCCCTTGAATACTGTCTGGGTCGATGCCGAGGTGTTTGAACGCCAGGCGCATTGGATAAAAACAGGCAGTAAAGCCACCATGACGCTGGATGCCCTGCCGGGCAAAGCGTGGCAGGGGCGTGTGGATTATGTCTATCCCATTCTTGACCCAGCCACCCGTACTCTGCGGATGCGGCTGAATTTCAACAATGCAGCGGGCGAACTCAAACCCAATATGTTTGCCAACATCGTGCTGGAGCCCGAGACAGACAAAGCGGTGATGACGATTCCGGCCTCTGCGGTGATTCGCTCCGGCGGTATGACGCGCGTGGTGTTGTCAGAAGGTGAGGGGAAATATCGCTCTGCCCGGATAGAAGTGGGCCGCCAGGCGGCAGAACAGATTGAAGTTCTGCAAGGATTAAGCCTGCAAGACCGCGTCGTGACCTCTGCACATTTCTTGCTGGACTCAGAATCCAGTCAGTCGGCAGATCTGGCACGCATCAACGGTGTTGAACCTGAACAAGCCACAGTCTGGGCAACCGGTGAAATTACCGAGGTGATGGCCGATCACAAGATGCTGACGATAAACCATCAGCCTGTACCGGAATGGGACTGGCCGGGCATGGTGATGAATTTCACTCTGGCTGACAGCCTGGAAATGGCACCACTGAAGACGGGACAGACACTGGATTTCGAAATTACCAAACTAGAATCCGGCCAGTATCAGGTGGTGGATTATAAGGTGCAGGAGCAGCCTGCTGCCCGGGAAATCTGGGTAAAAGGTGATATTACAATGCTGATGGCGGATTTCGGGATGATCACTCTGTCACATTCAGCGGTGCCTGAATGGCAATGGCAGCCGGGCGAAATGAACTTTACCGTCGATGACAGTATCGATCTGTCTGCGTTTACAGAAGGACAAACCGTCCGCTTTCTGATTGTCCGCAACGGCAGTGAGTACAGCCTGAAACAACTGAATGCGGCCGGAGGTGAGCAATGATAGCTGCCATTATTCGCTGGTCACTCCACAACCGTTTTCTGGTGCTGATAGCGGCCCTGTTCCTGACATTGGCGGGCCTGTACAGCGTTAAAAATACCCCGGTCGATGCACTGCCGGATTTATCCGATGTACAGGTGATCATCAAAACCAGCTACCCGGGACAGGCACCGCAAGTGGTGGAAGATCAGGTGACGTATCCGCTGACCACCGCCATGCTGGCAGTGCCGGGTGCCGATACGGTCCGTGGCTATTCCTTCTTTGGCGACTCGTACGTGTATATCATTTTCAACGATGATACCGACATGTACTGGGCGCGTTCCCGGGTACTGGAATACCTCAGCCAGGTTGCGCCCAAGCTGCCGGCGAACGCGAAACCGACCCTGGGTCCGGATGCGACCGGCGTTGGCTGGGTATACAGTTATGTGCTGCAGGATAAAACCGGCCAGCATGATCTGGCTGAGCTGCGCAGTCTGCAGGACTGGTTTCTCAAGTATGAACTGCAAACCGTTAATGGGGTGTCGGAAGTGGCCACAGTCGGTGGCATGGTGAAGCAGTATCAGGTGCAGATAGATCCAGCCAAGCTGCGCGCTTATGATTTAACGCTCCAGCAGGTTAACAACGCCATTCAGCGTGGTAATCAGGAAGTTGGCGCATCGGTTATCGAAGTGGCCGAAGCCGAGCACATGGTCAGAACAACCGGCTACCTGACCGGCGTTGACGATCTGAAAGCGTTGCCACTGAAAACCACAGCCAAAGGCACCCCCTTGCTGCTGGGAGATATCGCCGATATCAACATTGGCCCGCAAATGCGACGCGGCATTTCCGAGCTGAACGGCGAAGGTGAAGCGGTAGGCGGTGTGATTGTGATGCGCTATGGCGAGAACGCCAGTCAGGTAATTGAGGCGGTGAAAGCCAAACTGGCAGCACTGCAGCGCAGCTTGCCGGACGGTGTCGAGATAGTGCCCACTTATGACCGTTCAACCCTGATTAACGCTGCGGTTGAGAATCTGTGGCAGAAACTGGCGGAAGAGTTCATCGTGGTGGCGATTGTTTGCGCCATCTTCCTATTCCACATCCGCTCCTCACTGGTGATAGCTATCAGTTTGCCGGTCGGTATTTTAGCGGCCTTTGTCGTCATGCACTGGCAGGGGATCAATGCCAATATCATGTCGCTCGGCGGGATTGCGATTGCCATCGGGGCGATGGTCGATGGCGCGATTGTGATGATTGAAAATGTGCACAAGCACATCGAACGCACACCGCTAACGGATCAGAACCGCTGGCAGGTGATCGGCAAAGCGGCAGAAGAAGTCGGTGCGCCTTTGTTTTTCTCGTTGCTGATCATCACCCTGAGCTTCGTGCCTGTGTTTGCGCTGGAAGGTCAGGAAGGCAAGATGTTCTCGCCGCTGGCTTACACCAAAACCTATGCCATGGCCGCAGCTGCCGGACTGGCGATCACGCTGGTTCCGGTGCTTATGGGCTACTTTATTCGCGGCAAGGTGTTGCCTGAGCACAAAAACCCGGCCAACCGCGGGCTGGTGGCCCTGTACCGGCCGTTGCTGAATCTCAGTCTGGCTTATCCTAAAGCCGTGATTGTAGTGGCACTGGCGCTGCTGGCATCGGCTTACTACCCGGCCGCCAGAATGGGCAGTGAGTTCATTCCGCCGCTGGACGAGGGCGATCTGATGTACATGCCAACCACCTATCCTGGCATTTCAGTTGGCAAGGCGCGTGAGCTGCTGCAGCAAACCAACAAGCTGATCAAAACCGTGCCGGAAGTGGAAACCGTGTGGGGCAAGATTGGCCGGGCAGAAACCGCAACCGATCCCGCGCCGCTGACCATGATAGAAACCGTGATTCAGCTCAAACCGCGCGATCAGTGGCGCGAGGGCGTGACGACAGAATCGCTGCGTAAAACTTTCGACGATCTGGTGCAGTTTCCCGGCCTGACCAATGCCTGGGTGATGCCGATAAAAACCCGCATCGATATGCTGGCAACGGGTATCAAAACCCCGATAGGGATCAAAATTGCGGGGCCGGATCTGAAAACAATAGAAACCATCGGCGCGCAGATTGAGCCTATCCTCAACGCGATAGCGGGCACGGCTTCTGTCTATGCCGAGCGGGTTGCCGGCGGGCGCTATGTCACCATTGATATCAAGCGCCGCCAGGCTGCGCGTTACGGATTGAACATCCAGGACGTTCAGCAGGTGATTGCCTCTGCAATTGGCGGTGTGAACGTTGGTGAAACCATTGAAGGGCTGGAGCGTTATCCGATCAATGTCCGCTACCCGCAGGACTATCGGGATTCCGTGGTGAAACTGCAGAACCTGCCACTGGTCACGCCTAACGGCGCCCGGATTGCCCTCGCCGATGTGGCCGATATTCGCTACGAAGACGGGCCGCCGATGATCAAAACAGAAAATGCCCGTCCCAACGGCTGGGTGTTTGTGGATATTGAAGATCGTGACCTGGGCTCTTACGTTGCCGAAGCCAGAGAGATTGTGGCCCGCGAACTGTCGCTGCCAGCCGGTTATTCACTGACCTGGTCCGGGCAGTATGAATATATGGAACGGGCTAAGGCAAAACTCAGTGTGGTTACGCCTGTTACGCTGATGATCATTATGCTGCTGCTGTATTTCAGCTTCCGGCGGGTAGGGGAAGTGCTGGTCATTATGGCCACCCTGCCGCTGGCAATGGTGGGTGGCGTCTGGCTGATGTATCTCCTGCAATACAACTTCTCGATTGCGGTAGGCGTCGGGTTTATCGCATTGGCAGGCGTGGCGGTCGAGATTGGCGTGATCATGCTGGTGTACCTCAATCAGGCCTGGCACTGGCGCAAATTACAGGCAGAAGAACAGCAGAATCACCTGCAGCCACAGGATCTGACCGATGCTATCCGGGAAGGGGCCGGGCTGCGTGTCCGCCCTGTGATGATGACAGTTTTAACAGTCATCATCGGCTTGATTCCCATTATGTACGGCTCAGGCACAGGATCGGAAGTCATGCAGCGTATTGCCGCACCTATGATTGGCGGCATGGCGTCAGCCTTGCTTCTCACCTTGCTGGTGCTGCCCGCCATTTTCAAGCTGTGGAAGCAGCGCGAAGTTGCATCAAACCGTTAACTATCTTTGCCTTTCTCCTGCCCGGCGGGAGAAGGGCACAAAGGTAAACACATCAGAATAATTTTGCTGAACACAAAGGAAATACAGATGAAAAAAACAGTACTCGCCCTTATCATGATACTGGCCACGACGCCTGTCCTTGCGGATGAGATGGGCCACGGTTCAATGGACCACGGCTCGATGGATCATTCGAAAATGGATCACAGTAAAATGGATCATTCAGGGATGAAAATGGATGGCATGAACATGGAAGACATGTCTGCTGTCGGTATGCCCGCAAAAGGCGCCAAACCCGACAAAGTGGTTCACGTTATTCTCTCCGATGACATGAAGATCCGCTTCAAGAAAGACGTGCAGATCGAAGCCAACGATGTCGTGCAGTTTGTCGTAATGAACACAGGCAAGATCGACCATGAGTTCTCCATCGGCTCAATGGAAGAACAACTCAAACACCGGGAAATGATGCGCAACATGACAACCGGCCATGATCACGACAGCGGCTCAACCGTGACGGTAAAACCGGGTAAAGCCAAAACCCTGCTCTGGCACTTCCACGGTGAACCAGAGGTTGAGCTCGCCTGCAACATCCCCGGCCACGCCGAAGCCGGTATGGTGAAGAGCATCATGGTGCAGTAATCCAGCCCCATCAACAGCTTACACTTCACCTACTCAAGGAGGCACCGCCTCCTTTTTTCTCGCCGTAGAACTTGCCCTAATGCACAGATATGCAACTCAAAACACATTAAAGCTGTGAAATAGCAGCCATATCTGAATATCATATAAAAGCGTCAAATTTCCATCATGCGATTCACTTCAATGTGAAGGGCGGTAGCGTGTCTGGTTAAGAACAGATCTGAGACGATAGAATATCGCTTTATTATTTCGAATCACTTGTCACTGATTAACGATACAACGAACATGAATGATGAAATCATATGTGAATCAGTTACATAGAAATTGATGCAAAAGCGAGATATACGACATCATATGGTAATCTCAGGTAATTTGTTTAATATCAGATACTTATATATAGATCTGTATGAAGAAATATACGACATGATGTCGTTGAATAAAATGTTATTTTTTAATTTACAAATAAATAAAAGGTTGTTTTATATGGAGCCAGCGGTTGGAAGAGATTGGGCAGGTAAGCTTGTTATTCATGGGGAGACTATCGAATCATTCAATATTGTACCAAACTCATTCTCTGATATGGTATCAATGATTGACACAGACTCTGTTACAGTCCAGTTATTTGATATAGTTAGTCGTATGTATCTAAAGAATACAAACGTTAAGTTGTCGGTTAAGAACTTACACAAAGACGACGCATTCTTATTGGTTTTTGGTGGTTGGATTCCTTGTTCTTTCATAAAGAACCAAACAATATTATTAGCAGATAGAAATGTTGTAAGTCAGATCGTTAGCCGTTATGTAAATGGCAAAAAGAAAAAAAATAAGCCCGATGATTCGTTCGATAGCATTTTTTTAAACAATAAGGTTATCGTGGATATAACGGCTTTTGTTATTGAGGGAAACGAAAACAAAACCCCTGATAATGCAATGATTGATGAACAAGTTGAACGTGTTACTAAATCATTGAAAGCAGCCCTACCTAAGTTAAATATTGCTCAGTATCCGAACGGTAATGAGTACTACTACCCGTTTCGGGATATGTTAGCTGACACAATCCAGAAAAGAATGAGTTTTCTTCAAAAAGTGGCGCCAAAGTTGAATAAGCAGTTCACCGAAAACTCTAGGGAAGCCGCGGTAAAGTTTGTGTTTAGCTCTGCGGAAGAAGTTAAACTAGTAAAAAGTGATCTAGCTGTAGTATTGGCTTTATTAAGAGTTACCATGAATGGTAAAAAAACCGCAGCACAACGAGTTCTTAAGGACTCTCAAGTATACACAGATGTAGACTCCTATAATGCAGTATGTGACTTGACTGCGATTGAACTTATGATAAGCCTGCATAAATTCCATACAGAGAATGGCAGTGCTTTTAATACAGCATTCATTACTATGGATAAAGGCTTGGCACTTTATTCTTCGCTTTTTTCAAACACGAAAATAGCTAGTGGTTCTGCTGATAATCTTGATGTGAGTGCGCGTATTACTACAGAAGTCTTTGGGGATGACCCAGAGATAGCGAAAATGTATAAAGAATGGTTTTCAGGAAAACTTTAGCATACAAATCAAAATCAAATCAAAATCAAACAAATAAGGATACGTGTCGCGCAGCCGACACTTCTATACGGGTGTTGAACAAGCCCGGACAGCTTTATTAAGTAAATTGTTCAATTGGCATTCGGTGGGGAGAATTACAAGGACAGACACATTAAAGGGGAACGTGATGACGTTGTTGTTTCTTCATGTGTCTGTCCAAATGTTTTTCTATGTGAGGCTCCACAGGCTTTCATGCCGATGATTGCAGGCAGGATATTGGAAAACGTCTCAAGGACTTTTGACCGCGTTATTGTTTTGTGGATCAACACCTTGCCTCGGTGATCTTCTCTGTAGATACTGAAGCTATGTTTGGTTAAATCGATGCCATAGACAGATTGTGACATGGTGACCTCCGGTAATTTCGTAGTCAGACTTACCTAGTGTGGCAGAGCCTGATGAGGGGGAGTCCATGTCATTCGTTATGTTCTTATTAAATAATGTGAAGCTCTAGACAACTTATTGTGTACCCTCTGAAATTGATTCTTATTTTTGATCTCAAGCGATATATCGCTCCAATAAATGTGTAATACTATAGTTGCATATAGCGTTATATGCGACTGACTATGAGGTATAAATGGAAATTTACAAAGACATTGATAATGATTCAGGTGTTCGAGGCTACGAAATTGGAGCTGATTATATAACGGTTTGGTTTGATGGTACTGCACGACCATATACTTATAGCTATGCCAGTGCAGGAAGTGGTCACGTTGATTCAATGAAAAAGTTAGCAGCTTCAGGTGATGGGCTAAATGCGTACATCAACCGCAATGTTAAGTTCAAATATGTACGCTAGATTTTGAAAGCACGAACATAGCAAAGTATTTAAGAGTGATTCCCAACGCTTGGAAATTCTTATTCCATCGTTGGGTTTCGTGTTTACGGTGGTATGGTTTAGGTTTGGCGGTAGCGTTGCTCACACCTTGATGCGGCGTTAACAGTATTGAGGGGTTTTCGTGGCTGATTACATAAATAAAAATATTCTTAGTCAGGCGTATATTCACGTTGAGCCAACGGGAATTGAGACTGAAGAACAGCTTGAAGCGTTCAAAGAAAGCCTAAGAGCTTTTACGTTAAGTCGTACAGAGTTCTTCTTATCTGAAGGACTTGATATAAATATTGAGTTTGAAGAAGGGTCGATTAAAGCGCGAGTAACGGTTATTGGTACATTAATGCTTCTACTACAAGGCATTAGCTCATACAAAGATTTTAGAGAAGGTCTTCAGTTGCTCTATTCGGATGCGAAGTGGTTGTCAGATGCAATCATATCGGAGTCTTTGTATCAAACCAAAGCAAAACACCATGATGTAATTCGGGTTGAAGCTAGGACTGGAATAATTGGCTCTGTTCATAAGGTATTGAATCAGCTAGAAAGAATTAAAAGTGGCGCAAAAGGCGTTATGCTTGCTTCCGATATTGTTGAAAAAATTGATGATGTTCAAGTTGAGCTATCAAAGTTAATGGACAATATCTGTGACTTAGATGATCGCAACTTAGTCGCTAAAGAGTGCAAATATTTGGTTCAAGAATTACCAGAGATACCAGTGCCTCCGAAAGATAAAACCAATAGCAATCATGCTATCAATGAATATCGACGCAAAAAGTCTACACTTAGCTCCTCTATAGATATTCATGTAATTGTTGAGGAGTAAGGTGAAAGCATACTGTTAACAAACATGATTTTTGCTGTCGGTTGTAGTGCGTTCCTCCGCTTGCGGTATGGCGGCCATTCTCCTTGTTCTGTTCGCCTTTCGGCGGTGATATGGACGTATTGAATTACAAGGACAGACAAGCTAAAGAGGAATTTTATGAAGTTTTTCTTCATTTGTCTGTCCAAATGTTTTTCTCTGTGAGGTCTCACGGGCTTCCATGTCGATGATTGCAGGTGGGATGTTGGCAAAAGTCGAGAGGACTTTCGATCGTGTTATTGTTTTGTGGGTCAACACCTTGCCTTGCTGAACCTCACCGTGGATACTGAAGCTATGTTTGGCTAAATCAATGCCATAGACAGATTGTGACATGGTGGCCTCCGGTGATTTCGTATTCAGACTTACCTCAGTGTGGCAAAGCCTGATGAGAAGAGGGAGTCCATGTCATTCGTTAGGTTTCAACAGGAAGTCATTATGAATCAAGATTTTTATACAATAGCAATTAGTGTGATAAGTTTATCAGTTGCTATTTTTGCTCTTTATCTGAACTACCGAAACCATAACATTAGTCGGAAATCTTATTTAGTAAACCGAGAACTAATTCGGAATGGAAGTTTACACCTAGATTTTGTTAAAGCAACCCAACTGGAAGATCGTTATGTGGTTCATTTGGTCATTTTTAATCCTTCCGAAATTGGGTTGCTTCTTCACAGTCTTACTGTCTTTGAAATCGTAGAAAATAGAAGCTGGATAAATGAGCTTTTAAATAAATGTGAATGGCGAGAGTTGTCTGACGCAAAATGGTGGCCAACAAAGAACTTAGATGACTTAAATATAAAGACGAGATCTGATGAATATAAAAACGTTTATGTGGAAAGTAATAGAGATATATATGTTTCAATTCCTGGTTTCATGCCAAGGTCTAAGCATAAGTTCGAAATCATGACAAACCTAGGTGAATACGCACATATTGGAAGCGTTGATTCAATTAGAAGCTATTTCTCGCATTGTTTTCAGCAGTTTTGGCATGAAAAATGAACCTTAATTACAGGGACAGTCACCTCAAAGAACTGCTTATGGAAATTGTCTGACACGCATAGAACAATGCTGAGAGAACGACCGGATTTGAAGCGCGACATTCACTCAGCCAAGAATGTCTGTCAACTAAAAATAGTCATCAAATCAGGGCTATAAAAATATTGTGACGTGGTGGCCTATAAGAATACCGTAATCAGGCTGATCAAGTTCGGAAAAGCATGATGAGGGGACATGTTATTTGTTATGTATTTTAGAGCCTTATCACGCACTTATATATTTTCTACCTCATAATGTATTAAGTTGGATTAACGTTGGTTTGTGATAATAAGGAGTATGTATGAGAAAAAAAAGATGGGTTCTGTTATCTGGTCTATTGGCTAGCTTTAGCTTACAAGCTGCAAGTTTAGATAGCCTGAAGAGTGTTCCAGCGAGTCAGTATGACTTTGGTAAGTTACAGCTCGAATTGTCTGCTTATTTATTTACCGACAAGCTGAAAGACGAAAGAATAAACGGAACAAGTTTTAAAGTCGAAAAATTTGAAGTTGAAGAATCTGATAATAAGCTTCTTTTGGTAAGTAATTTAGTAGGAAAAACAAAAGACATCAGTGAGTCGCAGTGTAATACACTTCTTGTTGGTTTAACTAAGAATTATTTTTTCTCTAATCTGCCGAAAAAAATATGGCCAGATTTACCTGAAAAGGAATACGTTGGGCTGTCCGAAGAGGTGAAGTTATCGATCAAACTTATCTCAAAGGAAAACTCAGAATTCTTTGTTCAGTGTTAGGATGTTTACAATAAACGATTATGGCGTTAAGAGCTAAATCATTCTGATTGTTAATGTCATGAGATGCCATCGCATAGCATCGAATTCAGGGTGATAAGCATCTTTCTGAGGCAAGTGATGAGATCGAGTGGCATATATGAAAAAGTTTCAAGGGCTTCGTCTGCATGGTTTTTTGTGAGTATCCGGTTATTTCGTTATCAAGGATACCAAATGTGGCAAAGCTTGATGTGGGGAGTCCATGTCATTCGTTAAGTACTTATTAAAATTGGTAGGCTTATCAGAATTACAAGGACAGTCACGTCAAAGAACGCCCCAAAGCCCAGGCGAAATAGTCTCGTTACCTTGTTGAGCCTCGGGCGGGCATTGTCTACAATGACGCACTTTGTACATACATCAGGTCATGAACATGAGCGACACTAACGATAAACCAGCTTTACCCGATCATCTTGCCGGTAACCCTCGCAGCCCACACTATGTGGCGGAGTGTTTTGAACACCATATCGGCATTCGTCTGAATGGCAAAGAGCGTACTGATGTTGAAGAATATTGCATCAGTGAGGGTTGGGTCAAAATCCCTTCACCGAAAGCAAAAGATCGTTTTGGTCAGCCAATGCTGATCAAACTGAAAGGCGAAGTAGAAGCTTTCTATAAATAAGTGGTTTTTTACTGCTTATAATCCAACACATAGAGTGAGAGAATTGCTGGCTCTATGTGTTGGTTCAACTGTCTATATAAACATATCGGCAGCTTTCATATCCCCATGCTCGTTATTTATACTTGTTACTAAATGTTTGGCGTTTATTGCAGTTTAAACGTTTACGTCATTGATGAGTTATAAAATGTGCTTATTCATCCCTGATTGTGGCGCTATATAAAAGGAGGTGATTTTGAACCAGGAAGGTCTTAAGCTCGAGCAATTACCACTTCAAAAAGAACTCATTCATTCGGCATGTACCGCTTTTTATCCTGATGAAAATATCATTGCAGCTGTATTGCTGGGCTCACTTGCAGCCGGTACAGGTGACCGTGTTTCGGATGCAGACATTATCGTTTTCACCCAAAAAGACTGTCATAACTCTGTTCGTTCATGTTTTTCAGATTTTGAATCAGAAAAAGACATCTTTTATTGTCTCGATGGATTTCATAACGAGAATGCTTATTTCAAGAAGCACATATTCAATGATCTGACAAGTGCTGAGATTCATTGTTTAGATTTAAGTGAACCCTTTTATATATCCAAACCGTTTAACGTGCTATTCGATAAGAAGGGTATCGTAGAAAGCCGGTTAACCGACGAAAAATCTCCTAAGCATGATGATTTTCCAGTGTATACCAACGGTGATAAAGGCTTAATCTGGGAGTTGTTTGATTGCATCAAGTGGCTCAGTCGTGACAATCATGAGTTGGCAAAATCGTACCTTAAGAAGTTATCAGAAAAACTGTGACTGTTTGTATGGCAAGGGATTGTGCCATGAAATGTCAAAGGCCGTTGTGTTTTCATCTTATATGACACCATATCCAGGTAGCATGATTCACATCCCTTCGGCAGGTGTTATTGTGTTCTTAAAATCATGGAGACTTGTGACTTGTGATATTCCCAAAAGCGTTAACTATTGGTGACAAAATAGGCTTCTTTTCACCGTCTTCACCCGCAACAGTATTCGCACCCAATCGATTTTCAAGAGCGAAAGCCTACCTGGAAGGTCAAGGGTTTGAGCTGGTTGAAGGAGCCTTGACAGGATGTTCAGACTCATATCGCTCTGGATCAATTCAGGCCAGGGCTGAAGAGTTCAATCAGCTTATCCGAGATCCAAGCATTCGATGCATTATGTCGACCATTGGCGGTAATAACAGTAATTCATTATTGCCATATATTGATTACAAGGCTCTGAGAAAAGATCCAAAAATCATTGTTGGTTATTCCGATGTGACTGCACTTTTACTTGGTATTTATGCACAAACGGGTCTTGTCACTTTTTATGGACCCGCTTTAGTGGCATCGTTTGGTGAGTTTCCGCCTTTAGTTGATGACACTTTTCAGTCATTTCTGGATATATTGAGTTCAGAGAAAAGTGAATATCAATATGTCATGCCTGAACGCTGGACAGACGTTAAACTGGATTGGGAAACACAAAATACGGCAAAGCCTGTTTTTAGCAACGAATGGACATTTCTTGGGGGCGGAAAAATCACCGGGCGTATTATTGGCGGTAATCTGAATACCATGGCAGGTATTTGGGGAAGCCATTATATGCCAGAAATACACTCAGGTGACATACTGCTGATTGAGGACTCATTAAAAGGAATAGAAACTGTTGAACGCTCGTTTGCTCACTTAAAGGCTTGTGGCGTCTTTGACAAGGTTGGAGCGATAGTGCTTGGTAAGCATGAGCTTTTTGATGACAAAGGAACAAATTGTTCGCCATTAGACGTCTTGCTTGAAGTTCTTAATGGTCAGAACATGCCAATATTATATGGCTTTGACAGTTGTCATACCCATCCCATGCTGGTGACACCTTTAGGTGTGCAAGCCAGCATTGACTTTGATAATCAGATTTTTCAGCTGGAAAGCCAGTGGTTAGCCGGGAAATAAGCAATGATTCAGAGAGCTCGTTACCAGGACAGACACACTATACGTAGTTAGGACAATTGATGATTAAGAGGAAATATGAAATTTCTTAGTCCGGATCAGTATCAAAAAGCCTGTCATGAGCGGTTTGATTATTATCTGAATCAAATACGGAGGCTGTTGCCAGCAGCAAGAGTCGAGCATGTGGGAGCGTCATCTGTTCCAGGTGTTATTTCAAAAGGTGATCTTGATATCTTGATCGGCGTTGATGCGCACGAGCTGGAAGCTTCTGCGCGTATTTTGCTCACCTTGGGGTTCCAAGAAAAGAAAAACACACTGAGAACAGCTGAACTATGCATGCTTGAGTCAACAAGCGAAGATGTGGCTTTTCAGGTGGTAGCGATAGGTTTAGAGCTCGAGTGCTTTGTGGATTTTCGTGACAGGTTACGCGCATCTCCAGATTTAGTGGTTCAGTACAATGAGTTAAAGAAATCGTGCGAGGGTTTGTCACACGACGAGTACCGTGAAAAGAAGTCGACGTTTATTGAGCACGTTTTAGCGCAGGTATAGCAAGAGATAATAAGGACAGTCATGATAGTTACAAGGACAGTCACGCATAAGTCAGAGCCAGACAGACCTGTACCAGATTCAAAAATTCGCTTTCATATTCTTTTTATAAAGACTGATTTACAGCATGCTGGAATACAAAGTCAGATTTTATGTCTTTTACATGATTTCCAGGCGAGCAGCAGCATACGAATGTATCGCTGTTGAGGATCTGTTTGCTGTGAATGGGTTAAGGGAGCTGTACACCGGTTCGGCGCTGCCGGTTCAATTTCGGCAAAACAGCTTGAATTGACGAGGTGGTGCCAATGAGGGGGCCTGTTGCTATCTTGGTGCAGATATTCAACCATGAAGCTGTATTAAAACCGAGCCGTTCAAGGATGGGATGCTGGGTTGAGCGGATATGGTGATGTTTTCCTTCTCTGATTTGCCGTCCGGTCCACTCAACCAGTTCAATATAATCGAACAGGTGAAAAGGCAGTCCTTCTGGCATATTGCTGCGCGGATTGCCCGCGAAGGGAAAAAGATTGGGCGCCGTTGCTTCGTTTTTTTGAAGCGATTTAATGCGCGCTTTAACGGAAGTGTAGGCGGAGGTTTCCGGTGTCTCCGCGATACCGGCCCGGATCGGGTTTAAATCGACGTACGCCATGGCGGCAGCTAAAGCATTGTCATCCAGCAATGCCTGGCTTTTGAAGCGGCCTTCCCAAAAATGGCCAGTGCAGTCGTCTTCCTGATTGGCTTTGCTGGCAATGTACTGATTGAGCAGGCGCATGAACCAGCTGATGGAACAAAGCCGCTCGCGCCAGGTTTTGATGAGGGTTAAGCAAGCAGACTGTTCGGCCTCGGATAAGGCCTCGTGCTTCAAAAACCGCTGAATCAGCGCAGGGGCGCGATGTAAGGTGAGCCAGCGCTCTATAACTTCATGGTTCGAGAGGCGGTGGGCCTGCTCCTTGTTGATATGCAGAACGACATGGTAGTGATTGCTCATAATGGCGTAGGCGCAAACATCCACACAAAAGACACTGGCAATCCGTTTCAATCGCTTCTCAACCCATCCCCGCCGGTGTTCATAGCTGGTCTGGGTCAGTTCATCGTAGCCGCAAAGAAAGGAGCGGCGAACACAGCGGGAAACACAATGGTAGTAGGGCGTAGCTTCTATACTGATAAGTTGGCTGCGTGCTGTCGTCATTGGGAGTCACAATAATTGAACTGGATAAACATACAGTATACGTCTGTGCTGGCCGGAAAAAGGAGCAAATCACGAAGTGGGGATCTGGGTCAGAATCTCATGAAATTGATGAAGTTGTTTTTTTCTTCAGCTGTCTGTCCTTGTAGAACTGATGTCTGTCCTGGTAGATCTGTGATCGGTTCTCACCGCCATTTAATGTCGCTCAGACGGGTGTTGATTGCCCTTTGTTGCCTTTTCTCCCCCAGCCAGAGCTACACGGAAGAGCTGAAATTACAGAGTCTTAGTATTCGCGCCCGTGTTTCAGAGCAGACATTACTTGGGGATGATGCGCCGGAGGATTTTGAGGTGTATGACGTGGCGGCGAACTTCAGCTTACCATGGCAAGATTATTCCACTTCAGGTTGGGGAATGGGCACGCGCTTGATGGTGAGTGCCGGAATGCTGCAGGCGACCGGGGGAAATGCTTTTGTTGTCTCTGCTATCCCCGAATTGACCCTGGGCAGTGAAAACGGCAGGTTTACGCTGGATTTAGGAGCCGGTGGGGCACTATTCAGTAAGTATCGCTTTGGAATGCAAGATTATGGCGGGCCTTTCCAGTTTGCCCTGACTTTTGGCGTTGGTGTGCCGCTGTTTAACAATCTGGGGTTAGGCTATCGTTTTCTTCATTATTCCGATGCTGGTGTGAATGGATCTGATACAACAGGGGCTGATTTCCACATGATTGAAATGAGCTATCGGTTTTGATTGCTTGGGATTACAGGGACAGACATGTTATACGGTGCTAACAAGGACAGGCACATTAAACAGGCTGAGTGATTCATTTGTTGTGTCTGTCCGCGTATTTGCATTATTCCGATGCTGGTGTGAATGGATCTGATACAACAGGGGCTGATTTCCACATGATTGAATTGAGCTATCGGTTTTGATTGCTTGCGGGATTACAGGGACAGACATGTTATACGGTGCTAACAAGGACAGGCACGTTAAACAGGCTGAGTGATTCATTTGTTGTGTCTGTCCGCGTATTTGTATATGCAGGACTATATTCAGGGAGCGGTGAGAGCGCATGAAGACAATTGGACTGATAGGCGGAATGAGTTGGGAAAGTACGATCGGGTACTATCGGAAAATTAACCAAGGTGTAAAAAATACGTTGGGTGGTCTCCACTCAGCTAAAATCCTTCTTCATAGTGTTGATTTTGCTCCTATTGAAAAATTACAGCACAGTGGCAACTGGACAGGTGCGGCTGAGATACTGGTTGATGCGGCAAAAAGTGTAGAATCTGCGGGGGCCGACTTCGTGTTGATCTGCACGAATACCATGCATAAAGTTGCCCCAGAGGTAGAGCAGAGCATCAGGATTCCCCTGCTTCATATTGCTGATGCCACTGGTGAAGAGCTCGTAAAAGACGGGATCAGCAAGGTGGGTCTATTAGGCACCGCTTTTACAATGGAGCAATCTTTCTATAAAGATCGTTTGTCGGAAAAGTACGGTCTTGAGGTTGTCATACCCAGCGAAAAAGATCGAAAGCTGGTTCATGACATCATTTATAACGAACTTTGCCTGGGTAATATTAATGCGACATCTCGTCATGAGTATATTCGTATAGTCAATGAATTAGAGCTGGCTGGTGTTGATGCTGTTATTTTGGGGTGCACTGAAATAGGCATGTTAATCTCTCAGGAGCATTCTGGTATCCCTCTGTACGACACGACGGCCATCCATGCCGCCAAAGCCGTGGAGTGGGCTATGTCGTGAAGTGCTGCAAACCGCCAGCTTCAGACGGCTCAGAGGAAACCGAACAGCGCGAGAGAGACGAATGAAATCACCTGTAACAAGCCAAGCGGTACAAAGCAATATAGAGAATCTGTATCGCAACGAGGCCCGTAAAGTGTATGCGAGCTTAATTCGTTTGCTGGGTGACTTTAATCTCGCAGAAGAGGCTTTGCACGATGCGTTCAGCACGGCGTTAACTCAGTGGCCGAAAGAGGGGATTCCTGATAACCCCAGCGCCTGGCTGGTGTCTGTCGGACGCTTCAAAGCCATCGATCATCTGCGCCGGCAAAAACGGCAAGTCGAGATTGTCTCAGAGCTGTTCGATGCTCCCAATGATGCATCCTTTATCCGTACTGACACTGAAAGTCCATTCGAATTCGATGATCAGGTGATTGAAGACGATCAGCTGCGGTTGATCTTTACCTGCTGTCATCCGGCCATTGACGCCAAAGTGCAGGTGGCGCTGACGCTGAGGGAAGTGTGTGGTTTGACTACTGAAGAAATTGCCAGCGCCTTTCTGACGTCGCCATCCACCATGGCCCAGCGCATTGTGCGGGGTAAGGCAAAAATCCGCGAAGCGAACATTCCCTTTCAACTGCCTTCAAAAACTGAGTTGCCGGACAGAATTGAATCTGTGTTGTCTGTCATCTATCTGGTCTATAACGAAGGCTACTCTGCGTCGGCGGGGGAGCGTGTCACACGTTCCGAGCTGACGGCGGAAGCCATTCGTTTGGCGCGTTTAGTGAGATCCTTGCTGCCCGATGCTGAAGTGTCTGGCCTGCTGGCGCTCATGCTGCTCAATGAATCCCGCCGAGGCGCCCGAACGGATCAGCAAGGCGATATTGTATTGCTGGAAGATCAGGATCGCAGGTTGTGGGATGCCGTTCTGATACAAGAGGGGATTGCCTTAGTACAGAGTGCTCTGGAAACCAGAAATATTGGCCATTACACATTACAGGCCGCGATTGCGGCGGTTCACGCCCAGGCGGCGGATATGGCCAGCACGGATTGGGTCCAGATAGTGTCACTTTATACCCTGCTCCTTCAAGTAGCACCCTCGCCAGTCATTGAGCTTAATCGGGCTGTCGCCGTGGCGATGCGAGATGGTCCGCAGGCAGGGATCGAGATCGTTGAAAATCTGCTTGAACAAAAAGTCCTCCAAACCTATCACCTCACCTATGCGACCTATGGCGAATTGCTCAGCCGTGCCGGTCGGGTGCAAGAAGCTATCTCTGCATTTGAGCACGCTCTGAGCCTGGTTCAGCAAGCCCCGGAACAGCGTATTCTCAGACGAAAGCTGGCACTGCTGACAACACCTTAAATAGTTACCTGTCAAAAGATCAAAAAATTTTCATCGGTTGTCGATTTGCTAAAGCTTCACTCGACTATTGTGTAGAGAGCAAAAAGAAGCCGCTCTTAAATCAACCTGAATACACAGACAGGAGAAGCACAATGAAAGTCATGGTAATTGTGAAAGCCAGTGAAAGTTCGGAAGCCGGCAAGATGCCAACCCAGGAATTGTTACTGGCCATGGGCGAGTTCAACGAAACTCTGGTGAAAGCCGGTGTCATGGCATCGGGCGACGGTTTAAAACCCAGCAGTGAAGGCATTCGCGTACGTTTTAAGGGCAGTGAGCGTACCGTGACCAAAGGGCCATTTGCCGAAACCAATGAGTTAGTGGCCGGTTATTGGGTCTGGAACGTCAGCTCAATGGACGAAGCCGTTGAATGGGTTAAAAAATGTCCCAACCCGATGGAAGAAGCGTCCGACATTGAAATTCGCCCTTTTTATGAAATGGACGATTTTGCTGAGATCGACAGCGACGGATCGGCTCGTGCACAAGAAACTCAGTTAAGGCAAACACTTGCGATGCAACAAGCGCAATCACACTGCTATCTGTTTTTCTCTGGCTGCTGTGATGAGGCGCTGCAATATTACCAGAAACACCTCGGCGCCAGTGTGGTCATGCTATTTCGGTTCAATGAAAGCCCGGATCCTGTGCCCGAGGGTATGTTACCTCCCGGCTTTGAAAACAAGGTGATGCACTGCGAATTTACGGTCGGAAACATGACACTTTTTGCCTCTGACGGCTGTGGTGACGAGGGGCCGTTTACCGGGTTCAATCTGGCATTAACGATTGACTCCGAAGCGGAAGCGCGTCGTGTATTTGATGCACTGGCAGACGGTGGTTCGGTTCGTATGCCGCTGGATAAAACCTTCTGGTCACCTTTATATGGCCAGGTAACGGATAAGTTTGGCATGGGCTGGATGGTGATGTTACCAGGCGACGACAGCCAGCAGTAGCAGGCTTCTGAAATCAGACAGGAGTATCAGGGTGATGAAATATGTAGCTTTGGTCTACTACGACGAATCAGTAATGAAAACGCTGACGCAAGATGAGTGGGATGCGCTCAACCGTGAGTGTATCGATTGCGGTGAATCCCTGCGGTCGCGTGACTATATGATCGGAGGCGAGGCGCTGCTGTCTGTCCAGACGGCAACCACGTTACGAGTTCGAAATGGCAAGGTGGACATTACGGACGGCCCGTTTGCTGAAACCAAAGAACAGCTGGCAGGTTTCTACCTGTTGGATGTCAGGGATCTGAATGAAGCGATTCAGATGGCCAGTAAGATCCCGCCTGCACGCTACGGCAGCGTAGAAATTCGTCCGGTACGCGAGTTGCAGGGCGAAAATAACGTGAGTTATCAAGACGCAGAGGTGCGTAACGCACCATAGGCAGAGGAGAAAGATCATGAGTTATGTTGATGGCTTTGTTTGCGCTGTGCCAACAGACAAACGAGAAGAATACCGACAACATGCCGCAGAGGCCGCACAGGTCTTTAAAAAATACGGCGCCGAGCGTGTGGTCGAAACCTGGGGCGATGATATACCAGATGGCGAAGTCACGTCTTTTCCTATGGCAGTTAAATGTAAAGACAGTGAGACAGTGGTGTTTTCATGGATCCAATGGCCTTCAAAAGCGGCACGAGACGAAGGCATGGCTCTGTTTATGAAAGATCCTATCTGTGATCAGAATCTGAACCACATGCCGTTTGATGGTAAGCGCCTTATTTATGGCGGGTTCGAAACTATTGTAGATTGCTAGAGACTGTAGAAACGCGGTGCTGACATGCACCGCTCAGTCTGGTTAACCACAAGGAAAAACGCATGATTGTTGTTGCCCGGTTTTCGTTTCCCCATGAAGCGCATATTGCGAAAGCCAGCCTTGAGGCTGCCGGTATCCATAGCCATCTGGCTGACGAGCATACAGTGAATGTGCAGTGGCTGTATTCCAATGCGATGGGTGGCGTACGTCTGATGGTCGCGAAACAACAGGCTGAACAAGCTCGTGATATTTTGAGCTGCGACTTCTCACAAGCTGTTGAGTCTCAAGCTGTCGAGGACAGTCATATCTTCACCGGGGAAGCGGATGCCTGTCCGCGTTGTGGTAGTCATGATTTACTGCCGTACACAAAGGGAAAGCGACCCGCTTTTGTCGTTTTCCTTTTACTGGGCTTTCCCTTGTTTTTTTACCGCCATGGCTATCGATGCAAAGCTTGTGACGAGTTCACTGAAAAGCTTTGAGCCAGCGGCAGAGTGCCTTGTTATAAAGAGTGTTTATTCTCCTACTCATTAATACTACGCCGGTGACAAGCTGCACATTGCGAACAGCAATTAATCGCTGCATCTGGTGTCTGTCCTGATAGTTTCACTCAGCCTGAACCAAACGACACTCAAAAGGCTTTGTCGATGGAGCCTGGTTAATCTTCAGTCCCGATAAAGTGATACAAAGTCCTCTGGGTGAGGCGTTAGTTATTTCTAGCTGCCCACCATGCATTTCAGCGACTTGCTTAACGATGGCTAAACCAAGACCAAAGCCTTGTTTAGAGCGATCAAGGCGCACCTTTCTTTCAAGCATAGACTCAAGATCCTGGTCGCAAACGCCGCTACCTTGGTCGGTAACAGACAGTGACAGGCTGTCATTGCCAGATGTCAGCTTTAATACAATTTCGCCTTCTCCCTGGTGTGATTTACCGTATTTAAGAGCGTTCTCTATAAGGTTAAGTAAAGCACTTTCTAATAGAGCCTCGTCTATTCGACAAACTGCTGACTCTATCTTTGTTTCAAAGGCAATTGCTTGACCTTGGCTGAATACCATTGGGGCATACTTCTCACAGAAATTTCGACAAAACTCGACGAGATCTAAGCATGACCAATATTTATTAGAAACAGTGCTATTCTGCGCTTTAACATAATGCAGCATCTGTTCGGTCAACCGGGTCATTAATGTGATATTACGGTCAACGTCATTCAATTTTTCGATTTGAAAATCGCGGCGATACATGGCGAGCTGCATTTTCATTTCTGCTAAAGGAGTGCGTAGCTGATGCGATAGGTCGGAATTAAAATTATGACTGATCTTAATGCTGCGCTGCAGTCGTGCCATTAAATTATTTAGTGATCGGACTAAAGCTTCGACCTCTGGTGGAACATCGGTTTCAATAGGATCGAGATTGGCCTCTGACCGCATCCTGATCTCTTTCTGTAACCTGCTCAGTGGATGAAGCCCTTTCTGAACAATAAAGGCCACGAGAATCAGTGTCCCGATACATATCAGTACAGCAGCAAAAGCTATCTGTTTCCGGAGCCCGGATATTGTGGTATGTCTGCCCTGATTGGATTCTGCCACAACGATGAGTGCGTCACCGAGAGGTGTTTTGGATGTATATTGAACCGCCCGAAGTTCTGTGCCAGCGTAAATGGTATGATAAAACACGGTAGGATAACCTTTCTTATCTGCCAGCGATAAGCCATCGAAACCTGCTAACAGATCTCCGTTTGGCGCTACGATCCGATAAAAAATTTTCTCACTATGTGTATCGCTTAAAGTATCTATGGAGAAATAATCCATATCGATTTTAAGCTTATCGTCTTTTACATAAAGTTTATCATCAAGATTTTTACTGACGGCGATCATCATGTTGTCGTACAGACGTTCCGTCTTATCTTTCAACACCCAGGTGCTTATAAAAAAAATAAGCCCTGTAAATATGATAAGCGCGCTGGTTATAGCGAGATACAATCGTTGTGACAGAGAATGAAAGTTAATCACGGGATGGCTTCTCCAACATATAGCCGAGTCCTCTAACGGTACGGATATTCAGGTCGGGAGAGAATTTTTTTCTAAGTCGTGATATGTATGTCTCAATAGCCGTTTCGCTCAACTCCTCATCAAAAGAGGATATGCGTTGTACGATTTTCGGCTTACTTACCACTCGCTCGACATTCGATAACAGACATTCGAGCACGGATACTTCACGGCGATGTAGTACAACTTCATTGCCGTAAAAAGTCACAGCCTTATTGATCACATCAAATGTCAACGCGCCATGTTCGATAGTGTTACTCACTCTTGATGAAGCGCGGCGCAGGAGTGCATGGACGCGCGCAACGACCTCCTCTGGTTCAAAGGGCTTACAAAGATAGTCATCCGCGCCTTCATTCAATCCTAGGATTCGCTCATCAAGAGCTGCACGAGCGGAGATTATCAGTACAGGAAGGTTGCTTTTTTTCTGACGTAAGCTGCGCAAAATTTGCAGCCCTTCACAGTCTGGAAGCCCTAAATCGAGCAAAAGCAGATCAAATTTTTGGGTTAGGATTACATGAGAAGCTTGTTCTCCCGAATGAAAAACATCAACCACAAAACCTTGTTCTACAAGTAAATTATGTAATCCTTCAGCGATAACGACGCTGTCTTCAACGATTAGTATCCGCATGAGCTACTTCAAATTTCTGATTTAAAAGCGCATATCTGCCACATGTGCAAGGTTGGTGACAGTATGTGAGGTTAGAGTTTCAGATGTAAACAAGAGGTTAACATCAATATAACTATTTCTAAGGAAGGGTAAAATGAATACTCTCAACAAGGTAATCCTAAAGCTTTCAGCTGTGACAGGGCTAACACTCTCTATTTTACTTCCGCAAATCGCACTTGCTGACAATTATCCAAAGAAACCCGTGAACTTTGTCGTGGGTTTTGGTGTTGGTGGGAGTGCCGATCGCATGGCACGTACCATGTCCAGCTTTCTCGCCGAAGAGTTAGGCCAACCGGTTAAAGTGATCAACAAGAAAGGTGCCGGCACTCAGCTTGCTGCAAACTATGTGTTGAATCGTCCAGATGATGGCTACACCGTTTTCGCGTCGACTTTTTCTCCCTATCTACCCAACACAATTCTGAAAGGTAACGCGAGCTACACAATTAATGACTTTTCATATATGAACTTTCAGTGGTTTGATTTCGAGCTTATTGCGGTAAACAAAGATACGCCGTATCAGGATCTATCCAGCTTACTTACAGCAATCAAAGAGAACCCCAAATCAGTGAAAGCTGCTGTAGTACAAGGCTCTGGAGGACACCTGATGGCCAAATTGTTACTGGAGAAAAACGGCATTCCTCAAGAAAACCTCAACCTTGTGACCTTCAACAGTGGTGGTCAAGCGCGCTCTGCTGTGGCTGGTGGCCAGGTAGACTTTATCGTTATTAGTGCTCAAGGCAGTGAAGGTATTCGCGAGTTCTTGCGCCCGGTTGCTGTTGTTCGTGATAAGCCAAGTGACCGTTGGGATGCGCCGACAGTAAATGAAGCTCTGAAACCGCTTGGAATTGAGGTGCCAGTATTGACCGGATCGATGCGTGGCTTTGCCGTCACAAATGAGTTCAAGAACAAATATCCAGAGCGCTACAAACAGTTAGCACAAGCATTCGAAAGCACGCTGGCACGAAAAGATGTTCAAACGTTATTGAAGTCAAACGACATCGGTGGAGTCTGGGTTGGTCCAGAACGTTCGACAAGTATGATGGTTGAGAACTACGAAACCTTTAAAACCTACAAGTATTTACTCGATTAATCTATTTAACATCATCTACTGGTTAGTGCCAAGCTAACCAGTCTTTTTCACTGGAGGCTATGTGAGATTGTTAAGTCAACGCTCTGCCGACTTCGTTGTAGTCATCGTATTGGCTCTGTTTGTATGCTGGTACTCATGGGATGCTTACCAAGCATCTTCAACGGCGGAAAATCTAATTCTAATTACGCCTATTACGTTAATTTCCTTGATACTTTGCATTCTGGAACTTACACGCCAACGGCTTGATAATAAAAAACAATGCAAGCCGGAACCCGGAAGTAATAGTCATGACGATTTGAAATCGGTACTGCCTATCATAGGTCTCTTTGCCGTTTATGTTCTGTCGCTGGAAACGATAGGGTTTGATATTGCAACGACGCTGTTTGTTGGCTGCTTTTTGTTGATTCAAAAAGAACGCCGCCTTGTATGGATTATTGGCTATAGCGTTGTTTTCGGGTTACTGATGTCAACATTTTTCGCTCAAATGTTGCCATATCCTATGCCAATGACCTTGCTACACACTGACTACTAGGAGAACGAGATGCTTGATTTTTCTGCTATTTCAGCGGGTAGTGAATTATTATTTACGTCCGTTGGCCCGTGGCTGTATGTTTTTCCGGGTATTATTATTGGCCTCATATTTGGTGCCATTCCGGGGCTACAGATTTCGATGGCGATGGCCATCTTTTTACCTGCAACACTGTATATGAGTTTCCTGGAAGCCATGCTTTTCCTCACGGCTATATTCACGGGTGGCTCATTTGGCAGTGGTATCCCCGCTATCCTCATGAACATTCCCGGTACCTCATCAGCCATTGCGACAGCATTTGATGGTTATCCGATGGCTAGAAAAGGAGAGCATAACAAGGCACTGGGAGTCGCTTTAGGTGCATCATGTTTTGGAGTGCTATTTGGTTACCTTATTCTATTTATG
Organism: Photobacterium sp. 2_MG-2023; assembly: GCF_030547675.1. Taxonomy (NCBI): domain Bacteria; kingdom Pseudomonadati; phylum Pseudomonadota; class Gammaproteobacteria; order Vibrionales; family Vibrionaceae; genus Photobacterium; species Photobacterium sp. 2_MG-2023. The sequence goes on from NZ_JAUOQQ010000001.1 coordinate 550,281, forward strand.
TTGATAGAACCCATCTCCGGGATGGTACTCAAACTTGGACCTTCAGAAATGTTTTTCGTCATCTTGTGGGGAATGACGCTGATTGCCAGCTTAAAAGGTGATTTTATTCTGAAGGGCTTGTTGTCCGGTATGGTTGGCCTGCTTATAGGTACCATTGGCTTTAGTGAAGTCGGGGTAGCACGCGGCACATTAGGTAATGAATATCTGCTTGATGGCGTCCCTGTAATACCTGCCATGATGGGAATGTTCGCAGCATCTGAACTCTTTAAGTTAGTCAATACCCAATACCTGATAGCGGATGAATCGGCGCGCAAGGTGAGTATTCGTCAAATCTTAAGTGGTTTCAAGCACGCATTCAGGCATCCTAAAGTCATGCTACGTGGTAGCTTGATTGGCGTATTTGTCGGAGCAGTGCCGGGGGTTGGCTCTTCGGTCTCAAATCTACTCTCTTATGTAGAAACCAAACGTCATGATAAGGATCCGGAAAGCTACGGGCAAGGTAATCCAAAAGGTGTGGTCGCAGCGGAATCTGCGAATTCAACTTCTGAAGCTGGCTCGATGGCAACACTCTTGGCATTAGGTATTCCTGGGGGAGGAGCAACAGCAGTTATGCTTGCGGCTTTCGCGATGCACAATATTACTGGTGGTCCTCAGTTTATCCGTGAAGAAACCGATATTGTATACGCCATTATTATTGCTAATTTCGGCCAAGTGTTGCTATTGGTCGCTTTGGGACTGATGTTCATTCCTCTACTTGCCAACATAGTTAAAGTGCCAATGAATATTCTTATTCCATCGGTGCTCTCAATGGCTGTATTTGGTTCCTTTGGTTTGACGGGAAATATCTCCGGCCCAATCACTGTGTTGGTATTTTCCATCGTTGGCTGGGTATTTAGCCGATTGAATTACTCTGTTCCGGCTGCAGTGATTGGGATCTTGCTGGGTGGAATGGCTGAAAGTAATTTACTGCACACTTATCAGATTAGCGGTGGTGAGCTAAGTTATGTGTTTGAGAGGCCTATAACACTGCTGATCATCAGCTTACTGATGTTGTCATTGTTTGGCTCCAAACTTACTGGACTACTGACCCGCAGAGCGAGTCAGCCATCAAACGAGCAAATTTCATAGGCTTGATTTGTCTAATTAAGCAAGACACCTTCATTTCGGGAAGGTGTCTTGCTTGGACAAGTCAGCACAATGTGCTGACGGTGGCTTCATTGTGTCTGTCCTGATTTCCCTTCTGATATTCCTCCTTCCTATGCCTGTCTGTCCTGTTTTTTTTCTCTGTGAAAAAGCACATGGTTAATGGCGCTTGTTTGCAAATGAATTTACTGATAACTCTATCTTTAATGGGCTGATCGAACAGTGTTATTGTTCTTGGTATAAAGTAGCCATATCTTTCTGGTGAGCAGATTATTGTCACTTCCATTGATGGTTTTTTGGAGGGTTTGTTGTTGAGGTAAATCAGTTAAAGAGTTATATTTTATTTATTGCTTTTTTCGTGTCTACTCTTGATCACGCTTTCAAATGTTGAGTGCTGCTTGTTTCTTTAAATAGTATTAAGTGACTCGAGAGAAGTTCTTTCGATGATATAAAAAACATATTCTTGTGTTTAATCTCCCGCCAACTGACTTATCGATTAATTGTCAGGATTTCAGAGTCACACCTTAATTGACCATGCTCTTATCAGAGCGTGCGACACAAAGGCTTTATATGTTCAATATTTTAAAATCGTTCGGTCGTTCGGATTCGCCTGTTTCTCTGTTTATGAATAAACAGGTATTTGCCATTTTATTGTTTGCCAGCGCAAATGCTGCTGTGAATCCGTATAAAAATATTTTCGGTGTCGATGTTATTGGCCTGCAGGAGATTTACTACAGTTTAGTGATTCTACTGTCTGGAGTAGTCATTACCTTCTTTAGTATTTACTTTGGTATGCGATCAGATAAAGAAGGTAGTTTTGTAAAGTATATTATTATTTGCAGTATTTGTGGTGTGTTTGGAAATGTTGCGCTTTATGTCTGGCCGAACGAGTATACGTACTTTTTAGCTAATTGCTTACTATTGCCAGTATTTTGTGTGCTTAACTCATTGATTTTTGGGTATGCCGCGGCGAAGCGCAATGTGGATGGTGCTGATAATGCGCACAATGAGAATGCGGCATTGCGCTCAACCTACTCAATGGGGTATGTGTTAACTCTTGGTATGATTGGCATGTTAGCGCTTCAAAAAGAACAGCTTATATTTATCTGGTTGTTCTCTGGCATTATGTGCTGCCTGATCTTCACCTTGTACTTTAAAGAAAGCTTTGTCAATGAAAGCCATAAATCCATGTTGTCTTCCGAACCTATCTCTAAAGTATTCCATGCTTCGAATATAATTAAACTGATAAGCGTATCGCTTGTTACCAACATGCTGTTTACCTTAGATGCGACTGTGCCTTTTATTATTGTCAATCAGGTGAAGGGGGAGTATTCCGATATCGGGATATTTGAAGCTGGTATTGCTGTGTTTGAGGTTTTCTTTATTTTTTATTGGTCTAAGACAGCTCAGAAAAAGAAAACATCCAGTGTGATAATCATGGGTGCGGTAATATTTTCATTATCTACCATGCTGTTGTCTGTGACGCAGAATGTCGTTCATGTTTATCTGTTAATTCCTTTGATAGCGTTGGGTGCGGCATGTCTGATCAGTATCCCTATCGGATTTTTGCAATCGCTGGCTGAAGGAAGGCCGGGTGTTGGCAGTTCGTTGCTGTCGATCTCATTCTTTGTATCGTCTTCGGTCTCATCTGTTGTCTACTTCTTGGGTAATTATTTCTTTGATATCGGCATGACAATATTTATTTCATCGGCTGTTGGTTTGTTAGGGTTGACCATTTTATACCTGGCTGACAGACGGTAATTTTTTGCCCGAAAGGGAATTTCATTAAGGAGAGAAAATGTCGACGTTTTGTGTAGTCGGAGGGGGACTGTCTGGCCTTGAGTTTGCGCTTTATTCCGCCATTCAGGGCAATAAGATTGTGATTTATGAAGCCGGACCGGATTTGCGTAAAGAACATGTGCATTTCGATACCCGTGCTTTGCAAGGCGATGAAAAGAAAGTGCACTGGACGGCGGATGAACATTGGGCCATTGGTGGAATCAGTGAGCGTTTGGGAGGGCGTTCGCTGTGTTATCACGGGGTCATGCTGCCGCTTGAACCGCAGGCTCTGGCAAGCTGGCCCGAGGTTTGGCAACAGCGCTTGAATGGCCCTGAAGGGTTGTATCGCCAGTTGCAGAAGGAATTTACCGGTAAATATCCTGAAATGACCAGGCAACAACAGGTTGGCATACCTCTAATTCATGCGCCTCAGGCTGCGATTGTCGGCGAGAATGCAGCATTTTCGTCATACAGCCCTTTATATCAGCTTGAACCCTTTATCAGGGATGGGGTGATTCGAATTGAAAGAGCGACTGTCGCCAAGGTAGAAAAGAAACCGGAAGGTTTTTTTCTTATCGATCAGGAAGGGCGGACTGTGAATCCGTTACCGTTCGACAAATGTATTTTGTCGGCATCGGCTTTGGTGAACAACAAGATTATTTCCACATCGCTGGAAAAATCCACCACAGCACAGGTTACCGATCATTACTGTATTGGTATTGCCGTTAAGATTGGTCAGGGTGAACGCATTGCTCAATACCGCCATGAAATGTTGTGGCATGGTTTCAGCGAGCATCATGACCTGAATGCCAACATCTTTGTGGTGGAGCGACCGAATCTCGCTAGCGGAGATCGCATTTTGTTATTGATGGCCGTGGTTGAGCAAAATCCGCATCAGTCTGAATTCAGCCAGCTCCATTGTCATTACAGTCAGGGCCAGACAAGGCTGGACATTAACTCGCACCATTCAGAGACAGGAATTGAAAATTACAACCGCGTCGCCAGGCGCATTGTTGAATTTGCCAGTGAGCAGTTAAGCGCAGAATTAGTGCCGTTGTTTGACACTCCGACAGAACAGTCGGGTGCTTTTTTCGGATCGACAGAAAGTACTGAGATAGAGCAGGCGCTGGCAGCGCTGAGTGAAACGGAACAATCCAACGTATATACGCGGTTTATCTTCCCTTACGGTTCGTATGAGCACGAAAGCTGTACGCACCCTATAGGCGGAACCGGTGATATTGCTTTAACTGACGATTTGGAATTAACCGCCATGCCGGGCGTGTATGCCATTGGGCCTGGTGCTTTTCCTCGTCTGGGCATTGCCAATCCGGCCTTAACCATATGCTCATTGTCCCGTTGGCTTGCATCACATCTTTAAGCAGGAATAATTATGAATAAACTCGCGATACTGGGCGGTAGCCCTGTCATTCCAGAGGCATTGCCAGCCTGGCCAAGTCTGGATTTATCTGTGATGGATGATATTGAAGCCATCTTAAAAACCGGTGAAATTAATTATTGGACCGGTAAGCGTGGAATGGCCTTTGAAAAGGACTTAGCGGCCTATCTGGGCGATGGTTATGTCGTCACCACTACCAATGGTACGTCAGCCCTACATACGGCTTTTTCCGCACTGGGTATTGGTTCGGGTGATGAAGTGATTTGTCAGTCCTATACCTTTATTGCTACCGCATTTTCTATTCTGCAAGCGGGTGCGCTACCTGTATTTGCCGATGTTGATCATACGCATACCCTTGACCCCAAGTCGGTAGAGAGCAAAATCAGCGATAAAACCAAAGCCATAGTGGTTGTGCACACATTCGGGGTACCAACCGATATGGACGCTATCATGGCCATCGCCAGAAAGTATGATTTAAAGGTCATTGAAGATTGTGCTCAGGCATTGGGAGCCAAATACAAAGGGGCTTACCTGGGTACCATTGGTGATGCCGGTTGCTTCAGTTTTTGTCAGAGCAAGCACATTACAACAGGCGGTGAAGGCGGTGCAGTGTACGTCAACTCAGAAGATTTGGTCTGGAAATGCCGCTCGTTCCGCGATCACGGTTACGACGTAGCTAAAAGGTTGGGTCTGTTTGAAATCTCGCAGAAATTGCCTTATATCCATACTCAGGTTGGCTTTAACTATCGGATGACAGAAATTCAGTCTGCCATTGGTATCAGGGAGTTATCCCGTTTCAAGGCAACTGCATTGGAACAGCGAATCCGTAATGGCCGCTTCCTGACAGTGTTATTGAAGGAACACCCATTAGTTAAGCATGCACCGGCTGATGATGAAATACGTGGTAACGCTTTCTGGTGGGCGCCGTTTGTTCTGGATATGAGCCAGCTCAGTTGTGACATCAAGACGTTTACCAAGGCTATTGATGCTGAAGGTGTGCCAGGTTATCCGGTACCCTGGCCAGAAGTTTATAATGAAGATGCATTCCAGAAACAAAATGGGTTTGGCACGAATAATTACCCGTTTAACGACCCGGCCCACCGGCAGATTGATTACACATTAACGGACTGCCAGGCGGCCAGACAACTGGGAGACAGCTCGATAGTGTTCCATACCCACCCTGTTTATTCAGAGCAGCACATGGAAAAATTCGCAACTGCGTTTAATAAAGTGTACGAGCATTATAAAAAGTAACCCGGCGCAAAATAATTTTTGATGAGATGGCTGTTCAAATGAGCACCGCCTCCGCATTAGCGGGGGCGTTTTTTTTGCCAATACTGTCTTAACTTTCAGATAGACCGACAAAAAAATTCTCTGTGTCTGTAACATAATGATCATGTTCGCCTGTCTTTAAGGAGCAAACTGTGAAAATCAAACCTGAGTTAGACATAACAAGCGATGAGCATGCCGCGATAACAGCGCTTCGAAATGATGCATTTCCCGATCATCAAGTTGCCCGTTCTTATTACAAACAGTTACCGCATATGCGCGCGCTGGAATACAAAGATAAAAGGTTAGTGGGCTACCTGGGACTGGACTATCGTGTTATTGGGGTTGGAGGATGCGTATTTAAGGTGCTTGGTGTTATCGATTTTTGCGTAGCCAAAACGCATCAGGGGCAGGGTATCGGGTCGGCTATGTTGTCTGAGCTCAGCGAATATTCGAAGAGTCGGGATGTCGACTTCATTATTTTAGTCTCTGATCTGACTGAATTTTATTCTAATAATGGCTTCAGGCAGATACATGCGCCAAGTGCCTGGCTAAGGTTGCATGAGCATAAAAATTTCGGTGTCGCCTTTGAGCATCTTGATGATATTTTTATTAAGCCCATTAGCGGTAAACACTGGGAGTCCGGGCAGTTAGATTGGCTGGGGTATATGTTTTAAGGGGTCATTGGCTTTGATCATAATGAGTGGCAGGATGGTCAAGGGAAGCGGCACCATCGATGATGAATGAAAAGGATTCTTCCTGTGACATATGATGAATACAATGCATTTTGCCGTTCTTTGCCTGCAACGACATACGTCGTACAGTGGGGAGGCGCCCATGTCTGGAAAGTGGGTGGCAAGGTCTTCGCGATAGGTGGCTGGGGGGAACCCGGCGAGCCTGCATACACTTTCAAAGCCTCAGAACTCAATTTTAATATTCTAAAAGATGAGCCTGGATTCAGACCCGCGCCATACCTGGCCTCGCGGGGTATGAAGTGGATTCAGCAGGTTGATACCGTCAAGACAAAAGATGAAGCGTTAAGATATTACCTCAAAGAGTCATACCGTATTGTGTCTTTAGGGTTAAGTAAGAAAAAACAAAAAGAGCTCGGTCTTAATCAGGATGATTGAAAAAGTGAGTCAGAACAAAGCACTTGAAGCCTTCGCCCGTTAACTAACGGCTTTAGTGTGAGCATTCTGAAAGCTGCGGTTGATACTGAGAAATGGTGTACCGAAAATGAATGAACGGTTGATAATTGATACCTATGAAACTGAGAAGGGATCAGAGCTATGAAATGTCAGACAATACCCGTTATTAGGATATTTGATGAGGATAAAGCGAAAGAGTTTTATTTGGGTTTTTTGGGCATGGAACTGGATTGGGAACACCGTTTTGAAGAAGGTTTTCCGATTTACATGCAAGTGTCTAAGGGAGATTTTGTTCTTCATCTTAGTGAGCATTCGGGCGACTGTACACCTGGAAGTAAAGTTTTTGTTAATGTCCGTGAACTGGACTCGTTATTTTCAGATATCACGTCAAAACCTTATAAATATAACAAGCCAAACATTGAAGATGCACCCTGGGGGGCGAGGTGCTTTACTGTGACAGATCCTTTTTCTAACCGGATTGTATTCAATGGTGCGGCTCATTTATAACGGGCACATGTTAGCCAGTTGTATTCAGTTTATTAAACATTTAGCTGCTTAAAATGGCTGGTGGATGGGGAGCCATTTCGTGCCCAATGCCTGTCCCGCTCTTTGGGCCAGCATACATATTCAAAGCATTTGAACTCAATGTTAGTATCTTAACTGGTAAAAATTACCAAAGAAGTAACATTTGATAAAATGTGTTAAAAGCACTGGTTTACGTTAATGCTCAAAGTGTGTGATCTCACGTTGACAATCGGGTAGACTAATTGACGGCAGGCTATGTCTCGTATCAAAACAATAACAGTGTCATTCTTAACCAGAGCGATTGTTCTGGTTTTTTTGTATTATCCCTAATTTTACTTCACTCACCCATGACAAGATTCGCAGGACAAGTGATATGTTTTTCAGAAAAATGAAGCAACAAAACCATGAGCTGAAAGCAGAGCTATATGCATTATCGCAAGTTAAAGAAAGTATAGAGTCTGATATGCTTCGACTGACTCTGGACGAGGGTGGGAATGTAATTTCAGCTAACGCATTGTTTAAAAATGATATTTTGTTGCCTCTGGAAGAAATTAAAGGTAAGCATATTACTGATTTAGTTCCTCTGCAGGCGCGGGACACTCGTCACTTTCATTTGATGTCTGATGCCATCAGGCAGCGGAAGCACTGGAATGGTGCCTTGCAAATTTTAAAAGGTAATGGTGAAGAGGTTTGGTTGAGAGCTATCCTTCAACCCATTTTTTCTGCAAGCGGCGGTATTAAGCATATTGTTATTTACGCCTCTGAGCTTACCAGAACCATTACAAGGTCCCGGGAGCAAGAGGATCTTATTAATGCTTTGAACCGTTCTACGGCAGTCATTGAGTTCACGTTAGACGGTATTATTATTGATGCTAATAGCAACTTTCTGGCGTCTATGGGTTATGACAAATCGAAAATTGTCGGGCAGCATCATCGCATTTTTTGTGAGAGTTCAGAAGCCAACTCTCCTGAATATCGTGCGTTTTGGCAAAGGCTGGGACAAGGGGAGTTTGTCTCTGACCGGTTTAAACGTATCGACAGTTATGGGAATGTCGCTTGGTTAGAAGCGTCCTACAATCCCATATATAACGCGCATGGTGAGTTATATAAAGTCGTCAAATTTGCCACCGTGATTACTGATCAAATTAATCGTGAGATTGCGATTGCGCAAGCCGCTGACATTGCTCATGAAGTCTCGACAGAGACTGGTCAGCAGACTACGCAAGGCAAACAAGTTATTGATTCAACCATAGAAAAAATGGAAGAGTTAACAAAAGTGATGGAAAAAGCGAATGCAGGCATTCAAGCACTGTATGAGCAATCTCAGAAAATTAACGAGTTGGTTAGCAGTATTAATGGGATAGCGGCGCAAACTAACCTTCTGGCGCTGAATGCTGCCATTGAAGCGGCCAGAGCTGGTGAACAGGGACGTGGTTTTGCCGTTGTTGCTGATGAAGTCCGTCAACTCGCTTCAAGGACAAGCCAGACCACTGAAGAAATTGTTACTGTGGTATCTGAGAATTTAACCTTAACAGGGAATGCTGTTCACTTGATTGAACAGGGCTTGTCTCAGGCATCTGAAACACTCTCTTTGTCAAACAAAGCTGGGCAAATGATGAGTGATATTCGCAAAGGGGCCGAGAAAGTGGATATGGCGGTTGGTAGCTTTACCAAACAGCTATAGCAATGAAGAAGATTAGGTTCAGTGCTATCTGACAGATATTGCTGGAAGTGTGTGTGAGTTCTGGCCTGAAGGTGCTATCTCTTCATTATGAACGTACTGAAGAAATGGCACCCAGGTTTCATTCTGGCTATTGAGCTTTCCTGATTTTTTGATGAACTTCTGACAAGTTATCGCGGGTTCTCGTTGCGAATATGTATCTGTTCAGACTCTCTTCTCTCAACCTGACACGAAACAAATCACAATTATAGGTTGCTACCAGGGAGTGAAAGCCTCAGAATGTCGGACTTTTCGCCGTCAGAGAGTTAGGCGAACATTCACATCATTAACAATTGAGAATCATATATGGGTTTTGCCTCGATAGGTCTTTCTGCGCCAATCCTGAAAGCTATTCAAGAAAAAGGATACGACACTCCCTCACCAATTCAAGCACAAGCAATTCCAGCTGTGTTAGATGGAAAAGACGTCATGGCTGCAGCTCAGACGGGAACAGGTAAAACCGCTGGCTTTACATTACCGATTCTTGAACGTCTTTATCAGGGCCCGCAGGTTCGCAGTAACCAAGTGCGTGCGCTTATCTTAACGCCGACGCGCGAGCTGGCAGCACAGGTGCAGGAGAGCGTGTCTGTCTACAGCCGTCATCTGCCGTTGAGCAGTGCTGTGGTGTTTGGTGGGGTAAAGATTAATCCGCAGATGATGCGTTTGCGCAAAGGCGCAGATATTCTGGTGGCAACACCAGGGCGTCTGATGGATTTGTTCAACCAAAACGCAGTGAAATTTGATCAGCTGGAAGTCCTGGTGCTGGATGAAGCCGACCGTATGCTCGATATGGGTTTCATCCGCGATATTCAAAAAATTCTCAAATTGCTTCCAGCGAAACGTCAGAACCTGCTGTTTTCAGCAACGTTCTCTGAAGAAATTCGCAGCCTGGCGAAAGGCCTGGTAAACAACCCTGTTGAAATTTCTGTCAATACCGCGAACTCGACTGCCAGAACGGTAGAGCAGTGTATCTATCCGGCCGATGTGAAGAAGAAAGCGCCTATGCTGGTCAAATTGATCAAGGATGGCGACTGGCAGCAAGTTTTGGTGTTTACCCGTACTAAACACGGTGCAAACCGCCTGGCAGCATTTTTGTCTGAAGAGAAGCTGGCTTCTGCGGCCATTCACGGTAACAAGAGTCAGGGCGCACGAACCAAAGCGCTGGCTGATTTTAAATCGGGCAAAATTCGCGTATTAGTGGCGACAGACATTGCTGCACGCGGTATCGACATTCCTCAGTTACCACAAGTGGTGAACTTTGAGCTGCCTAATGTGGCGGAAGATTATGTTCACCGTATTGGGCGTACAGGCCGCGCGGGCGAAACAGGTAAAGCGATTTCGCTGGTGTGTGCTCAGGAAGCAGACGAGTTATTTGGCATTGAGCGTTTAATTCAGCAACTGTTGCCGCGTATGGAATTGGACGGTTACAAGCCGAGCAATACGTTACCGGACTCTAAGCTGGATTCGCGTCCAATCAAACCGAAGAAACCTAAGAAGCCGAATAAATCTCGCTCAGGTCATGCTGAGGGTGAGAGACACAATGCAAGCGGTAATGCAGCGCAAAAGCCAAAGCGTCGGACAAATGGCCACTCGGGTAGTGCAAATAAAACCGGTGCGGGCAAAGCAGGCAATGGTGCGCAAAATACACGTGATACTCAGTCGCGCAGCCCTAAGAATGGTGCTGGACGCTCTGAGGCGGGTAACGCAGCTGGTGGCAGCAAGCGACCTGCTCAGCGTCAAAGAGCGCGCCCGCAATCGGCGTAATGCCGTTGTGATGATTCACCTCTGATAACAAGCCTGTCTGAGACAGGCTTGTTGCTTTTGAGCCGGTATTAATTTTCGTTACTGGTTTGCGTAATACAATGTTTGGCCAACTCATGATACCGGGCCTGCATGGTATCGACGAAATCGTTGGCATCGTCAAAATGACTAACCGGCTCACCAATTACCACATCACAGTTAAATGGCACAAACATAGCGGTGCCTCTGGGTAAAGAACGGCCCAGCCCGCGCATGACAACCGGGATAACCGGGCACCCATCATGATCTTTCACTAAATGGTAAATGCCTTTCTTAATACCGCTCATGGTTTCAGGTTCGCCCCGGCTGCCTTCCGGGAAGATGATCAGTATATCCCCTTGTGCCAATGCCTGATGGCATTCCTGTAATACCGCTTCGCGCTGGCTGGGTGAGGGCGAGCGCCTCAGCGGAATAATGCCAATGACGTTCAGCGACAGCCAGGCAACGACTTTATTGGCCAGAAAGTAATCCGCCGCGGCGACCGGACGAACTTTATGGACGATGGAAATGGGAAACAGCGCCAGCAACACCAGCGTATCTAAATGGCTGTTATGGTTGGCTGCCACCACAACCGGACCATTTACAGGCAGGTTTTGCCGCTGGATGATGTTCAGCCCAAGACCAATAAATACCAGCGGTTTAACAATGAAGAGGATAAATAACACCTTGAGCACGTGAGCCATGGAATCCTCAATAGTAGAGATAGTAAATGTAGTGGAAAAACAGCGGCGCAGTGAACATCAGGCTGTCGATGCGATCCAGGATGCCGCCGTGGCCCGGAATAAACTGGCTGGTGTCTTTAATCTGCAGGTCACGTTTTACTGAAGAAATCACTAAATCTCCGATAAACCCGCTGAACGCAATGATCATACCGGCTACCAGACCCTGCAGCGAGGTGAGGGGTGTGAGATAGGGCGCGACAAAATACGACACCAGAATCACGGTTGCGCTGCCGCCGATGAAACCTTCCCAGGTTTTGTTCGGGCTGACTTTTGGCACTATCTTGTGTTTGCCGAAAGACTTGCCCCATACGTACTGACACACATCGTTAAACTGGGTGAACACCAGAAGAAACAGCAGCATTCCCAACGATCCGGCATCCGGGTTCAGGCTTGGCAAGACCAGCAGATAGGCCATATGGCTGATACAAAATACGGTTAGCATCATGGCCCAGTGGATAATACCGGCCGAGCGGATGAAGCCTTTGGTATCGCCAATCAGTACCATCATCATCGGCAGATACAGGAAGACATACACAGGGATGAAAATGATGAACATGCCGTACCAGCCAATTGACAGCCAGTAATACTGAAAGGGAATCGACAGATAGGCCCAGAAGATCACACGGCGATCTGTCATTCGGGTCGGCACAATAGACAAAAACTCTTTCAGCGCCATAAAACTCAGAAAACCGACAAAAAACAGCGTATAAGTCAATGGCAGGTAGAGGACGACGAAAACAATCCCAATCATCCACCACCAGGAGCGGATACGCAGCTTCAGTTCAAGGTAATCCCTGTCTGGGTGGGCGAGCGATTTCCACAAATACACCAGCGTACCTGTTACCAGTACCGCAATGATGGCAAGCATCAGATGCAGTGAATGGGAAGGAATACTATTCATTGTCTGCGCTTTCCTTACCAGCCTGCTGTGCCGCTTTAAAGCGATAAATACCTGCCAGACGGCGCCAGGTGGTCATTACAGATCCAACCAGCATGATCGTTAGCGCGGCGTCCAGCGTGTAGGCCAATACCTCTGGCAGCAATGCGAACACCTGGCTGACGAACAAGACAAGGAAGCTGACTGTCAGCAGCGCCATTCTGTGCTGTTTGGCCATAGGCCCGCGGAAGTCGGCCGGACAGCCCATGCTGACCCCTAATACGCGAACGTAAGCCGTCAGCACGGCGACGAGGGCGCACAGCCATGCCAGTGTCATACCGATATCAGACTGTGTTGCAAAGCCTGTGGCCAGAATCAACAGCGAGTCAGCAATCCGGTCGGGCACGTCATTGAATAATTCACCTGCCGGGGTTTTCTTGCCGCCTTCTACAGCCACCATACCGTCGAACAGGTTGCACAGCAGCCGCAACTGAATACAGGCTGCAGCGACAAGCAACAGGGTAGTGAACGCAGAGGCCTTGTACCACAGCAGTGTGGCCAGGCCTATGATGGCAAATACTATGCTCATCAGAGAGATCTGGTTCGGTGTGATGTTTTTCTGGCTTAACCAGACCGCAATGTGCTTGGTTAAAGCCTTCTCCCTGACAGCAAGGGGACGCCGGTTGGATTCTGGTTCGTGCTGATTCTTCATGTTTATGGCTTATAGAAAAAGAAAGATGAGCTGGCAGACCACAGTATTAAAGAGCGTTAATCATCTGCGTAAATAAGACGGATGCGCGACGGCAGATAAAAAGGGCTGCAGAATGACTTCGGTCTTGTCAATCGAACTCGCCAGCAAGGAGACATAAACATAAATGGAATAGATTGAATATCAAGCGATTGATTATGACTTTTTGAACTGCTTTCAAACCTGAGCGACACAACCAGTAGCCCGGATACCCATACTGGGTTTGTTCGGTAATGCGGTGGCATGGCTGCGCAGAAAATCAGGCTCACACAGTTGCATTTAAATCGTATATGCGTAATATTGGATTTATTGATATTAGTATAAAAGATCTGGTTCGGCAGCATTCGCCAAACTGAAACTGTTAACTGCATTTGTGAGAGTAATGAAATGACAGAATTCACACCCTGGACGGCGCTGGCTGGTGGGGCAGTGTTGGGCGTTAGCGCCCTGATACTGCTGCTGTTGAATGGCCGCATAGCGGGTATTTCAGGTATTGTCAGCGGCGCGTTGGATGTCAGTGGGCCAAACGCTAAATGGCGTTGGATGTTTATAGCGGGACTGATTATCGGCCCCTTACTGGCTGCCCCTTTTGGTACATATTTGCCAGAGCGTATTGATGCTGGCTGGCCTCTTATCATTGCTGGTGGGCTGCTGGTGGGCGCAGGAACAAGATTAGGGTCTGGCTGTACCAGCGGGCACGGTATTTGCGGCATTGGGCGTCTGTCTCACCGTTCTATCGTCGCAACAGTAGCCTTCATGGTGGTTGCTGTTGTTGTGGTATTTGTTGTTCGCCATCTGTCAGGAGCGTAATGGTATGCAGATGATTATCGCCCTTGTCGCCGGTTTGTTGTTTGGTGCCGGGTTAACGATCTCTCAAATGGTCAATCCGGAAAAAGTGTTAAATTTCCTGGATGTAGCAGGACAGTGGGATCCCAGTTTAATTTTGGTTATGGGAGCGGCATTGGTCGTTTTTGGCCTGGGATATCACTTTTTGGTGAAACCCCGCTCAAAACCTCTGATAGCTGAACAGTTTTATATTCCTGTCAATAAAATTATCGATAAGCCTTTGATCATAGGCGCTATTTTATTTGGCCTGGGATGGGGTTTGGTGGGTATTTGCCCTGGGCCTGCTGTGAGTAATCTGCTGGGAGGCAATACTAAAATTTTCGGCTTTGTTATCGCGATGTTGGCGGGGATGCAGTTTTCTGGCACTATCGACCGTCTGCTTAAAAAGTCTTGAAAATTATGAGGGTAGAATGCGAGATTATTCCAACATGGAGGCAAATGTAGAGCAGGCTGTTGAACTGCTCAAGGCCATGGGCAACCAGCACAGGCTGATGATACTGTGTGTACTTCAGGAAGAAGAATTGTCTGTTTCTCAGCTGAATGAACGATTTCCTATCCCTCAGTCTTCTCTGTCACAGCATCTGGCCTGGCTGCGCCGGGCCGGTTTTGTGAAAACGAGGAGGGAAGCGCAAACTATCTACTATCGGCTCGATAATGCTGCTGTTATCGATATCATCGCGATGCTTCATAAGCATTATTGTGCGGGCTGAATCTGCTTGCTGTGAATTTCTCATCAATCTGGGTAAGATTTACTCAGATTGATCTGCTTCTTATTCTTATCCAGTCAGTCAATTTGACCTGTATTCCATTTTTTCCAAGATCAAAATCAAATATTTCAACAATACAGGTTGTAGTTTGTGCGGTACCTCATTATTTTGCTTCCTGACCGAACGCCTTGCCTTGACCTGGCAAGAGATGAAATATCAGCCAATTTGGCTGGTTTTTATCAGAAATGACCGAAGTTCTATCGTGTTAGGAGTACGATAAATGACATTACACTACTCGCTTCCAGGCCAGGCATTATTGCCGGGTAGGGGCGCTATTCTCAGCATTTCCCTTTTAAGTGCTTTGCTCAGCCGCTGTGCTTTGACTTTGCTGCCTTTTTCACGCCCGTTTTCTGCCTATCGCCTTCAATTCTTTCGTCGATTTAGATGTTTTGGCCATTGTTAGCCCATACAGAACACAACTGATTAGTGTCAGAATACTTTAAATATAATTAAATCAGATGGTTATAAAGAACATGCTTGAGTGCGCTTTTTACATAAGCTGCAGTTAGGACTTGAAGGAAAATTCCGTGAATATGAAATTGTTAGGCAGTTCCCTGATTATTGCAGGTACAGCACTGGGTGCAGGTATGCTTGCCATTCCTATGGTGTTGGCCCAGTTTGGCCTGCTGTGGGGCACCTTGTTAATGCTACTTATCTGGGTAGGTACAACCTACGCGGCGCTGCTGTTGCTTGAAGCCAGTATCAAGTCTGGTGGTGGCCTGGGCATGAATTCCATTGCCCGTAAAACATTGGGTAAAGGTGGCCAGCTGGTCACAAATGGCTTGCTGTACGCGCTGCTTGTGTGTTTGCTGATGGCCTATATTATCGGTGCTGGCGATCTGCTTAAAAAGCTGACAGACAGCCTTGGAGTGGTATTAAGTGCCACTCAGGCACAAATTGCGTTTACCGTGGTGGCGGGTGTTGTAGTTGCAGCAGGAACCGGCGTGATTGACCGGCTGAACCGGCTGCTGTTTGTGGCAATGGTGATTATGCTGGCTATGACTCTGGTGACTCTGGTACCAGGCATCAATCCTGACAACCTGGCATCGGTTGGCAGCGATAACAAAGTTGCGCTTATCAAAACCAGCTCTGTGCTGTTTACCAGCTTCGGTTTTATGGTGGTTATCCCGTCACTGGTGACTTATAACCCTGAAGCTACTCAAAAACAGCTGAGAAATATGGTGATTGCAGGCTCTGTCATCCCATTATTCTGCTACCTGTTCTGGCTTTATGCGGCTGTTGGTAATCTGTCACCTGAGCAACTGGTGGGCTTTGCGAATGTTTCTGAGCTGATTGCTGCACTGAGTGTGAATCACGGCAGTATGCAGCTGATCTTGTCTGTCTTTACCGGTCTGGCGCTGTTGACCTCTTTTCTGGGTGTGGCAATGGCTCTGTTTGATCAGAATGCGGATGCCTTTCGCCAGAATCGGGCAGTCACGTATGTACTGACCTTTATTTTGCCTATGCTGGGTGCGATTCTGGCGGCGAATCAATTCCTGTCAGTGTTGAGCTATGCTGGCATCATTCTGGTGTTCCTGGCTATTTTTGTCCCGATGGCAATGACAGTCAAAGTCAGAAAGGATGGCGATAAGGCGACAGTAAAAGAGGGTAATGAAGCTGTGTATCAGGCGGGCGGCGGAGTGATGGCGCTGGCGCTGAGCTTTCTGTTTGGTTGTTTTTTATTAATGGCTGAACTGATTTAATCAGTGAGTTACGACAAGATGCAAAAAGGCGCTTCCTATTGGAAGCGCCTTTTTTTGTGGAGCTCAATATCGTATTAGCGACATTGCTTTGAGGATGCTAACGATTTGTTTGACCGAACAAGACCGATATCGTCAGGTGTAGTTTCAGGTTTGACCGAACGCTGAAATAACCTATCTGCAGGAGTAGTGATCTGTTGACACAGAGTAAGCAGCTAGTGACGTATCCTCAAAAAGTTGAGCGAATCTTACCGACTTTCCTTTTCTGGTGCTAGGCTTGGGCCTGTTTTCTTAAAAAGACAAAATCCGCCAAAACGTAAACTTTTTTATACACGCTTTTCTCCTATGACACGCATGCCAAGTTAGAGTATCTTGGTTAAAAAAGATGGGACATGGATATGAACTGGAAACTTGCGGATCAGGTAGCTGCAAAGGCACTGGCAGAAGGTAGTCTTATGCCAATCGCCACAGAAGCGGAGCAGATTGAAGAACAGGGTGTACGTTATCTTGGCCATCTGGTGACAGAAAATGCGGGCAAGAAGTTACTGAATCTGACGGCTAAACATACCTCTAATCCCTTTCTGCCCTACGAAAAGTCAATGTATGTGTGTGAAGCAGGGGAGCATCATGTGTGCCTTCTCAATAAGTTTCCTGTTATCTCGCCACACTTACTGATTTGCTCAAAAGATTTTGTGCCTCAGGAGTCACCTCTAAGCTGGGAAGACTGGCATGCATGGCTGGGGGGATTTACACACTCAGATGTGCTCGGTTTTTATAACAGTGGGCCGTTAGCCGGAGCGAGCCAGTCGCACCGTCACATGCAGTTGGTACGAAGTGATATTCCACTGGAAAAAGTTATCTCGGGTGGAAAGCTGCCATTTGTCCATTGGTTGTATCTGGTTGAAGCTATGACCACTGACGAGCTGTACGACGCCTATCTGAAGGGGTTGAAAGCTTTGTCGCTCTATAATGAGACGGGCAATGCGTGTAAGCCACATAATATCCTTCTGACTGAGCGTTGGCTGCTGATACTGCCTCGTACCGTCAATAATGTTCAGGGGCTTTTTGCCAATGGCATTAACTACAGCGGACGTTTCCTGGTGAAACAACCGGAACAGCTGGTGTGGTTACAGGAATACGGTTTAATGCGTTTTTTGCGTGAATGCAGTGAGTAAATCACAGGCAGGGGATGGGGATGGCGTATTTGTTGTTACAGCACTAAAAAATAACCCCAGCCTGAGCTGGGGTTACTTGTCGTTACGTTAAGAAAATAAATTATTTCTTAGCGTTACGCTCTTTCACTTCTGCGATTACTGCTTCAGCAACGTTCGCTGGGCATGCAGAGTAGTGAGAGAATTCCATTGAGAACTGACCACGGCCAGAAGTCATGGTGCGCAGGTGACCGATGTAGCCGAACATCTCAGACAGAGGTACGTCAGCTTTAATACGAACACCAGTTGCAGCAGCAACCTGATCTTTGATCATGCCGCGACGACGGTTCAGGTCACCGATAACATCACCAACGTGATCTTCCGGAGTGAACACGTCAACGTGCATGATAGGCTCAAGCAGCTGAGCACCAGCTTTAGGCATAGACTGACGGAATGCGCCACGTGCAGCAATTTCAAACGCTACAGCAGAGGAGTCAACTGCGTGGAAACCACCGTCGAACAGCTCAACTTCAACGTCCAGCACTGGGAAGCCAGCCAGAACACCAGTACTCATCATACCAGCGAAGCCTTTTTCGATTGCAGGCCAGAATTCTTTAGGTACGTTACCACCAACAACGGTAGAAACGAACTTGAAGCCAGAGTTTGCTTCGCCTGGTTTGATACGGTAATCGATCTTACCGAACTGACCAGAACCACCAGACTGCTTCTTGTGCGTGTAGCTGTCTTCGATTGCTTTGGTGATAGTTTCACGGTAAGCAACCTGTGGAGCACCTACAGTCAGTTCAACACCGTGAGTACGCTTCAGGATGTCAACTTTGATGTCCAGGTGCAGCTCACCCATACCTTTCAGGATGGTTTCGCCAGAATCTTCATCAGTTTCAACCTGGAATGATGGATCTTCTGCGATCATCTTACCCAGTGCGATACCCAGTTTCTCAGAAGCTGTTTTGTCCTTAGGAGCAACAGCGATAGAGATTACTGGATCTGGGAAGATCATTGGTTCCAGAGTACATTCGTGCTTAGGATCACACAGAGTGTGACCAGTCTGAACGTTCTTCATACCAACGATAGCGATGATGTCACCTGCTTGCGCAGCATCCAGCTCGTTACGGTCGTTAGCGTGCATTTCCACCATACGGCCAACACGCTCAGTTTTACCTGTCGCAGAGTTCAGGATGGTGTCACCCTTCTTCAGCTTACCAGAGTAAACACGAACGAAGGTCAGGGCGCCGAAACGGTCATCCATGATCTTAAACGCAAGCGCACGGAATGGTTCGTCAACAGAAACGGTAGCAACTTTACCAGTTGCTTCACCAGTTTCTGGATCAGTCAGATCCTGAGGCTCAACTTCTGTTGGGTTTGGCAGGTAGTCAACAACGGCGTCAAGCAGAAGCTGCATACCTTTGTTCTTGAACGCAGAACCACAGTAAGTTGGGAAGAAGGCCAGCTCACGGGTACCTTTACGGATACAACGTTTCAGGTCTTCGATAGAAGGCTCTTCACCTTCCATGTAAGCTTCCATCAGGTCGTCGTCTTGCTCAACGGCAGTCTCGATCAGCTCTTCGCGGTAAGCTTCTACGTCATCAACCATATCCGCTGGGATATCTTGAACTTCGTAGTTTTCTGGCTGACCTGAATCGTCCCACACGTATGCCTGGCGAGTCAGAACGTCAACAACACCAACGAAATCGTCTTCGCGGCCGATAGGCAGGGTCATAACCAGAGGGTTAGCGCCCAGAACTTTCTTCACTTGCTCAACAACGCTGAAGAAGTCTGCGCCCATACGGTCCAGTTTGTTAACGAAGATCAGACGAGATACTTCTGATTCGTTCGCGTAACGCCAGTTAGTTTCAGACTGAGGCTCAACACCACCTGAACCACAGAATACACCTACACCACCGTCAAGTACTTTCAGAGAACGGTAAACTTCAACGGTGAAGTCAACGTGTCCCGGAGTATCGATAACGTTAAAACGGTGGTCTTTCCAGAAACAGGTAGTCGCAGCTGACTGGATGGTGATACCACGCTCTGCTTCCTGATCCATGAAGTCCATGGTAGAAGCACCGTCGTGTACTTCACCCGTACGGTGGATTTTACCGGTCAGCTTCAGGATACGCTCAGTGGTAGTGGTTTTACCCGCATCTACGTGCGCGAAAATACCAATGTTTCTGTATTTAGATAGATCTGCCATTGTTTTTCTCTATATGAACAATTGTTGTCACATGTCAGGGTGGGGAGTATAGCACTACTTACAACTATCAGAACATAGATCTGAGTAATTTAATGAGTATTCGTTGGCTTTTAACCCATTGATTCAGGCAGGAACTGGATGATTGCTCAATAAAAATACAGAAAATGTCTGTTAACTGATTGTGACAAGGTGTTGCATCCCGCCGGGCGGTTCAACAAATTTCTTGATGATATGCCCAGCGATTCAGGCGGCGTATTTTCTTATGGTATATATTTGTGTTACATGTCAGTGTTCGTCATTGACAACTCTTACAATAATGAAAAAGAACGATTTTCTGGCGTCGACTGAGTTGTTAGGTGAAGTTGCCTTGGAGGGGATATGAAGAATGGATTGACTGTAAGCCTGTCAATAATGGCAGGATTATTGCTCGGAACTACCGGTGCGCTGGCGCAAGAGGTGATAGAAACCACCAGTTTAGTGGGGTTTGGTACGGCAAAGTACGTACCTGAATTCAAACACTTTGACTACGTTAATCCGGATGCGCCGAAAGGCGGAGCCATCACCTATGCGGAAGTAGGAACATACGACAGTTTTAACCGCTATGCATCAAGAGGGGTTTCGGTCGCCGGCGCGGACGAAATGTATGACACACTTTTTGCACCTGCGAGTGACGAAATTGACAGCTATTATCCGTTGATCGCAGAAAAAGTGCGTTATGCCGACGATTTTTCCTGGATGGAAATTGATATCAACCCTAAAGCACGATTTCATGACGGCCAACCTATTACAGCAAAAGATGTCGCCTTTACTTTTGATAAGTTCATGGCAGAGGGGGTACCTCAGTTTCGTGTGTTTTATAAAGAGGTGAAGTCAGTGAAGGCGGTTTCACCGCTGACAGCACGAATTGAAATGTCTGTTGCGAATAGGGAAAAACTGTTTTCCCTGGTTGAAGGCATGAACGTCTTACCGGAACATTACTGGCAAGACAAGAAACTCAGTGAGCCACTCAATGCGCCCCCGGTTGGCAGCAGTGCGTATAAGGTAACCAGTTATCAGTCGGGTCAGAGTGTGACTTACTCTCGAGTGAAAGATTACTGGGCGGCCAATATTCCGGTTAATGTCGGGCGGCATAATTTCGATACTATCCGGTACGACTATTACCGTGACGATACTGTGACCCTGGAAGCGTTCAAAGCCGGTGAGTACGACTTCCGTCAGGAGAATGTCGCCAAGTTCTGGGCCACCCTCTATGAGGGAAATAATTTTGATAACGGTTATATAAAGAAGGAAGAAATCCCGCACCAAATCCCTCAGGCTATGCAGGCATTTGTCTTTAACACTCAGCGCCCTGTTTTCAGTGATGTCCGGGTCAGAGAAGCCCTGAATTACGCCATGGATTTTGAGTGGATGAATAAAACGCTTTTCTATAACCAGTATTCACGTAGCCGCAGTTTTTTCCAGAATACCCCTTATGAAGCAAAAGGCCTGCCGACGCCTGCTGAGTTGAAATATCTGGAACCGTTAAAAGACAAGATCCCCGCGCGTGTCTTTACTGAATCTTACCAACCACCGGTCACTGACGGCTCCGGCCGTGTTCGTGCACAATCGCGTAAAGCGTTTGCATTGTTAAAGGCTGCAGGCTGGGAACTGAAGAATCAGGTCATGACCAATGTGAAGACCGGGGAGCCCCTGGCCTTTGAGTTGCTGATCTACAGTCCGACCTCTGAGCGAATTGCTATTCCGCTGCAGAAAAACCTGAAGCAACTGGGTGTCGATATGAAAATCCGTACGGTTGATACTACGCAGTACATCAAGCGCCTGCGTGACCGGGATTTTGACATGGTATCTTCCGGTTACAGTGCCAATGCTTACCCAACACAGAACCTGCTGATTGCATGGAACAGTAACTACCTGGATTCCACCTACAATACTGCCGGGGTTCAGGACCCGGCTATCGATACGTTGACAGAGCAAATTGCAGCGCATCAGCAAGATCCTGTCGCGCTGGCGGCATTAGGGCCGGCGCTGGACAGGGTGCTGCAGTGGAACTTTTTTGTCATTCCTCAGTGGCATTTAAGCAAATTCCGTGTGGCGACCTGGGATAAATTTGATCGTCCCGCGGTCCGACCTAAGTATGCACTGGGTGTTGATACTTGGTGGGTGGATACGGCCAAGGCGGCCAAGTTGCCGGAAAAACGCCGTTAATCGAAAAGTGGAAACAGGTAAAGCAGTATGACGGCATATATTATCCGGCGCCTTTTGCTGGTGATCCCAACGCTCTGGGCGATTATTACGATTAACTTTTTCGTGATTCAGATTGCACCGGGCGGGCCTGTTGAACAGGCAGTGGCACAGCTTGAAGGGCATACTTCCGGCATTATGGAGCGCTTTACCGGCGGCGGGCAGGAAGTGCAGCAGTCGGAAGGCTCGCAGCAAAACGGCAATGGTGGAAGCGGCTACCGTGGCTCCCGCGGGCTGGACCCGGAAGTGGTGGCAGAAATACGTAAGCAGTTTGGTTTTGATAAACCGATCTGGGAACGCTATGTCGACATGCTAAAAAACTATGTCACTTTCAATTTTGGCGAAAGCCTTTTTCGTGGCGGCAATGTGATTGATCTGATTATTGAACGGCTGCCGGTGTCGATTTCGCTTGGACTGTGGAGCACCTTGATCATTTATTTCGTCTCTATTCCTCTGGGGATTGCGAAAGCGGTGAATCATGGTAGTCGTTTTGATATCTGGAGCAGCGCGTTAGTAATAGCCGGATATGCGATTCCCGGTTTCCTGTTCGCCATTGTGTTGATTATTTTCTTTGCCAGCGGTAATTATTTCAGCTGGTTTCCGTTACGTGGATTGTTCTCGACTGATTTTGATCAGATGACCTGGTATCAGCAAGTCGGTGATTACTTCTGGCACCTTGCACTGCCCATCTTTGCCATGGTCATTGGTGGTTTCGCGACGCTGACTATGCTGACCAAAAACTCGTTTCTGGATGAGATCAACAAGCAGTACGTTGTCACCGCCCGTGCGAAAGGCCTCGATGATCAGAGCATCTTATATAAACATGTATTTCGTAATGCGATGCTGATTATTATTGCCGGCTTTCCCAGCGCTTTTATCAGTATTTTCTTTACCGGTTCAATGCTCATTGAAGTGATGTTTTCGCTGGAGGGAATTGGTTTGCTGGGTTTTGAATCTACGATTCAGCGTGATTACCCTGTGGTATTCAGTTCGCTTTACATCATGACATTGCTGGGACTTATTCTGAATATCATCTCTGACCTGACTTATACCCTGGTCGATCCACGTATTGATTTTGAGGCCAGGTAATATAATGAGAAAGACATTCACAACCATGTTTACCTTCAATCCACTGACAAAAGAGCGCTGGGCTCGGTTTAAAGCGCACAGACGCGGCTACTGGTCAATGTGGTTGTTCGCCGTTCTTTTTATTGTCAGCCTGTTTGCAGAAGTGATAGCCAACGATAAACCTTTGTTCGTCAGCTTCAAAGGTGACTGGTATTTTCCGATAACCGAGCAGTATGCCGAAACGCAATTTGGCGGTGAGTTCGCCACAGAAGCCGACTATACCGATCCGTATGTGCAGGATCTGATCAACGAAGACGGCTATATGATCTGGCCACTGATCCATTTCAGCTATGACACGATTAACTACAACTTATCGGGTCCTGCTCCTTCTGCACCGGACAATATGAACTGGCTGGGGACAGATGATAAAGGCCGCGATGTGCTTGCTCGCATCATTTACGGTTTTCGGATATCCGTACTATTTGGTTTTGCGCTGACGGTGATCTCAACCATTGTCGGTGTCATGGTCGGAGCCGGGCAGGGTTACTATGGTGGCTGGCTGGATCTGTTTGGCCAACGTTTCATTGAAGTCTGGTCAGGCATGCCGACTTTGTTTTTGCTGATAATCCTGTCCAGTTTCGTTGAACCTAACTTCTGGTGGTTGCTGGGCATTATGGTGCTGTTTAGCTGGATGGGGCTGGTGGGAGTTGTGCGGGCGGAATTTCTCCGCTGCCGGAACCTGGATTATGTGCGTGCAGCGCAGGCGTTGGGCGTGAATGACAGGCGAATTATGCTCCGCCATATGCTGCCAAATGCAATGGTGGCCTCACTGACAATGATGCCCTTTATCCTCAGTGGATCAGTGACCACACTGACATCACTGGACTTTTTGGGATTCGGCCTGCCTGTGGGTTCACCGTCACTCGGTGAATTGCTTGCTCAGGGTAAAACCAACCTGCAGGCACCCTGGCTGGGGTTGTCTGCGTTTGTTGTGCTTTCTATCATGCTGAGCCTGCTGGTTTTTATCGGCGAGGCGGTGCGTGATGCTTTCGATCCACACCATCAATCGTAATGACCGGGATACTGCAATGAGTGATGCTTTACTGACTATTGAAAATCTCTCTGTGGGCTTTGCGAACGGTAAGCCTGTCCGCCCGGTAACGGAGAAAGTCTGCCTGACAATCAAGCGGGGAGAAACGCTGGCGCTGGTGGGGGAAAGTGGTTCAGGCAAGTCAGTGACGGCGAATGCCATTCTGCGTTTGTTGCCTAAAGCTTCGGCACGTTATCTGGACGGTCATATTTATTACGATGGCGTGGATATGCTGCGGTGCAGTGAACGCCAGATGCGTGGGTTACGCGGAAACAAAATCGGTATGATATTCCAAGAACCTATGATGTCGCTGAACCCGCTGCATAAAATTGGCCGCCAGCTGTGTGAAACGCTGTCTATACACAAGGGAGTGCGTCAGAGACCGGCAGAGAAACGTGCGCTGAGCTGGTTAAAAAAAGTGGGTATCCGTAACCCCGAGCAACGCATGTATGCCTATCCTCATGAGTTATCAGGCGGTGAGCGCCAGCGTGTAATGATTGCCATGGCGCTGATCAATGAGCCCGATCTCCTGATTGCGGATGAGCCAACAACCGCCCTCGATGTTTCTGTTCAGGCCCAGATTCTTGATTTGCTGAAAAATCTGCAGCAGGAGCTGGGCATGGCTATGCTTTTTATTACGCATGATTTGAGTATTGTGCGAAAAATTGCCGATCGGGTAGCGGTCATGCAACTCGGGCAGTTAGTGGAAACCAACGAGAGAGATATCCTTTTTACGTCGCCTTCCCATCCTTATACCCAGAAACTCATTAACTCTGATCCCACCGGCGAGCCTGTTCCGGTAAACGGGGATCCTTCTGCGCTGTTTGAAATAGACAAATTACGAGTCTGGTTCCCCGTCAAAGGGGGGATTATGAAACGTGTTATCAGCCATATTAAAGCCGTGACCGATGTGAGTTTCCAGCTGAAGCAGGGACAGAGTGTCGGGCTGGTCGGAGAAAGTGGCTCAGGGAAGTCGACGACCGGGATGGCGATACTCCGATTGCTCAATAGCGAAGGGAGTATTCGTTTTGATGGCCAGGAGATCAGTCAGCTTAACCGTAAAGGCATGTTACCTTTTCGCAGTCGTCTGCAAGTCGTATTTCAGGACCCGTTTTCTGCACTGAATCCAAGAATGTCTGTAGCTCAGATTATTGGCGAAGGTCTGAAAGTCCATCAGACTTTATCCGATGAAGAGGAAGACGCGGCGATTTGTCAGGCAATGAAAGATGTGGAGCTGGATCCATCCACCCGCTTTCGTTATCCCAATGAATTTTCAGGTGGGCAACGTCAGCGAATAGCCATAGCAAGGGCGCTGGTATTGAAACCGGAGTTTATTCTGTTGGATGAACCCACATCCTCATTGGATCGCACAGTGCAGCATCAGGTACTGAATTTACTGAAAGAATTGCAGTTGAAGTACGGCCTGAGTTACCTGTTTATCAGCCATGATCTGAATGTCGTGAAGTCATTGTGCCACTATACACTGGTATTGAAAGATGGCTGTGTGGTAGAGCAGGGGCCAACCCGTCAGCTGTTCAGCCACCCCGAAGCCGAATATACCCGCCACTTAGTGAATTTGTCTGCGGTTAACTGAACCCCGCTCACTGTTCGTCTTCTAAGCTGAACTGCTTTTTTGGGAGGCAGTTCATGCGTCATATTTCACATAAATGCTTTTGATGGCATATGCTTGCAATACAGTATTTTGTGTCTGTTGATGCCTGCTCCGTATCTGTCACGACCTCTTTATGCTGACATGCTGCACATTATTGACATCTTTTGTGAATCACCTGGCTAATACTTATACAAATTATCACAGGCCTAACTGGTAATGATTGGTGGGGTGTGCCGCATTTGCCGTCAATCACAGTTTCAATGACTGGATGTTGTGGATTTGTTGCTATTTGATGCCTGCATCAAGCAAATCAATGCTGATGAAATAAAATTCTTAACAATAAGGTTACAATTTGCGTATTATACTGCTCGAGTTGTAACCAAACAGACTATAACAGGGAGACTCATATGCAGTCATTGGTCGATTTTATCAACGGGATAATATGGAGTCCGGCATTGATTTATCTTTGCCTGGGTGCCGGTTTATTTTATTCCATCACAACACGTTTTATGCAGGTTCGCCATTTCAGCGAAATGCTTCGCCTGCTTTTCGCTGGTCAGAGTTCGGCAAAGGGGATTTCCTCGTTCCAGGCACTGGCGGTTTCACTGTCAGGTCGTGTCGGTACAGGTAACATTGCAGGTGTTGCTGCCGCCATCGGTTTTGGTGGTCCGGGTGCCGTATTCTGGATGTGGGTTGTAGCCTTCCTGGGTGCTTCTACAGCTTATTATGAATCAACACTTGCTCAGATCTACAAAGTGGAAGACGAAGGTCAGTTCCGTGGTGGCCCTGCGTATTACATTGAAAAAGCAATGGGTCAGAAGTGGTATGCATGGATCTTTGCGATTTCGACAATTGTCGCTTGTGGTCTTCTGTTACCTGGTGTGCAGTCAAACAGTATCGGTAACGCGGTTGAAGCAGCGTTTGGTTCTGGTGATGTGATCGAAACCACTTTAGGTACATTCAGTTCTGCGAAGATCATCACTGGCGCGATTGTATGTGTGGTACTGGCTTTCATCATCTTTGGTGGTGTTAAGCGTATTGCTCACTTTACTCAAATCGTTGTTCCTTTCATGGCGCTGGGTTATATCGTTATTGCCTTCGTTGTTATCCTGCTGAACATTGACATGGTGCCGAGTGTGTTTGCCACCATAGTGGGTGATGCCTTCTCGCCAATGGCGGGTGTCGGTGCAGCTATCGGCTGGGGCGTGAAGCGTGGCGTTTACTCCAACGAAGCCGGTCAGGGCACTGGTCCGCATGCAGCAGCAGCGGCTCAGGTTGATCACCCTGCTCAGCAAGGTATGGTGCAAGCGTTTTCTATCTACATTGATACGCTGTTGGTGTGTAGTGCAACGGCATTCATGATTATCATCACAGGTGCCTACAACGTACACGGTGGCGCTGAAGGTGCATTCCTGATTCAAAACCTGCCAGCTGAAATTGCTGCTAACAGCCCGGTATTTACTCAGATGGCGATTGAAACAGCAATGCCTGGCCTGGGTAAACCCTTCGTGGCAATCGCACTGTTCTTCTTCTCATTCACAACAATTCTGGCGTACTACTACATTGCAGAAACCAATGTTGCGTACATCCACCGTACCATTCATGTACCTGGCCTGATGTTTGTACTTAAGCTGTTCTTGCTGGCATCTGTATTCTACGGTGCAGTGAAGACAGCCGATCTGGCATGGGCGCTGGGTGATGTTGGTGTTGGCCTGATGGCGTGGTTGAACATCATCGGTATTCTGATCATCTTCTTCATGGCGAAACCAGCGCTGAAAGCGTTGAAAGACTATGAAATGCAGAAGAAAGCCGGCGTGAAAGAGTACGTATTTGATCCAGTGAAACTCGGCATCAAAGGTGCTGATTACTGGGAAGAGCGTATGAAGCGTAAGGGCCAGAAAGCGCCAGACCTGGGTGAAGATTCATCCGCGACAGGTACAGCGAAATCAACCTTATAATGTGAATTGACAGACATTCATTAACTATCCAGGGCCAGCATTTGCTGGCCTTTCTTGTTTAAGGCGTTCACTCAAGTGACAGTGCAAGACACACTTACTTATACACGTTGATGCTTATGTGTTAAATTTTCCGTCGGAAAGTACAAGCAGATTGGTGGGTATGAGTAGATGTATCAAATAGCTATCGTCATTTTTGATAATTTCACGGATATCGATTTTTTCTTATTACGGGATATTTTGGGAAGAAGCCAGATGGACTGGTCTGTCAAAATATTAGGCACTAAGCCGTCCCATATATCTTCTTTAGGAATGGAAGTAAAAACAGACGGGCATGTTGCAGAGACATCGGAGGCCGATGTTGTGTTATTCAGCAGCGGTTACAAAGGGGTTCCGGCGGCGTTAAATGATAATGAATTTATGGCATCGCTTAAGCTGGATCCTCAAAGCCAACTTATTGGGTCAATTTGTGCTGGTGCGTTTATTCTGGCCAAGCTGGGGCTGCTGGATGGCATTAAGGCAACGACTCATCCGGATGCAAAATCAGCGCTTGAGGCTGAAGGTATTCATGTCCTGGATAAGGCGCTGGTAGTACATGGAAACCTTGCTACAGCAGGTGGGTGCTTGTCGCAATTGTACCTTACAGGCTGGTTGGCAGAGCGTTTGTATGGTGTGGATAAGCGTCGGGAAATTCATCGGCAGCTTATTCCTGCAGGCCAGTCAGAAATGTTTGAAGCATTAATCAGCCGTACACTTTCAGAAGCATGACTACCTGAGGGCTGGATGCGCTGTCATTCAACATTGTGAAAATGGATGATTATTGAATCTTAAGGCAGTCTTTAAGAGGTGATTCAGGATGAATTTAGAAACACAACAATTAACATTAGAGCCCATCGCTGAAACGGACTGGCCGCTTTTTAAGGCACTTCATACGATACCGGCCGTAATCGAAAAGTGTTTTGATGCGCCATCTGACGACGAATTAGAGAAAAAATTTCATGCGCGTCTTCAGGCGTGGACACCTGAAAGCGGAGCATGGTTAACCCTGGTTATCAAAGAAAAATCGTCAGGTGGCAAAGTCGGCATCACTGGTTTTTTTGTTGATCAAGGTATTGCGGAAATGGGTTATCTGCTGATGCCTGAATTTTACGGCAAAGGCTATGGCACAGAATCCCTGCATGCAGTGATTCACTGGGCGGAAGAAAAATTAGGACTTAACTTGTTCAGAGCTGTGGTAACAGAAGGTAATGTCGCTTCAGAACGAGTGCTGGAAAAGTGTGGTTTCAGGTTACAGAAGAAAATTCCCGAAGCGTATGAAATTGGCGGTGAGCTGTACGCGGATCATGTTTATCAGCGAGCGTCATAGGTTTTGTCTCAGAAAACCTGGTTAATGAAAGGAAAGCCGCCAGACAATGAGCCTGGCGGCAATGAAGGGATTACACAGTAAACTGTTTCATCAGTTCATTTTGTTCGCGTACGTTCTTTATCTGGGTTTCCATCGCCACACTGGTTTCATTGGCGGTTTCAGCAACCAGAACCGACAAGTCCTTTATATTGATGGTATTGCCATTGATATCCTCAGCAACCAGGCTCTGTTCCTCTGCTGCTGAAGCTATCTGTATGTTCATATCGTTGATCTGCTGAATGGCTTCACGGATACGAGACAGTGCTTCGTCGGCTTCCTGTGCCGTTGCTACGGTTTCGCTGGCCGTGTTTTTACTCAGCGCCATGGTGCTGGTGGCTGAGCTGGCGCCTGCCTGAAGTTGCTCAATCATCTGACGTATTTCTGTCGTCGATTGCTGAGTACGTTGTGCCAGCGTCCGGACTTCATCGGCGACGACCGCAAAACCCCGGCCGGAATCGCCAGCTCTTGCAGCTTCAATGGCAGCATTCAGTGCCAGCAGGTTCGTCTGGTCGGCAATGTCATTGATCACCTGAAGAATGCGCTCAATGTTGCCTGTGGCAGACTCCAGTTCTTTGACGACATCGACTGCCTGATCAATTTGATCAGACAAATCATGAATCGACACAGATGTCCGGGAAACGATATTACCGCCTTCCTGTGCAGCCAGCTCTGCCGCTGATGCTGCAGACGCAGCACTGTGTGCATTGTCTGCCACGTTAGCCGATGTTGAAGCCATTTCATTCATGGCTGTTGCCAGCAGTTCAAGCTGTTGCAGCTGGCTGTTCATGGCCTCGGATGAACGATTCGCTCCCTGAGCCGTCAGCTCAGTGCCTTGCATAATGTCGTTGCTCAGCGCTTGCGAGCGTATGATCTGTTGCTGCATACGTTCAGTGAATTGATTAAAACTTTGCGCCAGAGACGCAAATTCTGGCTCGGTATTGGTGCTCAGACGCTGGGTCAGATCGGCTTGTCCGGTGGCTATGTTTTTCATGGCCTGATTGATGACATCCAAAGGACGCATCAGGCGTTTGACCATTAAAAAGACGGCGATGAAGCCGACAATGATGAACAGCAGAGAATAAATAATGGCGTTGTTTTTAATTTGATCAACAGCGGCAAACGCCACATCATTTTTCAGGACCGCACCAATATACAGTGTCTGTCCTTGTACTTTATGGAAGCTGATATTGACGGATTCATTATCGAGCATCGTATCTAACGGCTGCTCTGAGATTTGTATACCGGGATAAGCTTTCGACAGCAGCTTACCGTTAACGTCTTTGTCAGGGTGCGCGATGATGACATCATTCTCTGAGACCAAAAAGAGATAACCGGCATTGAACAAAGAAGCCTGGTTAATCAGATTAGCAATTTTACTCATGCTGACGTCAAAGAAGATCGCACCTGTAAACTGGCCGTTGTCTTTAACCGGCGCTGCGAAAGAGACCAGAATTTCGTTTGTGACCGAATCCCGGTATGGCGATGTAATAATCATATGCCCGGCTTCTTTTGCCTGGGTATACCAGGGACGAGCACGGGGATCCCAGCCTGGTGCAGGCTTCCAGGACGGATCGCTGATGATGAAAGAGCCGTCTTTTTCGAACCCGATGCCGGTTAGCTCAAAGGTGTTTTTGAGCACAGGCTGGCTGATAATCTGGCGAATGCTATCAGGAGATAAATTTTGCTCGACGATCCCAGCGGTGATATTGGCTAATTTCGTCCGGCTGGCTATCTCTGTGACTAAGGTTTGATTCACGCCGGAAACGATTTCATCAATGCTGTTGTTTACCAGCTTATGCACATCATCCCTGGTGTGAACGTACTGGATGCCGGAAAGCAGAACTAAAGCGGCGAACAGTATTGCCGACGAAGTGGCAACGATTTTGTGGCTAAACTTCATGGAGTCCCTCAACTACTGTAATTGCTATTATTGTTCCTCCATTGTCGGTGCAGGCTTAAAAAGTCTTAACAGCAAAAATATGTAATTGTGATGAGTGATAAATATTAGGAATGATTTTGTGAGGAATAATACATTCCTGTTCCGAATATTAAACCAGGACTCAATGAAAAAGGGCAGCAATACGCTGCCCTGATATTCCATTAAGGGAATATTAGTCGATCAAACCATACTCATTGCGTAGCACAGTAATGATTTCTTCTTTCGGATTACCGCTGAGCTCAATTTTCTTACCTGTGACTTTCTCTGCAATGCCGGTGTAAATGCGGGAAACCTGCATCAGTACATCTTTAGGCAGTGCATTGTCACGGGCCAGTGCTTCACGCTCATCCATGCGTTCTTTGTTCAGGAGAATGTCCGGGTCAGGGAAGTGGTTCAGCAGTAACTGACGGAAATCTTCTTTAGAGTTTTCGACAATTTTGCCTTCGCGGTATGACGGGCCATCCCAGATGCGGGATGAATCCGGTGTGCCGACTTCATCCATGTAGATCATCTTTTCCTGACCTTGTGCATCGGTGACATAACCGAACTCAAATTTCGTATCGACAAACATCTGGTCAAGTTGCGCCAGCGCGTCGCTGATAACGCCAAACCCTTCTTTCAGCAGCACTTCGTAGTGATCAACATCTTCAGGCTGGCTGAAATTGAACGCCTGATAATTGTTGAGCAAGTCGTTGCGCGTCACATTCACGTCATCGACAGCAGGCACGCCCGGAATGTCGTGCAGAATTCCTTTGGTGGAAGGGGTAATCAGAACTTCTGGCAGTTTCTGATCTTTGGTCAGGCCATCAGGAACCTGGATGCCGCAAAATTCGCGGTCGCCATTTGCATAGGCACGCCACATGGATCCAGTGATGTACTGGCGGCAGATGGCTTCTACTTTGATGGGGCGGGCTTTCTGAACTATCCAGATAAATGGGTGAGGGATATCCAGAATATGGCTGTCTGCCAGGCCTTTCTCGCGGAACAGGTGGAACCAGTGGTTGGAAATCGCATTCAGTGCCGCGCCTTTTCCCGGTACACCTTTCAGGCCACCTTCACCATGCCAGATGCAGTCGAACGCAGAAATACGATCGCTGATAACCATGATTGCCAAAGGCGCATCCGGGCGAACATTGTAGCCTTTCTCTTTAATCAGCCGGCGGCTGTCAGCCTCAGTCAGCCAGTATACGGAGCGGACTTTACCGCTGTGAACCGGCTGGTCGGTACGGATTGGGAGATCATCATTTACAGCAAGAACTTGATCAGCAAGGCTCATGGTGAAGTTCCTATTTCAAGAGTCAATTCGATGAGAATCGCTGTTTGGGGTGTCGCCCAATCAGCGCATATCCTGTTGGCGAGGCAGATGATAGCAGAAGTGTTTTCGCCTTTCAGCAAAAAAGCAAACGTTTGCCTTGATGTTTCTCTGAGTGGCGCTAAATGCAACAGTACCGCCATTTCGCCTGAATTTTCAGCGGTAATCGCAAAAGGCTGACAGGTGTTAGTGCGACGGGCGGAACTGTGGCAAAATCACTGTCCTTTCAGACCAACAGGTAAAAACGGTACATGATGCATTTTACATCCGAGCAGCAGGGTTTTATTCAGCATCGCGAGGGAAATGCCTTATGTATTGCCGGTGCGGGGACGGGTAAAACGACGACCCTTGTCGGCCTGATTCAGGCTCAGCTCGACATGCGACCGGCCAGCGAGATGCTGGTATTGATGTTTAACAGCGATATACGCCGCGATTTTCAGCAGAAACTCAACCAATCAGGCATCACCCAGTCTGTACCTGTTCATACCTTCCACAGCTTCTGTCTGCGGGTGTTGAATCAGTCGGGTTACCTGGCTGAAAGCGGATACCGTGTTGATTTCAACCCTGGCGAAAACGACAAAAGTCTGGCTAAACAAGTGCTGCGACAAATGGCGGGGAAAGAGACGACTTACAGTAAACAGCAGCATTTGAAAGAGCCGAAAACCCTTGAACTGTTGCTCAGTTTTGTCGGTCTGGTGAAAGCGCATATGTTGCCGCCTCATGAAGTGTTTGCCATGGCGGGCATCAACAATGACTATCGCTTTATTCTGGATGCCTACACAGCCTTTGAACACTTGCGGCAGGCGCAGAAGTTACTGTTTTTTGATGACTGGCTGGTGACTGTCGTGTCACTGTTTGAACAAAATGCCTTACTGCGTGCGCACTGTCAGCAACAGTGTCGATTACTGGTGGTTGATGAATTTCAGGATATCAA
Source organism: Photobacterium sp. 2_MG-2023 (assembly GCF_030547675.1). Taxonomy (NCBI): domain Bacteria; kingdom Pseudomonadati; phylum Pseudomonadota; class Gammaproteobacteria; order Vibrionales; family Vibrionaceae; genus Photobacterium; species Photobacterium sp. 2_MG-2023. The sequence goes on from NZ_JAUOQQ010000001.1 coordinate 583,640, forward strand.
CAATGCGCAATACCGTTTATTGAAGCAGTTGCTTGGGCCTGACTGTCAGCTAATTGCCGTGGGCGATGTGGATCAGTGCATTTACACCTGGCGGGGCAGTGCGCCGCAGTTCATGCTGAATTTTGAACGTGACTTTGCCCCCGCGCAGGTCTATTCGCTGTCACAGACTTTTCGTTTCGGCCATAGTCTGGCGCTGGCCGCCAGCCATCTGATTGCGCATAACCAGGCTCGCTTTTCAGATTTCCTGACCGTGCCTGCAGACAATATCCCTGATACTCAGGTTAACCTGATAGGCTCTCCCCGACAGGTGGGGGAAATTGTCAGTGCGGTACAGGCGTATATTGAACAGGGTGGTCAGCCGGACGATATCGCCATTCTGGTAAGGCGCTGGTCTCAGACCCTGCTGTTTGAATTGGCGTTTCTCAGCAAACAGATTCCGTACCACATGCCCGTACCTTCAGTGCTGGCAAACAGCCGTGAAGTGCGTTTACTGATGGAGGTCATGACCCTGGCCATTGGGCGATTTGCCCAGTTAAATGATCAGGACAGATCCGCACTGCTGTTCAGCCTGCTGTCATTCCCCCATTGTTACGTACCCAATAAAGCGCTCAGACCTTTATGTGATCAGCTGGTGAAAATACCGGATAGCCGCTGGGTTGGTTTTGCTGAGCGACATGCCCAGGTGAACCCCAATCTGAAACTGGATAACCTGATTGAACGCCTTGAGCTTTTTACCCGGTTACAGCGCAAGGGCGGGCAGAAAGCATTTGATGTGTTTGAGCAGTATCGGCGGGAAAGCGGTCTGGACAGCTGGATATGGAAAACCGAAGCCACAGCCAGTGAGATAGAAGAAGCGATAGACAGGCTGGATGCGGTATCGACCGTGCTGGAGTCTATGGATCAACGCTGCGAAAAAGCCTTACAGTATTTTGAGTTCTACACGGCGCAATCCCGCGATACCGGTCAGGGACAGGCAGATCAGAAGCCGCGTTCGGCCAGCGTGCAAGTCACCACTATATTCCGGGCAAAAGGGTGCGAATATCAGCGTGTATTCCTGCCGTTCTGGGATAAAGATGCCTTTCCCTATCGCAATCCGGCAGCTACAGACATGAAAACCGATAAGGAAGAAGAGCGGCGGTTGGCTTATGTCGCTTTAACGCGGGCGAAAGCGTTTTCGGCTGTGTATTACACCGATTCGGAAAAGAAAGGCAAACGTAATGCCAGTACCTTCGTTCGGGAAGCTGCCATTGAGCAGGCCAAAACCATTGGGCCAGCCCTGTATCAGAACGGGCCACTCCCCGCTGCACCATCCCCGGTGACGGAAAGGTATTACGAACGTGTCGGCCGGGCCGCGGATGCAGCGCAAAGCGCGGGCAGTCGCACGCCACACAAAACGCTATCCAGGGCAAATAACCCTAGCCTTAACCATGCCAAGCTCAGTCAGGCCAATCATGTCAGCTCTGCTGCTTACAGCTACCTGTGGGCTATTGAGCAGCCTTTGCCTGATAACGCTGAGAAGGTGATTCGTTCCTTGCTCCGAACCAAAAATGCCCGTTACCTTGATGCAGAAATTACCCGGTTATTACGTGATCTGGAAATGGCAGAGGACAGTAAAAAACCTGTGCTGGTTAAACGTTTGATTGCGGTGTCCCACGCGCGTCGGCAGGTGCTCAGATGAAGGCGTATTTACTGCAATACATCTAATTTCTTTTCTAATTGGTTCAGCATTAATGTCGCATCCGGCTTATCAGCATTCAATCCGGTGATCAGTGTCATAAAGTAGCAATCCATCATTACGGCAGCTCGGTGTTGATCGTAACTCGCTTCATGTGAAAACAAGCGCTGGCGGAAGGCTTCCAGCTGCTTTTCAAACTCTTCCTGTTGCCAAATCAACACCCGAAATAACTCTTTGCTGAAATCCGCTTCCAGACAATAAAACGCGTAAAGGTAACCGGCAAAGTGCATGAGTTTCTCTTTGGGGCAGCTCTCGGGGCAATCAGAATTTGCTTCCGTTAAGACATGATCAATTTGCTGACTAAAACCGGCTTTCAGTAAATCCAGTTTTGTCGGAAAGTGGCTAAATACCGTTCCGGCCGCTACCTCAGCGTGTTCAGCAATATGTCGTGTCGTTGTGTCTTGATAACCGTTCTCGCGAAATAATTGCCAGGCGGCTTCCTGAATTCGTCGTTTTGTTTGTTCTCTTTTCATCATTTCTTGCTGCTTTGCTGATAGCTCGTTGCGGATGAGCAGCCATCATACCGTAATTGGTAAGCGGACTTCATCTTGAATGTTGAAAATTGAGCGCGCTCAACTTAATATAAATGAGCGCGCTCAATTTTATGAAATGGAAAGATGGAGAAGTCGAATCATGAATAATTTACTTTTAATGAAAAGAGTAGTACTTCAGGTGTTGCGCTATGGGGTGTATTTGCCGTATCTGGTGTTTTACAGTTTTGTTCTCGGGCCGATTGTGGGCGGTATATTGATGATTGGGGGAGTGGCTGTGCTGTCATTGATCCTTGGCCCGAAGACGAGCTGGCTGGCATTGAAAAAGGCGTACCGAGAAGAGGAAGTAAGGGGATTGAGCACGCATTAAAACGGGAAAGCGATGTAGTGAGCAGTCTTAAGAGTGGGCGTTTAGGTTACACACACTATTTTGCGTTTATGAATCTTTCCTGAACGGTCGCCATTTTATAGCGTCCAATGCAAAAGGAAGGGCTGACAATGCGATTTCAGTGGTTGCTGATCATACCGTTTTTCTGTTTGCTCACGGCCTGTTCTTCATCTCAGGTACATTGGCGGGATATTTCGCCAAATGCCGTGCAAGCAAACGCCGCCGAGGAGCCTCTGTCATTGTGCAGAGAGCTTTACAAGGATGAGGCCCAGATTTATCAGTGCGAAATAGAAATGTCGGCACTGTTACGGGCAAGGCAGCAGTGCGAAAAAGATACCGATCCCCGTTACTGTGTGCTGATGGCGGAATACACCTGGCGTCATTACAAAGATCATGTGCTGGAGGATTCCCCGGATATCAAGCAGGCGGGAACTTATCCTGTGATGTGCGGGTACAAAGAAAATCGGATAGCGCCGTGCTCTCTGACAAAATAATGTTTAATACTCAGCATCATACAGTCGTCTCTTTATACTGATACATCAATCTGCCAGTAACAGAAAGATGTTGAACGGTATAAGAATGGGTTACCAAACCCTATAAGTTGTGATGCTTGGCTGCCTTTGGCAGCCTTTTTTTATGTCTGCTATACGCGGTTATAGTTGATGAAATGTGATGCCATTGATATGTTTTCATGTTCATATGATTGTTAGGCGGATGTTTGAGCCGCACGAAATGATGAACGGGGAGCAATGGATGTCGTTAGCATTATTACTGGCTGAATTAGAGGCGTTAGGTGAACAAAATGACGCAACTGAATCAGACCGATCGAAAAAACTGCTGAATATTACCCGGGACACAGGTGAGTTCCTCTCTGTCATGGTGAAGGCGACACGTGCTGAAAATGTACTGGAAATTGGCACGTCCAATGGTTACTCAACCCTGTGGCTGGCTTCGTCACTGCCCGCAGCAGGCAAAGTGGTAACTGTTGAAAAACAGACAGATAAAATCACAATGGCGACTGAAAACTTCGTACGGGCCGGATTACAGGATCGTATCGAACAGGTTCAGGAAGATGCCCGCGAATACATACAAAGCACAGATCTGAGCTTTGATTTTATTTTTCTCGACGCCGATCGTTCAGCTTACATGGATTATATTGACTTGCTCCTAAGTAAACTTTCAACGGGTGGGGTATTAGTGTGTGACAATGCAATTTCACATCGTCATGAACTCGAAGCCTTTACCGACTATCTGTGCCGCCAGGAAGGGTTAACGACCTGTCTGCTGCCCGTCGGCAAAGGTGAGCTTGTCGTGTATAAAGCATGAACGCGAAGCTCGAAGAAGGAACGGGGAAATGAAATCAAGGGACATGGTTCTTGCGCTGCTGGTTGTCGTTATTTGGGGTGTCAACTTTTCTGTCATTAAGATAGGGCTGGAAACACTGCCGCCGATATTATTTTCTGCATTGCGATTTGCTGTGGTGGCTGTCCCGGCTGTGTTTTTTATCCCCTTCCCGAAAACGTCCGTATGGAACGTGCTGGGTGTCGGCGTATTTCTGGGTGTGCTGAAATTTGGCTTACTGTTTATCGCCATGAAAGCGGATGCTTCAGCCGGCTTATCATCCCTGATATTGCAAGCTCAGGTGTTTTTCACTATTGGTTTGAGTGTCTTACTGTATAAAGAAATGGTCAGTCGGTATCAGGCACTCGGCATCCTGGTTGCCGTGGCAGGTTTTGGGCTGTTTTTTCTCGAAGCCGACGGCAACATTACTGCCATGGGCCTGGTGATGATTCTGGCGGCCGCTTTTTGCTGGGCAATTGCCAACACCATTATGAAGCGGATGCAAGGGGTTAATTTGCTTCACTTTATGGTATGGGTCAGTCTGGTTCCTCCGCTGCCTTTGCTGCTAATCTCGTACTTCACAGAAACGGCACAGCCACTGGATGTGCTGCTCGCTGCCACTTCGGACACATGGCTGGCACTGCTTTACGTGAGCTATATTTCAACGTTGCTGGCTTTTGCATTATGGGGGCATTTACTGAAAAGCTATCCCGCAGCCACAGTGACGCCTTTTGCTTTGCTTATTCCCGTCGTCGGGATGTTCACATCCACACTGGTACTGAACGAGCGCATGACTGAAACAGAAATGGCAGGCGCAGGACTGATTTTTCTCGGTTTGACATGCTGTATTTTAGGGGGACGACTGATGCAGGCAAAAAGTCGTGCTGCCCGGCAGCAGCTCTAAAGCCTGATTGAAAAAATAACGTGTTATGTCTATCAACCCAATCGTGGAAAATGTTTTCCGTATGTAAGGATGTTATTATCTTTTACACACAAATAGCGTGTAAATAGGGAAACACTTAATACAAAAAGGAGAACAGATTGAATATTCTAATAGTACACTGTCACCCAGAACCTATGTCATTTAACGCGTCATTGAAAAATACTGCAGTAGCATATTTTGAAAGTTCTGGTCATCAAGTTGAAGTGTCTGATTTATATTTGGAGAATTTTGACCCGGTAGAAAAAGCTGAACATTATTTGAATCGTGTTGAAACTGATAGATTTGACATACTTTCAGAGCAACGTAATGCTTATAAAACCAAGACCTTACCATCCGATGTTCAGCGAGAGATACAACGTCTCGAAAACTGTGACTTAGTCATTTTTCAATTCCCACTGTGGTGGCATCAACAGCCAGCTATGTTAAAAGGCTGGTTTGACAGGGTTTTCGTTGGAGGTGGGTTGTACACAAGTAAGATGCGTTATGACAAAGGTTATTTCAAAGGTAAACGTGCAATTTGCTCTGTGACTTCAGGTGCGCCTCTGTCAACGTTTACTGAAAATGGACGTGGTGGAGGTGATATTCAGATGTTGCTACATTCACTGAGTTATTCATTGCATTACATGGGCTTCACTGTATTGCCACCATACCTATCAACGGAAATACAAAACAAAGGGTTTACTTACAAATCTCCGTCACAATTTAATCAGGATTTGCAGGACAACCTCGCAGACTGGGAGAACCAATTAAGCCGGTTAGACGATAGGGTACCTATGTCTTTTCCAGGATGGGATGACTGGGATGAATTAGGAAATGAGAAAGATAAAAACTCATGAATAGCCTGATTTCAATGCTCACTGATATATGTACTGGTTTAATTCTTTTCTGTGTTTTATAGGTCATCAATGCTACCCATTGGCTGAGAGCATGATAAGTTCACTGTCTTACCCATAGCCAGCTGAGTTGAGTGAAATGGAACCCATCATTGATCAAGCCGTTGTGCTTAGAAAACAAGGTGAGCACACTGCTTCACGTGAACTGTTATTCTCGCTGTTACAGGAGCCTGAACAAGCAGCGAAAGCTCACTTGAATATTGCTTGGTCATACGACAATGAAGGCATGGAGCGCGAGGCAATTTCTCATTATGCCTCTGCTTTGAATGGGCCTCTTTCTTCTACTGAGCGGTTCGACGCATTGTTCGGTCTGGCTTGTACTCACCGAGGTCTTGGCAGTTATGAAGACGCGCTGGGCTATTTTGAAAGTACATTGTCTGAGTATCCTGAGGCGAATGAAGTGAAGCCATTCTACGCCATGTGTTTGCATAATCTGGGGCGTCACCAGGAAGCGATTGAGATATTGCTCAGGTTGCTGGTCACGACGACTGAATGCGAAGCAATCAAAGAGTATCAGCGAGCCATTTTGCTTTATGCTGCCGATGTCGATAAGAAGTGGTAATTCACGTTGTTATCCCAAACTGGATCACTCATCAGAAAATTTGGATATGAACTTAGTTGCTTTTATTGATTGGCGGGTCAGGCTAAAGCGGATCGAAAATCGATGAAATCACTTCGACAGCATTTCAGTATTGTGTTTCAGAACTCGTATTCTTCGCTCAACTCAAGACTGAGAATCTTTCAATTGACAGAAGAATTCTTTAAAACACACTTCCGATTGAATAAGCCAGAATGCCGGGAGCGAGAGCCAGCACGCGATCTGGGTATTTGGCACGTATCCGGTCCGATGCATCGGCAGGCTGGTGTTCAATACTGTTCAGGCAATAAATCCACAAGGAGAAATTGTCAGCCGATATAGGAAGATGTATTCTTTCCAGCCCTGTAAGCAGATATCAGTGCCGGTTAGCCGGGTAAGGTCCGTTGTTTGGTGTCGCCGGGATGGAGATACACTACATCAGGCTGACAGTACAACATAATTGATTAAACTGGAGCTGGATTTGGATCGAGTACGCCGTTCCAGAGCGCGCTGTGCTTGGGTTGGGATAAATTTTGAAGAGTTACCGTGATCATGACGTGATTTTTTCGCAATATCAGGGTGATAACTCGCCATATTGAGTTCGATTGGATACTCTTAAGGTATAAGGCCTTGCGGCATCATGCCGTAAGCCAACGGAATTATAATAAGAAACTGAACAATGGTTCCTTGAGTGCGGGGCTTCACAGCCCCGATTTTTTTCGCTTCAGATTGCTTCATCTTTACCTTCTCTAACGTCAAACACATCAGCCTGATTCCTCAAATCATTTAAATATTTCACCCTGCATCACAGAGGCAAAGCCGCGCTTTTCCGTAAACGGCCATCGACGCGATTGTCTTTACCATCTATTGTTTTTGCGTGTCTGTTTACGTTATACCATTGCATGACAGCCAGAGGTTTTCATCGTAAATTCAGTCAATAACAGGAAAGGGAACACAGACATGCTGATACGTGAAATGGATGCCGCCGATTTCGAACAGTTCTGGCCAGCGTTCAGATGCATTATTCAGGCGCAGGAAACCTACGCCTTTGAGCCGGAGATGAGCCGAGAACAAGCTTTTACCTTGTGGGGCGAGTTGCCGCTGAAGACATTTGTATGCGTGCAAGACGGCACAGTGCTGGGCTCTTATTATCTCAAAGCCAATGCAATGGGGCCGGGAAACCATGTTTGTAATTGCGGCTATATGGTAACGCCGGCAGCGCGGGGCAAAGGCGTAGCACGTGCCATGTGCGAGCATTCACAACAAGTGGCGCTTGAGCAAGGGTTCAGTGCGATGCAGTTTAACTCAGTGGTATCGACCAATGACGTTGCCGTGAAACTCTGGCAGAAGCTGGGTTTTGAGATAATCGGCACCTTACCGGACGCCTACCGGCACAAAAATAAAGGCTTGGTCGATTGCTACGTGATGTACAAACAGCTTACTTAACTATTGATCACAGAGCATGATGACAGGGCAGGGAGGGAATATGTCAGGAATTATGGATTTAAAACGGCTTCTGCAAACCATGTCGCCGTTAACGCGGGAAGAAGATTATGTATTTTGTACGGTCAACGGGGATATTACCGAGTATCTGCAGTATGCCCCCCTGGCCACATTTCAGGAGCAGGAAGGCTTAACGTTGGTGGTCACGGCGCAGGCGGCTGAAAAGGCAGCCATGAAGTATGAATCGACCTTTCGCTGTATCACACTGACGGTACATTCCAGCCTCGAAGCCGTGGGGCTGACGGCAGCGGTGTCAACCGCGTTGGCAAAGCATGGCATCAGTGCCAATGTGATTGCCGCGTTTTATCACGATCATGTCTTTGTACCGGCGGACAAAGCGGACCTGGCTTTGCAGGTGCTGACTGATCTGACAAATCAATAAGAAGGATGACCATGGAAACGCTTTCCGGAGGCAGAAGTACAGGGATTTACCGCCAGGGTGAAACGGTTGTCAGGCCAATACAGGAGTGGTCTGCGACGGTTCACTGCTTGTTACGTTATCTGCACCAACAGGGGTTTCATGCCTGTCCTGAAGTGATTGGGATGGATACGGGATCTGAGGTGCTGAGTTTTGTCGAAGGCGATACGTACAATTATCCGCTTGAAGGGGCGATAGCCTCAGAAGAGGCATTGATCAGCGCAGCCAGATTGCTGCGGCAATTACATGATGTCTCGCAGGGTTTCCTGAATAATGTGAATCTGGCGGAGACGGTTTGGATGTTGCCAGCCAGAGAGCCGGCCGAAGTCATCTGTCATGGTGATTTCACCCCTTACAACGTGGCCCTGAACGGAAATGAAGTCGTGGGCGTGTTTGATTTCGATACTGCCCATCCGGCCCCCCGATTATGGGATATTGCGTATTCTGTCTATTGCTGGTCGCCTTTTAAAACCGATCCCATTGATAAGATGGGTACACTCAACACACAAATAGCCCGCGCCAGATTATTCTGTGACAGTTACTGCGTCTCCAATTCAGACAGACAGAAATTGGTGACTGAGATTATCACACGCTTGCAAAGCTTAGTGACTTTCATGCTGGCACAGGCTGACACTGGCGACGAGCAGTTCGCACAGCACATTGCAGAGGGTCATCATGCGGGGTATCTGGCGGATATTGACTATTTATCTTTAAATGAGAATAAAATCATAGAAGGTATTTGTTGACGAATTATCTGAGTATCGCAATGAAAGCCTCGGCGCATTATACGATGGCGAGGCTTTGCAGGTTATTTATTATTGTGCAACTAAGGTAAAGTCGAATTTTGTACTGTCAACGCGTGTTATTTTTAAATTGGGAGGGAAAGTTTCTCCTGGTGTAACCACATCTATAATGCCGTGAGTAGTGTTGTAATGGAAATACATGGAGCCATTGGCTATATATTCACCTGTAGCTATATTTCTAATGTAAATAGCACAGGTAATTAACTCGCTATTCTCTGTTACCGGTAAATATGTATATGTTTCCTCACCAGACCAAAACTCCGCATCACCAATATTGTGCGCGTTGAATGTCATTAAAAATTGGCGAGGCTCACCACCGGTTTCATCAATCAAACGCATACTGACGGCAAAGTGTGTGTCAATGTTAACAATCTGAAACTTAGAAAGACCATGCATTTCTTCAATACTGGCGTAGTCCCCATGGGTATAGCTTTTAAAGATGCCTGAACCATCAGTGTGTTGATAACAATGAACTTTTACGGGGTTAATCACTTTCAACGATAAGTATTTGTCGTTATAGTCATCACCAAAGTGAAAAGTGATATCATCGCCCAGTTGGTAGTAGTCTGGTGATCCGCCGAAGTTTTTTTCACGATAAAACGCCACGTCTGTTGTTTTTACCATTTTTCTCCCCTTTTCTGTTAGAAGTAAAGACTGCTGATTCACTAGCAAATTAACCATAGACGCTCAGTGTTATTGTGAAAACCATAAATAAAGCAGTTTGTTTTTTGATAATGTCTAAATTGTGATTTTGAATCCGTTTTAAAGCGGTCAGTTTGAAGAATATGGTTTGTTGTCAATAATAAAGAAAAGTGAAAGGTATGGACAATGAATGACTCTCATATTCAGCAAGGCTGGCATGCGTCCCATGCTTTAGCCGTTGCCTCACTGTATGAAAATGCGTTTGGACATAAGTTTAAAGCCGCGATTCCCAGCAAAGCGCAGCGGATTCATTTGCTGGCTGAATCCTTTAATCCGGATTTTTCTTTTGTGGTGATCTCGAATGGAAAAATCGTGGGTATTGCCGGGTATCAGACCGCGCAGGGATCACTGACGGGCGGGATAACCTTAAGACGGTTATGGAGAGTACTGGGCTTCTGGCGCGGAACCTGGGCAGCGGTTGTCCTGAGTTTGTTTGAACGCAAGCCTGATCCCAAAGAGCTGATCATGGACGGCATCGTGGTGGATCCTGCTTGTCGTGGCCTGGGGCTTGGTTCGAAACTGCTATCGCACATTATTGCGTATGCCAGTGAAAATCAGTATCAGAAAGTGCGGCTCGACGTTATCGACAGTAACCCAAGAGCCAGAAAACTGTATGACGAAAAAGGTTTCCTCCCAGTCAGAACCGATCGTTTTCCTTATCTGAAATGGCTCGTTGGCTTTTCTGGCTCAACCACCATGATCTATCACCTGCGCGGCGACTGACATTTTCTAAAGTTTTGATCTGCGATCTGAATGACAGGATTGAATCATTCACTGAATGCATCTATGATTTTGTTAATCACTTGATTAATGAAATGAGAAATGATGTCCCGAGGCAGACCACAAGATCCTGAAAAACAGGCACAGATGATGTCGGCACTCCTTGATGCTGCCGAAAGATTACTGGATCAAAAATCTTATCAATCCATCACCATTCGTGAGCTGGCAGCGGAAGCCGGCACACAATCCGCCATGATCAGTTACTACTTTGGGAACAAAGAAGGGCTGTTTATCGCGCTTCTGGACCGGAGCGGGCGTCAGCGCCAGCAGCGGATACAGGAAGTCGTGTTTTTACTTGAAACCCAGCCAGAATCCGTTTTACCGGTATTGGTTGACCGGATCGCAGACATGATGTCTGAAGAACCATGGCTGGTTCATTTGATCAAAGACGAAGTGCTGACTCGCGAGGCAAAACTGAGAGCGCATTTCGTGAAAACCTTTCCTGCCCGGATGGGGGAATCCTTGCTGAATCTGTTCACGACTTTGCAGCAGAAAGGCATTCTCCGTGAAGATATTAATCCGAAATTTGCCACCGCATCGCTGATCAGTCTGATGGCTTTTCCAATGATTGCCGAGCCATTGATTCAGGATGTACTGGGCGTTGATCGCCAGGTGCTTCGCTCCAGTGCCTGGAAACAGCATCTGACGTTATTACTCACACAAGGTTTGGGCAGTCCGCCCAGGTAAGGGGCTCCACATGAAATGCAATTGTCTGAAAGTCATTTTAACATCCAAACTCGCGTTGCCCATGCTCGCTGTGGTGGGATTGCTGATGTTGGTTGTGCTGTTCAAAACACGTCCACCAGTCAACCACCAGTCAACTGAAATGACGCCCATTGCTGTAACTTTTATCGAAACGGCGCCAAGGGTGATTCGTCCCGAACTGGTGGGGCATGGTTTCATTGAACCGACCCAAAAAGTGGTGGCACTGGCTGAGGTGTCTGCAAAGGTGGTCCGGGTCTCGCCTTATTTGAAACAAGGCAGTCTTGTGAATCAGGGGGAGGTGCTGGTTGAGCTGGATCCTGCGGACTATCATCTGGCACTCACTCAGGCGAAAGCGGAGCGGGCGATTGCAGCAGCGAATTTACGGGAAATCGATACCACTGCGGAGAACCTGACACAGCGTGACGCGCTGATTCAGGAGAACATCGCAGTGGCTCAGCGTGAACTGAAGCGGAAAAGGACGCTGAGCGAGCGGGGCGCACAATCCGATTCTCAGGTCGACAGTGAACGGCAAAAACTGATTCAGCTCCGCCAGCAGCAAGCGATACTGGAAAATGAAATCGCCACGCTGCCAGCAAGACGCCATGTACTGGAAGCAAAACATGCACTGGCAGAAACGAAAGTGACACAGGCCCAGCGAGATTTAGACCGGACCCGGATTGTGATGCCTTTTACCGGTCGGCTTACCGCCGTTCATACGGATCGCTTCCAGTATGTGCCTGCGGGACAACGCTTATTTGAAGCCAGCGGTATCGATCAGATGGAAGTGAAAGCGCAGTTCCCTATCGCGAAACTCAAACCCTTTTTGAAGCTGTTGTTTGAAGATCACGTAACTGGGGTTGATCTGACGGATGCGGGACAATTCGGCCCTTTGCTGAGTCAACTGGGGCTTGAATCCACGATACAGGTGCCGGGTTTTTCGGAATCGGTCTGGCGCGGGCAGATTGTGAATCTGGGGGAGTCGTTGGATCCGCAATCGCACACACTGAGTATTACCCTGACGGTCGATCAGCCTTACCGTTTTTTGTCGCCGGGCAAAAAGCCGCCTTTGCTGGCAGGGATGCCAGTCATTGCGACGCTGGTGGGTTCCCCGGTTGAGGCGGTGGTTCTGCCGCGCCATGCGCTGCATGCTGGCGCTCTTCTGACTGCTGACAAGCAGGGCCGTTTGAGCCGTGTGCCTGCGACGGCCAGCCTGACGATGCAGGATTGGGCGTTGTTTACACCGGGTCATATTCCGGACGGCACCCGAGTGATCACCAGTGATGTACAGCCCGCACTGGATGGATTGCCGTTATCGCTGACGCCGGATCGCCTGGAAGCCACACCGACTATGCTGGCGCAGTCGGCAGGAGTGGGCCAGTGATGATCCGATATTTTGCCAGCCACCCGACGGCGGCTCATTTACTGATGATCCTGCTGATACTGGTAGGGTTATTGACACTGCCATCCTTACAGCGGGAGACCTTCCCCAGGCTTGCTTCAGACACGGTGCGTGTGCTGGTGCCTTATCCTGGAGCAAGTCCGAGAGATGTTGAAAACGGGATTTGTCGCCCCCTGGAAGATGCGATGGAAGCGATCCCCAATCTGCTTGAAGTCTTGTGTGAGGCCAGGAATAACCTCGCACAGATGACACTGACCATGGTGGAGGGCCGGGACTTTTCGGTATTTCAGGAAGACATCCGCTCTGCCGTTGACAGTATTGACAGCTTTCCGGATGAAGCGGAAACCCCAGTCGTTGAAGAGATGGGGAGAACCAGCCCCGTGGTGACGATTGCTGTGACGGCGTCCGGTCTGTCCCAGACGGAATTAAAAACACTGGCAGAGCAGTTGAAAACCAAAATGTTGCGGCAACCTGAGATACCGATCGTCCGGATTGAAGGCTTTTCAACGCGGCAACTTCGGGTGTCAGTCAGCCCGGAGCAACTCCGTTTTTACGGATTAACACTGGAAGAGGTCAGTCAGCGGATTGCTTCCCAGAATTTGAACCTGCCTCTGGGATCCTTAGAGACAGTGTCCAGATCGTATGATCTGAGTCTGGATGATCAACGCGTCACTGCGGCTGAACTGGCCAATCTGACCATTTTAAGCGGGCACACGGGCAGCCAGATCCAATTGAGCGATCTGGCGACGATTGAAGAGCGATTCAGTGAGCCGGAAAATCAGGCCCGATTAAACGGACAGCCAGCGGCCTTGCTGAATGTCCGGAAAAATATCACGGATGACAGCTTGTCTGTACTTGCAGCAGTTGAGTCCTTTGTGTCGGCTGAGCATGACCATCTCCCCGAGAGTGTTCAGCTTACCCTGATTCAGAACAATACCTCGATCGTGGTGGATCGTTTAAACATGCTCATAGAAAACGCCTGGCAGGGATTGATTCTGGTGTTTCTGAGTCTGCTGCTGTTTTTTCGCCTGCGTTATACCTTCTGGGTGGTTGCCGGATTACCCGTGAGTTTTCTGGCGAGTTTCTTTGTCCTGTCATCCCTTGGCATCACGCTCAATATGATGAGTATTGTGGCGCTGTTACTGGCATTGGGCATTTTAATGGACGATGCCATTGTTATTTCAGAAAGCATTGCCGAGCAGTCCAGACTGGGAAAAAAGCCGCTGGCAGCAGTGACAGACGGGGTCGCTCGTGTGGCCAGCGGAGTGCTGTCTTCCTTTGCAACCACGGTGCTGATTTTTGGGGCCTTATTATTCATTGAAGGAGAGATTGGACAGGTCCTTCGCGTGATTCCTGCGGTATTACTCGTGGTGATCTCGGTCAGTCTGATTGAGGCGTTTTTAATATTGCCCAGCCATTTGCATCATACCCTGATACATGACAAGCCATCGCCGGACAACCGATTCAGGACCCGAATCAATCAGGCATTTCTGCAATTGCAGCAGCGCACGGGTCAGGCGGTTGAAAGTGCCATGCATTACCGTTATGCCGTCCTTGGGGGCAGTCTCGCATTACTGATGCTTTCGGTTGGGATGCTGGTGAGCGGTCATCTGAAGTTTCAGGCCCTGCCCGACATGGATGGGGATGTGCTGGAAGCAAGGCTGATCCTTCCGTCCGGGACTCCGTTCCATGTCACAGCGCAGTCGGTTGATCACGTGCTGAGTGCGCTGAACCAAGCCACTGATTCACTGGCGTCGCAAGCATCTGAATCGCTGGTGAAAGCGATCACCGTCACCTACAGCCACAATTCGGATGCCTTTGAGACCGGCGCGCATCTGGCAACGATCAGTGTGGACTTGCTCACGGCTGAGCAGCGGGTGACAGAAATGGATACCCTGACTCAGGCGTGGTCAGACGCGTTACCGGCGCTGCCTCAGGTTGCTCAGGTGATTTTCACCGAGCCGTCTCTCGGTCCTGCAGGCAGAGCCATTGAATTACGCTTGCAGGGCAGGGATCTTGCGCAGTTGTCAGAGGCGTCCTACGAACTCCAGCAATGGCTGAAAGGGTATGCGGGCGTCTATAACGTGTTCGATGATTTACGGCCGGGTAAGCCCGAGCTCAGGTTTACACTCAAACCGGAAGCTTTGGCGTCGGGCCTCACATCTGCTCAGGCCGCAGCGCAGCTCCGGCAGGCATTTCATGGTGTGACCGTCGATGAGATTTACCGGGGAATTGATGATCTGGAAATCACAGTACAGCTTGCCGCCGAGAGTCAGCTGAATCTTGAATCTCTGGAATATTATCCTTTGCTTCATCCACGGACCGGAGACCGTATCCCCTTGCTGAGTGTGGCTGATATCTATTTTGAGCGGGATTACTCGCGGATTCATCGCATCGACAGTCAGCAGACCGTCACTGTATTTGGCGCAGTTCACAGCCAGAAAGCCAATGCCCAAGCGGTGGTGACGGATACACTTGCGCGTTTTCTGCCTGAATTGCAAACCCGCTTTCCCGGCATCACCCTTCAGGTGGAGGGCGAGATAAAAAACAGCCGCATCACCCAGACCTCGGTCCGCAATGGGTTTCTGATCGGATTGATCGGTATTTTTGTGCTGCTGAGTATTCAGTTCCGGACTTATGCTGAACCCCTGATTGTGATGCTGGCGATTCCGTTGTCACTGATCGGTGTGATTGCAGGCCATATGTTGATGGGGTATCCGCTGACCATGCCCAGCATGGTGGGATTTGTCTCATTGGCTGGCATTGTGGTGAATAATGCTATTTTGCTGGTGACTTATGTGAAAGCCAATGTTCTGGAGGGGATGTCCTTGCAGGATGCAGCCCGAAAAGCCAGTGAAGCGCGTCTCCGGGCCATGTTACTGACAACCGTGACCACCATTGCTGGCATGCTGCCTTTGTTATTCGAAACCAGCCTGCAGGCGCAGGTCATGATCCCGTTAGTGATCAGCATTACGTTCGGTTTACTGGCCGCAAGCCTATTGGTGTTGTTCGTGGTGCCTTGCATTTACGGCATTCTGGCTGATTATCGTGCACTGAAGGCGCATAAAAGCTGGACACCTGTGACGGAAAGCTGAGATCTTAAGCCCAAAGAGACTGTGTGACCATGGGATTTGGATCTGTGCTTCAGTACGCTGAAATCAACCATCGTCTTCACTTTGATGGACTCAGTCACCGCACATTTTGAATGCAAGACACCCCGTGATGTTCAAAAATTTGACGACATTGATCCGCTTCACAGATATGAACAAGTGTCGTAATGACAGCTAAAAAAGTGATTTTGACAGGCTGTTTCTTCTTTTCTATCAATAGGATGAGTCGCTAAGCATCTGATAGAATATCGCCGTATTCTTGTTCAGTTCATGAGGAAAGCGTCATGGGAGTCACTATCAGTGCTGATGGTCTGAGTATTGTTCATAAAGGGTCTGGCGGTGAAGCGAATGCTGCCGTCCCTGATGTATGTATGACAACGGTCGGGCCACCCGTTGTTCCTATCCCTTACGGAAACAATGCCAAGTCGGCCGATCTGGCCGATGGAAGCACAACAGTCACCGCCGATGGTGGTAACAGCATTGCACTGAAAAGCAGCCAGTTTTCGTGCAGCACCGGCGATGCAGGCGGCGATAAAAAAGGCATTGTTTCCGGTACGACTGAAGCGGAAGCCAAATTCACCACGGCATCTTCCACAGTGAAAATTGAAGGTGTCGGGGTGGCCCGTAAAACCGATATGATGACCATGAACGCAGGCAATACCATGTGTTTTGGTTGTGAAAATCCGTCGGTGACCGTTCAGCCAGATGAAGATAAAACCCATGCGCTGCGTGTTCAATGTCGTTATACGTCCGGTAAACCGCTCGCCAATGCCCCTTTCAAACTGAAAGATGAATCCGGTGCCGTTCTGGCAGAAGGCACACTGAATAACGCAGGTGAAGCCATCGTTGACGGCTTGCCCACCAAAGGCTGCACCGTTGAATATGGTGAAGCGCCAGCGCCTTATAAAATCAATTATCCTCGCCCTGCCAATCCTGAAAAAGCCACGCTTGATGACGAGGTGTTTTTTGACCGCGCATCGCACATGTGCGTGCCATTCTGGGTACCAAGAGGCGATCTGCAAGAGCGTCACTGGGGTTATTTGGGCGAAACGCTGGCAGACAGCCTTGAATTTCGCCACATGCTGGAAGTGGAAATTCGCGCTCATCTGCCATTGAACCCCAAACCGGGTCAGGCAGAAGAGATCGCAGCGCGACTGATCAACTTCTTTGACCAGCAGCCTGTGTCGGAGCAGGACATCCTCGGCCTGATCAGCACCATGCTGCCGATAATGGAAGCAGACGGCGTCTTGTTTGATCTGTTCGTCAATTATCACAAAGAGGAATCCGGCAATAACCTGCTGGCTTCTATGCGTCATCTGGGAACCGGCAATCCGAATGAGTGGCTGGACAACCTGGACTGGGACGCTAAGGCAACCCTGCTCAGTCGCGAATGCGGCAGCATTCTGGAAAAAACGGATGCCCGGCTGGAAACGATCCTTTTTCACTCAGATACCCGTGGTTATACCTATATCTCAAACAACATCAAAGCCCATCGGGAATCGGTGAAAACGGTCCGTAAAAACCTGCCTGATGACATTTCAGCGGCGATGAACGGCCTGAAACAGAAAATCAACACCATCCGCAGCAAGGGCGAAAACATCATGGTGGTGCCGACCAATAACCAGCGTACCACGCAGGGCGGCAGTATTACCGATGTGGTGCACTCGCTGAACGCATTGCCAGCGCCGCTGGCGATTCGACTGACGTACGATGACATGGAGCAAACGCCAGCAGGTTATGTGCCTTACTCTGTCATGTTCGCCAATGGCGAAAAACAGGAAGGAAAACTGGATGCGAACGGCAGTGTGATGCTGTACGGCGTGCCTCAAGTCGGCGCAGAAGTGACGTTTGGTGATAAAGAAGCAGCCAAAAAGGCAGAAAAGGAGCTCGAAAAACACAGGGAAGCGATCCCTGAAGCACTGAATGGCCTGGTTGGCGAGATGGTGCAAACTGCCCGCCAACAGGCTGCAACCGCGCCGATGATCGCAGCAGAGCAGTTTGCTGAACTGAAGGCCAGCGTTGAAGAAGAACTGGCAGAAATGCGCAGCCGTAAAGACGCCTTTGATGACTTGTCATTTCTGGAGCAAAGCTGGTCTTATGCGAAAAGCACCGGCATGGGGATCAGCTCAGGTGTCACCGACTATCTGCCTGATTTTGGCGAATTCGGCGAGTTGATGGACGCAGCGGATATCGGCATTGATGTACTGGTAGAAGCGATTGCGACCGGTGACATAGACGTGATGCAGCGCAAACTGAAGGGCGTTGACCGGGTGAAACTGGGTCTGCAAGAAGCCAGTCAGGCAATGGAAATACTCTTGCTGTTACTATCGGACCCGGAAACCAGAGCCTATCTTGCCAGCCTGCCACGCCTTTTTCTGGAAGCCATGCCAGCGGATGAACTGACGCGCCTGGCGGTGTCGCAGGGTACGCAAAAAGGTATCGATTTTGCCGCTGTTACAGGCGGTACTGCCTTGGCCGGTGCTGTCAGTGGTGGCGTCGGTGCCCCCGTTGCTGCAGTCGCCATTACCGGTGGCGTCACTGCCCGAAACGGTGGTAAAGCACTTGAAGGTTTGATTGATGTGCTGATGAAGATCGCCGACAGCAAAAAGACCACGCTCAACCGCCACGATAAAAAACAGCATGAAAAGGATAATGAGACGAACCTGCCGAAACATTGCCCGATCTGCGATGACCCTAAATGTAAGAACCGGAAGCGGTTGAAGCCGGGGAAAGGGAATAATGGTGATGGTCCACATAAGAAAAACATGGCAGATGCTTATAAGAAAAGAAATAAATCTTTTCCAAGCGAGCATGAATGGTTTATTGGGAATAGTTCGTTAGAAGTTCATCATGTTATACCTAAAGAAGCAGTGAAAGGTGATATTTTCTCAGAGCTTTTTGACAATTTTAGTTATGATATTAATGGGATTCATAACTTAGTGACATTACCTGCTGATATGAGTTTGGCTTGTGAGTTAGCAGTTCAGCGACATAAAGGTAATCATGCAAAAGGAATTGCATATAATAGAAAGCGAGGTGCAATTACTGAACTTGAGGTTTTAGAGAGGGATATTTTAAATGAAGATGTAAAAAAAGAAGTAACAATTGAGATGAATGATTATAACTCAGTATTAATTGAAGAAGATAGAAACCTATCTTATCCTAAGTCAGCAAAAGCTCTTGTTCTAGATGTTAAAAGAAAAATAGAAAAAGGTAAGCTCTGTGAGCATGCAGAAAATCGAGAGATATTAAATGGAAAGTTTGAGTTTAATATGAAAAAAATAAGTAATAAAGTTTTGCGTTATATTGAAGATTTTACATGGACAATTGCTTGGGATAATCGAGATTATAAAAAAGGCAGTCGGTTGGGGTGCTGTAATGTTAAAAGTATTGAAGCTAAGAAACTTGGTTTACAAAGAAGCAAAGTCTGTAAGAGAAATAGAAATCATAACTACGGGCTAGGTCATTTTAACGGTACATTACGATTGGGTAAATAAAATGAAATATGATAGCGATTATTACTTTTTAAGAGAAAGTGGTAACTCATCCAGCTACATGCTAGAACAAAAAAGAACTTCTGATCAGGGGTTAAGGCATTTGATGTCGATTCGTTCAATTAAACATCGTGTTCTTGGTCCTGGTGTGGTTGAAATTATTGAGGGAAATCCAGATTTTTTTACACCATCAGATTATCATGAGACTGCAGAGCAATTAGTTTCAGAAAAATTCATGCAGGTGTTGCAAGGGTTCAATTTGCCGGGTGTGGATTTTTACCAAACAAATATTGTTAGCGGAAATAAAACTTGGTCAGAACATTACTATATGCATATATGGAATAACTATCAGGCAATTCATAAAGGTAGATCAAAAATTGATGGAACTTATGTGGATGATGATTTTATTCTAGAAGTATTATCATTAGATGAAAATGTACTAGATAAAATACCTCTAGAAAAACGTTTAGTATTCACATTGGAAGAGAAGCCAAAATTCCTGTTTCATGAAACAGTTGTGCAGGCACTTCGTGAGGCGAATCTCACAGGTTTGAGTTTTCAGCGGGTAGATGAATGGTCAATTGGTTCGGCCTTTGAATAACAGACTATTACTACAATGGCTGCCTAAGTGCTTCTGGTGGCCATATGTTTTTCAATATTCTGGATTGTCAACTGTTTGAGAGATGGTCAATGAGAAGACGAATCGTGTGATGGCAAGAAAATGAAATATGATAGTCAGTACTACATGTTAAAAGAAAGTGGTCGTGCAACGGATTACATGTTAGATAAAATAGAAGGATCAGATGAAGGGTTAGGGCATTTGATGTCTCTATGGTCCTTGAAAAGGCACGTTATTGGACCGGGAAGAGTTGGTATTTCAGAGGGTAATCGCGCAAAATTTCAGCCGTGTGATTATCATGAAACGGCAGAGCAATTGGTCTCTGAAAAGTTCAGGAAAGTTCTGGATCCATTTCACTTACCTGGCGTAGATTTTTATCAAACCAATATCGTCAATGGCGATAAAATTTGGTCAGAACACTATTACATGCATATCTGGAATCATCATCAGGCGATTCATAAAAAACGAAGTGAAATAAAAGGAACTTATATTGGTAACAGATTTACTTTATTAAATCTTTCCTTAGATGAGAAAGTCCTGGATCAAGTGCCTTTAGAAAAAAGATTGGTTTTTCGATTGAGAGAAGACCCAACTTTTCTGTTTCATGAGTCTGTCGTTGCAGCCCTCAGTGCCGCTGACCTCAGTGGTTTAGGCTTTCGCCGTGTCGATAGCTGGTCGATCGGATCTGCCTTTGAAGAAGACGATGATGATTTTTATGATGATTTGTAATTGATATTGCCCCCTTCAGTGGGGCTTTAATGATAGATACGGCTGGATTTGATAAACATTGACTCAGAGGCCTGTGGCTGAGTCTGTTCATTGGGAAATTCCTTGCACGAAAATAATATGAAATACGACTGTCAGTACTATATATTGAGAGAAAATCATGAGTCAGGTGCATATATGCTTGAACAAGCTGATGGTTCTGATGAAGGATTAGAGCACCTAATGTCACTTCGATCGATTAAACCGCGTGTATTTGGACCCGGTGTTGTAGAAGTGTTGGAGGGTGATTCTAGCAGATTTACTCCATGTGATTACCACGAAACAGCCGAGCAATTAGTCTCTGAAAAATTTAGACAGGTTTTACAGGTGTTTAATTTACCTGGTGTGGATTTTTACCAAACAAATATTGTTAGCGGAAGTAAAACGTGGACTGAACATTATTATATGCATGTCTGGCATCACCATAGAGCAATTAATAAAGGAAGATCAAAGATAGATGGTGCTTATATTGATGATGATTTTATATTAGAATATTTATCACTTGATGAAAATTTTTTAGATAAGATTCCACTTGAAGAACGTCTCGTCTTCAGATTAGAAGAAGACCCAACATTTTTATTCCATGAAACAGTTGTGCAGGCACTCCGTGAGGCTAATCTCACTGGTCTAAGTTTTGAACGGGTAGATGAATGGTCAATTGGTTCGGCCTTTGAATAACAGACTATTACTACGATGGCTGCCATAAAATGTTTATGGTGGCCATATGTTTTTTCAATATTCTGGATTATCAACAGTTTGAGAGATAGTCGATTTGAAGACAAATCGTATAATGGCAAGAAAATGAAATATGATAGTCAATACTATATGTTGAAAGAAAGTGGTCGTGCAACGGATTATATGTTAGATAAAATAGAAGGATCAGATGAAGGGTTAGGGCATTTGATGTCTCTATGGCCCTTGAAAAGGCACGTTATTGGACTGGGAAGAGTTGGTATTTCAGAGGGTAATCGTGCTAAGTTCCAACCGTGTGATTACCATGAAACCGCAGAGCAATTGGTCTCTGAAAAATTCAGGCAAGTTCTGGCACTGTTTAACTTACCTGGCGTGGACTTTTATCAAACCAATATCGTCAATGGCGATAAAATTTGGTCAGAACACTATTACATGCATATCTGGAATCATCATCAAGCGATTAATAAAAAACGGAGTGAAATATTAGGGACCTATGTCGGTGACAGATTTACTCTATTGAAACTGTCGTTAGATGAAAAAGTCCTGGATCAAGTCCCTTTAGATAAAAGGCTTGTTTTTACCTTGGAAGAAAAACCTGTTTTTCTGTTTCATGAGTCTGTCGTTGCAGCCCTCAGTGCCGCTGACCTCAGTGGTTTAGGCTTTCGCCGTGTTGATGACTGGTTTATCGGATCTGCCTTTGAAGTAGACGATGTTATTGATGATGATTTGTAATTGAGAAAACGATATCCGTTGTCAGCAATGATGTTCAAGGGGGGGCAATTACGCTTTTAACCCTAATTGATGATACATCGCCTGAATCTCTTCTTCTGTGGGTAATTGACCATGTTCGATGCGTCTGAGAACCTTGCATGGGTTACCGGCAGCGATCACATTTGAAGGGATGTCTTTCACCACGATACTGCCTGCGCCAATCACTGTGTTATCGCCAATCGAAACCCCTCCCAACACAATGGATCCAGCGCCAATCCACACATGATTGCCAATCGTGATGGGATCGCCACAGGCATAGGGTTGTACCCGTTCTGATAACAGCACCGGATGGCCGGCCGCACTAAGTTGAACGTTTGGGCCAATCAACACATGGTCGCCAATAGTGACGGGTGCAATATCCAGCACAATTAGACCGTAATTAATAAACCCGCCTTTACCAATAGAAAGATTGCTGCCCATATCGCAGCGAAAGGGGGGTTCGATATGTGTGCCCTGGCATTGTTTGAGGATCTTGTTCAGGATGTCTTGCCGTTTTTGCTGCTCACTGGGGCGCGAGTGATTAAAGTCGTACAGCGATTCTCTGCAGGCTATTTGATGATCAATTAACGCCTGATTGATTAACAGTTTGGTACTGAAATCGTTGAGCTTATCCGGCATTGACGTGTCTCTTTCACTGACAGGTTGTAACGCTATAACTGAGCTCAGCCAAAATGTGTCTGACCGGGATAACGTTGAAATCGTCGAGTTGAGGAAATGTGCATCGTCGCACATTAACCTTAATACAATGCGATGTTATGCATCATGGTTGTTATAGTGAGCTCTTCTTGGTGGCGAGAAACTGATGTGTTATCTATCCTGTTGTATTTAATTGTTTTAACGCTTGCTTTTGATGGTGCTGCTTCATCTAATCAGTTGCAGTTGCCTGAATGCGAAATAACGGACGTCGTAGATACCCCGATTACCTTTTTTGTGTCAAAAGAGGCGATGGAGGATTATTCACCGTTTGTCAGGAGCAGTATCATCGACAGTTGGATACAAACATCTAACCAGATTCTGAAAAACTCTTGCGTGCCTATGCGTCGTACATTTCATCAGGTTGTGGTTGCTGATGAATTGAATCTTGTGGAGTTTGATGAGATTACACTTGTACACGACTTGCTTGAGTACCATCACTTTGAGCAGATTGAGGCGTCCGCGTCCAGACCCAATCATTATTATGGCGTGCTGTTCAGTACTAAGCGATCTACAAACACATTACCGGAACAGTGCGGCATGACATATGTGGATGTTTACCCTCAGTTCTTTATTGCTGATTTAGCCTGCAGCAGTGACATACTTGAGCATGAACTAGGACACCTGGCCGGTGCCGAACATGATATAGATACTCTCTCAGATCAGATAGATGTGCGAATAGATGAATTGAAAGAGATCACGGCTTTACATCAGCAACACGCATTCCGGCCTTATGCATTTGGTTATAGATGTGGTGGGAAAGGTACTGTGATGGCCTATGCAGATGAGTGGCTGCCTGTTTATTCAAGCCCGGATATTACCTACAAAGGGATAGCATGTGGCGGTGCAAAGTTTGCGAATAATGCAAAGCGTCTGAGAGAGTATGCCTTACAGTTGCAAGAGCGGATGGTGTTGGATTTGAATGCTAGTATGGCCGACGTCAAAGCAAACCCGTCAGCGACAACACAGTAAATCTCATTGAGCAGGGAGAGAGTGCATGGCGACAATTCAGCTAAAGTGTGAATGCGGTGAGTTACATGGGGCAGCAGAGGTGCCCGCGCCGTCGTCCGGCAACCGCGTGGTGTGCTATTGCAAAGATTGTCAGGCATTTGCCGAGCAGTTGTCGCGAGGGTGTTCATAGTTCTGTGTCAGCATAAGTCACAGATCCACATATTGATCAACCCTGTTCGGGAAGTGGAGACTCAACTGGGATAGCGTCAGATTCCAGTTCTGTACCGGGTGCGTCCACTTCTCGGA